>JAJDVQ010000066.1 GCA_022826045.1 Acidimicrobiia bacterium | reverse complement strand
TGGTGATCCCGGCCGGGATCGCGCCGAAGCCCATGACGAAGGTCTCGTAGCCCTCGATCTCGCCGTCCGCCGGCACGGGCAGGCTGAAGGTGTGGCTGGTCACGCCCGCGGGCACCGTCACCGAGTGCGCGGCGGAGACATTGAGGCTGGCCGTGAATTGATTGCGTTCGAAGTAGTCCACGCTGACGTCATTGCCCAGGTCGGCGTCGCAAGTCTGGAAGACGATCTCGAAGGTCTGCTGCGCCGTCGTGGGCGAGCCGAAGGTCAGCGTCGGCTCCAGCGGGTCGCCCTCGCGCACGTTGTAGTCGCCGCGGCCGAACCCCACCGTGTTCGCCGCCGTAACCGGCCCGATCGGGCCGACGATCGGCGAGTAGGTCCGCACATCAATGTTGTTTCCGTCGGTGTAGCCGATCTGGAGCCGCACGTAGTGGCCGGCTTCCGCCTGCTGGAGGGTGTAGCTCTGGGAAGTCGCGCCGGCGATATTGGTGAACGCAGCCCTTCCGGGACTGCTTCTTCTCTGCCACTGGTAGCTGAACGTGCCGTTGCCGTCGGCGTCGTCGCAGACCCGATGCCCCGTCAGGGTGCCGTTCACCTGGGGCAGGCCGCCGATCCGAAACACGGCCCGGCCGGAGTCCTCAACGATCTTCACCGTCAATGTGGTTCCTGTGCCCAGGTTGTAGTCGGCGCCGTCGGCGATGGTCAGAACGATGGTCTCGCCGGTGTCGGGGACCGCGTCGGCCAGGACCGTAATCGGGTACTCAACGGCGGTGAACCTCGCCGTGCCCGCCGGCAAGGTGAACGTCCCGGTCCCTTGGGCGCAGTCCGCGCCGGCGATGGTGTAGTCCGTCCCGCAAGTCGCCGTGCCGCCAATCGTGTAGCTGACAGTCAGCGGCGCGGCCAGATTCTGGCTGACCTGGAGATATATCGCCGATGCTATGTCTGACGGCTCCTGTGTGATATGAGCTATCGTGCCCCACCACACGTTCGGGACACTCTGCGCCTCGGCCCGCTCGGCCGGCGCCACCGCCACGACCGCGACGAGCAGCACCGCGACAGCCGCAATGCGCCGCCCCCAAGCACGCTTCCCGCGCCCCGGCCGCCCCGCCGAACCAAACCGGGGGGGGGGGGAGAGGCTCCTCAGCCCAGCCCGAACACTGCGAACAACCATCTCAAACCCCTTCACGCCCGTGCCGACGCACACTCACAGCCACCACGATAGACAATCAGCCAACGGAAAGCGAACCTCGAACGCTCCCGACCCCGCCCAAACCGGTGGAGCTGACGGGACTCGAACCCGCGACCCCCTGCTTGCAAAGCAGATGCTCTCGCCAACTGAGCTACAGCCCCCACAAGCGACGCCCACCGAGGATACCCGCCGGCAGGGCAGGCATGGAAGCTGACAGCCGGCACATCGAGCCTGACATTCCCGGGCGAACCGGAGGACGCGTCGGGCCCGTGGCTAAGCGGATTCCTCGACGTCGAGGGAACGTTGGCGGAGGCGGCGCATGCCTCTGAGCCAGCGGTCTGGGTCGGAGGCTTTGCGCTCGACGTAGGTCTGGGCCTCAGGGTGGGACAGGATCAGGAACCGCTCCTCGGCCATGGCTTGGGTGATGACCTCGGCGACGAATTCGGGCTCGACGATGCCGTCGGTGCCGCCGTCGGCGAGTCGCTGCGGCGCCATGGCGGTGTTCACGCCCTGCGGGCACAGCACCGAGACCCGGATGCCGTCGTCGCCGTGCAGGATCGCCTCCATCTCGGCCAGCTTGATGCAGGCTGCCTTGGTGACCGAGTACGGCGCGGAGCCCATCGCGGCCAGCAGCCCAGCCGCGCTGGCGGTGTGCACCAGGTAGCCCTCGCCCCGGGCGAGCATGGAAGGCAGCACGGCACGGGCTGCGTACACGTGGCTCATCACGTGCAGCTCCCACTGTGACTGCCAGGCATCGTTCGAAGCGACCACGCCGCCGTCTGCGCCGGCACCGGCATTGGAGAAGAACACGTCGATCGGGCCGTGCGCATCGAGCGTGCGTTCGACCAGTTCGGCAACGGCCGCCTCGTCAGTGACGTCGAGCCCGACGCCCTCGCACCCGATCTCGTCCGCGATGGCTTGGGCAGTCTTAGCGTTGTAATCAGCGACGACGACGTGGCGAGCACCCTCGGCCATCCAGTGCCGGGCGGTTGCGCCGCCGATGCCGCCTCCCCCGCCGGTGATGATCGCAACCCGATCGCGCAGTTCCATGATGGCTTCCCTTCTGCCTTCGTGACCTAGGCCGTTTCGGCTGCGTCACTGGCGCCGACCTGAGGCTCGGCGGTGCCGATGCCGCCGATCTCTTCGCCCTCGTCGATGGCCGTGATCCGGGCCACGGTCTCGCGGATCTCGGCGACCAGCTCGGGTTCGATGGCGCCTTCGACGATGCAGTAGCCGTTCTCGTCGACTTCGTCGAGATACCGCTGGAGTTCGGATTCGTTAGCCGTGAGGTCCAAGGTGCCGCTCATGGCCCCAGTCTCGCAGGGTGGGAGCGGTCAGGTCTCTTCGACTCCCGCGAAGACCAGGTCGCAGCCGTCGCGCACCTCGCTGGCCCGGCCCAAGAAGTGGCTGTCCTCGACGTTCCAAGTGTGCTCGTCGCCGTGACGCACCCGCAGGTAGCCCGCACCGTGGGTCCAGTAGATGCGCCCGCCGGCCAGCGTGACGTCGTGGGCCAGGGCGATGTCGACCCGCCGGGGCACCCGTCGCCATCCTCCGGCGGCTTCGAGGTCGTGGCGGGAGATCATCAGCACGCCGCCCGAGACGCCCACGAAGGGGATGTAGCGCTCGGAGAACTTCTGGCGGTTCTGGTCGCGCACGGTCGTGTTGAGCCGTTCGAGGTACACGTACTCGGCGGACTTGCCGATGAGCTCGGCCCGGGAGTATTCATGGGCGAGCACGAGGTCCCAGATGTGCTCGGCGCCGTAGTAGTCGTCGTCGTCCATCTTGGTGAGCAGAGACCCGCCGGCCGCCTCAGCGGCAGCTCGCAGCACCCCTCCCAGGTTCTCCGTGCTGTCGACTCGGACGATCCGGAGAGGGTGGCCGAGGTCGCCAGCCAGCGCTTCGATTTCGGCATCGCTGTCGAAGCCATCGCCGTGCAGGGCGAGCACGAGCTCGAGACGGGGGTAGGTCTGGCGGGCGGCGGTCGTGATGACATCGGCGACACGGTCGGGCCGCCGCGTCGGCGCCAGGATGGACACCTCGGGCGGCTGGGCGCTGACGCCCGTGGCCGAGAGGATCTGGCGGGCTCGGCTGCGCAGCGAGTGATCGCGCAGCGCGCAGCGCCGCATCTCGATGCTGAGCTGCTCGCGGCGGTGCGCATCGGCGCCGGCGACATCGCCCGACGCCATCAGGTCGTGCAATGCCGGCCCGAGCGTCGCTGCGAGCTGCGGATCGGGCGCGTCGATGTGCACGACAACACCGGCGCCTGCCAGCGCCGCGAGCGCCCCTGCCCGCTGCACTGCGTCTCGGTGGTCGGCGGCGCTGTCGGTGAGATGGTGCGGGGCGCGCAGGTCAGCGAGCAGCTCGCCGCCCAGGTAGAGGCTGAAGATCGACCCACGCGCCAGTGACAGCAGCGATCGCACCGACGCCGGTTCCGGCTCGGACCCGGCCGACCAGCCGATCGGGTTGACCGCCTCGGGATTGAATGCCTGCACCCTGGCCAGCGGCGCCATGTCCGCCAGTACGGCGACCGCCGGTCGCCGCTCTCCCCGAGCGGCTCGAAGCGCCGCTTCGCCGGCTTTGGCCGAATCGGCCACCACGACGTCGACGTGATGATCGCCGTCGTCGCCGATGTGGGTTGCCACCCTGGTGGAGGCAGCGAAGACCGCCGATGCCTCGCGGCCGGCGGCCACGATCTCGGCTCCGAGCGGGTAGCGGGCGAGGCGCTGCACATAGCGCTGGCTGCGCGGCTGGAGACCCAGCCAGATGCGCAGGCGCTTCTTCACCCGGCGCGGCCATTGCTTGCGGGCGCGCCGCAGCGCCCACATCAGGCTGCGGAACTTCCAACGGAGGTTCTTGACGCGCCACCACACCGCCCGGGCGACGGTCGCGATGAGGCGGGCGACGTCTGCGGGCCGCCTGATGCGTCGCACCGCGACGAACAACGTCCCCAAGTGCCGGCGCATGCGGGCCCACATCCGCAGGAGTCGCTTGGCCGGCCCATGCAGCTTGCGGGCGAGCCATCCCTGGGGCTTGGCCTCCTGGGTGACCTGCAGACTGTCCACGTCCAGCTCGACAACAGCCCCGAACTCGGCCACGGTCCGCCCTGATCGGCGGGCACGGTGGACCGCCCAGCTGCGGGTGATGCCCACCCGGTGACCTGAGGCCAGATCAGATTCGCCCGCCGCGGCGGTACCGAGCTGGTTCTGGAGCCGGTCGAGCATTCGTGGCCGGATATCCGCGCCGGCGGGAACCCGCACGTGGAATGCCGCTGCGGGATGCGCTAGCGCCGCACCTCCAGGTTCGCCCACGCTCACCCGCGGATCGGGGTCGAGCAGGCGACTGAGCCGTTCGAATGGCTCACCCGGTCGCTCGTCCACCCACACCACGAGGTCGTGGAGGTTGCTGGCCAGCACTTGCTCGACTGTGTCGAGCACCTCAGGTTCGTCGACGTGCCCCGGCTGCACGGTCACCGCGATCTGCGGCACGGTGTAGGAGCGGCCGGGGGGCGAGGTGCGCAATCGCCGGTCGGGAATGAGGTGCGACAGTTTGTCGCGCTGCTGGGCCAGGCTGACCGACTCGTCCTCGCTGAGCACTGCGCCTTCGCCCTGGTGCCAGCACAGCGCCGAACGCTCGGGCACGAGCACCGCTCCCAGCGCATAGGCACGCCAGCCGAACTCGATGTCCTCCGAACCCCATTGAGTGAAGGACTCGTCGAACATCCCTGCGGTTTCGAAGAACGACTTCGACACAGCAAAGTTGCCGCCAGTCACCGTTCGGAAGACGTCATCGGCGTCGGAGGCCAGATCGTCAGTGGCCTCCATGCGACGCTCGATCCACTCGGGGCGCTGGATCGGCCGTCCTTCGAACAGCGCAGCAAGCGAACCCGGCCGGTCGCGCACGTCGGCCGCCCCGATGCCGACCACGTCGACGTGGTGGCGGAACCCCAGCGTGAGCAGATCGCTGGCGGCGTGGTGCCAGCGGGCGTGGGCGGCCAGCCAGTCAGCCTCGGGCACCATGTCGCAGTCGAGGAAGATCAGCACATCGCCTTGGGCTGCACGGGCGCCGTTGTTGCGAGCCCGGGCCAAGCCGAACCCCAGGTCTTCCTGGTGGACCACCCGCAGGTTCAGCGTGCTCGGCCCGTGGCCATCGAGCGCGGCCAGTTCGAGCTCAGCGAGGTCGAGCGGGGGGTCGGAGCCGTCGTCCACCACGACCACTTCGAAGAGATCTCGGGGATAGGTCTGGCGCTCGAGCCCGGCCAGCGTCAGCGCGAGCGCGTCGGGCGCCTCGTAGTACGGCACCACGACCGTCACCGGCAGCAGCGGCTCGAACACGCCCAGCGGGGCAACCCGCAGCGAGCGCCAGTCATTGCCGCGCACGTCGGCGGGCGGCGGCGTGGGACGGTGTGGAGGCGGTGTGAACACGGGCGGTCCGTTGCGGTCAGACATCCGTCTCCGGACATCACTCGGCCGCGTGAGTATGCCCCCGCAGGCGGTCCCCACCCTGCAACGGGGCCCACCGGCCCACCCTCGGGGCCTTCGTAGGATGACCATCGTGAGTACTGAAGCCGCCGACGGCTCCGGCAGCTCCAGTTCGGGGGATGCGGCGGTCCGGCCGCTCATCGACCTGACATCGAGGCCGACGGCGCGGACCTACTTGCGCGAGGCGTGGCGTCGGCGCGAGTTCGCCATCGTGGTGCCGGCGCAGGACCTGCGGGCCCAGAACATGGACACCACGCTCGGCCAGCTCTGGCACTTGGTGAATCCGGCCCTGCTGGTCGGGGTCTATTTCCTGGTGTTCGGCGTCATCATCGACACCCGTCGCGGGGTCGACAACTTCCTGGGATTCCTCATCGTCGGCGTGGTGCTGTTCCATCTCACCCAACGGGTCACCTTGGAGGCATCCACCTCGATCACCCAGAACATGGGATTGATCCGCTCGATCCAGTTCCCGCGCATCCTGCTGCCCGCAGCGTCGGTCAACGGCCAGACCGCTGCGTTCGTGCCCGCACTGGCGCTGGCAATCCTGGCGGTGCTGGCGACCGGTGAGCTGCCGACGCTTCGCTGGCTGGTGCTGCCGGCGGTGCTGATAGCGCAGTTCGCCTTCAATTTCGGCACTGCGCTGCTCGTGGCCCGCATCGGCACCACGCTGCCCGACCTGCGCCAGATCCTGCCGCACCTGTTCCGGCTGCTGTTCTACGGCTCGGGCGTGATCTTCAGCGTCGACGCGTTCGTGCAGAGCACGGCGTGGCGGCGTGCGTTCGCGCTCAACCCACTCTACGACGTCATCACGTGCGCGCGCTGGTGCCTGCTGGGCGAACCCGTGGACCCCTGGGTGGTGGCCGGTCTCGTGATGTGGTGCATCGTGATGCCCGCAATCGGATTCTGGGTGTTCCACCGGTCCGAGCAGAGGCTCGGCGCGTGAGCGACTCCGCCGTCACGGTCGAGGTGCGAGACGCCCACGTCAGCTATCGGGTGTTCGAGGAGCCTGCCATGGGCATCAAGCAGGGCTTCGCCCGGGGCCGGATGCGTCGCCAGTACCGCATGATCCCCGCCGTGCAGGGCGTGACGCTGGATCTGTTCGAGCGCGAGACGCTGGGGCTGATCGGGCCGAACGGTGCGGGCAAGTCGACGCTCCTCGCAGCGATGACCGGGTTGCTGCCGCTGCGCTCGGGCAGCATCCGGGGACGGTCGCGGCCGTCGCTGCTGGGGGTGTCGTCGGTGCTGCGACCGGCGCTGTCGGGGCGGCGCAACATCCTGATCGGTGGGCTGGCGCTGGGCTTCACCCGTGCCGAAGTGGAGCGCCGAATGGACGAGATCATCGACTTCGCTGGGCTGCGTGCCGACATCGATCGGCCGATGCGCACGTACTCGTCGGGCATGCGCGCCCGGCTGCGCTTCGCCATCGCCACGGCTCGCATACCCGAGATCCTGCTGATCGACGAGGCACTGACGGTGGGCGACGAGGAGTTCCGGCGGCTGGCTGCCGAGCGCATCGACGACGTGCGCTCGGCCTCGGGCTCGGTCGTGCTGGTCACCCACAACATGAACGAGATCCGGCGCTTCTGCGACCGGGTGGTCTGGCTGGACGAGGGCCGCATCCGCGCCGTCGGCGACCCAGCCGAGATCGTTGACAGCTATCTCGCCGCCCCGGGCCCCAACTCCCGCTGACCGGGCGGGACGGCTCGCAGCCAGTGGTGCGAGACTGACCCCGTGGCGGCGGCAGCGGGGGCAGGCGGGCAAGGCCGGCGCATCATCCTGAACGCGTTCACGATGAACTGCGTGGGCCACATCCAGCAGGGGCTGTGGGTGCGCGACGACACCCGCCAGCGCGAGTACACCTCGCTCGAGCCATGGCTGGAGCTGGCCTGCATCTGCGAGGCCGGGTGCTTCGACGCCATCTTCCTCGCAGACGTCATCGGGCTGTACGACACCTACCGGGGCAGCGCCGACACGTCGCTGCGCGAGGCGATACAGGTGCCGGTGAACGATCCGATGCTGCTGATCCCGGCCATGGCCACGGTCACCGAACACCTGGGGTTCGCTTTCACGAGCAACGTGCTGCAGGCGCACCCGTTCACCTTCTCCCGCCAGATCTCCACGCTCGACCACCTCACGGGCGGGCGGGTGGCCTGGAATGTCGTCACCTCGTACCTGCAGAACGGCGCACAGAGCCTCGGCTACCCGCGGCTGCCCATGCACGACACGCGCTACGAGCGAGCCGAGGACTACCTGGACGTCTGCTACAAGCTCTGGGAGGGCAGCTGGTCTGACGATGCCGTGGTGGCCGACACCGAGCGCGGCGTCTATGCCGACCCTGACCGGGTGCGGCCGATCGACCACGAGGGCCCGTATTACTCGGTGGCCGGCCCGCACCTCGCGGAGCCGTCGCCGCAGCGCACGCCGGTGATCTACCAGGCGGGCTCGTCGGATCGTGGGCGCGATTTCGCGGCCAAACACGCCGAATGCGTGTTTGTCGTGGCGGCCTCGCGGGGCCTGACACGCATAGCCGAGGACATCCGGCGCCGGGTGAGTGCGGTCGGTCGCCACCCCGATGACGTGAAGGTCATCGCCGGCCTGTCCCCCATCGTGGACGGGACGGAGGCCGAGGCGAAAGCCAAGCACGCCGACTATCTCGAGACGCTCTCGCTGGAGGCAGGTCTGGCACACCTGAGCGGAAACCTCAACATCGATCTGAGCCACATCGACCCCGACCAACCGCTCGAGACGCTGAACACCGAGGGTGTGCGCGGCCCGGTGAAGTCGCTGCTGAACTCCACAAGTGGCCTCTGACCTGCGATTATGCCCTTGAAGCGTTCTGTTTGACCCTCGAAGTGTCACCCTTTGCTTCGTCGTTTGTCCCTGTTTGACCACGGGGCAGAACGCGCGCTCAGCAAGTTGTTGGGGTTGCGAAACCCTAGGAAGCCGCAACTTCACAACTTCGAGCTAGAGCCTGTTCAGCGGCCAGCGCCGTCATGCTGCGGGAAGGCACAAGCGAACTTGTTGGGGTTGGGGAACCCCTAGGCGCTCACAACTTCACAACCCGGCTTCGCGTGCTGCTCGGCTGCGGCTGCAACGTCTCGCGACAGCAGGCAGGAACGAAACGACCTGCTGGGCAGCCGTCGTCTCTGCGACCACGACAGCGCAGCCGAACGCCTGCCGTGCGCCCGTGCTGCCGACGATGGAAGGCAGGTCGCCAGCAAGCAGGTGCAAGCCGCTGGCGAGCTTCAAGCCGTGCGCGGCTGCCTGCGCTGTCAGCTTCGTTGAATCCTCATCGTCGAGCCTCATGGCGGGGCAGCCTGCCAGCGGCCCGCGCAGCGTCGGTACGCGAGTGCGCTGGGGCAGGGTCCTGCACGCTCTGAGCTTGTTGGTCGGCTAGGCGTCGGAGCGGCGGTTGATGTCGGCCACAGTGTCGATGAGAGCGCTCGTCTCCATCTTGATTGAGCCGACTGTCACCTTCACTTGGTGCAGATCGCTCTCGATCCGGTCGAGCTTGCGGTCTTGGTGGTCAAGCCGCTTGTCCAGATGCTCTCGCAGTTCCTCTATCTCGCTGTTGCCGTTCTCCATGCCGCCATCCTACGCACGGCATAGGTATGGGGGCCGCGACCTGCTCGGCCTGCGTTCTCTGCGTGCCTGCTTGTCCGTGTCTGAGGCTCGCTGGGGCAGCCTGCCGCCTTGGCCCGCAAGCCTGCCAGCGGCCCGCAGAAGCGCTCCTGAGCGTTGCGGGAGGCAAGCCCTCTGCCTGCCCTCAGACAGCGCCACAGACTCTCCGAGCGCCCGCAGAGGCAACAAGCGCGGGAGAAATGGCCCAAGCGCTCAGACAGGCTTCCTGAGCGCCCGTCTCGGCTCGCTGCTGGCACTCGCCGCGGCTTCGTTCTGCGGGTTGGTGTTCGCTGCCGTCGTCTTGTCGATATGGCACGCTCGACAGAGAGTCAAGCCGTTGCCCACGTCATAGGCCAGTTCGGGCGCAATGTGCACCGGCTCGATGTGATGCGCTTCTAGCTTCCCGGCCTTGCCGCACTTCGTACAGCGGAAGCCGTCGCGGGTGAGCACTTGATCTCGCCATCGAGCCTGCCGTCTCGATGACAGCGCACCCGAAGGCGATCTGCTCACCAGACCCGCAGCGTCGGAGTCGGAGCACGAAACCAGCGCACAAGATGGCCCGCCGCCAGCGTTGCCGCTACCGCCACGTCGTCTCGGCTTCTGTCATGCCGCTTCTTGCTCAGCCTCACGTTCCCTTGGTCATCGGAAACCGCTACCGCCTGAGACAGCGCTATGCGGGCCAGCGCCCGGCATCGAGGATCAATGCTCAGCGGCCCGTCTTTCACAAGCTGCCTGAATGCCGAGATGTCTTCGGTTGCCTCCGACCAACGGGTGACACGCTCGACAAGCGGAAACCGCCCGTCTACAGCGTCTCGCAGTTCTCCCCGCAGGAAACGGTCGTGATAGCCCACCGCTGGCCTTATGCCGTTCGCTTCGAGCACTTGCAGCAACGTGGTCGCTTGCTCACTCTGCGGCCCTCATCGACGATGAGAACGCCGTCAGCAGCAAGCTGGCGGTACAGACCGGCAGGCATGGCGTCTTGCCGTTCTCTCTCTTCGAGCGATGGAAGCCCAGGACAGACCGCGTAGCACTCCGAGCGCCCGTTCTCCCAGAGGCACCAAGCAGCCGACCAAGAGCGCTCCCCGCCCAAGTCGATGCCGACCACGCAAGCGCCTTCACGCGGCAGCACTTCCCGGCTCTCGACACGAAGCCAGTCTTCTGCCTCGATGAGCACGTCTTCATACGCCAGCACGCTTCGATTCAGCCGGTAAGCCTCGAAGCTCCTTCGCAGCGTCGGCTTCTTTCGTGCTTCGTCTCTCTCCCGCAGGATCGTTCGTCTCAGCGGAGCGTGAACGTTCGCAACCGGATTCACCCGCCTGATTGTCTGCCAGCTATCCCAAGGCTCTTCTGGCGGGGCGCTGAGCATCGTTACGTGAGTCCCGTCGCCGCTCCCTGAGTCGAGCAGGTTCGGCCACCATGTCCCGGGATCGGCAGGCGCTCTAGTCCCGATCATCACAAGCCGCTGACCGTCCACCTTGCCGAGCGACTGGCGCACGGCATCGAACAGCAGCGCGCCGTTCCGCGGGTCCAAGGCGGCAGGCTCATCGAAGTAGATCGTCCCGAACTGGCTCAGGCCCATAGCGCCCCTGCCGGAGCTAGAGATCGCATAGGCGACCTGTCCGGTCGGCTTGTGAGTGACCTTGAGTTCCTGCGACGAATCAACCCACCGGTAGTCATCGCCGGGAAGGCACGCCTTGGCGAAGCGCCACAGGATGCGAGCCTGCTTGAGCGAGGCAGCGACTACGACCGTCTCCAGTCCCGGACGCCACAGCGCCGAGTCGGGGACCATGCTCAGTGCCACAAGCCGACCGGTGACAGCGCTCTTGGCATTGCCTCTCGGCAGGCTCAGCGCGCTTGTGTCGATACCTGGGCGGAACGTCCCCCGAAGCCAGCGCTCATGGAACGGCAGGAGCTTGTCGGGGGAGATGTCCCGGTACTGCCGGACCACCTGAGACGCCAGCGCTGCCATGACTGCGATTCGTTAGTACGGATGAGGCTCCCCTACGACCCTCCGCATGGTGGCACCGGGCGGGGCAGGGGTCCCCACAAGCACCGTACCCCGCACGCCACGCGCAAGACCCCTCAGAGCCGACCTGAGCCGACCCTGAAGGGTCCTGCAAGATGTCTAGGGACCTGCCACGCAGGCAGGCACTACAGAGCACCTGAGCGCTCTGACAGCCCGTCAGACACTCAGCCCGACGAAACCGCCTCAGCCTCAGCCTCGCGGCGCTGCCTCCGATGGCGGGCGGTCTAGAGGTGGCGCTCGCGGCGGTACTTCAGCCGTGCTTGCAAACCGAGCCAGCCAATGGCTGCAAACGGTGCTGCGGCAGCAAGGCTCATATAGAAGTCAAGGCCGACCAACAGCCGAAACAAGAACGCTGCAATGACGAAAGGGATCGTCACAAAGAACGCCTGCGCTTGGCGCTCTCTCGCGTGTCGAGACGTGAAGTCAGGCCGCCACCACGACGGCAACTCCGGGTCCATAGCGCCGTGGCGCATCTTGCGCTGCCGGGTCGTGCTCATGGTGTCAGTGTAGTTCGGGGTGTTCATTGTGGTGGTTTCTTGCCGCAGTAGTAGCTGTCGCCGCGGTCGCACCAGGACTTGTAGATGATCCGGTAGTACTCCGCGCTGGTGAGTTCCTCGGCCTCGAATCTGAGGGCTGCCTCGTGCGCTTCCTCGGCATCGGTCGTGCCGTCGCCGTTGTAGTCGCCGTCGGGATCGTCCTGCTGGTTAGGCGTCGGCTCAGGGTCCGCGTCGGAGTTGGGATCTACAACCTCAACGCAGGGGAGCGGTTCATCATCGCACTGCTTGAGCACGATGTGAGGCACATCTTGGCCGTACTGCTCCAACTCCAACGCGATTTCCCAAGCATCTTTATCCTCGCCGTCCGTGAGATCGTTGAACCAGCCTGCGACTGCATCGACCACAACCGGCGCGAGCAGAGCAATGCCCGAGCATGTGAGGCCGGTCACAACTCCGCCGGTCCACGCAATCGCGCATACGACCGTGCTGCCGACGGAGTAGATGTCATCAGTGATGCTCGGAGGGTTGCCTTCCGATGTGTCGATTTCGCGGTTAGCGAGCAGGCCGAGAGCATCGCAAGTGAACCCGAAGCGGGCATCGCGCTGGCCTGCGACGGTGCAAACCGTCGTGGCGACACCATCGCGGATCAAACTCGTGTCCTCGTCTGAGCCGCCGCCGGAGCCTGAACCGCTGCCGCTGCCCGAGCCTGAGCCGCTGCCCGAGCCTGAGCCCGAGCCGCTGCCGCTGCCGCTGCCCGAGCCTGAACCACCTGAGCCTGAGCCCGAGCCGCTGCCGCTGCCGCTGCCCGAGCCTGAACCACCTGAGCCTGAGCCCGAGCCGCTGCCCGAGCTACCGCCGCCATCGGAGCCGCCGCCGCTGTCGTCGCCGCCGGGGTCGGTCCAGTCATCAGGCACCGGGTCCGGGTTGGCGGGTTGGACGGGGTAGCAATCGGGGTAGGTGCCGGTAGTGCCCGCTGGGCACACCTGAGCGTGCGAATGATGTGAGGGCAGCCGGGTTCTCTCGTTCCAGCACTGCTGCCCGGCGAAGGGGTCATAGGCGCAGCGCTGGACGGTGCCCCAGTAGTACACATCGTGAGCGGCGGTCGGCTGAGCGGCCACGACGGCAAGCGTGGACGCGGCCACAAGCAGCGCCGATAGCGCCGCGAGGGTCCGTTTGGACATGGTGGTTCCTTCCTTCAGGAGTCCGGTTTGCTTTGCCTCAGCAACCGCGCCAACCGAAAGGAAGGAACCATGTAGCCGACTCCCGCGAGTCGGTTGGCGCGGCCCGTGGAGGGCACGCGGTTACTGAGG
>JAJDVQ010000085.1 GCA_022826045.1 Acidimicrobiia bacterium | reverse complement strand
GAGGCCGCGCGGATAGATCGGCTCTGAACGATTTCGAGCCGTGGAATCGCCTCTGGATGGGTCTCTGACCTGCAGCATCGACACGACAGACGATGCGATTGCATACAGTCGTTTTATCAATCCGCTAACGCTCTAAGAACGCTTCGGCGGCGGCGTTGTCCGCGGACGAGCCGACACGGCCCACCGATTGGTTCATGCCCCAGCCGGCGACGGCGGTGCGGAGCTTGCCGGCGAGGTACTGGCTGCCGCGGTCGGAGTGGAACACGATCCCGGCGGTGCGGCCTTGGCGGGAGTCGCCGGCCATGTCGAGCGCGTCGGCGACGAGCTGGATGTCGATTCGGTCGCTCATGGCGTAGCCCAGCAGCCGTCGGCCGCCGACATCGAGCACTACCGCCAGGTACAGCAGCGGCCAGTCGATCTACACGTGGCGCCGTCAGCCACGCATCGACGCCGGACTGGAAGCGGGCATGACCGCAGCGGAGCACGCCGAGCTTGCGGCGTTGCGCAAGCAGGTCCGCGTCCAGCGCCCCCTCGCCGGCACCGCGCTCGGCCTTCACCCAGTTGCCCAGGGTGAATCAGCCCGCATGAATCCCAAGATCGCGGGCGACCACAGCGATCGGCTTGCCCGTCTCTGTCACGATCCTCACCGCACCAGCGCGGAACTCCGGATCGAACCTTCTTCTTGTCTCTGGCATAGCTCCCCTTCCTCAAAGAGCATGCCTCCCAGAAACCGGGGGAAGCCCAGGCGCTCGACCCCTTGGGCCGGGTGCTGGGCACCGAGTCGTTCCCCGCGACGTGCGAGGGCTACCGCTCGACCCACGGGTGGCTCGTTTCGTTCGGGCCGATCGCCGCGGTCGGTGTCGAGTCGACCGGGTCCTACGGTGCGGCTTTGGCCCGCTCGCTGGTCGAGCGAGGGTGCCGCGTGGTCGAGGTCAACCAGCCGCACCTGCACACTCACGCTCGCCGCGGCAAGGACGACGCCGTCGACGCCGAGGCCGCAGCGCGCAAGGTGCTGTCGGGCGAAGCGACTGCAGCCGCCAAGGACACCAGTCGCGCCTGGGATGCGGCACCCACCACACCGCGGCCCTGCTCGTCGCCGCCGGCGAGAACATCGACCGGCTCAGCTCGGAGGCATCCTTCGCTCACCTCGGCGCCACAGCACCCGTTCCTGTGTCATCGGGACGCACCAGCCGCCACCGGCTCAGCTTCTCAGGCAACCGCACAGCCAACCGCGCACTGCACATGATCGTCATCGGTCCGGCTCCGCTACTGCGTACGAACCCGCGCCTACCTCAACCGCCGCGTCGCAGAAGGCAAAACCAAAAAAGAAGCCATCCGCTGCCTCAAACGCTTCATCGCCCGAGAGCTCTACCGCGCCCTGCGAGCCGACCTGGCCACCCTCACAACCCGCACTTGACATATATAGAAACGTCCCAAGATGAATCAAGTCCCGCTAGAGGCTGCTGTAGGTGGCGGTCTCAATCGCCTCGAAGAGCCCGTACGAGCGTGGGTCGGCAAAGGGCACCTGCTGGCTGATGTAGCAGCCGGCCACTTGGTTCTGCAGGTCGATCCAGAAGTACGAGTTGGCCAGCCCGGCCCACATGAGGCCCCCGGCGGGACGCCCGGTCGGCGCTGGCTCCTCGTTGATCTGGAATGTCAGGCCCCACGACTTCTCGACGCCGGGGAAGAACTCGGCATCGAACGAGAACGGCGGCGCGGCAGTGGGAAGCATGGTGACACGCAAGTCGCCCATCGCGTTGGTGACCATCTGCGCATGGGTGTCGGGCGACACAATCTGGCTGCCGTCGAGGCTGCCGCCGTTCAGCATCATGGCCAGGAAGCGGCAGTAGTCGTCGACGGTGGAGTACAGACCGCCGCCGCCCATCTCGAACTCGGGCTCTTGGGGGATCTCGAACGGCATCTCGACCAGCGAACCGTCCTCCATCCGCGCCTGCATCGCTGAGATGCGAGCCCGCATGTCATCGCTGATCTTGAACGCGGTGTCGCTCATTCCCAGCGGGCCGAAGATGTTCTCGGCCATGTACTCGCCGAGCGACATGCCCGAGGCGGCCTCCACCATCTGGCCCGCGTAGTCGATGCCGGTGCCGTAGAACCAGCGGTCGCCCGGGTCGAACAGCAGCGGGATGGTCAGCGTCTGCTTCTGGCACTCGATCACTCCCGGCGTGCTGGTGGCCTCTTCGTACTGGCCGAGCTCGGGGCTCCAGATGTCGTATCCCATGCCTGCGGTGTGGGTCAGCAGGTGGCGCAGGGTGATGTCGCCGTTGCGGGCACGGGTGACCGGGCTGCCGTCGTCGTCGAAGCCGGTCAGCACGTCGAGCTCGCCGAGCAGCGGCAGCACCTCTGCGCCCGGCTCGTCGAGCGAGAGCTTCCCTTGCTCGACGAACTGCATCGCCGCTGTGCCCGTGATGGCCTTGGTCATCGAGGCGATCCAGCAGACGGTGTCATTCGACATGGCCACGTCGCTGTCGGCCCCGCGGGTGCCAGCGGCAGCCGAGCAGATCTCGCCGTCGGCACCGATGACTTTGGCGACCGCTCCGACCACGTCGCCGTCGGCGACGCCGCGATCGAGAATCCCTTGAACTGTGTCTCCGAGCGACATGGCTGGCTCCTGTCAGGTTGAGCAACGGTGCGCATGGACCCCGGTGGGCCCTGCGAGCGCGACGCTAGTTGGCGTGCCGGAGATGCGAGACGCCCGCCGTACGCTCCGTCCGGTGCTCGGCAGGGTGGCAGTCGCGCTGTGGTGGACGGCCGCTGTTGTGCTTGCGGCGGCGTGCAGCAGCAGTCTCATCCAGGTAGGACCTGCACCGCAGTCGGAGACCCCGCGCCCCGCTGCTGCGGCGACAACCGCCGGTGAGCCTGCACCAGCCGGCGCTGACGCGACCACGGCGCCTGCACCGACGCCGGCCGGTGCGCCGCAGACGTCCGCCTCGACATCGGCTGCGGCGACCGCGGCGGCAGCAACGACTGCCGTGCCGACGACGACGCAGCCGGATCTGAGGTGGACGCTGCTGGCAGGGGGCGATGTGCTGATGGACCGCAGCGAGGCGGCCGACATCGACCCCTTCGCCGGCATCGACCCGCCGCTGGCGTCGGCCGACATAGCGCTGGTGAACGTGGAGATGGTCATCAGCGACCGCGGCGAGCCCGTCGGGGACAAGAAGTTCACCTTCCGGGCGCCGCCGTCAGCCGCGTCACGCATCGCTGCGGCGGGGATCGATGTCGCCAACCTCGCCAACAACCACGCCGCCGACTACGGGCCCGAGGCCCTGCTGGACACCGTCGATCTCCTGGAGGCCGAAGGAGTGATCGCGCTCGGGGCGGGTGCGACCAG
This sequence comes from Acidimicrobiia bacterium, assembly GCA_022826045.1. Taxonomy (GTDB): domain Bacteria; phylum Actinomycetota; class Acidimicrobiia; order Acidimicrobiales; family Poriferisodalaceae; genus Poriferisodalis. The sequence goes on along the minus strand of JAJDVQ010000085.1, from coordinate 5,051 downwards.
CGCCGACGCCTACCGGCACCGCATCACCGAGGTGCGTCCCGGTGTGCGTGTGGCGTTCGTGGGCGCCTCGATGGTGGTGCCGCTCGGGTTTCCGGCCACCGGGACCCGCCCCGGCATCGCCTCGGCGTACCAGCAGGACCGGGTGCTGGCCAGCGTGAGGGCGGCGGCGGGCGAGGCCGAGGTGGTGATCGCTGTCGTGCACTGGGGAGTCGAGCGGATGACCTGCCCCGACGCCCGCCAGCGCGACTTCGCGTTCCGGCTGCTGCAGCACGGCGCCGACGCCGTGATCGGCCAGCACCCGCACGTGCTGCAGCCCGTCGTGCTCGACGACGGCAAGCTCGTGGCCTACTCGCTGGGCAACTTCGTGTGGCACTACCGGTCGGGCATCACCGGCGACACCGGTGTGCTGCAGATCGACTTCGACGGCACCGAGATCGTGGGCTGGTCGCTGTACCCGCACCAGCTCGACGTCAACGGCGCGCCCGTGCCTGCTGGCGACGGCGCCCGGGTGAACCGGATCGTCGACATCGTCTCGGGCAACTGCGCCCGCCATCAGCCGCCACCGACCACCGCTGCCGCGGAGTCCGAGACAGACGCCGAGGATGAGGCCGAGTCGGAGGGCGAAGCCGACGACGCAGCAGAGGGCGAGACAGACGGCGAGAGCGGTTCCGAGGCAGACCCCGAGGGCGAGTCTGAGTCAGAGGCCGAGTCCGAGGGCGAGACAGAGACCGAATCAGACGCCGATGCAGACGAATCGTCCGAATCCGAGCCTGAAGCGGACGACGGCTGAGCCGATCAGGCGAGCACTTCGGCCGCGGCGAGATCAGCGATCCGGTCGGCGTCGTAGCCCAGGAACTCGGTGAGCACCTCGTAGTTGTCCTCGCCGAGACACGGCCCGCCTCGCCAGACCACCGGCGGCGTTCGGGACATGCGCGTCCGGCAGTTCTGCGTCCACATCGTGCCGCGATGGCTCTGGGGCACGTTGATGTGGTGCTCGCGGGCAGCGAACTGCGGGTCGTCGCAGCAGCCCTGGGCGTTGTTGACCGGGTAGGCGTCGATACCGCTGGACTGCAACGACTCCGCAGCCTCCACATTGGTGCGCTCCGATGTCCACGCCGAGATCGCCTCATCGATCTCGGCTGCACGCTCCCGCCGGGCGGCCTGATCCCAGCCGGCTGCGCCGTCGCCGGCAACGCCGATCGTCGCAGCCAGCGCCGCCCACCGGTCATCGGTGCAGGCGATCGCCACCCACTGGTCCTCGCCTACGGTCGGGTACACGCCGTGCGGGCTCATGTGGGGGTCCTCGTTGCCGCACCGCTGCGGGTCGCGGCCGTTGATCGAGGCGTCCAGGATGGCCGGCGCCAGGTAGTGCAGTGCCGCCTCGGTCTGGGAGATGTCGATGTAGCAGCCGGTGCCGGTGCGATCCCGCCGCTCCAGCGCAGCCATCAGCGACGACACGATCACCCGCGGCGCCAAGAAGTCGGTGTAGGGGCCGTACGGGCCCGCGGGGCCGCGGTCTGGCCACCCGGTGATCTCGTAGAAGCCGGCGATCGCGGCCGCCATGAAGCCGTACCCCGCGAGGCTGGAGTACGGACCGCTCTGGCCCAGCAACGAGCTCGACAGCATGATGAGCCGGGGGTTGATCGCCGAGAAGTCGTCGTAGCCGTAGCCCATGCGCGCAGCCGCCCCCGGCGCCCACGACTCGGTGGCGATGTCGGCCCAGCGGATCAGGTCCTCCACTACCGCGCGGGACTCGGGCTTGCTGAGGTCCAGGCTCAGGCTGCGCTTGCCCGCGTTGTACACCCCGTAGCCGACGCTGTTGTCGGGGTGCGGATCCTCGTCCACGAAGGGGTTGACCGTGCGCATCGTGTCGGGCCGGCTCTCGGTCTCGACCTTGACGGCGGTGGCGCCGTAGTCGGCCAGGATCCGCATCGCCGACGGCGTAGCGATGACCCAGGAGAACTCGACCACTTTCAGCCCGGCGAGCGGCAGGTCGCTGCCGTCAGAGACGGGCTCGCCACTGGCAGCAACAGCAGTTGCCGCGAACGGCTGGCGCGCCGTGTCGACCGTGTCGTTGTCGGCGCCGAGCTGGGGCACCGCGAGTCGGCGCTCCGGGGCGTCGTCGCTGAAGTGCACGAGCGGCCCGCAATAGCGGGCGGTGCGTGCGCCGTCGAAGTCGACATCCCGCCAGAACCCGCGGTCCGCGAAGTGCGGGTTGATCAGCAAGTCGCTGACCAGCGCCGACGGTGTGATCAGCAGGTTCCGGTCGAAGGCCGCTGCCCACAGCTCCTCGGTGGTCTTGGTCGCGAGGAAGCGGGCATGGGTCGCGAACGACTTGGCGATGATCTCGGGCGAGCGCTGACCTCCCAGCACCTCGGCCGCGACGGTCTCCCAGTCGACGGCTTGGAGCTCCTCGTCGGCGAACCCCTCCTCCGCCTCCCATTCCACGAGCCGTTGGGTGAACGGCGCGAAGGCGGCGCCCATCAAGGCAACGCAGATGGTGTTGCCGTCCACGCACGGGAACAGCATCGGGATGTCGATGCCGCCGAGGCTGAGCCCGCCTGCGAGGCGTTCGACGGCGTTGGCGTTGACGCGCGGCGACAGGTTCTGCGGCTGGCCGTGCGTCATCGATTCCATCGCAGAGATGTCGACGTGCTGGCCCCGGCCGCTGCGCTGAGCCTCGCGCAGTGCGATCAGCGTTGCGGCGGCGGCATCGCCGGCAGCCTGCAGGAAGCTCTGGGGCACGCCCGATACCCGTACGGGAGCGCGATCCTTGTCGCCGCTGGCGTGCAGGAAGCCGCTGCCGGCCACCGCTGTCAAGTCGGAGCCTGCCCAGGTGCTGCGGGGACCGGTCGAGCCGAACGGCGTCACCGATGCGTGGACGATGGCGGGATTGACGGCCGCCAGATCGTCATAGGCGAGACCCAGCGACGCCATGTGGCCGACCGGGCCGTCCTCGATGAGTGCGTCTGCGCCTGCGACGAGGCCGAGCAGGCGCTCGCGGCCCTCAGCAGTCGACAGGTCTGCTGTGACGCTCTGCTTGCCCTGGTTGTAGGCCCAGTGAGCCAGCGAACGCTCAGGGTCGGGCTCGTCGTCGACAAAGGGACCGCTGTGGCGGCTCTGCACCCCATCGGGCGGTTCGACGCTGATCACCTCCGCGCCCAGGCTGACGAGCATGTAGCCCGCGAACTGGCTGATCCCTTGGCACAGGTCGAGTACCCGGTAGTGCTGCAACATCTGATCCGCTCGCTTCCTGCGGCTCCATCCGCATGCCGGACATGGATTCTTCCGCGTCCGGACCGCCCATGCGAACACCGGGGCTGCACGCGCTGCGCCAGGAGGCGAGAATGTGCGCCGCCCGAGCGGCTGTCCCAGCCGACGGGCACGAGCAGGGAGTTGACGATGGTCTCGATTGCGACCGATCGCGTGGTGGAGCGTGCAGAGCTGCTGGAGTTCGTGCGGGAGCGGCATCACGGCGTGCTGCTGACGCTGCGGCGGGACGGCCGCCCCCAGGCGTCGCTGGTCACCATGGGGGTCGACGAGGCCGGCGATGCGGTGCTGGTGAGCAGCTACCCCGACCGGGCCAAGTCGCTCAACCTGCGGCGCAACGCTCAGGCGTGGGTTGTCGTGATGTCAGATGCGTGGAACGGCGAGTGGGTGCAGCTCGAGTGCCGTGGCGAGGTGGTGGACCTGCCCGCAGCCATGGACGGGCTCGTCGAGTATTTCCGTGTCGTCAGCGGTGAGCATTCCGACTGGGGCGAGTACCGCGCAGCCATGACCCACCAAGGCAAGGTGCTCCTGCGGCTGCACATCGAGAGCTGGGGGCCGATCTCAAAGGGCGGCTTCCCCGCTCGCTTGGTCTCGGAGTAGCAGAGGTCCGCGCGCCGGTGGGCTAGTCGGCGTCGAGCAGGCGGACCAGGGTGACGGGGGCGCGCAGGCGGTAGCTGTCCTCGATCCAGTCGGCGAGATCGTCGAGATCCACGTCGGCCAGGCGCACGAGCACGGCGCCGTAGCCGTCGTAGTGCGGCACGGTGAACAGCACGCCCGGGTGGTTGTCGAGCAGCACCTGCTTCATCTCCAGATCACAGAACAGCACCAGCACCTCGGTGTCGTGCACAGAGTCGCGGTTGTATTCGCGCTCGCCCCACATCCTGCACACCAGCTTCTTGCGGACCTTGAGCGCAGGCGTGCCGTACGACGTCGACTCCGCCATGTCCGGCAGGGCCATGCCCAGCCGCCGCACATCGTCAAACGCAGCCATGCCCGCAAGTGTGCCCTGGCAGGCTGCCGAATCAAGGCTCGGCGAGCGGGTCGGCACAGTGCGAATCCACGCTCGACATGAGAACCAAGCTCGCAACAGCCGCACGATGGGCAAAACAACGGCCACAACGAGACCAGCAAGGCATCGCCCTGCAAACCGTCATCGTCATCGTCGTCATGCTCGTCATCGCCGGCGGCGTCTCCGGCGTCCTGCTCAGCAGAGGCGGCGACGTGATCAGCGACCTCGAGTCGGCCGACACCAATGCAACCGAGATCAACACGCAGGACGAGTGCACCAGCGCAGCCCGAAACCTGCTCCAAGACAATAGCGTGAGTGCCGATCCCAGCCCACAAACGGCGGAAAAAAAGGCTAGTTGGACGGGCTCTAGCGGTTCTGAAACGTGCAAGATCCATGGCCTGGATGCAGTCGGTGACACGTTCGGCCGGTTCAATTGTGAGCAGTATCGAGGTCCGCAGGGCAACCGTGGCAAGTTCGTGAGTGACCCCGGTACAAATGCCAACCAACACGAGACCTGCGAGATCACGTAGCCGTCTTGGTCGTGGGCGCTCCCTGCGTACGCTGACGTTTCTTTGTCCGCGGGGAGCGCCCTCCTTTCGCCAGCCCCACCCAGCCGATTGCCTCGATGCCATTGGCGGCGGGTCGGTGTTGGTTCATCGTCCCGCGCTTGCGTTTGAGGGTGACGCTGCGAAGAGACAATCGGTAGCGATCTGCTACTATTGATGGGGAGGCGGTTTGATGGCGACGAGCACTCCGATTCGGGTCGATGAGG
>JAJDVQ010000068.1 GCA_022826045.1 Acidimicrobiia bacterium | reverse complement strand
CGGCAGGCCGTCTCTGGGCTCGGTTGTCGGCGTGCGCGTGCCGTTGGTTCCATCGCTTGGGGACGTTACCACTGCTATTGACATATAGCCATACAGACTCAAGCCGCGCCGACCGCTCAAACGCAGACAGCCGCACAGGTCCCCGCCCAGCGGCCGACCCGGCACCCGCCCAGAGACACCGCATGCCCCCGCAGCGGGGAGCGCCGCCCACCTCAAGGCGCGCTCTCGCGGCGCTCGCCGCGCTGGTGGCGTTCACGGCCGTGCTCGTCGCCGTGCCGCTCGCCACCTCAGAGACGGCCGAGGCGCACACCAAGACCGAGCGTCGCTGCACTTACAACCGGCAACTCAGCCGTCCCGAGTGCCAGGACGTGCACGTCAGCCACACCCACACCGACAACACCCCCGAGGGCCGCAACGGCGACAGCGACGGGCCGCGCAACGGCGGCAACCACACGCCGCCCGCCACCACAGCGCCGCCGCCCGCCACAGCGCCCAGACAGTGCCCCGCAGGGACGCACCGCTACGGCAACGGCACGACCGGAGGCCGAGGAAAAGAACAGGGCAGAGAAGCGCTACGAAACCGGGGAGATCACCGTTGAGGAATACAACCGGATTGTCTTCAAGTTCTTCTGCGACAGCGGCGACAAGTCGTACTGCAAGTGAGGCGGGAAACGACGATGAACACCCCGAACTACCCTGAACCCATGACCCCGAACACCCCCAATGCTGCGAACGCACAGCGTCAGCGCGACATTTGGCGCTTCGACCGGCGCAGCATCGTGCTCGGACTGACGGCCGGCGTCGTTGCAATTGCGGTTGCGCTGCTTGTTTCTGGCCCCCTGGGTGCCCTGCTGGACACTTGGCCGGGCGGCTGGGCCGGCGAAGCGCTGTCATGGCTGGCGACGCTCGCTCAGGTGGCGCTCATGGTGCTGGCCATCCCACGGATCGTGGCTGCCTACGACCGTCGCGAAGCCGAACGCACAGAGGTTTCGTCGGGCTGACGTTCGGCGCTGCGTGCGCTGTGATGACGACGGCGGCTCGGGCACCGGTTCGGACGATGACGGTTCGGGCGGCTCCAGCCAGCAGCCGACGCCTAACCAGCAGGACGATCCCGACGGCGACTACGACGGCGACGGCAAGACCTCGGCCGAGGAAGCGCACGAGGCAGCCCTCAGATACGAGGCCGGTGAACTCATCGACGCGGAGTACTACCGGATCATCTACAAGTCCTGGTGCGACCGAGGCGACAGCTACTACTGCGGCAAGTGAGGCGGGAAACGACGATGAGCGCCGCGAACTACCCTGACCCCATGAGCACCACTAAAGCCGACGACAAGAGCGCTGTCCGGCCCGCCCGGACTTCGATGATTGTGTTCGTCGTGGTGGTTGTGCTGCTAAACCTCATTCAGCGGCTCACGGACTGGTCTCGGTGGGTGTTCTTCGTGCCCGCAGCGATCATCTCGGTGGCCCTAATCACCTACTACTGGGCGAAGAACCGCCGTCGCGAGGCTGCTGCCGGGGTTTCGTCGGGCTGACGTTCGGCGCTGCGTGCGCTGTGCGGGTGGGTATCTAGTCTCGCCGGGGTGAGCCGGATCGAGGGGCTGTTGGCGATGAGCGCCCGGCGCTGCTGAGGCTCGGCAGCGTGAGGCCTGCCGGGCCGCGGAGTGCGAGCGGGCCGCGGAGCAGCGCCGTCGTGAGGCCGAGGCCGCGGCGGGCAGGCCCGTCTAGCCGCTGTGAGCGGCGATGCCGCCCCTGAACCCATGAGCACCAACGCCGAGACGTCGGACGCGCCGCAGGAGCGCGAGTCGCGGGTGTGGACGTGGGGGCCTGTTTTGGTGGGAGCCCTGACGGTGACTCTCGTTCAGCGGCTGACGGTCTGGCCTTGGTGGATTGTCAGCGCAACCGGTGCCGTCATCGTCGCCATCATCCTTGCCCTCGAATGGGCCAAAAGGCGTCGCGGGAAGGCTGCTGGGGCTTCGCCGGGTTGAGTGTCTGACGGGCGCTGTCTGCACCCAAGTTTCTTGAGGTCAGACGATTTCAGTTCTGATATATGTCATTAGCCAAAGAATATATCGCTCATGGCGAACGAAAGCAAGCGCGAGCGACGAGCCGGCGGGCGCCGTGACAGCGGGCATGAGCGGATTCGCCGCAGGCAGCGACACAGGGGAGCCAACTTGCCGCGGAGCGGCGCTACCGTGCTGCCATGCGCGAGTGGAACACGACACTGCCCAACCTCATGGAACCGTGGTTCTGGACGCAGCCGGCCGACGCGATCGACGCGGTGATCGCCCGCTACCACGCCGAGGCCCCGCTGGACTGGTTCGAGGAGCCCTACTTCTCCGAATGGGTGACGCCCGCACCCGGCTACTGGTGCGTCACCCGCCACGACGACATCGCAACCGTGTCGCGCAACTCAGACGTGTTCAGCTCGGCGCGAGGCATCACGCTGGGCGACAACCCGCCCGAGTTCACCGAGTTCTTCAGCTCCATGATCGCCATGGACGATCCCCGTCACGCACGGCTGCGACGCATTGTCTCGAAGGGCTTCACGCCCAGGATGCTCGAACAGCTTGACGGCGGCATCCGTGACGGGGCGCGCGAGATCGTGAACTCGATCTGCGAGCAGGGCGCCTGCGAGTTCGTCTACGACGTGGCGGCTGCCCTGCCGTTGCGCATCGTGTGCGACCTCATGGGCATTCCCCGTTCGGAGTACAAGTTCGTGTTCGACCGGACGAACATCATCCTGGGCATCTCCGACCCCGACTTTCAGCCGCCCGACGGCGACCTCGCCAGTGCACTGCTGCGCGCCGGTGCCGAGCTTGCCGAATTGATGAAGGAAGTGGCCGCAGCGAAGAAGGGCGGCGACGGCAACGACCTCACCAGCGTCATCGTGAACGCTGAACTCGAAGACGACCGGCTGAGCGAATCGGACTTGGCCAGCTTCTTCGTGCTGCTGGTGGTGGCCGGCAATGAGACCACCCGCAACTCCACCGCTTGGGCGCTGAAGTTCCTCACCGAGAACCCCGATCAGCGCGCCATCTGGGCCGCAGATTTCGAGAAGGTGGCGCCCACCGCGGTGGAGGAGATCGTCCGTGTCGCCAGTCCCGTGAGCTACATGCGCCGCACGGTGACCCGTGACTTCGAATGCGGCGGGCAGCAGATGCGAGAAGGCGACAAGGTGGCAATGTTCTACATCGCTGCGAACCGTGACCCCGCAGTGTTCGACGACCCATTCCGCTTCGACGTGCTGCGCGACCCCAACCCGCAGTACGGCTTCGGCGGCCCCGGCCCGCACTTCTGCTTGGGCGCCCACTTGGCGCGTCGCCAGATCACCTCAATGTATCGCGAGCTGTTCGCGCGGCTGCCCGACATCGTCGCCGCAGGCGAGCCCGATCTGCTGCGCGCGTCGTTCATCCACGGCATCAAGCGCCTTGACGCCGAATTCACCCCGACCGCCCCGGTGCCCGCCTGACCTCGAATGCGCCAAGGCAGCGGTGCTCGACCTATGCACTCGCGCGGGGCTGAATCCCGAGACACTGCCAAGAGCCGAGCGGCCGATCACTGCATGCATCAGCATCACGTACTCGAAAGCACCATGAGCGTGAGCCAGCAGGCTCACCGGACGGGACAGCCTCTAGCGTTCGCGCCATGACGAAGCCTCAGATCGCGCCAGCAGCCGGCAAGCTCGGCGTGCTCACGCCCGGCATGGGAGCGGTGGCCACCACGTTCATCGCCGGGGTGCTGGCGGCGCGTGCCGGGCTGGCAGAACCCATTGGGTCGGTCAGTCAACTCGCCCACATCCGGCTCGGCGACCGGACCGACGGCCGCAATCCGCTCATCCGCGATTTCGTGCCGTTGGCCTCGCTCGACGACCTGGTGTTCGGCGGCTGGGATCCGATCACGCCCAATGCGCTCGAAGGCGCGCGCACCGCGGGAGTGCTGGAAGACCGTGACCTCGGCGTGATCTCCCGCGAGCTGGAAGGCATCGTGGCGATGGACGCCGTGTTCGACAGCCGCTGGGTGAGCCGGCTTGAAGGCACCCGCACCAAGCCCCCGATGGGCAAGCTCGAAGCCGCCCAGGCGCTCATGGACGACATCGAGCGATTCCGTGCAGAGAACGAATGCGACCGGCTGGTGATGGTGTGGTGCGGCTCGACCGAGGCCTACCAGGAGCCCACCGAAGTGCATGCCAGCGTCGGGGCGTTCGAAGCGGGGCTGGCAGCAGACGACGACAACATCTCGCCGAGCCAGCTCTATGCCTATGCGGCGCTGATGAGCGACGTGCCTTTCGCCAACGGCGCCCCGAACCTGACCGTCGATATCCCGGTGATGACCGAGCTGGCCGAGCGCCGCGGCGTGCCCATCGCCGGCAAGGACTTCAAGACCGGCCAGACGCTGATGAAGACGCTGGTGGCGCCGGGCCTGAAGGCTCGGATGCTGGGCCTGCGTGGCTGGTACTCCACCAACATCCTGGGCAATCGCGACGGCGAGGTGCTGGACGACCCCGAGAACTTCAAGACCAAGGAGACGTCGAAGCTCGGGGTGCTCGGCACGATCCTGCAGCCCGAGACCTATCCCGAGCTCTACAGCGAGATCGACCACGTGGTGCGCATCAACTACTACCCGCCCCGCGGCGACAACAAAGAGGGCTGGGACAACATCGACATCTTCGGCTGGCTCGGCTACCCGATGCAGATCAAGATCGACTTCCTGTGCCGCGACTCGATTCTGGCGGCGCCGATCGTGCTCGACTTGGCGCTGTTCCTGGACTTGGCCCAGCGAGCCGGGCAGGGCGGCGTGCAGGAGTGGCTGTCGTTCTACCTCAAGGCGCCCCAGTCGGCCGACCCGGCCGGTCCCGAGCACGACCTGTTCATCCAGCAGACCAAGCTGAAGAACACCCTGCGCGAGTGGATGGGCGAAGAGCCGGTCACCCACTCCGAAGCCGGCTGATCTGGTCCTCTCGGCACCGACAGCGCTTGCTTCTCCTATCCGCACGCGATTCGGCCCCATTGCCCCGGCCCTGCTACCGGGAATTCAGCATGGTGTGCGATGCGATTCAAGTAGCGTCACGCGCAGCAAGACACGCGTCGGGCCGCGCTTCGGCGCGATGCTCACATGCTTGCGATCTTGCGCCAGCGGCGGGAGAGCGATGATGGATGGCAACGGCCTGAGCCTCGTGGTGGACCACCTTGGCCCAATCGAGCACGCCCATATCGCACTCAAACCCCTGACAGTCTTCGTCGGCAGGAACAACACAGGAAAGACGTACGCTGCACAGGCGCTGTACGCGACGAGGCAGGCGCTTCTCGCCGTTCCGCCCGCGTTTGTCGAGGAGATCGAACCGCAGGAACGTTCGGCGCTCGACGACCTGCTCCGCAAGCGTAGGTCCGTCGCCGTCGGGAATGGCGACGGGGTCGACGATCAGATTCCGCCGATACTTCTTGAGACATTCGCGCGCGTAATCTCCGAGAGTCTCGAACGGTCCGGGCATGCATTGGAGTTGCGACTCAAGGCGAGCTTCGGCGTCGAGAACCTTCGACAGATCAGCACGTGGGAGAGTTCAGATTCGCTGGCTGTTGAGCTTCGGAGAAGCCTATCGGCTGGCCCAGATTTTGCCCTCTTCGGAAGCCGGGGTACGAATGCGCCTGTTCAGGCGGCGCTGCGGCAAACCGAACTCCCATGGACCGAGATCGACAGCTACCTACCGCTCCAAGAGTCTTTGTTCCGGGACGACGACCCGCGCAGTGAGGAGCGCGAGGAGCGGCTGCACGCCCTCATGTGGGTCTTGGTTTCGGAATTCTGGGATCGCGTCTCGTCCGACTGGGGCTTGACCGGCACATCTCATTACTTGCCTGCTGGTCGATCAGGTCTCTTGAACGCTTGGACCGATGTCGTGAAGCTGCGAATCCAATTGGAACGCGACCGATTCGGCCTGCCGTCCATTCCTGAGCCTTCCCTCGATGGCGTTGCGCTGGATTTCATTTCGTCTCTCGCCGATGTCCTCGGGTCACGATCGGGGAGAGCCCGACACCGGCGCCGACCGTGGGAGACAGTCGTCCGTGGCGGCCACGCTGAGTTCGAAGGAGTTCTGAAATTGTTGTCGTCGGTGATGGAAGGCCGGATCACCGTCGAACCGCAGAAGACGCAGGTGCCGACGCTCGCATATCAGCAGTCAGGCCAGAGCATCGCCATCCGTCACGCATCCTCGATGGTTGCTGATTTGGCACCTCTCGCGATCTGGGTTGATCGATTGCTGCAACCCGGCGATCTCCTGATCGTCGATGAGCCCGAGTCGCACTTGCATCCAGAGGCCATTCGGGTGGTTGCCAGGGTGCTCGTACGGCTTGTCAACAGCGGTGTACGCATCGTGTGCGCTACCCACAGCTCGGTTCTGTTACATGAGCTGTCGAATGCAGTGTTGCGGGACGCAGTGTCTGAACTGCCCGACGAGGACAGAGCGGCCGGATACTTGGCGGAAGATCGGCTGAGTGTCGGCGATCTCGCAGTCCATCGTTTCGTTCGCTCGACGGGGTCAGGCACAGTTCAGGTCGAGCAGCTCAAGGTGGAGCCGGAGTGGGGGATACCTGAAGACGAATACGTGAAGGTGGCAGCCGACTTGTCAGACGACTCAGCCCGCTTGGTTGCCCAACTGAAGTGATCGATGTCGATCGGCTTCGGCGTCGGCATGAGCGATGCAGGTGCTTGCTCGGCATTCGGCCTGCTGCTGACGGAAGTCGTGCGGATTTCACGTACCAGCAGTGCCGGCTGTCGATCGCAGGCCCCCTGCTTGCCGTCGAATGCGACAAGTGCGAGGCATTTGCGGACGATGCAGGCAAGCGGCCGGATCTTCTGCTCCTGCGCGTTCGCAGCGGCGCGCTTGAATGGTTGGTGACCGAAGTCAAGACGGTCATGGACAGCGACGCGCGCGAACAGGTGCAAGCGGGTATCGACATCGCGGCAGCGAGTGCACTGTTCGGACCCGCTGAGGTCGGTGAGGCAGTCGGACTCTTTGCTTTTCGCAGAGCCAACCGGACGGCCGACATGGATCGTTTGCGAGGCGGGCTCGCGATGAGAGGCAAGCCGGTTCCAGCCTTGGTCAAGCGCTGCGGTGCGGCAACGATCTAGACACGGAACCTCTCGCGGTCCTCATGTGGATGGGCGCAAGGCCGGTCACGTACTCCGAAGTGCACCTATTCGCTTCACTCCACGCTAAAGCGCGAAGAGCCAGCAATGAACGGGCGTGCGACCTGCTCTATGCCGATTACTTCGAGGCCGTTGCTGACGGCAACACCGACCGGCAGCTACGCCTCTACGCACAGATCCTCCGATAGGACTGCTGACAGTCGCTGTTTCGGCCACTGGCGCTGCGATCACAATCTCATCTCGCTCTCATGCTGACTTCAGGGACCTTTCAGGTTCGTTCGCCATCGTCTGAGTCGTCGCACGAACCCTGGCGAAAGGACTGGCGGCATGACTGATACCGGCGAGATCGACGAATCCACCGAGACACCGAGGCGCAGATGTGGGCGCAGCCGGCTGCTGGCGTTGCTGGCCGCATTGCTGCTGGCAGCGACTGCGGTCGTTGCGTTCGGTGCTGGCAGCGCCAGCGCGCAGACCCAGAACGGCAGCGGCGACGCCGACCAGCAGCAGGCTGACGACAGCAGCGACGAAGCCGACGGCACCTGCGACAAGGACGGCGCACGCCGGGGCGGCAAGCTCGGGCGGTTCGGCATGGGCGACTCGCTCACCGAAGTGCTGGGCCTCGATGCGGAGTCGCTTCGGGAGCAGCTGAAGGGCGGCTCGACGCTGGCCGACGTCGCTGCCGCACAGGGCGTTGACGTGTCCGAGGTGATCGACGCCCTCGTGACGGCGATCTCCGACAAGGCAGCCGAGCACGATCGCGAGGTCGATGTCGATGCGGTGACCGAGCGGGTCACCGCCTTCGTGAACGGCGAACGTCCCGAACCTCCCGACGATGACGACGATCGCCGCGGCCGACGCGGCCTGCATCGCGGTGGCTTCGACGGTGCGAGGCACTTGGGCCGGCACGCATAGTCCGCCGCCGAACAACCCCTCGCTATGCTCGTCTGCTGGACCAACGACCGGTACCGCGCCACCGTCGTTCTGAGTGTGGGAATGCCGCTGTGGGCGGCACGGGCACACTGAATAGCCGAATGGTCCGTCAGACGAGCAGCGGGTCGGTGAGTTCTTCGACCGGTGCCGCACTCCGGTGCGCCAAAGCGGCACCGGACATTCCCGCGCGGCTCTAGCGTTCTGCGAGTGCTGCATCTCGTGCGACACGCATCGGCCGGCGACCGGCACGCCTGGCGAGGTGATGACAGCGCTCGGCCACTGGATGCGGCAGGTCACGCCCAAGCCGAGGCCATTGCAGCGACGCTCACCCCTGCGCCAGTCCGCCGCATCCTGTCGAGCCCCAGCGTCCGCTGCGTCCAGACGATCGAACCGCTCGCAACCAAGGTGGGAATCGACATCGAGATCAGCGCCGCGCTTGCCGAAGGCGCAGCCGGATGGCGGACCGAAGCCCTCCTCGAACGCCTCTGCGGCCAAGCGGGCGACAGCGTGCTGTGCAGCCACGGCGACGTCATTCCCGAAGTGCTGTGGCGTCTCTCGTACCGTGGCGTCGAAGTGAACCCGACGCGCTGCAAGAAGGCATCCATCTGGGAACTCCACGTGCTCGACGGGGCTGTCAGCCATGGCATCTACCGATCTCCTCGTAGTCTCGGCGCCCGGCTGGAGGGTCTGACATGAGAACGAACCGGCACTACTACCTCGAGTCGTACGACGAGATCTCATTGGCGCCGTACCGGATCAGCCGGTCGCCCTTCGCCCATCGGTACACGACCGATCAGACCATCCACGCGGTGTACTGCAACCGGCTGTACGCGGTGAAGTCGTCGCCGGATGAGAGTCCCATCGAGGGCTACTGGAAGCTGCGCCGCGGCGTCATGCTCTATGACGTCCCCGAGAAGCCGCTGGAGATCGTCGGGCCCGACGCGGCACGCCTGCTCGAGCGGGTGCTGACGTGCCGCATCGCAGATCTCGGCATCGGCCGCTGCCGTTACGGGCTCGCATGCAACGACGACGGCACGATCCTGATGGACGGCGTCGTCATGCGACTGGGCCCCGACCGCTTCTGGTACGTGATCGCGAACGGCGAGTTCTTGAGCTGGCTGCGGGCACACGCCATTGGACTCGATGTCGGCATCAACGACCCCCATTCGCGTGTGCTGCAGATTCAGGGCCCCATGTCGCTCGACGTGCTGGACGCGGCCATCGGCGGCGGACTGCCGGCCGACTTCAAGTACTTCCGTGCGGGCTTCTTCGAGGTGTGCGGCCAGACACTGTGGGTGTCGCGGACCGGCTGGACCGGCGAAGTGGGCATCGAGATCTACTGCAACAGCGGACCGGTGCCCACCGATCACGACGCCCTGTGGGACGGCCTGTTCGCGTGCGGCGAGCCCTTCGGCATGGAGTTCAGCACTGCATCGTCGATGGGGATACGGCGCATCGAGTCAGGCATTCTCGACAACGGCACCGACATCGAGCCGGGCCTGACGCCCTATGGCGCCGGCCTCGGCCAGTTCGTCCGGCTCGACAAGGACGACTTCATCGGCAAGGCGGCGCTGTCCGATGCCGACCGCATCCAGTTGCTGTTCGGTCTGATCTGCTCCACTGCGATGCCGGAGCCGCAGATGGGCGTCAGCTACGCCGATCAGCATGTGGGCCACGTGACGATCGGCACCTGGTCGCCCACGCTCGATGTCGGCATCGGCTACGTGCGGTTCGACGAGCCGCTCACGGGTGACGACTGGCTGGGAAAGACCGTTGCGCTGCACGACTACGAGGGCACGCAGCACGCGGCCACCGTGGACTCCCTGCCGTTTGTCGACAAAGAGAAGCAGTTGCCGCGCGTTGCTTGGCGAGGCTCGGGCACAGGCGCGGGGCGATGCTGACGCTCGACGCGGCGGCAGCCACCCCGGTCGGACCTCGGACGCCGAGATCACACTGTTCAAGTCCGTCGGCTTCGCGCTGAGCGACCTCGCAGCAGCCAGCCTCGTGCATCGCCGCCTCTCGTGATCGGCCGTAACGGCGGCCGCCGCTTCGGCTGGGGTCTCGCGGCACTCGGCATGCTGCTGGTGTCAACCGACTCGCTGTGGGTGCGCGTCTCGGGTGCCGATGCACTGACGATCGCCTTCATCGTGAGCGTGCTGTCACTGTTGCTCTACGGCGCCATGGCCCTCCGCCAGGCGTCGGCCTCGTGGGCATCGCTGCGGGCCGACACCTGGCCGCTGCTGGCGGTCGGCGTGCTCGGAGCCATCAGCCAACTCGCATTCATCTCGGCGATCACCCATACCGAGGTGCCCAACGTGGTGGCGATCGTGGCCTCCGCGCCGGTGCTGGCTGCAGCATTCGCGTGGGTGGCCCTGCGTGAGCGGACGTCGCCCCGTGTCGCCGCTGGCATCGCCCTCACTGTGGTGGGCATCGGCATGGTGGTGTCGACGTCAATTGGTTCGCCCAACCTCTGGGGCGATTTCCTGGCTCTCATAGCGGTGATCTGCTTCGCCGCCAGCACCGTCATCTGGCGTCGCCATCGGGACATGAGCCGCCTCATGGGGCTTGCCTTGTCGGCGCTGCTCGTGGTGATCCCCACTGCGTTTGCAGCCGATCCCGGAGTGCTCGATGCTCCCGCCTGGGCAGCCATCTTGGCCATGGGCCTGGTCTGCAATCCGCTCGGCCGCCTGTCCTACAGCAATGCACCCAGGTACGCGTCGGCCGGCGAGGTCGCCCTGTTCGCTCCGGTGGAGACCGTGGCCGGCATCGTGTGGGCCGCGCTGTTCTTGGGGGAATACCCGGCGGTCGTCACCTTGGCAGGCGCTGTCGTGGTGATCTTCGGGATGCTCTACGCCACGGTGCTGGACCGCAGGGGCGCCGTCGCATTCGGCACCGACTGAGCGGCGGCGCCCGCGGGCGGGGCCATGCCGACTCGGATTCACGCGCTATGGGCCGCCCGGGTCTTGACCTTGCCGGCCGCCCGGGTCTTGCTCCTGTGGGCTGCTCGGATACTGTCCGAACCCATGGCGACCACGGCCGAACCCCGAGGCGCCGCGCAGCGGTCCGACTCCGGCGTCAGCGCCGACGCCGACGCCGACGCGAGGTCCGCTGCCGAATCCGACGACGAGGCGCCTGCGCCGCCACCGAAGCGCAAGAGCCGCGTGCCGCGTCGGAAGTACGAGCGTGAGCTTGCACTGCTGCAACAGGAACTGGCCAACCTCCAGCGCTGGATCCAGCACCAAGGGCTCAAAGTCGTCGTCATCTTCGAGGGCCGCGATGCCGCAGGCAAGGGCAGCACGATCAAGCGCATCATCCGACGGCTGAATCCCCGCATAGTGCGCGTTGTGGCACTGGGCACACCCAGCGACCGGGAGAAAACCCAGTGGTGGTTCCAGCGCTATGTCGAAGAACTGCCGGCAGCGGGCGAGATGGTGATCTTCGATCGCAGCTGGTATAACCGCGGCCTCGTCGAGCCGGTGATGGGCTTCTGCACAGACGACGAGTACGAGGAGTTCCTGCGCTCGTGCCCAGAGTTCGAGCGGATGCTGGTGCGCTCGGGCATCATCCTCATCAAGTACTGGTTCTCGATCAGTGACGAAGAGCAGGAGCGCCGATTCCAACGACGCATCTTCGACCCGGCACGCCGCTGGAAGCTCTCACCGATGGATCTCGAAGCCCGTACGCGCTGGGTGGACTTCTCGCGCGCCAAGGACACACTGTTCGCACATACCGACATCAAGCAGGCGCCGTGGTGGGTTGTCGAAGCCGACGACAAGCGCGCCGCACACCTCAACTGCATCGCCCACCTGCTGTCGCAGATTCCGTATGAGGCGGTGCCCTGGGAGCATGTCGATCTGCCCGACCGGGGCGCAGCCGACGGCTATGTGCGGCCGCCGATCACCGACCAGACCTTCGTGCCTGAGCTGTACTGAGCAGCCGACGCCTGCTGCGCGCCGAAGCGCAGCCCGTCGTCTTGAGTGTGGACATGCCGTCTGTAGCGGCAAAGTTGCACTGAGAAAGGCAGCGGGGGAACGGCAGCGGCCATCAGGACTGCGCGCTGGTCTCCATGTTGATCTCGAGCAGGCGCGCGGCAATCACCCGGGCCTCGTCGAAGCTCGCCACGAAGTGGTCGCCGGGCACACTGTGCAGCACATCGAGCGATTGCAGGCTGCCCGAGGGCAGGCTGTCGAGCCCGATCACGATGCACTCGGTGTCGTGCTCTGTCGCCGCATCGATGAGTTGCTCCACCACCAGCGCAGCGCTGTCGTCGATGTAGCTCGTCTCGGCGAAGTCCAAGATGACGACTTCGTGCTCGACGATGTCCTTGCTGATGGCGATGCGCAACCGGTTCGACGAGGCGACGGTAAAGCTGCCACGCATCTTGACCATGCCGACCCGGGCGGAGAATGCGTCGAACTGGCTGATGTCCACCCGGTCGCTGTCGGCGAAGAACACTGCGTCGAGCATCGGCACCGACAGCACGCTGTCAAGCTCCAGCCGTTCGAAGCGACGGCTGGCCGCCAGTGCCGCGGCGACGACGCCGGCTGCGATGGCCACCAGCAGGTCGACGAACACCGTCAGGCCCAGCGTCAGCAGCATCACCAGCATGTGCTCGCGCTGCACCCGGTACAGGTGCGTGATGAGCCGCCAGTCGATGAGGGTGAGCCCCAGCCACAGCAAGATGCCTGCGAGCACCGCATAGGGGACGGCGTCGATGAGACCGCTGAGCACCACGATCAGCACCAGCGCGAGCACTGCCGAGACTGCGCCGGCGGCACGGGTCTGAGCCCCTGCGCGGATGTTGGCCCCGGTGGCATCGGGGGATCCGGCGCCGGCCAGGCCGCCGAACATGGCGGCGACCGCGTTGCCGAGTCCCACGCCGATCAGCTCTCGATTCGGGTCATGCTGCTGACCCGTCATGGAGTCGGCTTGCGATGCGCTCATCAGGCTGTTCATCGCGCCGATGAGGGCGATGGTGACAGCGGCGCCCACAGCGCCCCAGAAGCCTCCTGGAGGCATCTCCATGGCCCAGAACGACGGCGCTTCGATGACGTCGGCGATGCGTGGCGCCCCGTCGAACATGACGGCGCCCACGATGACGCCGCACACCAGCGCGCCCGGAACTCGCGGCACGTAGCGACGCCATCGCTTCGGCCAGCCGGCGCAGATCAGGAATGTGGTGACGGCCAAGCCGAACGCATGGAAGTCCATGTCGTTTGCAGCGTCGTCCCAATGGCGGATCGAATCGATGGGGTTGCCGCCGATCGGATCGGCGCCGAAGAACGGCAGCACCTGCAGCACCACCACCATGACCCCGATGCCGCTGATGAAGCCCGAGGTGACCGAATGCGGCGTGTACTGCACGAGGCTGCCGAGCCGCAGCAGCCCGATCAGCACCTGCATGACCCCGGCGATGAAGATGATGGCGAAGGCCTCGACCGCGGTGTCGGCGTAACGCACGAGCACGAACGACACAGCGATGGCCACTGGTGCAGTTGCGGCGGAGATCTGCACGCGTGTGCCCCCGAGCACCGCAGCGATGAAGCCGACGGCGACCGCGCCCCACAGTCCGGCGATGGGGCCGAGTCCGGACACCACGCCGAATGCGAGCGCCAGCGGCAGCACCACGATCGCGGAAACAACGCCTGCTTGCAGGTCAGCACGAAGGCGCTGGGTGTCATAGTTCATCGCAGATCTCGCCATGTAGGTTCGCCCGCTGGTCACAGTAGTTCAGCCTCGGGCGGCTGCCTATGAATCTGACCGCCTCAACCCGCTGTGTCCAATGGTTCGGCTGCGCAAGCTCAGCCGAACATGCCCCCATCTACCGTGAACTCTTGGCCGGTGCAGTAGCTGCTGGCGTCGGAGGCGAGGAAGAGGACGACCCGGCCGACTTCGGCGGGTTCGGCGATGCGCCCCAGCGGCACCTGTCTCAGGATCCGCCGGGTGCGGTCGCTGTCCTCGGTGAACACGTTTGTCTGCGTCAGCATCTCGGTGTCGATGTAGCCAGGGTGAACTGAATTGACTCGCACGTTGCGGCGGCCCAGTTCCTTGGCGGCCGACTTGGTCATGCCGCGCACCGCCCATTTGCTGGCGCTGTAGGCGAATGACCCGGCGGTGCCCATCAGTCCCGCCACCGAGCTGATGTTGATGATCGAACCCGACTCGGCCTCGGCCATCGCGGCGCCTGCCTTCTGCATGCCCAGGAACACACCGCGGGCATTGATCGCCAGCATGCGGTCGAAGTCGGCAGTGGAGGTCTTCATCAGACCCGCACCCTGAAAGATGCCGGCGTTGTTCACCAGCACGTCGATGCGGCCGTGGCGACCGACCACGTCGGCCACCACCGAGTCCCACGCCGCCTCATCGGCCACGTCGTGATGCAGGTAATCGCACCCCAGCTCGCCCGCGGTGCGCTCGCCTTCGTCGTCGAGCACGTCGGTGAGCACGACCGTCGCCCCCTCGTCGGCAAAGAGTTGGCCCTCGATCGCGCCCTGCCCTCGTGCACCGCCGGTGATGATCGCAACCCGTCCGTCCAGAACACCCATCTGCTGTCCCCCAATGTCAGATTTAGTCGGCCACGCGCCACACCTGTGCGCGAGCGACGGCGAGACCCTAGACCCCGACGGGCACGGCTGCCGCCTTCACGGATCCCTGCGGCCGGTGCCATGTCGCCGACGGTGCGGTCGCCGCTGATCTGACGCCGCTGCGGTGCGCTGGCCGCACAATCGACTGGTGACAGCCATAGGGTGCGCTGCGATGCGGACCGGCGACGCCCCGAGCGCGACGGCGGGCGCGCCTGACGAGGTCGCTGCGACCGAAGACGGCCCGATGCAGCGTCTGGGTCTGCGCTTCGTGCTGGTGGCCACGATGGTGCTCGGCCCGATCCCCATGATGCTGCCGGCAGTGCTGGCGGTGGATGTCATCGCGGCGCTCGACACCACCACCGGCATCTTCGGCGTTGCCCTCACCGCCAACACTGTGGTCGCGGCCGCGTTCGCGCCGCTGTCCGGGCGGTTGACCGATCGCGTCGGACCGAAGCTCTCGGCGGTGCTGACGATCATCACGGCCGGCGTGGGCATGTTCGGCATGGCCTTCGCCGGCAATGTGTGGGTGCTGATGGCGTCAGCGGCGTTCGCGGGGCTGGGGCAGGGCTGGTGCAATCCGGCCACCAACAAGCTCATCGCCGAGCGTGTGCCCGAAGGGCGACGCGGCACGATCACCGGGCTGAAGCAGTCGGGCGTCATGTTCGGCACGTTCCTGTCGGGCTTCACGCTGCCGACGCTGGCCCTCTGGTTCGGCTGGCGTACGGCGATGGGCGTCTATGGCGTCGTGGCGCTGGTGTGCGCGCTCGGCGTCCAGCTCTGGCTGCGGCCCGATGCCCCTGCGTCGTCCGCCGGAGCAGACGCCGGAAGCCCGTCGCCCGACTCCGGTATGCCTGCGGGTGCGAGCAATCCGCCGCCCGTCCGCAGCAGGCGCACTCATGCGGCCCGCACGAGGCATCTGGCGCCCGCTCGCATGCGGCCTGCCGAGCGGGTCTTCATCATCAAGCTCATGTGGTTCTCGCTGCTGATGGGGAGCGTGGTCGGCGGTTTTGGCAGGTTCCAAGTGCTCTATGCCGAGCAGTCGCTGGGGTGGACCAACTTCTGGGCTGGCATGGCCAGCGCGCTCGCGGGCATCACGGCGGCGGCTTCGCGCATCTGGTGGGCCCGGCTCACCGAGGTACGGGTTCGCCCGGCGAGTGCGCTCACCATCCAATCCGGCCTCACCGTGGTCGCCTTGGTGCTGCTGCTGGCGGCCGGCTCAGTCCACGACTCGTTGATGTGGGTGATGTCGCTGCTGGCCGGCTGCACGATGATGTCGTTCAGCGCTGTGTCGATGTTGGCCATCATCACTGGCGTCCCCGTTTCGTTGGCCGGGCGGGCATCCGGATTCGTGATGCTCGGCTTCATGTCCGGGCTCAGCATCGGCGGCCTCGCGGGCTACGTCATCGACTGGACGGACGGCTACAGCACCGTCTGGCTGGTCTGCGCCGCTTGCGCCGCCGGTGCTTCCGCGCTGGCGATGACCATGCGCCGTCAGCGCCCAGCCATCTGAGAACGGCCAGGGTTTCGTGCCGGAGAGGCGCTTCACAGGCCCGATCTAGGCTGGCGCGATGGGGGACGACTTCGGCATCGAGTACCAGAGCGGTTTCGGCAATGAGCACGTCACCGAGGCAGAACCCGGCGTGCTGCCGACCGGCCAGAACAGCCCTCAGCGCGTCACCCACGACCTGTACACAGAGCAGCTGACCGGCAGCGCGTTCACCGCGCCAAGGGCGGATGCACTGCGCACCTGGATGTACCGGATCCGCCCGTCGGTACGCCACGTCACCGCGCTGCGCGACATCGAGGCGGGCAACCTGTGCACCTCGCCCTGCCGTGAGGGCACGCCACCGGTGGCGCAGCTGCGCTGGAGCCCGATCGGGGTGCCCGACGAGCCGCTGAGCTGGCTCGAGGGCCTGTGCACCCTTGCGGCCAACGGCGACGCCCACCTCGGCACGGGTGCCGCAACGCACCTGTACGTCGCCAATCGATCGATGGACAGCGAGGTGTTCGCCAACGCCGACGGCGAGATGCTGATCCTGCCCCAGCAGGGCGCGCTGCGACTGGTGACCGAGCTCGGCACCCTCGCCGTTGGGCCTGCGGAACTGGCCACGGTGCCCCGTGGCGTCAAGTTCCGCGTCGAGCTCATGGAGGAATCCGCCCGGGGCTACGTGTGCGAGAACTACGGCGCCCCGTTCCGGCTGCCCGACCCAGGGCTGATCGGCGTGGATGCGCTCGCCATGCCCCGCGACTTCCTGTTCCCGATTGCCGGCTACGAGGCTGACGATCGACCCACGCGGCTGGTCTTCAAGCACGGCGGCCGCCTGCTCGAAACGCACCTGCCGCATTCGCCGCTCGACGTGGTGGCCTGGCACGGCAACTTCGCCCCCTACAAGTACGACCTGCGCAAATACTGCCCGCTCGGCCCGCTGCTGTTCGACCATCCGGCGCCGTCCATCTGGACGCTGCTGACATCCCCGTCAGACACAGCGGGCACTGCCAACGTCGATTTCGTGCTATTCCGCGAGCGCTGGGCTGTGCAGGAGCACACGTTCCGGCCGCCCTGGTACCACTCCAACGTCATGAGCGAGCTGATGGGGCTCATCGAAGGCACCTACGACGCCAAGCCCGACGGAGGGTTCGAACCAGGCGGCGTCAGCATCCACAACGCCTTCCTGCCGCACGGCCCCGACATCGAGGCCTACGACGCCGGAACCACCGCCGAGCTGGAACCCCGGCGAATGGCCGACATGCTGGCCTTCATGTTCGAGTCCCGCTACCCATGGATCCCCACGGCGTGGGCGGCCGACCTGCCTGAGCTGCAGGGTGATTACGCCGCAGCGTGGACGCCGCTGGATGACCGCAGCACACTGCGCCGCAAAGGCGTCGGCTGAGCACGTGCCCCGCTGGATCGTCGACGGATGACTGCGACACGGGCGACAGCGGACCTGGGTGGCCGGGTGGCGATCATCACCGGCGCCGGGGCACGCGGCGACGGGATCGGCAACGGCCGCGCCACGGCGATCCTGCTGGCCGAGGCCGGTGCGCACGTGCTGGCGGTGGACCGCAAGCCCGAGCTCGCCGAGGCCACGGTCGAGATGATCACCGCCGAGGGAGGCAGCGCCATCGTCGTCGGTGCCGATGTGACCGTTGAAGCCGATTGCGAGGCAATGGTGAAGGCCGCTCTCGACCAGTGGGGCCGGCTGGACTTCCTGGTGAATAACGTCGGCATCGGCAGCGACGGCAGCGTGGTGACGGGCGCTGTCGAGGCGTGGCAGCGAGTCATGGACGTGAATCTGACCTCGATGGTGCTGGCATCTCGTCACGCCATACCGGCAATGATCGAGCACTCAGGTGGGGGAGCGGTCGTCAATATCTCGTCGATCTCGGCGTTGCGGCCCCGCGGCATGACGGCGTACTCGACGTCGAAGGGGGCGATCATGGCGCTCACCGCCGCCATGGCCGTCGACCACGGCATCGATGCCGTGCGGGTGAACTGCGTGGCGCCCGGACCCGTGCGCACGCCGATGGTCGGCGGTGACGGGATGCCCGACGAGCTCGCCGAGGCCCGTCGACGGGCGAGCGTGCTGAAGATCGAAGGCAACGGCTGGGACATCGGCGCGGCCGTCAGGTTCCTGTGCACCGACGAGGCCCGCTACATCACCGGCCACACGCTGGTCGTCGACGGCGGCGTGACCCTTCGGGGACCGTCACGCCCATGGGCTTCCCCCGGTTTCTGGGAGGCATGCTCTTTGAGGAAGGGGAGCTATGCCAGAGACACGAAGAAGGTTCGATCCGGAGTTCCGCGCTGGTGCGGTGAGGATCGTGACAGAGACGGGCAAGCCGATCGCTGTGGTCGC
>JAJDVQ010000099.1 GCA_022826045.1 Acidimicrobiia bacterium | reverse complement strand
CCGCCACCAGATGCCCCACCAGCCCATCCGCGTCCAGCAACCCGCGATCCAGCGACGACACACCCTGCATTCCCACATCGTCCCGCGCGCCCACCCCCAACACGCGGAAATCCGACCAAATAATTCAGCAGACTCCTAGGGCAATCGCGAGACCGGCCCGGATCAGGTGGGGGATCTGAGTCGTCGTATGGATGCGGAACCGCTGATCCCTGGCGTCGTATTCGGCAACACAAGCGCGGCTCTCCATGGGTATCCCGCTGTGCCGGGCGTTATGCAGCTCAATCGACACTTGATGGGGGGCGCCGGACCTGGCCGCTTCGAACCCATCCGTCTTCGCTTGTCTCTGCACATAGGCGTTGTCACGCCAGCCTTCGTGCAGCGGTGCGCATGAGGAGTGCATCGCCGATGCCGCGTCCACGACTGCGCACGCGACGTCCAGTTCGGCGACAACGACCTCGGCTGCATCCTCCGCCAGGTACTCGTTCTCGGCGATGACCATCGCCACCGCTTCGCCGACATACCGGACGCGATCGACGGCGAGGATCGGCTGTGCGGATTCCTGAAAGCCTGGGTAACTCGAGACGCAGCGAATCTCGCAATCGGCGAAGTCCTTGCCGACGAACACCGCGAGCACGCCTTCGGCATCCAGGGCACTTGCGATGTCGACATTGGCGATCGCTGCGTGAGCCTCGTTGGACCGAACGAACTTGACAGCGACGACACCGGGAGGATTTATGTCGGCAACAAAGCGTCCTTGACCTCGCAGTAGCCGATCGTCTTGATTGCGTGCGACGCGTGCCCCGAAGTAGCGGGGAGACCGGTCAGGAGACATCGACGGCCTCACTTCGAAGGCTGCGCATCACCTGTTCGACTGCGTCGACGATGTGCTGGTAGCCGGTGCAGCGACATGTGTTGCCGGCCAAGTGCTCGCGGATTTCGTCGCGGGTGCAGGTCGACCCGTTGGACGCCAGCTCAGCGACACTCATCAGCAGGCCCGGAGTGCAGAACCCACACTGGAGGCCGTGGCAGTCCTTGAGGGCCTGCTGGATCGGATGCAGTTCTGCGCCGTGTGCCGCGAGCGACTCCACGGTGTGCACCGACTTGCCGTCGACCTGAACGGCGAGGGTGAGACACGATCGCGTGGAGGCGCCGTCTACGAGGACGGTGCACGAGCCGCAATAGCCGTGCTCGCATCCGACGTGGGTGCCTGTCAGTCCAAGCCGGTCGCGCAGGAAATCCGACAAGAGCATGCGCGGGTCGATCGCCGCCGCTGCGGATGCACCGTTGACGGTCACGTGGACTTCACGCATGGTCAAGCACCCCGTAGTGGTGCCCGAGCGCCTGAGTGGCCGCACGTTTAGTTGCAGCGAACACCAACCGCTTGCGATACGACGACGATCCGTGGACGTCGTCATATGGATCGACTGCGTCCTGCGCTGCTGCCGCTGCCTCGCTCGCCGCCGAGGTTGATCCGGCGAGCAGCGCTTGTTCTGCGGTCGTGCAGCGCACCGGTTTCTCAGCCGCCCCGGCGATCCCGACTCGTGCCTCCGTGACGCTTCCGCCCTCAACTACGCATGCGACGGCGACGGCCACAGTGGCGAAGTCACCGGTTCTTCGCTGAAACTCCCAGAAGCCCCAATTTCGTTCGAAGCGCGTGCCAAATCGAACCGATGTGACAACCTCGTCGGAGCGTTTCGCCGTCGAGTAGACGGACTCGAAGAAGTCGTCAGCCCGTATCGTCCGGCTTCCGTTCGCCGAGGTGAGCTCAATTTCTCCGTCGAGCGTCAGCAACACCAAGGGCCACTCGGCGGCGGGATCTGCATGTGCGACGCTGCCGCCGACGGTTCCACGGTTTCTGATCGCCCGAAAGCCCACATAGCCCGCCGCCTTCTGCGCCAACGGGACCGCGTGCGCAATAAGTGGATCGACTTCCATGCGACGGTGGGTCACCATCGCGCCGACTTCGGCGTGCCCATTGGTGACGCGGATGTCGTCGAGGCCCGGCACGCGTCCGAGATCTACGACGTGAGCTGGGCTGGCGAGCCTCATATTCAGCAGCGGAAGCAGGCTCTGTCCACCTGCGAGCAGAACGGCCTCGTCGCCCACCCCAGCGAGGGTCTGCAGTGCCTCGGTCAGTGATTGAGGTGCGTGGTAGGCGAACTTGGGCGGCTTCATGCTCTCGTCTCTGCCCCTCCTAGGGCCGGGGTGGAGGCTTCGGCCGTTATGGGCTGGTAGCCGTCCGAGTCCCTGATCGGCTCGGAGTCAATCACATTGGAAATCAAAAATCAAATATTGACAATATCCAATTGCAGAGACTAGACCCTTCGGACGGCGCAACTCCCTACGACCCCAGAGGAATGAAGATGACGTCCATGAGATTCGGGGCTTGGATCCCCTCGTACGCATATCCGGCCCTCGACTACGAACGAGCGCGGCAAGGAACCGACACATTTGCCAAGACGGCAAATCTGCACGGAATCGACCTGTGGGTGATCGACCACCTGCTGCATGCACCCGGTCTGTACGGAATGCCATGGCTCGAACCGATGACAGTTCTCACCCACGCAGCAGCCGTCGCCCCCGACGTGGACATGGTGGGCACCGGAATCCTCGTGCTCCCTCTGCGGGACCCGGTGCTGCTGGCGAAAGAGGTCGCCACGATGGACTACCTCACCGCGGGCCGCTACCAATTCGGCATCGGCCCGGGATGGTATGGACCGGAGTTCGAGGCCACCGGCACCCACATCAGCGAACGCGGCAGGCGCACCGACGAGATCGTCGAAGCCGTCCAGTTGCTGCTCACGACGCCCAACGCCTCCTACGAAGGCAAGTACTACTCATTCACAGATGTCACGATCGACCCGCGACCGCCCAAGATGCCGAACATCTGGGTCGCCGGCGGCTCACGAATCCCCGACGGCGAGTACGACAACGATGTCGCCGTCCTCGCCAGCACGGTGCTCAATCGGATACTCAACGCCGACTGGTGGCTGTCGCGCTGCTCAGGTCAACAGGAATGGGTCCATCGCGACTGGCAGCTCATTCAGGATGCGTCCGCAGAACAAGGCACTGCGTGTCCGCGATTCGCGCACTGCAACTTCATGTACCTGGTCGATACGAACGACCCCGCCAAGGCCCGCGAAGAGCAGCACATCTACTTCGCGCAGGCAATGGGAACCCACCGGAGCGCCGAGCACTTGGAGACGAGCTACATCTTCGGGTCGATCGACGAGGTCGTCGAGCGACTGCGGGATCTGGCAGCCGGTGGCTGCGAGTACGTCGTTCTAGGGCCGACGAGCGACGATCCAGTTCAGCTTGATCTGCTCAGCCGACTGGTGATTCCCCAGGTCAACTCCTGAGCTGCTGGGTTGCGCCTAGGAACCGTCTTGTGCTGAAACACCGTCGTCGTCGAGCAGACCCGGGGTGATCGTGGCGGCAGCGAACTCGCGGTGCTCGCTCAGCAGGTTCACCATCTCGTCTGGGTCCTGAGCTCGACAGGCATCTATGAGTCCGAGATGCTGCGCGAGTGCCACCTTCTGGACATGCGGGTCCTTGTACAGGTAGAGCACGCGGTAGTGGTCTGTGTGCTCCCATAGACGTTCGATTTCACGCACAAGCCGTTTGCGACCCGAAGCCCTATAAGGCACGAAGTGCATTTCGCGATGCGCCACGTTGGCCGTCCACAGGTCACCCGATGCGAGGGCCTCTTCCATCTCAACCCGGTACGCATCCATACGCTCGACATCGGCCGCTGTGATGTTGTCGGCACCGAGGTGGATCGCTTCTCGCTCCAACAACAAGGTGATGTGCTGCAGTTCGTTGAACTCCGACCGTGAGTGCCGCGCCACCCAATACCCGCGTCTGGGTTCGTTGACAACGATGCCCTCGTTCTGCAGCTGCCGCAGCGCCTCACGCACCGGCACAGGACTGACACCACACGCCTGAGCTACCGCATCCACAGGGATCTTGGCACCCGGAGGCAGATCGCCTGTCACGAGCAGCTTGCGCAGATAATGCAGCACCATCTCGTGGACCGAAGGCTGCGACACGGGCGGCGCAGGTGTGAACGAAGGTACGGCAGCCACTACTTCGGAGCATCCTCGCGAGCAATTGATTCCGACCGAGCCAGCGATTGCCTCGGAAGCACAGACGACTATTCGCTTGGCACGCTACTGCGCTGCGAGCACTCGGCTATTCCCATTCGATGGTGCCGGGGGGCTTGGAGGTGATGTCGTAGACGACCCGGTTGACGCCGGGCACTTCGTTGACGATCCGTGACGAGATCAACTCGAGCAGGTCGTGGGGCAGGCGGGCCCAGTCGGCAGTCCTAGCGTCTTCGCTGGTGACGGCCCGCACGATGATCGGGCGGGCATAGGTGCGCTCGTGGCCCATCACGCCGACGCTGCGGATGTCGGCCAGCACGGCGAACCCCTGCCAGACCTCGCCGTCGAGACCGGCCTTCGCGATCTCATCACGCACGATGACGTCAGCCGCCCGCACCGTCTCGACGGCCTCGGGCGTGACCTCGCCCACGATCCGGACGCCCAGACCCGGCCCGGGGATGGCCAGCGTTGATGGCGCATTGGTGCCGGAACGGGCAAATCCCCGGCCCGCATGCCACAAAGGGCATTAGCGAAACCGGGGATGTTGGAAGCACTATACGCTCAGCCGCCGTGGCGATCAACCCCAACGTAGAGGGAGCGCTCTCAACAAAGCGCTTCGACGCCTACCGCCAGCACGCCTCTACCGAGGATGCGGCATGGGCACTGTACCGATGGAACATCGAAGTGTCAGCGGCAGTGCTCCTGATGGCACCCGACCTCGAAGTCACGCTCCGCAACACGATCCACAACCAAATGACGCAGCGCTTCGGACGCGAGGATTGGTGGGCAGCTCCCAATCTGCTACTCGACGATGTCACGAGCGCAATGCTGATCGATGTCGTTCGCAAGTATCGGCAGAAGCTCGCGAAGGGCACCGTGAGCCCGAGCAGAGTCATCGCCGACACGACTCTCGGCGTCTGGGTGAATCTGCTCGGCCGTGGCCGCAACAGCGCACTCGGCAGACCGGTTGACTACGAGGCAAGGCTCTGGCGACCCACCCTCCGCTTCGGCTTCGCAACCGGCACGCAAACACCCTCAGGGCGAGAACGGAGGCCAACTCGTTCCGAAGTGCATCGCCGCGCCCAAGTGTTCCAACGGCTTCGCAATCGTGCCGTCCATCACGAACCTCTCTTCAAGGGCATTGTCGTGCCAAGCACGAACGAACTCTTGCAGCTCGATGAAGTGTGGGAGCTGAGCATTGAACTTCTTGGGTGGATGTGCCCAGAACTCGCCACACTGCACCGTGATTCCGGTGACTTCGCGGCGGTCTTAGCGCGACGACCCGCTCCCTGAAGAGTGACTCGATCCGGCTAACCGCCTATTCCCATTCGATGGTGCCGGGGGGCTTGGAGGTGATGTCGTAGACGACTCGGTTCACGCCGGGCACTTCGTTGACGATCCGTGACGAGATCAACTCGAGCAGATTGTGGGGCAGGCGGGCCCAGTCGGCAGTCATGGCGTCCTCGCTGGCGACCGCGCGCACGATGATCGGGCGGGCGTAGGTGCGCTCGTCGCCCATCACGCCGACGCTGCGGATGTCGGCCAGCACGGCGAACCCCTGCCACACCTCGCCGTCGAGGCCGGCCTTGGTGATCTCGTCACGCACAATGACATCGGCCGCCCTCACTGTCTCGACGGCCTCAGGCGTGACCTCGCCCACGATCCGGACGCCCAGGCCCGGCCCGGGGAACGGCTGGCGCTGCACGATCTCTGGCGGCAGGCCCAGCTCGGTGCCGACGGCCCGCACCTCGTCCTTGAACAGGTTCCGCAGCGGCTCCACCAACTCGAAGGTCATGTCTTCGGGCAGCCCGCCCACGTTGTGGTGGCTCTTGATCTTGGCTGCGGTGGGCGAGCCCGATTCGATCACGTCGGGGTACAGCGTGCCCTGCACCAGGAAGCGGGCGTCGGTGATGCCGCCGGCGGCGCGCTCGAAGATGCGCACGAACTTCTCGCCGATGATCTTGCGCTTGTCCTCGGGGTCGGTCACGCCGGCCAATGCCTCGAAGAACTCCTCGGCGGCCCGCTCGTGGATCAGCTCGATGCCCTGCGTGCGCCGGAACGTGTCGGTGACCTGATCGCCCTCGCCGGCACGCATGAGCCCCGTGTCCACGAAGACGCAGGTGAGCTGGCTGCCGATCGCTCGCTGTGTCAGCGCGGCGGCCACGGCGCTGTCCACCCCGCCCGACAGCCCGCAGATGGCCCGTGCGCTGCCCACCTGGGCCCGGATGGCCTCGATGCTCTCGGTGATGACGTTGGCCATCGTCCACTCGGAGTTGATCCCGCAGATTCCATGCAGGAAACGCTCGAGCTGCGCCTGGCCGCTCGGCGTGTGCATCACCTCGGGGTGGTACTGCACGCCGTAGAACCGCCGCCGGGCATCTTCGATCACCGCGGCAGGGCTGTCGGCGGTGGATGCGGTGACCGTGAACCCCGCCGGTGGCTCGGTGACGGCATCGAAATGCGACATCCACACCGGCTCGGTCAAGCCGCCTGTGTCCCCGAGCAGCTGCGACGAAACCCCGCTGTGTCGCAGGCTCGTGCGCCCGTACTCGCCGCGTCCGCTGCGGTCCACCTGCCCGCCGAGGTCGCGGGCCAGCAGCTGCGACCCGTAGCAGACGCCCAGGATCGGCACGCCCAGCTCGTACACGCCCGGGTCGATGCCCGGGGCGCCGTCGACGTGCACCGAAGCCGGCCCGCCGCTGAAGATGATGGCCGTCGGCGTGCGATCGGCCAGCTCAGCCGCCGTCGAGGTATGGGGGACGATCTCGGAATAGACCTGCGCCTCGCGCACCCGCCGGGCAATCAGCTGCGCGTACTGCGCGCCGAAATCCACCACGAGGACTGTCGGGTGGGCGACCGGGCCGACCGCCGGGAAGTGTGGGGACATAGGCCGCAGCCGCGCCGAGTCGGAGAAAAATATGAGGCTACCGTCGCCTACTGCGCCAACCCTGAACATCAGTGCTCGCTGGTCCGGGGAAGGGAATGCGAAGGAGCGAGTCGACGGTGCCCCTCGGCCAGCGGAGATCGGCCTCGACCTCTTGGAACCGAACGGCGGACCGCGCTCTGGACCCCGTCCGACAACGACGCAGGGCCGACGCGAACGCCGACCCCGTGCCTGTCTTGTTGGAGGAGTGAGGAGTTACATCATCCCCGGCATGCCGCCCATGCCGCCGCCCATGGCAGCGGCGGCCGCAGCGGCAGCGGCAGGATCGGCCTCCTCGGGCTTGTCGGTCACCAGCGTCTCGGTGGTGAGCAGCAGAGCCGCAATCGACGCTGCGTTCTGCAGCGCTGCACGGGTCACCTTCGCCGGGTCGATGACGCCGGCCGACACCAGGTCCTCGAACTTGCCGGTGTCGGCATTGAAGCCCGTGTTGCCGTCCGACGACTCGATCTGCTGCACGATGACAGCACCCTCGTAGCCGGCGTTCTGTGCGATCTGGCGGCTGGGGCCTTCCAGCGCACGATGCACCATGCGAGCCCCGGTGCCCTCGTCTCCGTCGAGGTCCAGCGCAGCCACCGCGGCACGAGCCCGCAGCAGCGCAGTGCCGCCGCCGGGCACGATGCCCTCTTCGATGGCGGCACGGGTCGCGGAGACGGCGTCTTCGATGCGGTGCTTCTTCTCCTTCAGCTCGACCTCGGTGGCCGCGCCGACCTGGATGACTGCGACGCCGCCGGCCAGCTTGGCCAGCCGTTCCTGCAGCTTCTCGCGGTCCCAGTCGGAGTCGGTGTCCTCGATCTCACGCTTGATCTGCACCACGCGGCCCTCGACGTCGCCGCTGTCGCCGCCGCCGTCCACGATCGTGGTCTCGTCCTTGGTGATGATCACCTTGCGGGCAGTGCCCAGCAGGTCGAGGGTGGTGTTGTCGAGCTTCAGGCCGACCTCCTCGGAGATGACCTGGCCGCCGGTCAGGATCGCCATGTCGGCCAGCATCGCCTTGCGGCGCTCGCCGAAGCCGGGGGCCTTCACCGCGGCCGATGAGAACGTGCCGCGGATCTTGTTGACCACGAGAGTGGCCAGCGCCTCGCCCTCGACGTCCTCGGCGATGATCACCAAACTCTTGCCGGTCTGCATGACCTTCTCGAGCACCGGCACCATCTCGGCAACTGCGCCGATCTTGCCGTTCACGAACAGCAGGTACGGGTCGTCGAAGACAGCTTCCTGACGGTCAGGATCGGTCACGAAGTACGGCGACAGGAAGCCCTTGTCGAACTGCATGCCCTCGGTGAATTCGAGGTCGACGCCGAACGTGTTCGACTCCTCGACCGAGATGACGCCGTCCTTGCCGACCTTGTCGAACGCCTCGGCGAGCGTCTCGCCGATCGTGGTGTCGGCTGAGGAGATCCCGGCGACGCTGGCGATCTTGTCCTTGTCGTCGGAGACGTCGGTGGACATGTCGCCCATCGAATCGACCGCTGCCGCGACGGCAGCTTCGATGCCCCGCTTGAGCTCCATCGGGTTGGCACCCGCCGCCACGTTGCGCAATCCCTCGCGCACCATGGCCTGGGCCAGCACCGTTGCCGTCGTGGTGCCGTCGCCGGCGACGTCGTTGGTCTTGGTGGCCACTTCCTTCACGAGCTGGGCGCCCATGTTCTCGAACGGATCGTCGAGCTCGATCTCGCGGGCGATGCTCACGCCGTCGTTGGTGATCGTCGGCGCTCCGAATGACTTCTCGAGCACGACATTGCGGCCCTTGGGGCCCAAGGTCACCTTGACGGCATCAGCCAGCTTGTTCACGCCAGCTTCGAGGCCGCGACGGGCCTCCTCGCTGAACTTCAGGATCTTCGGCATGTGTTGGTTCTCTTTCTTGTCAGCGCAGGCAGCGTCAGACCACGATGGCCAGGACGTCGCGGGCGCTCAGGATGAGCAGGTCCTCGCCGGCCACGGTGATCTCGGTGCCGCCGTACTTGCTGTAGACGACGGTGTCGCCGACGCTGACATCCATCTGGATGATGTCGCCCGACTGATCGGAGCGCTTGCCGGGACCTACTGCGAGCACCTCGCCCTGCTGGGGCTTTTCCTTGGCGGTGTCGGGGATGACCAGCCCGCTGGCTGTGGTCTCCTCGGCGTCGCTCGGGCGCACAACGATGCGGTCCTCAAGTGGCTTCAGATTCATGGTCGGATGTGCCTCCTGTGGCTCATGGGAACGCCCGGCAGCACTTAGCACTCTCACCGGGCGAGTGCTAACGATACGAGTCCTCGGGACCAGCCACAACCTCGCAGCGACCCGATCTGGGCAGGGTTGCGCCTGCCGGCTCAGCCTTCGAGAAAGTCGATGCGCAGGTTGGGATCGGCGCCGCTGTCGAGTGCTGAAGGGCCGTCGCTGGCCAGCCGGTACCAGCCCAGCGCAGCGATCATCGCGGCGTTGTCGGTGCACATTGCACGGCTCGGCAGGTAGGCGTTGATGCCGTCTTCCATGCAGATGTCGAGCGTTCGCTCACGCAGGGCGCTGTTGGCCGCGACGCCCCCGGCGAGACAGATGCCGGCGGCGCCCGTCTTCCGGGCTGCCTTGCGTGCCTTGTGGGTGAGCACATCGGTGACGCAGGCCTGAAAGGACGCCGCCACGTCGGCGGTCTCGACCTCGGGATTGGCTCGCACCCAGTTGATGACTGCTGTCTTGATGCCCGAGAAGGAGAAGTCGTAGCCGTCGTCGAGCATGGCCCGGGTGAGCGGGACGGCCGTGGGATCGCCCTCGGTCGCGAGCCGGTCGATGACCGGTCCGCCCGGATAGCCGAGTCCCAGGTAGCGGGCCACCTTGTCGAACGCCTCGCCTGCTGCATCGTCGCGGGTTGCGCCCAGCAGCCGGTATTGGCCATGACCCTCGAACGAGATCAGCATGGTGTGCCCGCCCGAGACCAGCAGGGTGATGAGCGGGAACTCGACGTCGGTGTCGTGAGGGTCGAGCAGGGCCGCGTAAAGGTGTGCTTCGTGGTGGTTGACGCCGATGTAGGGGACATCCCACACCAGCGCCAGCGCTTTGGCGGCGGCGACGCCCACCAGCAGGCTGCCGATGAGGCCGGGGCCGCAGGTCGCCGCCACCGCGTCGACGTCGCTGTCGGCAGCGCCGGCCTCCACGAGCGCCTCGGCCACCACCGGGGTGATGAGGGCTTCGTGGGCCCGACCGGCGATCTCGGGGACGACGCCGCCATAGCGGGCGTGCAGGTCGACCTGGCTGCTGACAATGCTCGAGCGCACCTCGCGCCCGTCGTCCACCACGGCCGCCGCCGTCTCGTCGCAGGACGTCTCGATGCCCAGGATCGTGGTCATCCCACCCCCATGCCTGTATCTGATGCGCCCTCGGCACTGCCGAGGCCTGTATCTGATGCGCCCTCGGCACTGCCGAGGGCCGTGGCAATCTCGTCCAGCCGTCTGCCGTGCTCGTCGCTGTCGATGTCGTGGCACCACATCACCAAGGCATCCTCTCGCCTGCCGCCGGGGCCGCCGCGGTAGTAGTTCGTGCGGCTGCCGACGGGTGCGTAGCCGAACCAGCGATAGAGCCGCTGCGCCGACTCGTTCGAGACGCGCACTTCGAGCGTGAGGGCTTCGAGCCCCTCGATGCGCCGCACCTCGCGGTGGAGTTCGAGCATCAGGCGCGCCCCCACTCCTCGGCCTTGGCACTCGGGATGCACCGCAACCGAGGTGATGTGCCCTTCGCCGGCCACGATCATGAAGCCGCCGTAGCCGATGACCCCGCCGGGACGGCCCGCCGGGTCGGCTTGGCAGGCCACGCGGTACACCCGCTCGCCGTGCCGTTGCAGTTCGTCCAAGTACAGCGCCATCGACCACGGCCGCGGGTACACCAGCCGGTCGATGCGGCGGATCTCGCGCAGGTGCTTGCGGCGCATCGGGACGATGATCGGCGCCGGATCCGCGTTCGCGCGCTTCTCCCCTGCCGGGACCGCCGGGTGCGGCGTCACATGCGTGCTCACGATCGCTCCCGCTGCTGCCAGTTGATACGCGCGTCGGGCGCACGCAGGTACAGCGGCGAGATCTCCGACGGGCTCACGAACTCCTCGCGCAGCGCCCTGGCGTGCGCCAGCTCCACCAGCGCGCCCGCATTCGGATGCCGCAGACCCTCCCGGCCGATCTCAGCCCCCCGCACTGCTCCCAGCACGTCGGCGTAACGCTCGGCGCCGTCGCCCACGATCAGCGTCTCCGAACCGAGGGCCATCAGGTGGTTTGCCACATCGGCCGGCTGGTCGACGGCCGGGGGGCCCATGAGCTGGATGCCGCCCGGCGCACGGCGATAGGTGGCGTAGAAAATCTCGCCCCGGCGGGCGTCGACCGTCGAGACGATCAGCCGGTCGCTGAAGCGAGCCGGAAACGCCGTGAGATCGAGGCTGGAGACGCCGATCATCGGGACCCGGCAGGCATGCGCGATGGACTTCGCCGTTGCCAGGCCCACCCGCAAACCGGTGAACAGGCCCGGGCCGACATCGACCGCCACCAGGCCGATCTGGGACAGCTTCATCTGCGCCTGCTCGCACAGGAACCGGATCGCAGGCGCCAGCGTCTCGGCGTGCCGCCGGTCTCGCGTCGTATGGAACGAGGCGATGATCCCCTCGTGGCCGCCGATGGCCACGCCGACCTGGGGTGTCGCGGTCTCGATGCCAAGTACTAGCACGGCGCTGCCTCCGCGCCGTCGAGCACTAGCACGGCGGCACCGGGGAGCTGTCAGCGAAGTACCACGCTGCGGCCAGCGAGTCGGCGCGGGCATGCCAACTCGGACCGACAAGATCGGCCTCGAAGACGCGAATGTCGGGCGACTCTGCGGGGTCGGCGAGCCTGATGCGCACGCGCAGGAAATCGCGCGGCAGCTCGCCGATGACCACCTCGCCCCACTCCACGCACACCACCGCATCGTCGTCGAGCAGTTCGGGCAGGTCCAGGTCGAGCACCTCGCCGAGGTTCTCCAGCCGGTACACGTCGAGATGGTGCAGCCGCATCCGGCCTTGGTAGCTCTGCGCCAGGGTGAACGTGGGGCTGGTCACCGGCTCGGCGACCCCGAGTGCCGCCGCCAGCCCTTGGGTGAACACCGTCTTGCCCGCGCCCAAGTCGCCCGACAGCAGCAGCACATCGCCGGGGCGCAAGAGCGGGGCGAGTGCCGCCGCGACAGCTCGCGTCCCGTCGGCGCTCGTGGTGCGGAACCGCATAACGCAGCTTGTCTAGCGCCCGTCGGCCGCGAATTCGACAGATGACGGGTCGCCGGCGCGGCGGTACACCCGCGGGACGCGTGCCGATACGGACGTGAGGACTTCGTACGGGCTGCGGCCCGACCATCGCGCCAAGTCCACCGCGGTGATCCGCTCGTCGCCCTGGCCGCCGATCAGCGTGACGAGATCGCCGTTGTAGGCACTGGCATCGCCGATGTCGACCATCGTCTGGTCCATGCACACGTTGCCGACGACTCGGTGGCGGGCGCCGTCGATGAGCACGCTGGCGGGCGGCGTCGCAGCGCCGGTGCCCAGCGAGCGCGCGTAGCCGTCGGCGTAACCCACCGGCAGGGTCACCACCCGGGTCTGGCGCGGTGCGGTCCAGGTGCTGCCGTAGCCCACCGAGGCGCCTTCGGGCACCACCTTGAAGTAGATGACCTCGCTGTGCCATGACATCACCGGCTCGGTGGGCAGCGCTGCACCGATCTGGGGTATCGGATGCACGCCGTACAGCGCGATGCCGGGGCGCACCCGGTCGAAGTGCGCTTCGGGCAGCCGGGCGGTGGCGGCCGAGCCGGCCATGTGGCGGGCGGGCGTGGGCAGCGAGCGCCGCTCGTAGAAGCTGGTTGCTTCGCAGAAGCGCTCGAGCTGGAGCTTGGCGTCGGTGAGATCGTCGGCGTCGGCGTTGGCGAAGTGGCTGAAGACCCCGTCGATCTGTACTGATCGGCATGCCAGGGACGCTTCGATCAACCGATCGGCGTTGTAATGGTGGATGCCGATCCGCTCCATCCCCGTGTCGATCTTGAGATGTGCCCGCGCGGTGGTGCCTGCGGCCTGGGCTGCTTCGTCGATCTGGTGCAGCTTGTCGATCGACGGTGCCGTGAAGATGAGATCGTGCCGCAGGAACAGCGGGATCTGCCGCACGACGGCGCCGCCCAGCACGTGGATGTCGATCGTGATGCCGGCAGTGCGCAGGGCGATGGCTTCCTCGACGTAGGCGACGGCCAGCGTGGCCGCACCAGCCGCTTGCAGCGCACGACCCACCGGGCCGATGCCGTGGCCGTAAGCGTTGGCCTTCACGACCGGCGCAACCTCGGCATCTCCCACGAAGGCTTGGACTGTCGCCAGGTTGCGCCCCAGCGCAGCGAGATCGATGTCGCACCAGGTCGGACGCATCGCAGATGTGTCAATCGAGCCCGGACGCATCGCTGACTCGTCAATGGGCCCCGGATGCATCGCTGACGCGTCGAGTGGGCCCGGTTGCGTCTCTGACTCGTCGGTCACGGTTGCGCTGGCTCCGGCTGGGGGCCATGGAGCGCAGCACGGGCCGCCGGGAGTGCTTCGACCTGAGCGGTGGCGACCAGCGGGATCATGGGCTGCCGGGTGGCCGGTGATCCGACGCTGGCAGTGCGGCCGTGCCAGTGGGCCGCTGCCGCGATCGCCCTCGTGACGCCGTGCGGGCCGTGGTCGCCGGTCAGCACCGCGGCGATGACACCCGACAGCACATCGCCCGAGCCTGCCGTCGCCAGTCGTGCGGTGCCTGAGGTGACCGCGAGCACCATCGGCGGCGCCGGCGGGCACGGCGGGCTGGCGATCAACGTCGCCGGACCCTTCAGCAGCACGAAGACGTTGAGCGAGTCAGCGGCGTCCCTGAGCGCCTCGAACCGGTCGGCGGCAGGCGGCGCGCCGGTGAGCCTGGCGAACTCACCGTCGTGCGGCGTGAGCACCGTCATCGCTGCCCGGCGTTGCAGGCACTCGGGATGCTCCGCGACAGCGGTGAGGGCGTCTGCGTCGACCACCAGCGGCACCGGGCACTCGGAGATGAAGTGCGCCATCTGGGCCGACGATGCGGGATCGGTTCCGACGCCCGGGCCGATGACCGCCGCGTCGAATCGCTCGATGCCCTCCAGCGCGGGCTGTGCCCAGGCGCCCGGTCGAAGGTCGCGGGCGACCGCCTCGGTGGGCCGCGCTATGTCGCCCGAGCGCACACCCGGCGAGCTGATGACGACCATGCCCGCGCCCGCCTGCTGAGCGGCCGCGCACACCAGGAAGCCGGCCCCGCGCATCGGGGGCGATCCGGCGATCACCCGCACCGACCGCTGCCACTTGTGTGCTGCCGGTCGCAGGCCGGCCAATGAGGCGTCGGCATCGGCGTCGGTGACAAGCCAGGACGCAGCTGCACTGGCATCGAGACCGATCGGCGCCAGGCACACCTCGCCGGCTGCGGCGGCGCCGGGGTGCAGCAGCAGACCGGGTTTCAGCGCGCCGAACGTGACGGTCTCGGCCGCGGGCCAGCAGCCGTGATCCGCGCCGGTGAGCGCGTCGATGCCCGACGGGATGTCGACGGCCAGCACCGGCATTCCGGGCGTCTGATCCGCGCCCCATGACCCGCGCAAGCCCGTGCCGTACGCGGCATCGATCACGAGATCGAAGCGGTTCGAGCCGCGTGAGGTCCCAGCAGCGACGAGTTCCAGCGCCTCGGGAGGTGTCGCGACGCGGCAGCGGACACCCCATCGCTGCAACACCCCCGCAGCGACCCGCCCGTCGGCGCCGTTGTTGCCCTTGCCTGCGGCCACCAGCACCCGGCGCCCGTAGGTCCCGCCCAGCAATCGGCGGACCGCGATGGCCACTTCAGCGCCGGCGCGAGCAATCAGCGCGTCGGCGCCTTCCGGCGCTGCAGCGTCTATCTCTGCCATCTCCGCCGGCGTCACGATCGGCAGCACTGCGTCGCTCCGAGCCTATTGCGCCAGCACCATGGCGGCTGCCACCGAGTCGGTGTGGCTCAGCGATACCTGCCAGTCGGCCAGACCGGCTGCGTCGGCTCGCTCAGCGGCGAGACCGTGCAGCACCAGCTCCGGGCGCCCGCTGGCGTGCCGGATGACCTCGATGTCGCGGAACTTGCACGCGCCCAGCCCGACGCCGAGCACCTTCATCACCGCTTCCTTGGCGGCGAATCTCGCAGCGAGACGAGTGTCGGGGTCGACCGTGGCCATTGCG
This sequence comes from Acidimicrobiia bacterium, assembly GCA_022826045.1. Classification (GTDB taxonomy): domain Bacteria; phylum Actinomycetota; class Acidimicrobiia; order Acidimicrobiales; family Poriferisodalaceae; genus Poriferisodalis. The sequence continues at coordinate 9,467 of JAJDVQ010000099.1, read as the reverse complement.
TACGACAGCTCCCCTTCGGTGAACAGCCGCCGGCGCATGCCGACGCGCCGTTCGAGCACGGCGGCGAAGCGGCGCACATCCACCATGTCGAGCCCGATCGCAGTGCTCACCCGGCTACGGCCTCTGCTCGTCGGGCGTGCCGGCAGCGCCGCCGGGGTGGTCGGCGCTCGCCGCCTGCCCCAGCCAGCGCTCGGCCAGCACGTACACCGGACGGGTCAACAGCTCGAGCACATCGATCGTGCCGAGCAGATCGTCCCGGAACCACGGCAGCGTCTCGGTCACCGCGTCAGCGAGTGCGCCGTAGCGGCCGCGGTAGCCCATCATCACCGAACGCATCGCCGGCGCAGCCAGCCGCTCGGTGAAGCGGCAGTGCAGCAAGGTGAGCCCGGTGGCAGTGCCGTCCTTGGTCTCGGGGATGTGCAGCACCGTCCGGCCGTCGCTGCCGCGGGCCACGGTGACTTCGCGCTCGTACGCCGCCCGGTGCTTGCTGCCGCGCAGCTGCGGATTGGCCACGGTGCGCGACTCGATGCCGAGCGCTGTGCCACCGCGATCGATCAGCCAGATGGTGGCTTCAGGGCTGCTGGCGGAGCCCACGTCGCCCTCGATGCGGTAGCGCGACCAGCCGGTGACCTCGGCCACGGCCGGATCCAGCGCCGCCAGCGCGCGCAGCGCGCCGTAGGAGAGCTGATCGCGCGGTGCCCCGGCGTCGAGCGCTGCGGCCACGAGCGTCGAGCCCATCAGCGTCTCGTCGGCCCGAGATGTGCCCACGGTGACGGTCTTGGCTTGGTGCTTGATGGTGTCGATGGGCCGGGTGAGCTCGTCGATCGCGATGTTGAGCGCATCGGTGAAGTCGTCGATGACCACCGAGGGGCGGCCGACCTTGCCGAGGTCGAGCTGGTACATCTCGAGCGGCGCCAGCCCGGCCGCGTAGCGCAGCACGGCACCGAGGCGAGCTGCAGTGCCCGCACGCAGGTGCCCGTCGTAGTTCCCGGCGCGGACGCCGTCGCGAAAGCGGTTGGCGGCAGGGCGGAGCCGCTCTGCCAGCACGCCGAGCAGATCTTCATCGCTGCGGGCAGCAGCGAGCAACGACTCAGTCTCGGCGCGCATCGCGTGCAGCGGATCGGCGAGCGCGTCGATGGTGAGCGCGGCCTCATATCCGTACAGGTGGCCTGCGGCGGTTGCCAGCACGAAGTCCAGGGCGGGATGGACGGCGGGAACCTCGAGCAGGTCTGCGGCTGCGTCGAATCGACCCGTGCCCGCCGACGTCACCACGATCGGCGTCGCCCGGTGCGCCCGGTAGATCGCCACCTCCTTGGCCGCATCGTCGGCTACCGAGCCCCGCAGTCCGGTGGCGCACACCCAGATGAGCGGCTCGCACGAGAGGTCGATGTGCTTCTTGTCCTCGGTGCCGTCCTCGGCAACAGCGTGGTAGCAAACCTCCGAGAGCTTGATGCGAATTTCGCGCGAAGCAATGCGGTTGGCGCCGTTGCCCACCACCGCCCAGTGGCGGTGCGATCCCACGTGGCGCCGTGCGATGCGGGCGATCTCGTCGTGGCTGGCCAGGACTGCTTCGAGCGCCCCGGGCATGTCTCCGAGCGCTGCGAGCAAGTCGCTGGTGGCGTGCGCGGTGCGCGGGTCGCCGGGCCGGACTTCGGCCGCAATGGCGGCAGCCAGCAGCGCGCACGCCGCGACTTGGGCGTAGAACGCCTTGGTGGAGGCCACCGACATCTCCACGTCACGACCGTCGGACGTGTAGAGCACGCCATCGGCCCGATCGGTGAGGTCGCTGCCGCGCCGGTTGACGACGGCGATCACCGATGCGCCGCGCGCACGCGCGAGGTCGACGGTGCGGTTGGTGTCGGTGGTGGTGCCCGACTGGCTCACCGCGACGACCAGCGTGTTGGACAGGTCCGAGCGCAGGCCGAAGCCGCTGAACTCGGTGGCAAGCGATGCCACCGCTTCGAGGCTGCGCTGGTCCTGGGAGTGCTCGAGCAACGTCTCGCAGAAGTGCGGCAGCGTCGCCGCAGCAGTCGCCGCAGTGCCTTGGCCGATGGCGACGACGCGCCGGATGGAGCCGTCGGCCAGCCGAGCGCGCACGTCGGGCGGCAGAATCTCGGGCCCGAGCCGGGCGCGAAGGGTGAGTTCTGCTGTGGCTGTGTCAATGCGGCCACGCAACGTGGCCCTGAACGACCTGGGCGCCTCGCGGATCTCCTTCAGCAGGAAATGCGGGTTGTCGCCCCGGTCGATGTCGCGGGTGGTGACCTCGGCATTGACGATGTCGTCGGGTCGGATCGGCAGCGCCGTGCCGTCATAGGAGAGTCGGCGCAGCGCAGTGAGATCGGCCGCTGCACCTGCGGGCGTGCCGACCAGCATGACCTGCCCGCGGCTGCCCACAGGATTCGCCGGGTCCGAGGGCGTCTCGCCGTCGAGGCGCACATAGGTGCGGCATTCCTCGACCAAGCCGTAGGGCTCGCTGGCGATGACATAGGACGGCCCTGCCGAACCCACGTACAGCGCCTGCCCGCTGCCCCGCAGCGCCAGCGCCACCACGTCGGGCACCTCGGCGGCATGCACCGCGATGGCCACCGAGCCTTCGAAGCCGCTGACTGCGTCAACGAACGCCCTCCCGAGCCGCTCGGCGCCGCCGACGTCTCGTTCATTCGACTGCGCCAGCGATTGGCGCAGCATCGTGGGAATCACGCGGGCATCGGTGGTGATCTCAGGCGGGATCTGCAGGCGACGCTGGGCGATCAAGTCCGCGTAGTTGTCGACATCCCCGTTGAGCACAGCAGCGACGTGCGCGACGTCGCCGCCGTCGGGTGCCCACGCATCGAGCGGATGGGTATTGGGCACCGAGACGATGCCGACGCTGGCCCAGCGGGTATGCGCCAGCACCACGGCTTCGGCACCCTCCGCGCTCAGCGCCCAGCGCAGCAGGCTGTCATCGCTGATCTGCGCTCGCAGTGCAGCCGTGTTGTCGCCCAGCTCGCCGATCTCCGAAGCGGTCTTGTAGACGAATGCCAGCCCATTGGGGGTATCCCGGACTGTGCCGGCACCGAAGAGCGGATCGTTCACTCGCCCGGGCTGCGAGCCGGAGGCGTCGGGGTCGAGTCGTGTGCCGCGTACGAACACCTGCAGTCCGGCCGAGTCGCGCCCGCGAACCTCCAGCCGGTCGAGCGCGGACAGCGCCACCTGGATCGACCAGAGCCCCTGCACAGCGGCAGGCGGCGGCGTGCCGCCCCACAGATCGGCAATCTGGCGGGCCATCCGCAGGCGATCGCGCCGCACGGCGAAGGCGTGGTCCTTCAGCTCGCTCAGGCAGGCGTTGATGCGCTCGATGCGGACGCCCTCGTCACCGGGCAGCCCAGCGCCCGCATCGACAGCACGGTCGATGTCAGCGATGAGTACATCCACCGTCACCAAGGCGGTCTCGATGTCGAGCACGCACCGGGCGTCGGACACCAGCAGACGGACGCCGGGAAGCGATCGCAGCTCCTCATCGGCGTCGCGCAGCGCCGCGGCGGCGGCTTCGAGCCGCCCGAGGGAATCGCGACCGTCAAAGCGAGTGCCGGAGCTGCCCCCGGCCGCTGCGGCGAGCAGGTCGGCGGCGTCATGCAGCCGCGGGACAACCACAGAGGCCTCCAGGGCAACCCTGTCGTCGCGGCGGCCGATGACGGCCACGATCCCGCACACAACAGCGAGGGTACCGAGCACCCGACGGCCCCCCGAGGCGAAGCCGTGGCCCGAGCGGCCCGTGACTAGGCAGTGCCGGCCGCGCCGACGGCCTCGACGATCACGTCGGCGAGACGGCCCGACAGTTCCATTGCCTCGCGCTCGGTCGGGGCCTCAACCATGATGCGGATGACCGGTTCGGTGCCGCTGGCACGCACCAGCACCCGCACGTCAGGACCTGCCTCTGCGGCGATGTCATCGACCGCACGCAGCGTCTCATCGCCCAGCGATCCGTAGCCCGCAGGCACGTTGCGGAGCACCTGCGGTGCAACCTGCATCGCCTGCAAGGAAAGCTCAGCGCTCGTCAGCGATGATTCGCCCGCTGTCCCCCGGGCAACAAGGTCGGCAAGGTGCACGGCGCTGCGCAACCCGTCGCCGGTGGTGGCCTCGTGCCGGAAGACGACATGGCCTGACTGCTCGCCGCCGAGGCTGAGACCGCCCGCGTCCAGTGCTTCGAGCACCGCACGGTCCCCCACCGCGGTGGTGACCACTGCGATGCCGGCCGCGGTCATCGCCCGGCGCAGCCCCACGTTGGACATCACCGTCACGACCAGCGTGTCGCCGGCGAGCAGGCCCCGCTCAGCCAGGTCGACAGCGAACAGCGCCAGCTGGCGGTCGCCGTCGATGACCTGCCCTTCGCTGTCCACGGCAATCATCCGGTCGCCGTCACCGTCGAACGCCATGCCCAGATCTGCGCCGACATCGAGCACCGTCGTGCCGAGCGCGCCAGGACTCACCGAGCCACAGCCGTCGTTGATGTTGCGACCGTCGGGCTCGCAGAACAATTCCGTGACCTGTGCGCCCAGCCGTCGCAGTACTCCGGGCGCCAGCGAAGCGCTCGCACCGTTCGCGCCGTCCACCACCAGGTGCAGACCGTCGAGCCTGCGGCCGTCGATAGCAGCGCGCAGCGAGTGCTCATAGGCATCCAGCACTCGGTCCAGCTCGTTCGGCGAAGCTGCCTGAGCTTCAACCGCGCCGACGGTGGGCACAGCGTCCAGCCGGCGTGCGATCTCAGCTGCGGACGGTCGGTCGCCGTGCGTCAGCCGCAGGTCGTCGAGACACCGGGCGACGGCGAACTGCTCGGCATCGCTGAGCTTGGTGCCGCCCGCTGCGAACAGCTTGACGCCATTGTCGTGCCACGGATTGTGGGATGCCGAGACCACGGCACCGGCCATGTCGAGGTGCTGGGCTGCAAATGCCACGACCGGTGTGGGCACGATGCCGAAGTCGATGACCTCAGCCCCGGTCGCTCGCAGGCCGGCAACGAGCGCTCGTGTCAGCGCGGGACCCGATTCGCGCGTGTCGCGGCCGACCGCCCAGCGCGCAGCATCATCGCCTGCGAACAGCGCCCGGTTCGCCGCGCGCCCGAGCGCGTGCGCGACAACTTCGTCGATCTCGTCGAAGGCCCGCCCTCGAACGCCGTCGGTTCCGAAGGTGGGTTCCACGCCGGGTTAGCGCTTGGAATACTGGGGCGCCTTGCGAGCCTTCTTGAGGCCGTACTTCTTGGATTCCTTCTTGCGGTCGTCGCGATGCAGCAGGCCGGCAGACTTCAGCGTCGGCCGCGCCTCAGGGTCGAGCACCAGCAGCGAACGAGCAATGCCCAGGCGCAACGCGCCAGCCTGACCTGCCACGCCGCCACCGTCCACGGTGGCGCTGACGTCGTAGCTCTCAGCGGCTTCGGTGAGACGCAATGGCTCGGTGATCTCCATGCGGTGCACCGACGACGTGAAGTACTCCTCGAACGGGCGACCATTCACCGAGATGTTGCCGCTGCCGGGCACGAACCTCACCCGGGCGACGGCACGCTTGCGGCGGCCAGTGGTCTGCGTCAGCGGAACGGGCACGAATTCGGGTCTTTCTCGTCGGATGTCGATCGGTGCTTCAGCGCGCCAAGGCGTGAGGCAACGGCAGCGGCTGGGGCTGCTGAGCGGCATGGGGATGGTCGGGCCCGGCGTACACCTTCAGCTTGCGCAGCTGGGCCCGGCCCAAGCGGTTGTGCGGCAGCATGCCGCGGATGGTGCGCCGCACCGCGTCGGCCGGCCGGCGGGCCAGCAGGTCGCCGTATTTCTCGCTGTGCAGGCCGCCGGGGTAGCCCGAGTGGCGGTGCACGAGTTTCTTCGTGGCCTTGTCACCGGTCAGCACCACTTTGTCGGCGTTCACCACGACGACGTGGTCACCGCCGTCGATGTAGGGGGCGAAGGTCGGCTTGTGCTTGCCGCGCAGGATCTTGGCCACCTCGGTCGCCATGCGGCCCAGCACCATGCCCTCGGCATCGACAACGAACCACGCGCGCTCGATCTCGGATGCTTTGGGGGCATAGGTACGCACGCTCGAACTCCGCATGGGGTGACTGCGAGACAGACCCCAAGAGGCTACCGGGCAGCAGCCACCACGCTGCAGGGCACCAGCAGTCGCGGCGCCGGTACAGGTGCTGTTTCGAAGCGTCAGCCGATCGCTGTCACCGGCACCGTGTCGCGCCCGGCACGCAACAGGGTTCCCGGTCGCGCATCGGTGAACTCGCCGCCGCTGACGGCCACCTCGCCGTTGATCAGCACCGTGTCGATGCCGTCGGCCTCGCCATAGAGGCGCCACGCGCCGCCGGGCAGGTCCTCGCGCACCTCGATCGGCTTGGGCGCCACCTCGTCGGGGTCGAACACCACGACGTCGGCATGGCAGCCCTCCGCAAGGCGGCCGCGGTCCGCGATGCCGTACAGGCGGGCAGGAACGTCAGTGAGCTTGTGTATGGCATCTTCCAGCTCGAGCATCTGGCGGTCACGGGCAGCGGCCAGCAGGTACGTCGAGTAGTTGAACGTGGCCAGGAAGTCGAGGTGCGCGCCCGCGTCCGACGCGCCGATCACGCAGCGGTCGTCGTTCCACAGCTCCTGGCGCAGCGCCCAGCTGTCGTCGTCGTCTCCAGCGGCACGCGGGTACAGGCCGGTCTTGAGATCATCGGCAACCACCAAGTCGCACAGGGCATCCCATGGTGTGATGCCCTGCTCGTCGGCAATCTCGCCGATCGTGCGGCCTTCGAAGTGCGTGAGCTCGGGCTTGGTGACCTCGCCCACGGTGAGTCGCTCCCAGCGGGCCACGCCCCGGAACGCGCTCGGCTGCTGGGCGAGATCGTTCAGCTCGGCGCGGCGCTGCGGGTCGGCCAGCAGCTGCATCTTCTCTGCCGGCGGCAGCGCCATGGGCTCCGCCCAGCCGTGCAGCGTGTCGAGCAGGAATCCGCTCTCGAAGCACAGGCGGCTGACCGCGGGCATCGGGGCGGTCAGCGCCACCACGCGACCGCCTTGGCGAGCGGCGAAGTTGCTGGCTTCGAGCTTCTGGGCGATGACATCTCGGTGCCGGCCGTTGGCGAAGATCACGTTCCAGTTGAGCGGCCGATCCGCCGCCACCGACATGTCGGCAAGCAGCTGGTACACGTCGGTGTCGAAGCGCTCGATGGTCGGGATGAATTCGAGAGCCACGGCCGGGCTCGACCGCAGCACCGAGCACAGCTCGATCAGCTCGGTGGCCGAAGCGTGGCGCGAGGGCACCGCCTCGCCGGCGGCATCGTTGTGCGTCTTGGCCCACGACGAGCTGAAGCCCAGCCCGCCCGATGCGATGCTCTCGGCCAGCAGCTGCTTCATGGCCTCAAGCTCGTCGGGCGTGGCCTCGTGGCCCACCGAGCGCTCCCCCATCACGATCCGCCGCAGCGCGCAATGCCCCACCAGGAACCCGGCGTTGGGCATCAGCGTGCCGTCGATCGAGTCGAGGTACTCGCCGAAGCTGCGCCAGTCCCACGGCACGCCCTCTTGCAGCGATTCCAGCGGCATGCCCTCCACCCGGGCGAGCATCCGCATCAGGTAGTCGCCGTGGTCGGGCTCCAGCGGGGCGATGGTGAAGCCGCAGTTGCCGCCGATCACCGTGGTCACGCCGTGCAACGGCGACGGAGACAGGGTGGTGTCCCAGAAGACCTGGGCATCGAAGTGCGTGTGGATGTCGACGAAGCCGGGTGCAACCACCATGCCGGAGGCGTCGATGGTGTGCTTGGCGGCACCTGCCGCCTGCGTGGCCTCGTCGCCGACGGCCACGATGCGACCGTCGGAGATGCCGATGTCGCCTTGGACCCGCGGCGTCCCCGTGCCGTCGATGATCGTGCCGCCCGCAATCCTGGTATCGAGCATGTGCGGTATCCCCCTGTGACCTGGCCGATGCGGCCGAGCCGACGATTGGCCGTGACTGCACCGCTCCCAGCGAAGTTATCGCCTTGGTGGCAGGCGCATCAGAGAAGCCGACCAGTGACCGGCGGTTGCGTGCGCGCCCGCTGGCTGCGGCGTTGCGCTCCTCGCTCTCCCGCTCGCGCCGGGAGGGTTCCGCGGCTGCGGCTATCATGGAACTGAGTCACATTGAAGTTGCAGGAGATAGCATGAGAGTTGATGAACATCATGTTGAGCAGGGTACAAACGCGCCTCTGCTGACCGCCGACGACCTGCTGCGGCTCGACAGCGACGGCGTCCGAGGCGAGCTTGTCCGAGGAGTGCTGCACGAGACCATGTCGTCAGGACACCGTCACGGCACGATCGTCATGAGACTCGGCGCTCGTCTGTTCAACTTCGTCGAGCCGCGTGGGCTCGGCACCCTGGTGGCCTCCGACTCGGGCGTATGGCTCGAACGCGACCCCGACACCGTGCGCGAACCCGACATCGCCTACACCTCCGCAGAAAAGATCCCGCTCGACGCCGACATCCCCGGCTACGCCGAAGCCGTGCCCGACCTCGTCGTAGAAGTCAAGTCGCCATCAGACAGCCGCCGCTACGCCCATCAACGCGGCCTCATGTGGATCGGCTATGGCGTGCCGCTCGTCTGGGTCCTCTACCCGGAGACCCGCACGGTCGAGGTCCATCGCCCCGGCCTGACACCCACCGTCATCGGCCCCGACGGCGAACTCGACGGCGCCGACATCCTGCCCAGCTTCGCCTGCGAGCTCGATTCCGTCTTCGGCCCCCGTCCCCCAGCCGACTGATCGCCGCAACCTGATCGCTGCGACGCCTGGAAGAGAACCGCCAGAAGCAGGTGGTGGGGCTGATCCGCTCCATGTTCCTCAAGCGCTTCGAGAGCAGCGTCTACGCATTCACGAAATCGCTGGACCTGTTGATGCGCAAGCTGCTGGCGTTTGCCGACAAGAACGTCGCGACGGCGCGCGAGCGCCAGCAGCTCGGCGAATGGAAGCGGGTCAACGCCGACATCATCGGCTTTCGCCCCGAGCAGCAGCTCGGCTTCGGAGTGGACCCCGACGGCGAGGGCGAAGACGACAGCGAGGACGTGGTGCCGCCCGAACTGGCCGACGCGGCCGACCTGCTGGATCGCAGCGACTACGACGTGTCGGCGATCCTGACCGAGGTGCTCCGCGACCGGCCATCGGGCCGCAAGGTGCTGGTGTTCACCGAGTTCGCGGACACCGCGCGTTACGTGGCGAAGCACTTGCGCGAGGCAGGGATCGCGGGTGTGGAACAGCTCGACGGCGGGTCGTCGCGCAGCCGAGCCGATGTCATCCGCCGCTTCGCGCCGTACTACAACGGCACGTCGCCTTCGGAGCTGCCGCCCGGCAGCGAGATAAGAGCGTTAGCGGATTGATAAAACGACTGTATGCAATCGCATCGTCTGTCGTGTCGATGCTGCAGGTCAGAGACCCATCCAGAGGCGATTCCACGGCTCGAAATCGTTCAGAGCCGATCTATCCGCGCGGCCTCTAA
>JAJDVQ010000088.1 GCA_022826045.1 Acidimicrobiia bacterium | reverse complement strand
AGGCACCACCACAGGAGCGGCGTCGTCGTCGTCGATGAAGAACTCGAACGGCCCGCCGCCCACGCCCGGCGCGCCACCGAAGCCGGCCGACGGCGCCCGGTCGCCTGTGCCTGCGCTGATGCGCACCCGGGCGCCGACGGGCGCCTTGTTGTCCGCCGGAGTGAAGCGCAGCGTGGCACTGGCGGCGCCGGCCGCGAACCGCACCGCCGGGTTCTGCGCGCTGTGCAGGCCAGAGGTGAGCAGCGACACCCCGGCCTGCGCCGACGGCTCGAGCCCGAACGTGAAATCGTCGCCCACCGTCGGCCCGGCCACCGTCAGCGGCACCGTCACCGTCTCCGCGCCGACCAGCGCCCGGTCCAGCGTCAGGGTGACCGTGCGATAGCCCGCCGCGGTCGTCGTGTCGCCCTCCACCACATTGCCGAACGGGTCGCCGTCGGAAGCAGCCAGGGTGACGAAGTCGTCGATCTTGAACACCGGCGAGTAGCCGTACAGGGGCCGCAACTCGCCGCTGGCGCCCAACGCGGTCGTGTGGAAGAGGGTCTGGCCGCCGCCTTTGTCCGCGGACCCCTTCGACACCTGAGCGCCGCCCAACGGATAGTCGTACGCCTCACAGGTGTTGCCGGTGCCCGTCCACGGCTCAAAGGGCCGATAATCGCTGACCGGCCCGACAGGAACATTGCGCGTCCCGTCGGGGCTGCGCGGATCGTCGCTGTCCCAGCCGGTGGTGACCCCACCGCCCGACGACCAGCCCAAGTCGCACAGATCGGCATAGTTGTTCGCCAGCCGCGCCCCGCCCAGCCAATACGTCGGCACACCCACAGTGCTGTCGCCCACCGTCGACGACGCCGAGCCGTCCTCCCAGCCGCCCGACGGCACAGCCCCGTTGTGATCACCCGGCGCGGCCAAGCCGTTGTGCACCCGCGCCGACGTGCCCGAACCCGACCGCTGGCCCGACGCGCTGCGCGTGGACGCGAACGCCTTGAAGAACCCGACATAGGGCAGCACGTCGGCATGGCCGTTCGTGGCCGCCGCAGCACGCACGAACTCGTCATAGTCGCCGATGTCCGACGACGTCGCATCACGCAGCGCCGACGTGCGGAACAACAACCGGAACTCGTCGCCGTCGCCCAAGCCGGCCGGCGCCAGCGGCCACGACGACGGCACCGTCACCTCGCCGGACTCATCGTCCACCAGCACCACCCCGAACGGCCCGCCCACCGGGTCGGCGAGCGTCGAGTTCGACGCGGTGGGGGCTCGGGCGCCGGTTCCGTAGCCCACCACCGCATAGGGCTGGGAGCGCACGTCGTCGTCCACCGGGGTGAGCCGCAGCGTGGCCGTCTGCGCGCCCGCCCCGAACTGCACCGCGGGGTTCTGGGCGCTGTGCAGGCCCGACGTGAGCAGCGACACCCCGGCCTGCGTCGAGGGCTCGAGCCCGAACGTGAAATCGTCGCCCACCGTCGCGCCCGCCACCGTCAGCGGCACCGTCACCGTCTCCGAGCCAGCCATCTCGCGGTCGAGCGTCAGCGTGAACGTGCGGTAGCCCGTGGCATCGCTTTCGCCCTCCACCGCATTGCCGTTCGCGTCGCCGTCGGAGGCCGTCAACTCGACGGCCACGTCGTTGTCGGTGATCGTGACCGTGGCGGTCGCCTGCGCGCCGAGGTTGTAGCCGTCGCCCTCGAGCAGCGTGAAGGTGATCGTCTCGCCGGGATCGATGATCCGGTCCTCGATGACCGAGACCGTGATGACGGCCGCGCCCGACGGGCCCACCACCACCGGGCTCGAGGCCACCGTGTAGTCGTCGCCGCTCGTGGCCGACCCGCCGACCGCGAACGCCACGCTGGTATCGGCTTGCGGCGCGGGCGACAGGCTCACCACCACATCGAGCTGCTGGCCGCCTCTCGGCGCCTCCGTCGCGGTGTAGGCGGCCGACGCGAACTCCGCCGACGGCGCCTCCACCGAGAACACCGGCGACATGGCGAAGACGACGGCATTGCTGCCCACCGTCAAGAACGACAAGGTGCTGAGCTGGGTCGAGTTGCCCACTCGTGCAGACCCCCCGCCGGCACCCAGCACCAAGGTCGCATCGGCTGCGCCATCGGCCCCGCTGCCGGACCATACGAGGAGGTTGACAGTGCGCTCCGCGCCGCTCTCAGTGGTGTCGTCGTCGGCGGTGCTGTCCCAGGAACCGTCGTAGAAGTCGGCGTAGCTGTCGGCCGCCTTGACACCGCCCAGCCAGAACACCGGGATGCCCGCGCTGTCCTTGGTGGCCGCGGTCGAGCCGTCGGCGTAGCCGCCCGAACCCGAGTTCGCCGCCGGGTCCCACATGGCGGTGTTCTCCCGCGCGTCGGCAGACGCAGTCGAGCCCAGCACCTTCATCAGCCCCGCATAGGGCACGATCGCGGCATGGCCGCCTGCGGCGGCCCGCTGCACGAAAACGTTGTACTCATCGATATCGGTCGAGCGGGCGTCCCTCGCCGACGACGTGATGAACAGCAGCCGGAACTCGTCGCCCGGTTCGAGGCCGTCAGGGATCAGCTCCCAGCCGATCGGCACCACGATGTTGCCGATGTCGTCGTCGACCAGCACCACCCCGAACGGCCCGCCCACCGGAACGGCGAGCTTCGAGTTCGACGCGCTCGGGGCGCGGGCGCCGGTTCCGTAGCCCACCACCACATAGGGCTGCGTGCGCTCGTCGTCGTCCACCGGGGTCAGCCGCAGCGTGGCCGTCTGCGCGCCCGCCCCGAACTGCACCGCGGGGTTCTGGGCGCTGTGCAGGCCCGAGGTGAGCAGCGACACCCCGGCCTGCGTCGAGGGCTCGAGCCCGAACGTGAAATCGTCGCCCACCGCAGCACCGGTCACCGTCAGCGGCACCGTCACCGTCTCCGCGCCGGTCAGCGCCCGCTCCAGCGTCAGTGTGAACGTGCGGTAGCCCGTGGAGTCGCTCTGGCCCTCCACCGCGTTGCCGTCGGCATCGCCGTCGGAGGCCGTCATCTCGACGCCCACGTGGTCGTCGGTGATGGTGACCGTGGCGGTCGCCTGCGCGCCGAGGTTGTAGCCGTCGCCCTCGAGCAGCGTGAAGGTGATCGTCTCGCCGGGATCGATGATCTGGTCGTCGTTGACCGAGACCGTGATGACGGCCGTGCCCGACGTGCCCACCACCACCGGGCTCGAGATTGCCTCATAGTCGTCGCCGCTGGTGGCCGACCCGCCGACCGCGAACGCCACGCTGGTATCGGCTTGCGGCGCGGGCGACAGGCTCACCACCACATCGACGCTGCGACCCGCGCCCGACGCCTCCGTCGCGGTGTAGGCGGCCGACGCGAACTCCGCCGACGGCCCCTCCGCCGAGAACACCGGCGACACCGCGAGCAGCGCCGAATCTCTCCATGGCTTACGGCCGGTGTTGGTGGAGAGGCGTTCTGAGTTCCAGAGCGCCACACTGTTGCTGCCTAGCTCATTGCCCGGCCGTTTGGCGCCTGTGTTCCAGCTGCCTGAAAAGAAAGCCTCGCCGTCGGTGCGGTCCGCGCCGCTCTCGGTGGTGTCGTCGGCGGCAGTGCTGTCCCAGGAGCCGTCATAGAAGTCGGCGTAGCTGTCGGCCGCCTTGACCCCGCCCAGCCAGTACACCGGGATGCCCGCGCTGTCCTTGGTGGCCGCGGTCGAGCCGTCGGCGTAGCCGCCCGAACCCGAGTTCGCCGCCGGGTCCCACATGGCGGTGTTCTCCCGCGCATCGGCCGACGCAGTCGAGCCCACCACCCTCACCAGCCCCGCATAGGGCACGATCGCGGCATGGCCCCTATGGGCTGCCCGCTGCACGAACGCGTTGTACTCGTCGATGTCGGCCGACTGGGCCTTCCTCTTGCCGGACGTGATGAACATCAGCCGGAACTCGTCGCCCGCGCCGATGCCCGACGGCTTCAGCGCCCAGTCCTGCGGCACCACCACGGCGCCGGCATCGTCGTCGTCGATGAAGAACCCGAACGGCCCGACCGACACCGCGCCCAGGATCGCACCGCCGCCCGCCGACGGGGCCCGGTTGCCGGCGCCCTTGCTGATGCCGATCCAGGGCCGGGTGCGCTTGTCGTCGTCCACCGGGACGAAGCGCAGCGTGGCGGCGGCCGCGCCGGCCGTGAACTGCACCGCCGGGTTCTGCGGGCTGTGCGGGTCGGACGTGAGCAGCGCCACGCCGGACTGGGAGGAGGGGCTGAGCCCGAACGTGAAATCGTCGCCCACCGTCGCCCCGGCCACCGTCAGCGGGATGGTGATCACTTCATTCTCCACGAGCGCGCGGCTCAGATTGAGGCTGAGGGCTCGGTGGCCGGTGCTGTCGTCGGCGCCCTCCACCGCATTGCCGTCGCCGTCGCCGCCGGATGCGGACGCCGTCACGTCGATGACCGCCGATCGGCGCACCTGCACATCGACCGAGGGCGGAGACAGCCCTCCGATGGGGTAGGCGGCGGTGCCGGCGGTGATGGCGTGGGTGATGGCGGCGGTGCCCGGGGCCACGCCGGTGACGGTGACCTTCTTGGGGGTGCGCCAGTCGTCGGAGTCGAACGACACCGCCGACGACACGGTGGCCTTGCCGGTGTCGTTTGAGGCGGGCGTGACAGTGACCGTCCCGCCCGGGTCGCTGGCGAGTTGCACGTCGTATTCCACGGCGCTGCCCGACATCAGATCCAGCTCGTCGGGGGAGACCACCACGGCATGCCCCGCGTCGGCCACGCTGAAGTAGACGGTCTCGTCGGTGGTGTCGGTGTCGTAGCGGTAGGGACCCCCCGCCGAGCGCGCCTGGAACCTGATGAGGTACTGGCCGGGCATGGCGTCGGTGTCGGCGTCGTCGTCGAAGGGAATGCGCAGAGCCAGCGTGTGCGGGGTGTTCCAGTTGCCCGCCGCGCCCGGCGTGATATCGACCCGTGACTCCACGAGCGTCGTGTCGGGGTCGTGGTCGATGACCACCTGGTTCCGGTCGGTTCGCGGCAGGTCGTACAACTCGGTGAACAGAGGGTCCGCTCCCGCGGGTCGCTCGAGCACGGAGGCGAAAAGCCGAGTCGGCACACCCGGGTCGACTTCCAGATGCACCGTCAACGTGCCGCTGTCGCCCTCGGTCAGCGCGATGCTCGTTCCGTCGCCGCCCAGCCCCGACGCGTCGACCACCACCGATTGCGTGCCGTCGAAGACGACGACCTCGACTCGGCCGGCCGCTCCCACCGCAGCATCGAGCGGATCGGAGAGACGCACCTCGAAGGTCTCGGGATGCTCGCGCACAGTGTCGGAGGCGATGTCCACGGTGATGGTCTTGGCGGTGTCGCCGGGGGCGAACACCAGATAGCCCGGATCAGCGGTGTAGTCGCCCGTCGGCGATGCCGGATAGACCCAAGCGGTGCGGAACAGAGCAGGGTCGACGATGGGGGTTCCGGTGGCCCAGTAGACCGATGCCGGCACGAGGGTGTCGCCCGTCTTGGTGACGGTGAGCGTCACAGAGCCCTCCGGCTCATACCCGTGATACTCCCGGGAGCTGAACGCGAGGGTGGGGGCGTCGGCGTCGTCTTCGATGATGCCCAATGCGGTGCCGCCGAAGGGATGCACGCCGGGGGCGTTCGTGCCGCTGGGGGTGCCGAGCGTCACGGTGAAGTAATGGTCGCTCTCGTAGACGCCGTCGTCGGTGGTGGCGACAGCGAAGTCGGCCGAGGTGGCGCCCTCGGCAATGATGACGCTGCCGGCGTCGCTGTCGTAGTCGGCGCCGGTGCCGCCCGACGCGCCGGTGGCTGTGAGGTAGCCGGGGTCGGCTGCTCTCGCCCGCCCGTCGGCGAGGGTGTAGGGCACCGTGATGCCGCCTTGGGGCGCGGCGGCGGGGATGGTGACGGTGAAGGTGACAGCGCTGCCCTCCGCGGCGGCGGCGTCGGCGACGCGGGCGCCGGTGCTCCCCACCGAGAAGGTGCCCGACAGGGCGTACATGGGCCTCTGCTCGGCGGCGGGCTTGCCGTGGTCGCAGGTGTCGGTGGTGGGGCCCAGCGGAGTGAGCGCGCTGTTGCCGGAGTTGAGATAGCCCACATTCACACTGGGCTTGCCCGCGTTCAGATGGTCGCCGCCGTCGGGACAGTTGGCGCCGCCGCGCCGGTGCCCGTGCGACTTGGAGCCGGTCCAGTAGCCGCCGGCGGCGATGGCGGCCGCCGTGCCGTCGGCGTAGGTGGGACTGGCCTCGTCGTCCCAGCTGCCGTCGGTGAAGTCGGCCTTGTCGTCGGCCACCTTGTTGCCGCCCACCCAGTAGATGGGGTCGTCAGGGTGGCTGCTGTTGTTCGGGTCGAACCTGGCGTTGATGTACGCCGCCCCTCCGTTGTCGATGGTGATGACCGGATGGATCCGGTTCGCATACGGCTTGAGGTCGGCCACGCCGCCCTGCTTGAGGCCGGCGCCGGTGATCTCGGCACGCACGAAATCGGTGTACGCCGTGCGCCCGCCCGACCCGCCGGTGCTCGCGGCGGTGGAGG
Source organism: Acidimicrobiia bacterium (assembly GCA_022826045.1). GTDB lineage: Bacteria > Actinomycetota > Acidimicrobiia > Acidimicrobiales > Poriferisodalaceae > Poriferisodalis. The sequence goes on along the minus strand of JAJDVQ010000088.1, from coordinate 41,260 downwards.
CGTTGGTCACATACAGCAGCCGGAACCTGTCGCCGGGCTCCAGGCCAGAGGGCAGCAGCGGCCAGTCGGGGGGCACCTCGACGTCGGCCTGATCGGGCGACTCGTCGTCGGTGATGGCGAACCATGCCTGCGCGCCGGGGACCCACGCCTCGATGCCGCCGTCGAGGTTGGTCACCGGCGGCAGGTAGCGGCCGGTGTACTCGGGGTGGTTCGGGTTGAGTGCCCGGAAGTCGTTGGGAAAGGCGATGCGGAACTCCTCGTGGTGGGCATCGCCGTCGTCGAAGCCGTCGGTGGCGTGCATCTCGATGACAGCGCTCTGCGCGCCGGCGCCGCGGAACTCCAGATAGCGGTAGCCGACGTGACTGGGGGTCAGCCGGTCGACGGCCTCCACCGACACGCCGACGCCTGAGGCGGTCATCTGGAAGTCGTTGAGGCGGGGCGGATACGCCACGTTGGCCGAGACCCGCGGGCCGCGGACGCTCTGGACCACGTCGCAGGAAGTGCCGTCCGATGCTTCGACCGTGTTGCCGTTGCCGTCGTCGTCGAGAACGCACTCCTGCGCGGCGCCGGGCCTGGTGTGGCCCTTGGCCTCGAGGTACAGCGGCACCCGCACGAACTCGCCGTCGACGAGGGGGCGGCTCAGGCTCACGGTGAGCGAGTTGTCGACCGTCCCCGGTTCGCCCTCCACCATGACCCGCGAGATGCTGTCGGCACTGCCGACGGTGCGCACGCCGTTGCCTGCCATGGTGACGGTGGTGGCGTCGTCGTCGACCAGGGTCAGGGTGTGGGTCACGGGCGCCACGCCGGCATATGCGCCGGGGCCGCTGAGGGTGTGGGTGATGCCCACCAGCGCATCAGCGGCATCGTCTGCATTCTGCACGCCGCTGACGATGACGTACTGTCGGTGACGCCAACTGGGGTAGAACTGCGGGCCGAAGCTCAACGACGCGCCCGCGGTGACGATCGCCTTGCTCGGGTCGGCGCTGGCGACGGTCACCGTGACATCGCCGGTGGGCTGGGCGGTCAGCCGCACCGAGTAGAGGTACCGTCCGCCCTCCAGGAGGCGTCCGTCGCCGACGTCCAGCACCGCCAGGCCTGCGGCAGCGGTCTGGTCGATCAGCGTCATCCGGTACGAGCGCTGCTCGCCCTCGGTGCTGTCGTAGCCGACGCTGCTGTGGCCGGCGCAGCCCGACCCCGCGCACAGGCCGCCCGCCAGGCTCGACGTGAAGTACGGGGCCGGGCCGGTGTCGGAGCGCCGCGGGATGCTCGCCTCGAGCGTCTCGCTCACCGTGTCGGAGTCGGTCAGCGCCGTCACCGCCAGCGTGGCCCGCTGCGCTCCCGCCCCCGAGAGGGTCAGCCGCCCCTGCGTGCCGTCGTCGGAGTCTGCGTAGGCGGCGCCGGCGGGCGAGCCGTCGAGGGCGACGCTGAAGTGCGTGCCCAGCGCCGCCCCGGAGAACGCCAGCGGCACCGTCACCGTCTCGTTGGCCGTGAGCGCCCGGTCGATGACCACTCGGAACTTTGCCGTGTCGGTCGCGCTGCCTTCGGTGGCTGTGAAGTCTCCGCCGTCCGCGGGCAGCAGGCGCATCCGGGTCGGCTCGTCGTCGTTTGTCACGGTGAGCGCCACGTCGGGCAGCGTGATGCCCGTGTACTCCGTGGGAGCGGTGGCGGTGTCGGGCCCTTTGACGGTGCGCTGCCGTCCGCCGACGGTGACGGTGCGGTCGGCCTCGTCGAGGTACTTGCTGTCGTAGTCGTACACCGTGAGCTCCAGCGTTCCCGACAGGACGCCGCCGGGGGTGTCGACGGCGTTGTCGAACGCCCGCAGGCGCACCTCGAAGCTGTGCGGATCGGGACGCCAGGCGCCCTCGGCGGCGTCCCACTCGGCCTGCGACACGCCGGGGGTGCCGTCGGTGTCGAGCAGGTCGAGCCATTGCTGGGTGATCGTGAGGACCTCTCGGGCAGCGGTGGGCGACGGGAGCTCGTGCTTCGCGAAGCTGCCGGTGGCGCTGGCGATCGAGGTGGGCGTGCCGTCGGCGCCGGGCACGGTGTCGGCCACCCGCGCCACGATCACGATCGGCCCCGTGGGCGGGCTGTCGAGGCTCACGGTGATCGTGCCTCGGTGGTCGCGGGGGTCGCTGTTGGCGGTGCGCTCCATCATCGAGGCGCCGCCGCCGCTGACGGTGACGCCGCCGCCGCCCGTGCCGGTCAGCGTGGCGTCGGACGCGTCGGCAATGGCGATGTCCCACTCGGCGAGCAGCGCCGCGCCCGTGCACTGCGCGCTGGAGCAGAGCTGCAGCCCGAACGTCTCGTCGTCGGTGTCGTTGTCGGGCCGGGCCTCCACCTCGAAGCGGATGCGCTGGGAGGCGGGCCTGATCCGGGTCTGGGCGCCGTTGCCGCCCGGCGTGATGAGCCGCTGTTCGGTGGTGGCCGACAGATCGCCTTGCTCAGCGGTGTAGGGCGCGGCGAGCGGCTTGATGCGCAGGTAGTGCGCCGAGGCATCGGGCACGTTGGAGATCTCGAAGAATCGCTGCTGACCCTCGACGATGGAGGTGCGGTGCAGGTACGGGGCGCCCGTGGCGGCTGTCTGCGCGGCTGCCTCGGGCGGCACGACCGCCAGCGGCACCACCGCCAGCAGCGACGCCGCCGTCACCACAGCCAGACCGGCGGCCAGCAGGCGTCTCATGCCACAGCACACTCACCGACTAGCGCGCGCTGGCGCAGCCCGCGCTGCCATTGACCCCCCCCCCCGATCTTGCGCGCGCGGAGCCACTGTCACGCTGGCGTCATCGGCAGGCGACGGCGGGCGAGACACCGCGTCGCAAGCCGACCGGCGAATGGGGACCACACAACCGAGGCTAATCGGTAACACTCGAGCTTTCGCAGCCCGACAGGCTGAGGCCAGACTGACGCCAGTGCTCCACGGCGTATCGATCATCATTGCGGCGGCGCTGCTGTCGGCGGCATGCAGCGGTTCGGGGCCGACGCCCGGCGCTGGTGATTCGAGCGGCGGCGACGGTCTGGGGGCATGCGAGCGCGAGCGTCTGGCCGCGGCGCTCGGCCTGGCCGATGCGGCGGAGCTGTCGCTGCCGCTCGACCCTGCCGACGAGCCGCTCGCCGACATCGCCCGCGACATCTGCGCGCTCGACACCGGCGCTCCACGATCCGCGACACCGTCGGACACCGGGGTGCGCTCCCCTGCGCAGCAGCGCGATGCCGCCTTGCCCGCAGCGCTGGTGCGTGCGCCTGCGCTCTTCGATCCGGGAGACAGCCCGCCCGGAGACGATCCAGCACTCGACGAGCTCTGGGCGCTGTGCGGGCAGGGCTCGGCCAGCGCCTGCAATGCCCTGCTGTACGAGTCGCCCGTGGGCAGCGACTACGAGGCATTCGCGTTCAGCTGCGGGGGGCGCGAGAACCTGCACTGCAGCGTGCTGCTCGGCGATTCGGGCGCCGACGCCGGCCTGCTGGGCATCGAATTCGGGCCCGAGTCTCCGGCGCCGGGGAGCATTCCCGAACTGGACGGCTGGTGGAGGGCGTGCGCCGGCGGCAGCAGCCGGGCATGTGCGCAGCTCGTGCTGTCGGCGCCAGGCGGGTCGGCCTATGCCAGTTTCGGCTGGACCTGCGGCGGTCGCACCACACGAGACTGCGTATTGCTGGTGGGCGACAACGGCGCTCCGCCGGCACTGGCCGGCCGGTCGCCCCAGGATCCGCCGCCCGGCGACGACGAGTACCTGGATCAGTTGTGGCAGCGCTGCGGCGCCGCCGACGCGCCGGCATGCCGCGACCTGGCCGCATTCGGACCGCCCGGGAGCGACTACGAGCGGTACGCGCTGTCGTGCGGCTGGAGGGCCGTCAGGGCCTGCGCCCGACTGTTCGCAGAGCTGTCCGGAGGCTGAGCCCCGAGCCCGAGCGGCCCGCGAGCGAAGCGAGCCAGAGCGGCAGGCTCCGTGCGACGCCGTGGCCCGAGCAGCCCGTGCGCGTATCTGGCGCCCGTTGGGGCTAGACAACACGGCGTGATAGCCGACGCGTTGGCTGCCAAGCGCATTGCCATCACCGGTGCAACCGGTTTCCTGGGCACGGCGCTCGTCGAGCGGCTGCTGCGCTCGGTGCCCGATTGCGAGCTGGTGCTGCTGGTGCGGCCGGGCCGCCGCACCGACGTGAACCGGCGCGTGCAGCGCGAGATCCTGCGCAACGACGCCTTCGAACGCCTCCGTGCGGCGTGGGGCAGCGACTTCGACGAGATCTGCAGCCGGCGCATCACGGCGGTGTCCGGCGATGTGAGCGTCGACGGCCTCGGCCTCTCCCCCGGCGATCTCGAGCTGCTCTGCGGCTGCGACGTCATCATCCACGCGGCCGCCACCGTCAGCTTCGACAGCCCGCTGGACGCATCGATCGAGACCAATCTCCTGGGCCCCAACCGATTGCTCGAGGCCTGCCAGTCCCAAGGCGCTGCGCCGCATTTCATCGCGGTGTCGACGTGCTATGTCGCCGGGAATCGACGGGGTTCAGCGGCCGAGGTGTTCCTGGCCGACACGCCGTTCTCGATGGACGTCGACTGGCGCGCAGAGGTGTCCGCCGCGCGCCGCGCCCGCGCCGATCTCGACGCCGCCAGCCGTTCCCCCGAGCGCCTGCGCCGCTTCCACCGTGACGCGCGTTCCGAACTCGGCCCCGCCGGCCTGCCGCTGCTGGCCGCCAAGACCGAGCAGTTGCGCCGGGAATGGGTGGACGCCGAGATGGTCACCGCCGGCCGCAGCCGCGCGACCTCGCTGGGATGGCCCGACGTCTACACGTATTCGAAGGCGCTGGGCGAGCAGGCGCTGGTGGAGCTGCAGGGCGACGTGCCCATCTCCATCGTTCGCCCGTCCATCATCGAATCGGCCTTCGCCGAGCCGTCGCCGGGCTGGATCCGCGGCTTCCGCATGGCCGAGCCGCTGTTCGTGTCGTTCGCCAAGGGCGAGCTCGACACCTTCCCGGGCTACCCCGAGGGCATCATCGACGTCATCCCGGTCGACATGGTTGCCGCAGCGATCATCGCCGTGGCGGCACGGGGGCCGGCGCCCGAGCCGGAGATCTTCCAGGTGGCCTCGGGTGCGGTGAACCCGCTGCGCTTCAAGGTGCTGACCGAGACGACAATGCAGTGGTTCCAGGACCACCCCGTCTATGACGCCAAAGGCCATCCCACGGCCAGCACCCAGTGGAACTACGCCGGAGCGAGCGGCCTGGAAGAGCAGCTCGACCGGGCCATGTCGCTGTTCAACACGGCAGAGAAAGTGGTGCACCGCCTGCCGATGCGCGGGCGCAACGACTTCACCATCCGGCTCGCGCAGCGGCGAGCCGGACTCGAGCAGATCCGCGACTACGTCCTGCTGTACGGCGCCTACGGCAAGTGCGAAGCGCTGTACGAGATCGACCGCACGACCGAGCTGTGGGAATCACTGCCTGCTGCCGACCGCGAGCGATTCGGTTTCGATCCGCGTGTCATCGACTGGGCCGCCTACATCGCCGACGTGCACCTGCCGACCGTCATCGCCCAGGCGCGCGTCAAGACCACGCCCCAACCCCGCACCGGGCCCAGCCGCAACGAGCGCCTGCGCACCGCCGTGCTCGACCCGGCACGCCACTTCGCCGCATTCGACCTCGAGAACACGCTGATCGCGAGCAACGTGGTCGAGACCTATGCATGGCTCGCAACCCGGCGGCTCGATACGCCCCAGCGAGTGCGCTTCGCCCTGCGCACCCTCGCCGAGACGCCTGGCCTGTGGCGACGGGATCGCCGCGACCGCACCGATTTCCTGCGCTACTTCTACCGGCGTTACAAGGGTGCGCCGGTAGGCCAGCTCGACGCCGATGCGGCGGAGATGCTCAGCCACCTGTTCCTGACCAAGGCGTTCCCGGCGGGACTGCGACGGGTGCGTGAGCATCGAGCCGCCGGGCATCGCACGGTGCTCATCACCGGTGCGCTCGAGCTGGCCGTGCAGCCGCTGGCGCCGCTGTTCGACCACATCATCGCTGCGCGCATCGACAGCCGCGAGGGGCGCTATACCGGCGAGATGATCGACGTGCCGCCAACCGGCGAGGTGCGCGCCCAGATGATGGTGGACTGGGCGGCAACCGAAGGGCTCGACCTGGCACAGGGCGTGGCGTATGCCGATGCAGCTTCGGACATGCCCATGCTGGAGGCCGTGGGCTATCCGGTGGCGGTCAATCCGGAGACCCGGCTCGTGACCATCGCCGACAAGCGGGGATGGCTGTGCGAGAACTGGGAGCGCTCACCCGGCGGCCCCCGACCCCTGCTGCCCATAGCGCCGCCGTTCCGGGTTCGCGCCAACACCGACCGGCTCGACCGCACGCACCGGTCCCGCAGGGCCCGCGTCGCAGGGTCAGTACGGTGACCGCGCGCAAGGGCCTCGTGCTCGAGGTGGATCGCACCACCCCGCCGATCCTGTTCCACCACGGCGAGGGGCTCCGTCTGGAGAAACTGCCCGTCGGCAGCCGGGTCGTCTATCCCAACGAGCCGCTGGATCCGGTGCGCGATCCCGAGCGTGCCATCGCCGAAGCCCTGTCCAATCCGCTGGGCGATCGCGATCCCCTCGCCGCATACATGCAGCCAGGCATGAAGCTGACCATCGCCTTCGACGACCTCTCCCTGCCGCTGCCCCCGATGGCCGCCCCCGACATCCGCGGCCGGATCATCGAGCAGGTCCTGGACATGGCGGCCGCCGCCGGCGTCGACGACGTCGAACTCATCGCCGCCTTGGCGCTGCATCGCCGCATGACCGAAGCAGAGCTGCGCCACGCCGTCGGCGACCGCGTGTACGACGCCTTCGCCCCCCACGGCCAGCTCTACAACTTCGACGCCGAGGATCCCGACGCGCTCACCCACCTCGGCACCACCGACGCCGGCGAGGAGGTGGTGATCTCCAAGCGCGCCGCCGAGTCGGACCTGCTGGTGTACGTCAACATCAACCTGGTGTCGATGGACGGCGGCCACAAGAGCGTCGCCACCGGCCTGTCGCCCTACACGGCGCTGCGCCACCACCACAACGTGCACACGATGCTGCACTCGACATCGTTCATGGACCCCGAGAGCTCAGAGCTGCACACTCGCAACTGGCGCCAGGGACGCCTGCTGGCAGAAGCCGGTGTGAAGGTGTTCCAGATCGAGACCACGCTCAACAACAACGAATTCCCGTCGCCGTACGACTTCCTGAAGCGCCGCGAGTGGGAGATGACGCCGCGAGACCGCATGATGCTGATGGGCACCAAAACGGCGCTCGACCTGATGTCCCGCCGTCAGGCCCGACGCATCTTCCAAGGCATCCGGGCACCGTACGGGCTGACATCCGTGCAGGCCGGCGAGGTCGAGGCCGTGCACCGCCAGACGCTCGAGAACGTCTACCGCCAGCACTTGGTGCGGGTGGAAGGCCAGACCGACGTGCTGACGATGGGGCTGCCCTACATCTGCCCCTACAACGTCAACTCGATCATGAACCCGATCCTGGTGGCGTGCCTGGGTCTCGGCTACTTCTTCAACCTGTACCGGGGCAAGCCGCTCGTCCGCCACGGCGGCGTGGTGATCATGACGCACCCCACGCCGTGGGAGTTCCACCCGGTGCACCATCCCAGCTACATCGACTTCTTCGAAGAGGTGCTCGCCGACACCACCGATCCGGCGGTCATCGAGCACCGGTACGAGAAGCGCTACGCGGAGGACGAGTGGTACCGGCACCTGTACCGCACCTCGTACGCCTACCACGGTGTTCACCCGTTCTACATGTGGTACTGGTGCGCACATGCGCTTGAGCATCTGGGCGGGGTGATCATCGTGGGCGGCGACAGGGCCGCCGCCCAGCGCATGGGCTTCCGTTCGGCTTCGACGATGAATGATGCGCTCGAGATGGCAACCGACGTGGTCGGGCGCGACCCGTCGATCACGCATTTTCACAATCCGCCCATGCTGATGGCCGATGTCGTCTGAGAAGCCCCCGATCTCCCACCTCGGGGCCAAGCGCGCCCAGCGCACGAGGGCGTCGGTGACGCGCATCATGCGCGGCGCCGACTTCCCGCTGCGGGCGGCGGCAACCCCTCGGGGCCAGACGCCCCTGCCGGTCAATGCCGGCGCCAACTACGACACCGACTGGGCTCGGCGCTTCCCGGCTCGGGTTGCCCGACGGGTGGCACGCGACACGATCGTCCGCGCCCTGGTGCGCTACTACGCCCAGCCGACGATCAAGGGCGTGGACCGGCTCAGCGAGCTCGACGGTCCGGCGGTGTTCGCAGCCAACCACCAGAGCCATGTCGATACGGCGGTCATCGCCACCTCCGTTCCCGAGCCGTGGTGCAACCGGCTCGTAGTCGGCGCTGCGGCCGACTATTTCTTCGGGAACCGGGCGACCTCGGCGATCTCTGCGCTGTTCGTCGGCGCCATCCCCATCGAGCGAACCGCACTCAACCGCCGGACCATCGACAAGGCGGTGACGCTGCTGCGCGGCGGCTGGAGTCTCGTGATCTACCCGGAGGGAGGTCGTTCCCGCGACGGCTGGGGTCAGCAATTCCGGCCCGGTGCGGCCTTCCTGGCCAAGCAGGCAGGCGTGCCGGTGGTGCCCGTGCACATCCGGGGCACCTTCGACATCCTGCGCAAGGGCCGTGCGTGGCCCAGGCGGGCCCGCTCGGTGATCAATTTCGGCCGCCCGCTGAGCTTCGACGAGGGCGAGAACAACCGCCGCTTCACGCGGCGGCTGCAAGCCGCAGTGGAGGGGCTCGCCGACGAGACCGCCACGGGCAACTGGTTCGCAGCCCGCCGGCGCCTGCACAGCGCCGACAGCCCGGGCCTCGAGGGCCCCACGGCTTCAGCGTGGCGGCGCCGCTGGGCGCTCACCGAGCCCGCGCCGCCCGATGGTTCCTCTGCCACCGCAACGGCCTCAAAGCGCCGCTGGCCCTACGTCTGAGCATTCGCTCCGACAGGTTCAGGTGTCTGAGCCACTTCGGCTCGTATCGTTCGATTCATGCAGTCGATGGCATCCGCACACGGCGCGATGGGGCACGACCCAGCCGGTGTGGAAGGACGTCGCATAGCGCCGGGCACCGTCCGCCGGGCAGCGGCCTTGGCACGGCCGTACCGGATGATGCTGTCGGGATTCCTCGCAGCGCAACTGCTCGGAGCGCTGGCGTTCCTGGTGCCGCCGATCCTGTTCGGGCGCATCATCGACGAGGCCATTCCGGCGGGAGACCGGTGGCAGCTCAACGTGCTGGCAGCGATCATCGTGGCGGCGGCGTTCTGCGAGGCCGGCCTGTCGTTCATCGAGCGCTGGTGGTCGGCGCGCATCGGGGAAGGGCTGATCTTCGATCTGCGAGTCAGCCTGTATGACCATGTGCAGCGGATGCCGATCGCGTTCTTCACCCATGTGCAGACTGGCTCGCTGATCAGCCGGATGAACAACGACGTCATCGGCGCCCAGCGGGCGTTCACCGGCACGCTCAGCTCGGTGGTGTCGAACACGATCGTGCTGGCCACGACGCTCGTGGCCATGCTGGCGCTCGAGTGGCGCCTGACGCTGCTCGCGCTGGCGCTGCTGCCGGTGTTCATCGCACCGACGAAGCGAGTGGGCCGACGGCTGCAAGCGTTGACGCGCCAGAGCATGGAGCACAACGCAGCGATGAACACCGTGATGACCGAGCGCTTGAACGTGGCCGGCGCGCTGCTGGTCAAGCTGTTCGGACGGCATGACATCGAGCGGGCTGGATTCAGCCGCTCAGCGCGGACCGTGCGCGACATCGGTGTGCGCAGCGCGCTCTACGGGCGAGCGTTCTTCATCGGTCTCAGCCTGGTGGGGGCCGTCGGGGCCGCGATGCTGTACTGGGTCGGCGCGCATCTGGTGATTTCCGGCGCGCTCACGGTGGGGACGCTGGTGGCCATGGGGCTGATGGTCGTGCGGATCTACATGCCGCTGACCAGCCTCACGAACGCCCGGGTCGACGTGATGACAGCGCTGGTCTCGTTCGAGCGCGTGTTCGCGGTGCTCGACCTGCCGAACCCGATTGCCGATCGCTCAGACGCCGTCGATCTCGACTCCGTGGACGGGCGGATCGAGCTGCGGGAGGTGACCTTCGCCTACCCCGCTGCCGACAGCGAGATGCTGCTCGAACTGGGCGGAGCACCTGCGACGCCCCAGCAGCACAGCGGAGCACCCGCGACGCCCCAGCAGCACAGCGGGGCACCCGCGACGCCCCAGCAGCACAGCGACACTGCGGGGGGACCGGTGCTCGACAGGGTGTCCGCCGTCATCGAGCCGGGTCAGACGGTTGCCCTCGTCGGGCCGTCGGGCGCCGGCAAGACGACCCTTGCCGCCCTCATTGCCCGGCTGTACGACGTCGACGGCGGTGCTGTGTCCATCGACGGGCACGACGTGCGCGACGTCACGTCAGCATCGCTGCGATCTCACATCGGCGTCGTCTCCCAGGATCCGCACCTGTTCCACGACACCATCGCCGCCAACCTGCGCTATGCGCGACCGAGCGCGACCGACGAGGAGCTCGCAGCGGCTTGCCGGGCGGCGCACATCGACGAGCTGATCGAGAGCCTGCCCGAGGGCGCCGACACTGTCGTGGGCGAGCGCGGCTACCGGCTCTCCGGCGGCGAGAAGCAGCGTCTCGCGATTGCGCGCGTGCTGCTGAAGCGTCCGGCGATCGTGGTGCTCGACGAGGCCACGAGTCACCTCGACAGCGAGAACGAGGCGCTGGTGCAGAGCGCGCTCGCGACGGCGCTTGCCGGTCGCACCGCGCTGGTCATCGCGCACCGTCTGTCGACCATCACCGACGCCGACCAGATACTGGTACTCGATCACGGCCGGCTCGTCGAGCAGGGTCGCCATCTCGATCTGCTCGCCGCAGACGGTCTCTACGCCGACCTGTTCCGCACCTTGGTAGGCGCTGATGAGCCTGCTGGTGTCAGCTGAGATTCCCTCCTCACGCTGGCGGCGCTGCCGCTGGGCAATTGCCGCCCTGGCGCTCGGTCTCGCCTCCCTTGTCTTGCCGCAGCCGCTCGGGGCGACCGTCATCGAGCCGGCAGCAGCAGTCCGCGAGCCGATCATCGGGCCATGGGCGCCGCCGCCAGCTCTCGACGAGCCCGTGTCGCGCTGGCAGGAGCCAGCGCCCGCTGATGTCGATTCGCTGTCGTTCCCGCACTTCACCGGGCCGGAGTTCAACGAGCTGTTCACCACGGCATCGCTGCCGAACCTGTCGCCGCTCTCGGCCTCGCCGACGATCACCGATTCGGCCGAGATGGACCAGCAGATCCGCACCGAGGCCGTCGAACGCGGTTACCAGCGCCGGCCCCTGCCGGCCGACTACGCGCGGCTGCGCCTCATCGACGACGGTCTGACGCTGCAGCGGCCCGCCGCCGCGGCATGGCTGGCCTTGGAGCAGGACGCTGCCGAGCACGGCTTCGAGCTGGAGCTCAATTCGGCGTACCGGGGGCACCGTTACCAGCGAACGGTGTTCTTGCGCCCGCTCGAAACGCCGTATGAGCTCGAGGACTTGGCGGAGCGCCTGAAGATGTCTGCGCCGCCGGGTTACTCCAAGCACCACACGGGATACGCGATCGACATCGGCCAGGCGGGGCACGCCCACTTCGGCTCTTCGCCCGCCTACGAGTGGATGTCGGCCGACAACTTCGCCAACGCCAAGCAGCACGGCTGGATCCCGAGCTACCCGCCTGACGGCGGCCGGCAGGGCCCGGTGCCCGAGCCATGGGAGTTCACCTATGTCGGCGTCGAGGCGATCCTGTGCTTCCACCAGCCCCCCGTCGGCGACGACCCCCTCTGCGCCGTCTGAACGACCAGCCAAGAGGCTGAGCCGCCAAGCGAAGCCGGGGCCTGAGCGGCCCGTGAGCGGAGCGAACATGAGCGGGAAACACAGGGCGAGTAGCGTTCTGCGGATGGCTGAGACTGCAACCGAGCGCCGTGAGATCGACCCTGATCTCCTGAAGAAGCTCGCCTTCCAAGTGTGGACGTACAAGAAGGGCGAGATGGTGTCGGCGATGCTGCACATCGGCGACCAGCTCGGGCTGTTCGCAGCCCTCTCGGAGGCCCAGCCCGCGACCAGCCACGAGGTGGCCGAGGCGACCGGCCTTGCCGAGCGGCTCGTGCGAGAGTGGCTGTACGGCGTGGCCGCTGCCGGCCTCGTCGCCCACGACGACGGCGCCTTCTCGCTGTCGCCCGAGGCCGAGGCGCTGCTCGTCGATGAGGAGGGCTCGCTGCACTTCGCCATGGGCGCCTTCCGCGGCGGGCTGGGCGACCAGGTCCTGGATCTGATCCTCGACTCGTTCCGCACCGGCATCGGCATGACCTACGAGCAGCAGGGTCCCCGGGCGGCGGCCGGCCTGGCCCGCACCACCGGGCCGTTCAGCCGCCAGAACCTCACGTCGGTGATTCTGGGAGGCCTCGACGGCGTCGTGGCCAAGCTGGAACGCGGCGCCAAGGTGCTGGACGTGGGCTGCGGAGCGGGCGTGTCAGCCTGCTTGATCGCGCAGAAGTGGCCCAACACCGAGGTCGTCGGCTTCGATCCGTCAGCCATCGCCGTCCAGCAAGCACAGGAACGTGCTGAGGACGAGGGCCTGGAGAACACGACCTTCGTCGAGGCCGGCGCCGCCGACGTTCCCGCCACGGGCGACTTCGATCTGGCGCTCACGTTCGACTGCCTGCACGACATGCCCAGGCCCGACGACGCGTTGGATGCCATCCGGGCTGCGCTCGACGCAGACGGCACGCTGCTCATCAAGGACATCCGCTCCAAGGGCGACTTCAACCTCGACCAGCGCAACCCGATGCTGGCCATGTTCTACGGCTTCTCCATCACGAGCTGCCTGCAGTCGGCGCTGAGCGAGCCGGGCGGCATGGGATTGGGCACGCTCGGTCTCTATCCCGACAAGGCCCGCGAGATGACTGCATCCGCAGGCTTCACGCGCTTCACCGAGCACGACTTCAACGACGCCGCGAACCTCTACTACGAAGTGCGCCCCTGAGCGGCTGAGCCTCTGGTCGCGCAGCGACGGGAAGGCGCGCCAGTGCGCGCTTGCTCTGGATAGGTTCGACAGCGGGCAAGCTCGGCCGCTGCGCATGGGCTGAGCACGCCGACGAGCCCAGGAGGACATATGGCCGTTCACGCGAGTACGCCGATTGAGCTGATCGAAGGGGTGTACGCCGGGCTGGCCGACGCAGTGGCGTTCGGGCGTGAGCGCTTGGGCCGCGCGCTCACGCTGTCGGAGAAGATCCTGATCGCGCACCTCTCCCACCGTGAACAGGGACTCGAACGGGCCGTCTCCTACGTCGACCTGGCGCCCGATCGCGTCGCCATGCAGGACGCCACGGCACAGATGGCGTGGCTGCAGTTCATGACTGCCGGGCTGGACGAGGTGGCGGTGCCCACCACGACCCACTGCGACCATCTCATCCAAGCTCGCGAGGACGGCAAGCGCGATCTGCTCGCCGCTTCGGAGAACAACGAGGAGGTGTACGACTTTCTCGAGAGTGTGTGCGCCCGCTACGGCGCAGGGTTCTGGAAGCCCGGCAGCGGCATCATCCACCAGGTCGTGCTCGAGCAGTACGCCTTTCCGGGCGGGATGATGATCGGCACTGACAGCCACACGCCCAATGCCGGCGGGCTGGGCATGGTGGCAGTCGGCGTGGGCGGCGCCGATGCCGTCGACGTCATGACCGGCTTCGCCTGGAACGTGCGGTGGCCCAAGGTCATCGGCGTGCACCTGGTCGGCGAGCTGTCCGGCTGGAGTGCGCCGAAGGACGTCATCCTGAAGGTGGCGGAGATCCTCACGGTCTCCGGCGGCACCGGGGCGATCGTGGAGTACTTCGGCCCCGGCGCCGAATCGCTCAGCGCCACCGGCAAAGGCACGATCTGCAACATGGGCGCCGAGATCGGGGCCACCACATCGCTGTTCGGCTACGACGCCGCGATGGCCCGTTACCTGTCGGCCACCGGGCGCGCTGCGGTGGCCGCGGCGGCCGACGGGGTCGCCGAGCACCTGCGGCCTGACAACGATGCGACAGCCGACCCCGGCGCCCACTACGACCAGGTCATCGAGATCGACCTGTCGCGGCTGCGGCCCCACATCAATGGTCCCCACACGCCCGACCTCGCCCGTGAGGTGTCCGCCCTGGGCGCGGAGGCCCAGGCCGAGGGCTGGCCGCTGCAGATCAGCGCCGCGCTCATCGGCAGCTGCACCAACTCCAGCTACGAGGACATCACCCGGGCTGCCTCGATCGCCCGCGACGCCGCCGCCAAGGGGCTGCGGGCCCGGACACAGCTGCTGGTGACCCCCGGCTCGGAGCAGGTGCGGGCCACCATCGAGCGTGACGGGCTGCTCGCCGACTTCGAGGCGCTGGGCGCCACCGTGCTCGCCAACGCCTGCGGGCCCTGCATCGGCCAGTGGGACCGCTCCGGCGACGCGAACTACGTGCCCGGCCAGGCGAACGTGATCGTCACCTCCTACAACCGCAATTTCCCCAAGCGCAACGACGGCGATGCCGCCACGCTGGCATTCGTGACGTCGCCCGAGACCGTCATGGCGTTGGCGCTGGCGGGAACGCTCGACTTCGATCCCGTGGACGGCGTGCTGCACACCGACGCCGGGGAGCCGGTCACGCTGCCGACGCCGGTGGGCGTCGAGCTGCCGCCGGCCGGCTTCGATCCGGGCGAGAGCGGATTCGTGCCCCCGCCGGCCGACCCCCGCAGCGTCGAGGTGCGGGTCTCGCCCACCTCGGACCGCTTGCAGGTGCTCGAGCCGTTCGCAGCGTGGGACGGCAACGACTACGCAGATCTCCCGGTGCTGGTCAAGGCCAAGGGCAAGTTCACCACCGACCACATCTCGATGGCCGGTCCGTGGCTTCGTTACCGGGGCCACCTCGAGAACATCTCGGGAAACCTGTACCTCGGTGCGGTGAACGCCTTCGACGGCTACGACGTCGGGCATGGCAAGAACCAGTTGACCGGCGAGACGCAGCCGTACCCGGAGATCGCGAAGGCCTATCACGCCGCCGGCGTGAACTGGGCGGTGATCGGCGACCAGAACATGGGCGAGGGCTCGAGCCGTGAGCACGCCGCCATGGAGCCGCGCTTCCGGGGCGGCTTGGTGGCGCTGTGCCGCAGCTTCGCCCGCATCCACGAAACCAATCTGAAGAAGCAGGGCATGCTGCCGCTCACGTTTGCGGATCCCGCCGACTACGACCGCATAGATGAGGACGACCGGATCTCGGTGGTGGGGCTCGCCGATCTGGCGCCGGGCCGCCCCGTCACCGTCGAAGTGCGCAAACCGTCGGGTGACACGTTCTCATTCCACGCCAACCACACGTTCAGCGACGACCAGGTCGAGTGGTTCAAGGCAGGCTCGGCGCTCAACATCATCCGAGCCTCGCTCTGAGGCTGACCTGTCAACGCGAGGAAGCCGGCCCGGGGGGAGGGCCGGCTTCTTCGCTGAGGTCGCTGGGCGTGGGGGACGCTTTCGACCCATTGCCGGTCGGAGCGGGGGCTTCCGATCCGGCACTCGCCCGCCTGGGTGGGGGGACACCGTGCGGCGGTGCGATATGTGGAGCGGTGTGGGGTAACCGCTCACGAGCAAATTACCGCGGGTCTCACTATCGGGCCAGCAGTTAGCGCAGATAGTTTCAATCTCTTTTGGAGATGATCTGTGGGCGGGCGCTAGCGTGGCCGCATGGACCTCAAGTACCTCGACGCGCTGGCCGCTGTAGCCGAGCACGGGCGATTCTCCGCGGCGGCGCGGGCGCTCCACACCGTGCAGTCCAACGTGTCGAGCCACATCGCCAAGCTGGAGGACGAATTGGGCGCAGTGCTGGTGGATCGCGCGGTGGGATCGCTGACGCCGGAAGGCGAAGTGGTGCTCGCTCGCACCAAACGCATCAACGGCGAGATCGCCGCGATGCGCGCCGATGTCGCGTCGATGACCTCCCACATCACCGGTGAGGTGAGCCTCGGCATCATCGGCACCCCCGGAAGATGGCTGCTGCCCCCGTTCCTCGACGAGCTGCGGCGGCGCCATCCCGATGTGGACGCCATGGTGGTCGACTCCACCACCCTGGCGCTGATCCGCCTGCTGGAAGGCGGCGAATTGGACCTCGCCGTGATGAACGCCCCGCTCGACCACGACGAGCTGGTTGCGACTCCCCTGTTCGCCGAGGAATTCGTGGTCATCGCGCCCACCGGGCACGCCTTGGCGGAACAAGGCGACCGCGAGGTGAGCTTCGCCGAACTCGAGCAGCACGAATTGCTGCTCGGGCCCCCGGATTCGGTCATGCGCATGCAGATCGATTCCGCCGCCGCCCGGCACGGGGCGACATTGCGGACGCTGGCCCAACTCGACGGCATCCGGCTGACCGCGACGCTGGCCTTCCAAGGCTACGGCCCGGCCATCGTGCCGATCACTTCGATTCCCGTCTGGACCGATCGAGGCGACTGGAGCGTGCTCACCGTGACCGGCCTGCCTCCCCGCCAAGTCGCGCTTGCGATCCGCCGTCGGGGCATGCTCTCCGCACCAGCGGCTGCAGCCCGTGACGTGCTGCGCAAGGTGATGCGCAGCGTCGCCCGCCGCATCCCCGGTGTGACCGCCTCGTAACCTCACCACAGTGGAATTGCAGCTACGGGCTGGCGCCAGTGGACACGTCACCGCCGGCGTCGCCACGCTCGGCGGGCGGACGGCCATGCTCATCTCCGCCGACAGCCCCCACCGGCGCGGCGCCCTTGCGCCTGCCGACAGCGAGACCATCGTCGCCGGCCTGCAGACCGCGCTCGCCAAGCGGCTTCCTGTCGTGCTCATGCTGTCCTCGAGCGGCGCCGACGCGCATCACGGCGTCGCTGCGCTGCACGGCTGGGGCGAAGCGGCGCGGGTGCTCGTGCGGTGCTCGGGCGTGGTCCCGATCCTGGCCGGGGTCACCGGCCCGGCAATCTCGGGCATCGCACTGCTGATCGGCCTCGCCGACATCGTCGTGATGGCCGACGATGCGTATGCGTTCGTCAGCGGCCCCGTGCCAGTGCAGGAGATGACCGGTGTGGTCATCGGGCCGGACGAACTCGGCGGCGCGCCGATTCACGCCCGCGCCTCCGGGACGGCGTGCGCAATCACGTCCGCGGATGACGTGCTCGAAACGCTGACCGAGATGCTGGGGTACCTGCCGCACCATTGCGACGAGCTGCCGCCGACCATCGACACGGCCGACCCGCGCGGGCGGCTCACCCCCGAGGCCGGCGCCCTGCTGCCCACACAGGCGACCGGCGCATACGACGTGCGCGACATCATCGGCGAGCTGGTCGACGACGGCTGCTTTGTCGAGCTGAGAAGCGGCTGGGCGCCCAACATCGTTACCGGCTTCGCATCGCTGGGGGGCTACGCGGTGGGCGTGCTGGCCAACCAGCCGATGAGCATCGCCGGCACGCTCGACATCGCCGCCAGCCAGAAGGGCGCCCGCTTCGTCAACTTCTGCGACGCCTTCGGCCTGCCGCTGGTCACCTTGGTGGACACGCCCGGCTTCTATCCCGGCAAGGACCTCGAATGGCGCGGCATGATCCGCCACGGCGCCCAGCTGGCCTTTGCCTATGCCCGCGCCACGGTGCCGCGGGTGGCCGTGGTGCTGCGCAAGTCGTACGGCGGCGCCTACATCGTCATGGACTCCAAGACGATGGGCAACGACGTGTACCTGGCGTGGCCGAGCGCCGAGCTGGCGGTGATGGGTGCATCGCAGGCGGCGCAGATACTCCGCCGCGGCGCCGGCGAGGACGAGATCGCCGACTACGTCACCGACTACGAGGACACGTACCTGAATCCCTACGTCGCCGCCGAACGCGGCTATGTCGACTGCGTCATCGACCCCGCCGACACGCGCCGGGAGCTCATCGACACGCTCGACATGCTGGCCACCAAGCGCGAACGGCTGCGCCAGCGCCGCCACGACAACGCCCCCCTCTAGGCGCTGGGATTCGCGGCGGAGCGACATATTGGGTACATTCGGCGGCGCGAACAAGGGGGACTGATGGCGCAGGACAGCTTCACGATCACCGACAACCGCACAGGAGAGTCGGTGACCGTTCCCGTGGTCGACGGCACGATCTCCGCGGCCGCACTGCGCGAGCTGGACCGAGGCCTGTGGTTCTACGATCCCGCCTACCTCTCCACAGCCAACTGCGATTCGAAGATCACCGAGATCGACGGCGACGAGGGCGTCCTGCGGTACCGCGGCTACCCCATCGAGCAGCTCGCCGAGCAGTCCAGCTTCCTCGAGGTGGCCTACCTGCTGATCCACGGCGAGCTGCCCACCGAGGCCTTGGCGGCCGAGTGGATCCACCACATCACGTTCCACACCTACGTGCACGAGGACATCACGCGCTTCATCAAGGGCTTCCGCTACGACGCCCACCCGATGGGCACGCTGGTCTCCACCATCGCCGCGCTGTCCACCTTCTACCCCGAAGCCAAGGACATCGACGATCCCTACACGCGGCTGGTCCAGATCATCCGGCTGATGGCCAAGATGCCCACGATGGCGGCGTTCACGTACCGCAACCGGATGGGCCTGCCGTACGAGTACCCGGTCAACCACCTCACCTACACCGGCAACTTCCTGCGGATGATGTGGAGCGTGGCCGACCCCGACTACGTGCCCGACCCCACGCTGACACGAGCCCTCGACGTGCTGTTCATTCTGCATGCCGACCACGAGCAGAACTGCTCCACCACCACGATGCGCACGGTGGGGTCCAGCCGGGCCGATCCGTACTCGGCGGTGGCGGCGGCCACCTGCGGGCTGTACGGGCCGCTGCACGGGGGCGCCAACGAGCAGGTCATCCGGATGCTGCACGAGATCGGCAGCTTCGACAACGTGGCTGCGTATGTCGAGCGGGCCAAGTCCGGCGATGTGCTGCTGCAGGGCTTCGGGCACCGGGTGTACAAGAACTACGACCCGCGGGCCAAGATCATCAAGGAGACCGCCGATGCGGTGTTCAAGGTGACCGGCCTGAACCCGCTGCTCGACATCGCCATGAAGCTCGAAGAGGTGGCGCTCAGCGACTCCTACTTCAAGGACCGGCGCCTGTACCCCAATGTCGACTTCTACTCGGGGCTCATCTATGAGGCGATGGGCTTTCCGCTCGACATGTTCACGGTGCTGTTCGCCATCGGCCGGACGCCGGGCTGGCTGGCGCACTGGGTGGAGATGCTCGGCGATCCCGAGCAGAAGATCTACCGGCCCCGCCAGAAGTACACCGGCCCCGGCCAGCGCGACTACGTCCCCATCGAAGGCCGCTAGCCGGCTCTCCCCTGCATCTGCCTGACCTCCGTGCCGCTGCTTTGACCGTCAAGCCGAATCAGAGCGGTACGCGCTATGGCGAAGCACATCGGTTCCCGAACCGGATACCTGTTCGCTAGGCCGTGACCTGCTGGGGCAACAACCGCTACAGGCAGAGCAACGCGGCTCCAGCACGTCGGACACGGCATTCACAGTTCGATTCCGTGTCCAAGTGTGTCGACCTCGGGGCCGGGCAGCTCGGCGCGCCACTGGTGCACCCAAGCCCGCAGTCGTTCGTAGTGCTCGTCGGAGACATGGAAGTCGTGCCGGTAGCGGTGCTCGAAGGTTCCCAGCGATTCATGGAGGCGGTCCAGCGAGAAGCCGGCGTCCTTGTCCTTGGCGAGCGTGTAGAGCTCGACCCGGCTGAAGCGGGCCGACAGTGCGTAGACATCGACGAAATCGCGTGCCGCGGCGCGGCTGAACAAAGCCGCCATCTTGTCGCCAGCGAGGTCCTCTAGTGCGAGGACCTGCCCGGTCTTCACATGGATCGGTGGATAGGCGCGACGCGAGGGGCCGAAGTCGATGGCGGTCTGGTCGTCGCCGTCGCTGACGCTGAGTCGCACGAAGACGGCCCCGCCGCGCTGAATGTCAACCTGCAAGCCTGCGCTCTCCAAGGCGGTGCGCACGGCCTCGGCCGCGGGCCGGATGTCGGTGACATCGGCCGAGAAGAAATCGAGGTCTGTGGTGGCGCGGTCCACGACGCCGTGCACGATGAGGGCACCACCGCCAGCGAGGACCACCGACTCCGTCTCGGGCAGACCGCCGACGAGACGGCAGATGTACTCCTGCAGCGGCGAGAGCACGCTCTAGGGGATCAGGCCGCGAGAGCGCAGGTGCTCGGCCCATTGCTCGCGGACATATGGGGCGATCCGCATCGTGTCCCACATGCCCAACAGCACGTCGAGGTCGATGTAGGTGCGCACATCGTCCTCGTTGCCCTCGGTCATGACCAGTTCGTACACATGCTCCCGGCCCCGCGGATCGTCGAGGTCGTACTCGCCTTGGCCGCTCCACGCGATGTGATTCGGCAGCTTCACCCGGCCGCTTCGGACCGCGGCAGGGCGATCCCCGAGATCGTCGGGGATCTCCACAGGACGCCAGAAGCGGGTAACGGTCACAACGCCGAGTCTACGGACACCAACGCGAGCGGGCCGGTCGTGCGGCTGGGCCGAGCCCCGCAGACGGCGAGGCCCTGCGTCAGAGCAGAGCTAGACGGAGGCGCGGACGACCTCGCCGATCTCTTGAAGATGATCACCGAGTACTTGGATGCCGACTCACACATCGGCGAATGGCGGACGGAGTTGGTCCCCGATCAGCAATCGTCCAGCGTCGTGGCGCAGCACTGACCGTCGAGCCGAGTCAGTAAGGTACGCGCTATGGCGAATCGCATCAGCATCCGGACTGGATACTTGTTCGCCACGCCGAGCGCGCTGCACGGCGCCGCTCGTGTGTTCGATGCATGGGGCCTGTAGGACGACTACAACTTGGGCGACACGCTTGAGCACGGTGTCGCACTTGGATTCGTGCAGGACTGGCTGTCTCTGGAAGATGACGTCCGCGCTGCCTTCTCCGACCGCCGCATCGCCGCAGGAACGCGAGCGACCTAGAGCGGAGTGAAGACGACGACACACCGTCGCCGCAAGAAATCGATCCTGACGCACTGCGTCGCGTGGTGCGCGAAAACGGCATCCAGACCTGCGTCGAACCGGCATGAGCGCTTCCGCAATCGTCGCAGCGTGATGCCTGCAAATGTTCACATGCATCACCTGCAAACATTCACATAGGTGGAGTCTGCACGGCTGAGTTCGCTACAGTCAGGCTGCAATGGACGCGACGGCAGACACAGTTGCCTACCTGCCGCGCGTCGTCGATGTACTGCTGGCCGAACGGCTGAGGATCATGCCGATGGCCGTCATTGACGGACCGCGCGCGTGCGGCAAAACCACGACAGCCAGCCGGCTGGCACAGCGCATCCTGCCGCTTGATCGCGACAGCGCCGCCCGGGAGCACGCCGCCCACGGCACGCTGCCGTTAGGCGATGGGCCGTTTCCGACACTGCTCGATGAGTGGCAGCTCGCCGAGCCGCTGTGGAACCAGCTCAGGCGCATCAGCGACCGCCTCGGTCGACCAGGACTCTTCCTTCTGACGGGGTCGGCCCAGCCAGCCGATGACATCACCCGTCATTCCGGCGCCGGCCGGGTCGCTCGGCTGCGGATGCGCACGCTGTCGCTGTTCGAGTCGGGTGACTCGCCCGGCTTGGTCAGCCTCGCAGGCCTGTTCGACGGCGAGGCATGCGCCGCATGGCCCAGCGACTCGCCGGCCACGGCAGACCAGACCTACGACGGTGATGCTGCAGCACAACTGCGCTCCGTCGTCGATGTGCTCTGTCGTGGCGGTTGGCCCGCATGTGCAGCGATGAGTCCGTCCGATGCCCAGCTGTATCTGACGGACTACCTGGAAGAAACCTGCCGGGCAGACATCAGGCAGCTTGCCGGCCGCAGACACGACCCCACCAACGTGCGCCGCACGATTGCCTCGCTGGCACGTCACAGCGGCTCAGCGCCGACAATGAAGACGCTTGCTGCAGACATCGCGGGGCGGCAGCCGCTCGCTCACGCAACGCTGCAGAGCTACCTGTCCACGCTCGAAGCCATCCACATCAGCGAAGACCAGCCGCACTGGTCACCCCACCTGGCGTCGCGCGCCCGCCTGCGCCAGGCAGCGAAACGGCATCTGGCTGACCCGGCGCTCGCCGTCAACGCATTGAGCGCGAACGCGCAACGACTCCTCGACGACCGTGCGCTGCTCGGCCACCTGTTCGAATCGTTGGCAGTCCGCGACCTGCGCATCTACGCCCATGCGCTCGGTGGCAGCGTGTACCACTACTCCGACAGCAACGAACTCGAAGCAGACGCCATCGTCGAACTGCGCGACGGCCGCTGGATCGCTGTCGAGGTCAGGCTCGGCGAGCCAAGTTCCATCGACGAAGCCGCTACATCGCTGAACAAGCTCTGTGACCACATAGACACCGACCGGATGGGTCCGCCCGCCAAGTTGCTCGTCATCACGGCCACCGGGTACGCCTATGAGCGCAGCGACGGCGTGGCGGTCGCGCCGCTCACGCTCCTCGGCCCGTGACCGCACGACACACCACCCGCTCCGCCTCCGAACCCGCCAACGCGATCGACGACGCGTTGATGCGACGAGCCGCAGCCACGATTGCAGACCGCTGGAGCTCAAGGACCGTCTCACGGCGCGACATGCTGCGATCGTAGCTACGGCCTGATGCGCACTTGATGCGAGCAACGACCCCGTCACGTGAGGATCAGTGCTATGACGAAACACATTAAAACCCATCAAAAATAACTGGCCATCGATGAAACTGCTCTGTAGCGTGCCTCGAGGTGGCAATCTCCGACTATCCGACGCTGAAAATCCGCAAGGTGCTGTCGCTGGTGAAACGGATCGGATATCAACAGGTGCGCCAGAGCGGGTCGCATCGATGGCTCGAGGCCGACGGCCGGCCGCCGATTGTGCTCGCTTATCATGACGGCAGCGATGTGCCCGCACGCGCGCTGCGCCAACTGCTCGAGAACCAAGTCGGTTTGAGCGAACCGGAGATCCGCACTCTGCTCTGGGGCAGACGAGGACGTTCCGGTTAGGGAGTGACATGCACGTAGTACGAATCCACCCGAACGCAGATAAAGGCGTCTCGTTCTGGGCCGAGGATGACCGCGGGTTCAACGGAGGCGCGGACGATCTCGCCGATCTCTTGAAGATGATCGCCGAGTACGTGGATGCCGACTCTGGTATCGGCGAATGGCGTGCGGAGTTGGTCCCTGATCAGCAATCGTCCAGCGTCGTGGCAAAGCACTGATCGTGGTCAGCTCCGACGCCAAGGCCCAGCCCGACATCTACAACGCAGTCACTCTCGCTGGCACCGTGTTCTCCTAGAGCTCTGGGCCCGTATTCCTGCCTACGGAGTGACAACTGCTTGTGGCAGACGTCGCCGCCGTCGCGCACGTTCACGTCGGTGCCCGCACGCGGCCCGCATTCGTGCGTGCTGCGCAACGACGGCTCGGTTCGGCCTGGCGGCTGCGAGGTCGACATGGGGTCTCGTGCTCGCGATCACCGCGGTCGTGCCACTTCTGAGCGTCAATCTCTTCGACCGTGTAGCGGCCGCCCGCCAGCGGACGCGGACGCAGACGATGCAGCTAGCCGGGCGTAAGGACGAGGTCGAACAATCCGCCGTGCCCGCGCGAACTGAGTAGCAATTGGCTATCGCAGGGTCCCTGATCTGGGATCAAGCCACTTGGGCCGATCATCAGGCGAGCGACATCGCCGTAGTCAGTGCAGGGGCCGAGTTTTGGAAGTCGCTCAAGCAGTGGGGAGTCGACGAAGGAATGCTGTCTCCTACCGACGCCGGTGTCCTCGATGTGGCGTCCGCAGTCCCTGCGAAGCTTCCGAGCGAGAAGCAGAGTCTCAGAACGATGAAAATTCTGAAGCGCCTGCAGGATGCTGGCTGCCAGTTGTCCACAGAGGCCGTGTAGGCGACGGGTCAGTCGCTGGCGCTAGCTGACGTCCAGCAGGATCTTGCCGATGTTGGCGTTGGTGGCCATGTACTCGTGCGCTTCGGCGATGTCATCGAGTGCGAAGCGCGAGTCGATGACCGGTCGCAGCGAGCCGTCGTCGAAGCGCGGCAGCAGTTCGGCGCAGAAGCGCTGGTTGGCGTCGATCTTCTGCTCGATGGGCCGCGATCGCAGCACGGTGCCGATCAGCGCCGCTCGCTTCGGCAGCAATGCGCCGAGCGGGAACGTCGCCGTCGGCTCGCCCATGACGCCGACTTGGATGATGCGCCCCTGGACGCGCACCGATGCGATGTTGCGGGCCAGGTAGTCGCCGCCGATCACGTCGAGCACCACGTCGACGCCTTGGCGGCCCGTCCATTCCTTGATCGCATCAGCAAAGTCGGTCTCGGTGTAATCGATGACCAGGTCGGCGCTGAGATCTGTACAGGCCGCCACTTTCGACGTCGAGCAGGTGACGGCGATGCGGGCGCCGATGGCCTTGGCGATCTGAATCGCGGCGGTGCCGACGCCCGAAGCGCCTGCATGCACCAGCGCCGTGCCGCCTGAGGCCAGACCCCCCTGGGTCACGAGCGCATCGTGGGCGGTCATGAACACCTCCGGGATGGCAGCGGCATCGCGCAGCTCCACCGAAGCGGGGATGCGCTGCAGCATGCGCTCGTGGGTGACGACCTGCTCGGCCTTCGCCCCGCCCGACACGATGCCCATGACCTCGTCGCCGACCGCCCAGCCCGTGACTCGCTCGCCGAGCGCGGCGATGGCGCCGGCGAATTCGAGACCAGGGATCTCGAATTCGGGCTTGGGGCCCGGCGCGGGGTACAGGCCCATCCGCTGGAGCAGGTCGGCCCGATTCATCGCCGAGCACGCCACGTTCACCAGCACTTCTTCGGGCCCTGGCGCCGGGTCGGGCACTTCCCGTACCTGGAGCACGTCGACGCCGCCGTATTCGGGTATCACCACTGCACGCATGGGCGGCGACGGTACTTCGGAACCGCTGGGCGGCGCACAGTGGCGCAAATCCTCGCGGCCACACCCCTTGCTCTCCGCTCTTGTTCGCTTCGCTCACGGGCCGCTCGGGCCACGGCTTCGCCGCCCAGCGGCTCAGCCTCCGTACCCTGCGAGCCCGTGCGTCGGGATGCTGTCATCACCCTCGAGGGTGCGAACAACTGCCGTGACATCGGCGGCTATCCCGCAGGGGACGGACGCTATGTGCGGATGGGAGCGCTGTTCCGCTCCGATCGCCTGAGCGCACTGTCCCTCGACGATCTCGAGGAACTGGGCAGCCGCGGCATCCGCACCGTGGTGGATTTCCGTGCCGGACCCGAGATCGAGCGCGACCGCTCGCGGCTGTGGCCCGGCGTGACATCACACATCTCGCTGCCGGTGGGCGACACCGTGGACGGCGACATCAGCATGGTGGACCAGATCTTCGAAGGGCGGTTGCGGTCAGTCAGCGAAGACGACATGGCCGGGCTGTACCTGCAGATGATCGACAACTACGGCGAACGGTTTGCCCAGCTCGTGGCCGTTGCCGCCGACGTCGACCATCTGCCGATGCTGTTCCACTGCACCGCCGGCAAGGATCGCAGCGGCATCGCGTCGGCGCTGCTGCTTGAAGCGCTCGGTGTGGCCCGCGAAACCGTGCTGGACGACTACTGCCTCACCAACGAGCTGCGGTCCCGCCAGCGCATGGCTGAGCTGGCACCGGAGTTCGCGAAGATCGGCATCAGCATCGAGGACGTTGGAGCCATTCTGAGCGCTCCGCGCGGCGTCATGGCCGCAGTCCTGGCCGACCTCGACGTCCGATTCGGTGATGTCGGCGCGGCGGCCCGCGACAGCCTGAACGGCAGCACGACGGACGAAGGAACGCAATCCGGCGTAGTGGGATACCTGCTTGCACACGGACTCGACCCGGCGTCGCTGGAGATGCTGCGGGCGAACCTGCTGATCTGAGAGTGCTGCCAGCGAGCGTCTCCTACTGGTCGCTGCGGTACAGGTAGCGGATGTCCCAGTAGCCGTACAGCGTGGGCGTGGTGTTGCCGAACACGTTGCGCACGGCGCCCAGTCGTTCGCCGAGCGTCGTGTAGATCAACGGCACGTTCGCTGCGGCGATGGCCTGCGCCTCTCGATAGAGCCGGACTCGCTTGTCGTGATCGAGTACCTGGCTGGCCTCGATATAGAGCCGGTCGATCTCGGCTTCCCAGTCGGTCGCGGGCTCGTCTTGGAACGGATGCCACAGGTGCAACGACTGGGAGCTGTGCCACAAGCCGATGCCGCTGTAGGGATCGGGGCCCCCGGTGAAGCCGATGACCATGGCTTCCCAGTCGTAGGTGGTGGTGAGCTGCGACACAAGGTCTCTGAATTCGATTGCCTCGTAGGTCACGTCGAGCCCCACTTCGGCCATCCCGTCCCGGATGATCTCCGTGGCTGCCTGGCGCACGGCGTTGCCCGTGTTGGTCACCAGTGTGAACGAGATCGGATTGCCCACGTCGTCCTCGCGGATGCCGTCGCCGTCGGTGTCGATCCACCCCAAGTCGTCCAGGAGATCGTTCGCCCTGTCGATGTCGTACGGGTAGCGACGCACATCGGGGTTGTGGAAATCGCCGGCGGCCGGGCTCACTGACGACCACTGCTCGTAGCCCAGCCCGTGCTGGATGCGGTCGATCATGGCCGCCTTGTCGAGCGTGTGGGCCACGGCCTGACGGAAGTCGACGTTGCCGAACCAGTGCAGCTTGATCGGGTCGACGAAGGGCTCGCCTGCGTCGTTCGAGCCCGGATTCTGGTTGAAGGTCAGGAATGTGGTGCCGAAACCGGGACCCCGGCGGTGCAGTGCGAAGTTCTCCTCATCCTGCAGCGGTTCCAGCAGCGCATATTCCTCGCCCAGCACGCCGTGGAAGTCCGCGGTGCCGTCACGGAAGAGCGCCAGTTCGGACTCCAGGTCCGGCACCACGATGTGCACCACCTGGTCCAAGTACGGGAGCTGTTGGCCGTCGGCGTCGGTCTTCCAGTAGTGCGGGTTGCGCTTGAAGACGACGCGCTCGTCGGGCGTGTATTCGCCGATGGTGAACGGGCCCGTGCCGACGATCTCGGTTGGGTCGGTGTCGATGTTCCAGAACTCGGCGAACGTGCCTGCCTCGATGGGTGCTTCAAAGATGTGCTTGGGGTAGATGGACGTGCCCATCGAACGCAGGAACGGTGCGAACGGCTGCGGCAGCACAAACTCGACCGTGTGGTCGTCGAGCGCCGCCACCGTCATCTTCGAGGTTTCCCACTCTCCGTCATCGTTGAGATAGCGGAATTCGAAGGTGCCACGGCTCGACGCGTTGAAGTCGTCGTTGTAGATGACCTGGTTGAAGGTGAAATCCACGTCGTGTGCTGTGAAGGGCGTGCCGTCGTTCCACCGCACATCGTCACGCAGGCGGAACACCCAGCGCAGCCCGTCGTCAGAGCTCTCCCACGACTCGGCGAGCTCCGGTTCGATCGCGTCGTCCAGCCACGACGTCTCGGTGAGGCCCTCGAACAGGTAGCCCAAGACATTCGACGAGCCGGCGTCGTTGGACAGCGCCAGGTTGAAGGTGAGCGGCTCGGAGATCGTCGCCAGCGTGAGCGCACCGCCGTGGGTGCCGATCTCGTAGGAGAAGTCGGCGGCATTGCGGCGCAGCTCGTCCACGATCCCCTGGGTCGCCAGGTCTTGTTCGGACGGGCAGAAGGACAGCCCGAGGCTGTCGAGATCGTCGGCCAAGAACTCGGCGTAGCGCCAGTCGGCGGGAATGCAGCCGCTGAGCGTGTTGGTGCCGCCGAGCATGATCTGTTCGAGATCGGCGAGCGCCGCGAGACCTGCCGGGATGGGGCCGCTGAGCTGGTTGCCCTGGAGCCACAGCCGCCTGAGGCTGCTGAGATTGCCGAACTCGTCGGGGATGGCCCCGGTGAGCTGGTTGCCGTCGAGGTAGAGCCGTCGCAGCTTGGCGAGGCTGCCGAGTTCGGCCGGAATCTCGCCGGTCAGCTCGTTGCCTCGCAGCCACACCTCGGTCAGCTCCACGAGATTGCCGAGCCCGGCAGGCAGTTCGCCGCTGAGCTGGTTGTCGTCGAGGTCGAGCCGGGCGAGGTTCACCAGGTTGCCCAGCTCGTCGGGGATCGGTCCGGTGAGCTCGTTGTGCCACAGGTTGAGCCGCGTCAGCGAGCTGAGCTTGCCGAGTTCGGGCGGGATGTCACCGCTCAGCTCGTTGTACCGGAGGAAGAGGATCCGCAGGTTGGCCAGGTCGCCGAGCTCGGCGGGAATGGGGCCGTCGAGCTCGTTGAAGCTGAGCGAGATGCGCTCGAGGCTGGCCAGGCCACCGAGTTCGGGCGGGATGTGGCCGGTCAGGGCATTCCTGCTCAGGTCGAGGTTGACCAGCCGGTCCAGGTCTGCGAGCTCGGCGGGGATCTTCCCGGACAGCTGGTTGTCGTGCACGACGAGTTGCTCGAGCCTCCCCAGCCGGGCCATACCCGCAGGCAGCTTGCCGGTGAGCGAATTCCGGCTGAGATCGAGGCTTCTGAGCTGGCCCAGCTTGCCGATACTGCTGGGGATCGACCCGCTCAGCAGGTTGTTCGCCATGCGCAGGTCGCGCAGCTTGGCGAGGCGTGTGATGGTGACGGGGATGTCGCCGGACAGGCGGTTGTTGCTCAGGTCGATTTCGGTGAGCTGGGTGAGGTTAGCGACGGCTGTCTTCAGCGGGCCGGACAGCTCGTTGTCATTCAGCCGGAGTTCGCGAAGCTCGGTCAGGTTCCACAACGCATAGGGGATCTGCCCGTAGAGCACGTTGTCGCTGAGGTCGAGTTGCTTCAGCTTCGTGAGCGCGCCCAGGGCACTCGGGATCCGGCCGGTCAGCAGGTTGCGGTTGAGACGCAGTTCGGCCAGGCGTGTTGCGTCCGCGAGCGCAGCGGGAATGGTGCCCGAGAGCTGGTTGTCGCCCAAGTTCAGAACCTGGAGCTGGACGAGCTCGCCGATCCGGCTCGGAATATCGCCGGTGAGCCGGTTGCGCTCCAGCCGGAGCTCCTTGAGCCTGGTGAGCTTGCCCACTTCGGCGGGAAGCTCGCCAGTCAGCTGGTTGGCTTCCAGCCGCAGGTAGCGCAGTTCGTCCAGATTGCCCAACTCGGGCGGCAGCGCTCCGCTGAGGCCGTTGTGACCGAGACGCAGATGCCTGAGTTCGGCGAGCTGTCCGATCTCGGCGGGAATCTCCCCGGACAGCCGGTTCTCGCTGACGACCAGATACTCGAGTTCGCCGAGGTCGCCCATCTCGGCGGGGATCGACCCGGTGAGCTGGTTGGCACGCAGGTCGAGCGTGACGAGCCGCGACAGATTGCCCATCTCGGCGGGCATCTCGCCGGCCAGCGAATTGTCGCTGGCGTCGAGCCAGGTCAAGCTGGCGAGGTCGCCGATCTCGGCGGGGATCTCACCCGAGAAGCTGTTGCGGCTGACGTCGAGCCACTCCAAGTTGCCGAGCTGGCCGATTTCGGCGGGGATCTCGCCCCAGAACAAGTTGTCGCTGATCACCAGGTGCGAGAGTTGGGACATCTCCCCGAGTGCGGACGGCAGCGGGCCCGACATGCGGTTGCCTCGCATGTCGAGGACGCGCAGGTTGTCGAGCTCCCACAGCTCGGCGGGATTGCGGCCCCACAGGGCGTTGTGCTTGACGTCGAGCAGCGTCAGGTTGGTGAGTTCGCCGATCTCGGCAGGGATCTGGCGGTAGAGCCGGTTGTTCTGCAGGTCGAGCTCCCGGAGGCTGGTGAGCTTGCCGATGGCCCGGGGAATCTCGCCATGGATGCCGTTGTCTCCCAAGTCGAGGCGTTGCAGGTGCGTGAGCTGGCCGATCGCCTCGGGAAGCTCCCCCGACAGCCCGTTGGACGGCAGTTCGAGCCGCACCACCCGCCCGTCGCTGTCGGTGGTGACGCCGTGCCACCGGCTGAGCGGCGCCCCGGAGCCCCAGAGGTCGTTGCGGCTCCACCTGTCCCCGCCGGTCGCAGCGAACAGCTCCTCAAGCACTGCACGGTCCGACCGCGCGCCGTTGTGCTCGCTGGCAGCAGCTGGGACCGCCAGCTGCAATGCCAGCACAGCGACGAGCGAGATGGCTGCGGCCTTGGCCGCCGTGCCGCGACGGGCTCGGGTCATGGGTGTGTCCTCGCGTCAGGAAAATGTGGGCGGGCCGACGGTCGGTCAGAGTACAACTCGGCCTCGCCGACCCAGCGGAGCCTGCCTGCGCCGACGTCGATCGGTGTCATGAATCGTCTCGCCGATGCGCCGTAGGAGCGCGCGGACTGGCGAACTCTCCCGCCGCATTGCCAGTTGTTTCCCGCTCTTGTTCGCTGCGCTCACGGGCCGCTCAGACCACCGCTTCGCCATTCGGTTCAGCCTCCTCGTGGTGTGTCGGCACTTTGCTTGCTGGGTACAGCGACGCATTTGCCGAGGTCAGACATTTGAGACGCCGCGCAGCCAAACCCGCAACACCCCACTAGCGACCGGCATCGCCCCAAACCACGGTCCTTGCCACCGAGAGCGCTCTGCTCTGAGGCGGCTCGGCTGCCGTGCCCCCGCAAATGTCGCCAAGAGAGGAAGGACAACGATGCCTACAGGCCCATCGCACGCTGTCATCCGGGACCGACGACTCGAAATTGCACTCGGGATGTTGCACCGTGCTGCTAGGACATTGGCAGGCGGCGATGGCCTCGCTCGGCGCCGCCCGAACTGGTGCATCCGGCAGGAGTTGATCTCATGACCTCACCCGATCCGGTCGACGCCTGCGGCCTGCTTGAGATCCATGCGCTCGGTAGCGTGCCGTTCGGGACGGTGTTGGCCGATCCGCCGTGGCGCTTCCAGAACCGCACCGGTAAGGTCGCGCCGGAGCACAGGCGCCTTTCTCGCTACGACACGATGGACTGGCAAGACATCGCAGCGCTTGGAGTCGGCGACCTGATGGCTGAGCAATCGCACTGCTATCTCTGGGTGCCGAATGCTCTGCTGCAGGAAGGGCTTGCCACGCTTGACGCGTGGGGCTTCACGTACAAGGCCATGCTGGTGTGGGCCAAGCGTCGCAAAGACGGTGGTCCAGATGGGCGAGGCGTCGGCTTCTACTTTCGAAACACCACAGAGCCGATCCTCTTCGGCGTCCGGGGCAAGCTCCGGACCTTGTCGCCGGCAAGGAGCCAGGTGAACATCATCGAGTCGCGCAAACGAGAGCACTCCCGCAAGCCGGACGAACAGTACGACATCATCGAGGCGTGCTCGCCGGGGCCGTACCTGGAACTGTTCGCGCGCTACCCACGTCCCGGCTGGACTGCTTGGGGGGACGAGGCCGCGGCCGACACCGCACCGCGGGGTCGCGTTCACGCCGGTTATCGCGTTCCGGAAAACGAACAGCGTCCGGGCATCCATCAGGAGCCGCTACTCGTGGCGGATTGAGTTCACAGTCACATTCGGCCCATTCGACATCGAGCGCAATCCGGCCCTTGAACCCATCCACCAGGTAACCCTGGTTCGTGACACTCGATGTCTCACGCTGCATCTTGGTCTCCCCCGCTGCCCGATAGGGACGCCGCTGGGTCGTCAGCGTGATCTCCGTGTCAAGCCGAGACTCACGCCATCCACGATCTTTGAAGGCGCTCTCCAAGCGACCCGTCAGTTCCGACTTGTTGCCGCCGGGCAGCATCAGCTCCGCGAGGGTCAGGTCAAACTCGCCGAGGACCGTCATGATGTCGGCCCACTCTTCGTGGTTCGTGGCCATGGCAATCGCGGCTGCGTTTCGCACTTCTCGCCATTCGAAGCGCGCCAGCAAGGGAGCGGGTACGACCGATTGGTAACTCGCCGTGAGATCCATGGAGCTAGGGGGCGAAGACCCAGCTGTTGGGCTGGTCGGCTGTCTCGATGTGGCCTGCGGTGCGGCCGGCGAAGTGGGTGCCGATCACCAGCCGGCCGTCAGACCAGCGCGGGAACGCCTCGAGGCGCGTGGCTGTGGAGGCGCCGTCGGCCGCGTAGTCGGCGCTCGATGCCATGTCGGGGCGGGCGAACTGCAGCGGGTGGTGGATCATGTCGCCGGTGATGACCGCTCGCTCCCCGGCGGATTCGATGATCACGCTGATATGGCCGGGGGTGTGGCCGGGCGTGGATTCGAACCAGACCTCGTCGTTGATGCGATGGTCGGGGCTGACGAGGTCGGCGAGCCCGGCGTCCATGATGGGCTGCACCGAATCCTCGAAGACCGGCCCGTAGTCCTGCGGCTCGGCGCGCCAGTAGTCGTACTCGGCTTGCACGAACAGGTAGCGGGCATTCGGGAACGTGGGCACCCAGACGCCGTCAACGAGGCGGGTGTTCCATCCCACATGGTCGACATGCAGGTGCGTGCACACCACGAAATCGATCGTCTCGGGCGCGAAGCCCGCTGCTTCGAGATCTGCCAGGAACGGGGTGGAGAGCTGCTCGAACGGGGGCGCGCCCGGGCGTGACTTGTCATTGCCGACACAGGTGTCCACGATGATTCGCAATCCCGCCGACTCGATGACCACCGAGTGCATGGACAGGCGCATGTGGCCGTCGTCGGTGACGAAATCGGGCCGCAGCCAGTCGTAGTCGTCGATGACGTCTTCGGCGCCCGGCAGCAGGATGCCGAACGGCCAGTGCACTTCGAGCTCTGCAATGCGCGTGAGCTGAGCATCGCCCACGGTCCACGCGATCGGGGTGGACTTGTCGACGGTCGGCATCGTCGGAACTCCTCGTTGCAGCGTCGGAGGCGCAGCGCCGTTCGCGACGGCGACGTTGCGGAACGCCCGCGAACCGCCACACTATTGCCGCCCCACATCCCCCTGCCGTGCCGAGCCATGAACCAACCCGACCGACATACGCCTGATCCCGGCGATCCGACCCGCAGCGAGCGGTTCCGCGAGGCCGCAATCGCGGCGGAGCTGGAGACTGGCGAGCGCGAGCCGACCCGTCAGAAGGCGTGGCGCAGTTCGATGCTCCGGCTGGTCCGGATGGGCTTCGGGTTCAACGTGGTAGTGCTCGGCCTCATCATGATGCCGCTGCCCGGCCCTGGGATGCTGGTGGTGGCCGTGGGCTTGGCGATCCTGGCTCGGGACGCAGCGTGGGCCGACCGGCTGCTGGGCAAGGTGCGAGAACGCCTGCCGTCTGATGCCGATGGCAAGCTGCCCCGCTCGACCATCGCGACGATGGTCCTGCTCGCCGCGGCGGGCATCGCAGCGTCGATCTGGTTCACCGTCGGCGACATCAACCCGCTCGACATCGTCCTGTTCTGGCGGAACTGAGGGCAAGGCCCCTTGTGTTGTCGCGAGCGAGGGCGAAGCCCTTTCGCTCGCAAAGATCAGTCGCGAGCGGGGGCGAAGCCGCTTCGCTCGCAAGAATCAGCGGATCGCGACTGGCGTTGAGACTTCGCTGAAGAAGTCGTTGCCCTTGTCGTCCACCACGATGAAGGCCGGGAAGTCCTCCACCTCGATCTGCCAGACCGCCTCCATGCCCAGCTCGGGGTATTCGAGCACCTCGACCTTGCGGATCGAGTCCTTGGCCAGCCGCGCCGCAGGTCCGCCGATGGAGCCCAGGTAGAAGCCGCCGTAGCGAGCGCACGCCTCGATGACCTGGCGTGACCGGTTGCCCTTGGCCAGCATGACGAGGCTGCCGCCGGCGGCCTGGAACTGCTCCACGTAGGAATCCATGCGCCCCGCAGTCGTGGGGCCGAACGAGCCAGAGGCGTAGCCCTCGGGAGTCTTGGCGGGGCCGGCGTAATACACGGGCCGCTCACGCAGGTAGTCGGGCAGCCCGTCGCCGGCGTCGAGGCGTTCTTTGAGCTTGGCGTGAGCGATGTCGCGGGCCACCACCAGCGTGCCGGTGAGCGACAAGCGGGTCTTGACGGGGTGCTGGGTGAGCTGGTTGCGGATGGCGTCCATCGGCTGGTCCAGATCGATCGGCACCACCCCGGATGACAGCTCCCGTTCCTCCGTCTCGGGAAGGAACCGGGCGGGGTCGGTCTCGAGCTGTTCGAGAAAGACGCCGTCGGCGGTGATGCGTCCGAGTGCCTGGCGGTCGGCCGAGCACGAGACAGCGATGCCAACGGGGCAGCTCGCCCCGTGACGGGGCAGGCGCACCACCCGCACGTCGTGGCAGAAGTACTTGCCGCCGAACTGCGCGCCGATGCCGAACTCGCGGGTGAGCTCGAGGGTGCGGCCTTCCCATTCGAGGTCGCGGAAGCCGTGGCCGGCCTCGCTGCCGGCGGTGGGCAGCGTGTCGAGATACTTGGCCGACGCGTACTTGGCCACCTTCACCGCGAACTCGGCCGAGGTGCCGCCGATCACCACCGCCAAGTGATACGGCGGGCAGGCGGACGTGCCCAGCGTGCGCAGCTTCTCGTCGAGGAACCGGGTAAGGCTGTCGGGGTTGAGCAGGGCCTTGGTCTCCTGGAACAGGAAGCTCTTGTTGGCCGAGCCGCCTCCTTTGGCCATGAAGACCAGCTCGTACTCGTCGCCCGGCGAGGCGTAGATCTCGATCTGGGCGGGCAGGTTGTTGCCGGTGTTGCGCTCGGTGAACATGTCGAGCGGGGCCATCTGCGAGTAGCGCAGGTTCGACGTGAGAAACGTGTCAGCTACTCCCTGGGAGATGGCTGCGGCGTCGTCGAAGTCGGGCTCGTCTTCGGTGCCGGTGAGCACCCGCTCGCCCTTGTGGCCCCAGATGATCGCCGTGCCGGTGTCCTGGCAGCTCGGCAGCACTCCCCCGGCGGCGATGTTGGCGTTCTTGAGCAATTCGAGGGCGACGAACCGGTCGTTGGCCGAAGCTTCGGGATCGTCCAGGATCGCAGCGATCGAGGCCAGGTGACCGGTGCGGAACATGTGCGAGATGTCTCGCATGGCTTCGGCCGTGAGCAGCCGCAGCGCTTCGGGCTCGACCTGCAGGAACCGCCGCCCTGCGGCGTTGACGGTCGAGACATAGTCGGACGTGAGGTGCCGGTAGGTCACATCGGCGGGTCCGGTGGGAAGCAACTCCACGTGGGTGTAGGTGCTCATTGCTTCATGCTACGGACGCTTGCCCGTCGGCGAGCCGACCGGGCCGTCGCACACGGCCGGACTGCGGCGCTCTTGGGCGGTGTCGGCGCGTCACCGGATCCCGCGGCGAGAATGGCGTCGTGGCTGGCGTCGAGTCGATCAATGCGATCACGCTGCGGACCGCCGACATGTCCGCATCGGTGCGGTTCTACGAGGCACTGGGATTCCGGCTCACCTACGGCGGGGACGATGCGCCGTTCAGCACGCTGCGCAGCGCCGACTGCTTCGTCAACCTGATCGCCGTGGACAACCCTGCGGGGGCCGAGACCGGCTGGGGCCGGGTGATCTTCCATGTGGACGATGTGGACGCGCTGTACCAGCAGGCGCTCGACGCAGGCCTGAAGCCACAGGCGGAACCGCGGGACGCTCCCTGGGGCGAGCGCATGTTCCCCATCTTCGACCCCGCGGGACACGACCTGAGCTTCGCCAAGCGCATCCGCGCCTACGAGGTGGATCACCCCGAGCTGTGATCCCGCCGACACGACGAGCGCGTACCGTCGAGGCGTGAGCGAGGGGCTGTTCGAGGCTGCGGGCGCGGAGCGCTTGGCCCGCCAGGCGCCGCTGGCAGCACGGCTGCGGCCCCGGACGCTCGACGAGATCGTCGGCCAAGACCATCTGCTCGCTTCTGGTCGGCCGCTGCGGGAGCTGATCGAGGCCGACCGGCTGTCGTCGGTGATCCTGTGGGGGCCTCCCGGCACCGGCAAGACGACGCTGGCACGTGTCGTCGCTGCGCTGACCGCCAAGGAGTTCTGCGAGCTGTCGGCGGTGAGCGCCGCCGTCAAGGATGTGCGCGAGGTCATTGCCGACGCCCGGCTGCGGCTCGGCGAGCATGGCCGGGGCACGATCCTGTTTCTCGACGAGGTGCACCGCTTCAACAAGGCGCAGCAGGACGCGCTGCTGCCCGCTGTCGAGGACGGCCTGATCGTGCTGATCGGCGCCACCACCGAGAACCCGCACTTCGAGGTGAACCCGCCGCTGCTGTCGCGCTCGACGCTGTTCCGGCTGGTGCCGCTCGACGACGCTGCGCTGCGCACTCTCATCGATCGGGCGTTGGAAGCCGAGGGCGCCCAGGCCGACGCTGACGCCATCGACCACATCGCTGCCCGCAGCGGCGGCGACGGGCGCCACGCTCTCACCAGCACCGAGGTGGCGGTGGCGCTCGCCATGCGCCGCCAGGAGGCAGAGGCCCTCGAAGCCGTCGAGATCAGCGGAGCAGCCCACGCTGCCCCCGACACATCGACTGCAGGCACTCACGTCACGCTGGCCGATGCCGAGCATGCCGTGGATGCCAAGGCGGTCCGCTATGGCGCCGACGGCCACTACGACACGATCAGCGCGTTCATCAAGTCGCTGCGCGGCTCCGACGCCGACGCCGGGCTGTACTGGCTGGCCCGCATGCTCGACGCCGGCGAGGACCCTCGCTTCATCGCTCGCCGCATGGTCATCTTGGCCTCAGAGGACATCGGCATGGCCGACAGTTCGGCCCTGCTGGTGGCCGAAGCTGCCGCCCGGGCGGTCGAGTACGTAGGGCTGCCGGAGGCCCAGCTCAACCTGGCCCACGCTGTGGTACGCCTCGCCACCGCCCCCAAATCGAACCGGGTCACGGTCGCGCTCAGCCGCGCCAAATCCGATGCCCGCTCCGCCGGCGCCGGCGAGGTACCGATCCACCTGCGAGACGCCCACTACCAGGGCGCCGCATCGCTGGGTCACGGCGAGGGCTACGTGTACCCGCATGACGACCCGAGCGGCTGGGTTTCCCAGCAGCACCGGCCCGACGAGGTGGCCGGCAACGTCTACTGGGAACCGTCGGAGCACGGCCGCGAACGCGACCTGCGCCCCGCAGCGCCCGCCGAGCCGGACGAGGGGTCTAGTCGTCCAGAGCGATGACCGCGCTGTGTCCGATGTGCAGACTTACGCTGGCGCCTACTGCGGGGCCGTGGGGCGTGATGGCGTCGAGGGTGGTCGTCACCCCGCCGATGTCTGCTTCCAGCCGCAGCTCGTAGCGGTCGCCGCGGAATCGGCGCCGGACCACCATGGCCGGCAGCTGTGCCGTGCCGTCGCCTGTGCCATCTGTGCCGCCGCCGTCAGCAACCGCCACTTCGATGCGGTCGGCTCGCAGCACGAAGCTGTCCTGGCGCCCGGCCGCGAGGGCCAGTGCCGGCGGCACTTCGGCTTCGAACACGTTGGTGTGCCCCAAGAATCGGGCGACCTGGGCGGTGCGGGGATCGGTCCACACTTCTTCGGGCGTGCCGATCCGCAGTAGCCGACCCGAGGCCATCACCGCTATGCGGTCCGCCAGGGCGAACGCCTCGTGGTGGTCGTGGGTGACATGAATGGCGGTAACGCCGACCTGGTCGAGCACAGGGCGCAGCTCGTCGATCAGCCGCTCACGCAGCAGTCGGTCGAGCGAGCCGAACGGCTCGTCGAGCAGCAGCACTCTTGGCTCGGGAGCAAGGGCCCGGGCAAGCGATACTCGCTGCGCCTCGCCGCCCGACAGCGTGGCCACGTCGCGGCCCTCGAATCCCGACAGTCCTACCAATGCCAGCACTTCGGCGACCCGTCGACGGCGCTCTACGAGCGGAACCTTCGCCATGCGCAGTCCGAACGCGACGTTGCCCTCGACGTCGAAGTGGGGAAACAGCACCTCGTCCTGGAACATCAGTCCGATGCCGCGTTGGTCAGGGCGCTGGCCGGTCAGGTTCTTGCCGTCGAGCTCGATCCGGCCCGCATCCAGCGGCTGCAGTCCCGCGGCAGCGCGCAGCAGCGTGGTCTTGCCGCAACCCGACGGCCCCAGCAGCACCACCATCTCGCCGTCGCCGACCGCAAGGTCCACCCCGTCGAGCGCCCTCGTGGTGTCGAAGTGGACGTGGGCACCCGTGATCCGCAGCGTCCCACCGCCTCGTCCGTCTGCCATGTGCACGACGCTACGCACT
Source organism: Acidimicrobiia bacterium (assembly GCA_022826045.1). GTDB lineage: Bacteria > Actinomycetota > Acidimicrobiia > Acidimicrobiales > Poriferisodalaceae > Poriferisodalis. Next base: position 3,310 of record JAJDVQ010000088.1, on the reverse strand, counting down.
CCGTGCGGACGGTCCGACCAAGTTTGCGGGCGACTGCACGGTCGAGGCCGCTGCAATGGCCCTCACCATCGAGCGATCCGCCGAAAGCAGAATCTGCTTCGACTCCGTGTGGCGGCCTTATGGCAGCACTCGGAACGCCCGACGCCGTTCGGGGCCGTACCGGTAGATCCGGTAGTGATCGTCGAGCGAGAGTGCCTCGGCGATGCCGAGTCGCTCCATGAGTGCCCAGCTCGTCCGATCAGTCAACGAGAATGCCTGGTCGCCGAACTGCTGCCTGATCGCCTCGGCGGCTTGGAGATCGGCGTCGGTTGTGCACTCAACTCGAGTGCGTGATGCGTGAATCGCGCTGACGGCTTGGTGCGCTGCCGAATGATGAGATCTGATCCTCACAAGGTTCCACAGTTCGACCAGAACGTGATCACTGGTGACGAGCGAATCCACATGCTGAGCCAAGATCGACTGAGCCAAGTCCTGATCCGTATCGCTCTCGTCCGCAGCCGCGTACCAGATGCTGGTGTCGACGAACGTCGCCACGTGGGCTCACAAGCCCTTGTCGGCGTAGATCTTGTCAATTGCCTCGCCGATCATCTGATGCTTGTTCTTGCGGATGTTCGAACCGCCGCTGTCAAATAGCCCGAATAGCGCCGTAATGCTCTGCGCGGGAGCATCCTCGTCGAGATCTCGGTCGACGAGCCGCCGGATGTACTCCGACAGGGAGATGCCTTGTTGGGCTGCCTTGCGCTTGGCGAGGGCGTGCTGATTGTCGTTGAGGATGATCATGGTGCGCATATTGTCATCTCAGCATATGCGGCAGAGCATAATTTATGCCAGCACGTGGTCCAGCCGGTTCGGCCAGCCGCCGGGCAATCCAGCGAACCGGCCGCCGACTGACCACAATGGGGGTCATGAGCGCGAACGCAGCAACGCTGGGACTCACTGAAGTCCCCATCGTCGAATACGGCGATGTCGAAGACGACATGGTCGCCTACCGGGCCGCGGGCACCGAGCGGGCGATGCAGCTCGGCAACCGCGGGCCGATCCGCTTCACCGACAATGGCGACCTGCATCCCGAGATCGCCGAGGCCTACTCGCGCTGCGGGTTCTATGTCTTCACCGGCGTGCTGAGTGCTGACGAGCTGGCCGAGGCGGCAGGCTCGGACCGGCTCCCTGATGCGGTGCCGCTCATCTGCGAGCCCGGCGATGTCGCCATCACCAGCCGCCAGGCCATCCATGGCTCGTTCGCCAACACATCCGACAAGGACTACAACCTCAAGGACCTCGGCATCTAGCGCCTCTGGTTGGCCGGAATCGCTGGTTCAGCGAGCATGAGAGAGATCGGGACATGGCAGAGCGGTTGAGCGGACGGACGGCGTTGGTGACGGGGGCGAGCCGGGGCATCGGTGAGCACTGCGCCCGGGCCTTGGCCCGCGACGGCGCACGGGTGGCGCTGGCGGCGAGAACCACCGACGATCTGGACCGGATCGCGGCCGAATTGCCGCACGACCCGGTGGTGATCCAAAGCGATCTTGCCGCAGCCGGTGCTGGTGCCGATCTGGCTGCCGCCGCTGTTGATGCTCTCGGCGGGGTCGACATCTTGGTGAACAACGCAGGACGGGGCGAGCTGCGCGAACCCGGCGGCGATCAGGCAGTGCTGCAGCTGAACTACCTGGCGCCGCTGGAGACCACTCGGGGGCTGGCGCGCCAGATGGGCGAGCGCGGCCACGGATCGGTAATCCACATGTCGTCGATCGCCGGCTCAGTCGGCGTGAGCGAACTGCCCACCTACGGGGCCACCAAGGCTGCACTGGATTCGCTCACCCGCTCGCAGGCAGCCACCTACGGCCGGTTCGGCATCCGAGTCAACGCTGTAGCTCCGGGGCTCATCATCACCGAAATGTGGGCAGCAGGCCGTGAGATTCCCGGCCTCGCCGACGGCCTCGAACGCCACATCGCTCTGGGCCGCTGGGGCGTGCCCGAGGAGATCGCCGACGTCGTCGCCTTCCTCGCCAGCGACGAGGCCCGCTACCTCACCGGCCAGACCATCACCGTCGACGGCGGCTACCAAGGCGTCACGGCCTGGGCCAACTACCCCGCCCCCAGTTAGCAGCAATCAGCGCCGGAATCTGCTGCGAGTCTGTGCGGCGGGCTCAGGGAAGCTCTCGAAACGCCCTACGCCATTCGGCCCGACAGCGATACCCAGTCGTCGAGCCGGACGGGATCGGCCAGTTCGATGCCGAATCGGCGGTAGGCAGCAGCGACCGACGAAGTCTGGGCTGCGGAGACACCGCTGATGGCGAGTCGGCCGCCTTGCGCGACACGCTCGGCGAGGTCGCCAGCCAGCGGCACCAGCACATCGGCGGTGATGTTGGCGACGACCACATCGAATGTGCCGAGTTCGGCGTCGCCGACAGGGGCTGCGCCGAAGCTGGTCACGTTGTCGAGGCCGTTGCGGCGGGCATTGGCCTCGGCCGCCGCGACTGCTGCGGGTTCGATGTCGATGCCCACCGCTTCGGCTGCGCCCAGCCGGGCCGCTGCCAGCGCCAGCACCCCGCTGCCGCATCCCACGTCGAGTACCCGCTCGCCGCCGGTGATGTGCTCCGCGAGCCACTCGGCCAGGAGCCGGGTAGATGGATGAGTACCGGCTCCGAATGCCTCGCCGGGGTCGATCTCGACCACGGCCGAAGCGTCGGCGTCTGCCCATGGCAAGCAAACAGCCAGCTTCCCGCCCACCGGCACCGCACGATTGCGGTTCAGCCATCCCACTACGTGTGCCCGGTCGGGCGGGCCCAGCACGACGGCATGACCGTCGGCGCGCAGCTCAGCCACCACTTCCCGGGCGGTGCGGTCCTCGGTCACTCGAACCCGGCTCACACACCGGCCCCGCCCGAGCCGTTCGTGCGTCACCGCCAACGCCGCCGACGCCAGCCGCTCCGGCAGCGACGGGCTCGACAGCCCGCCATCCGGCGCTTCGCGGCCACCCGTCCCCAGCGGTGCATCGTCAGCAAGCACGACGCACGCACCGCCGTGGCGCTCGTCACCCCACAGCGCAGCGCAAGGCCGCGGATCGCTCACCCCAGCATTCTCGCCATCAGACCGTCACGACGCCGCGCTCGGCCCGTCACAGCCCATCGCTAAAGTGACAGCCCGCCGAACGGGACCCGCACAGCGTGGGCTCCGCCAACCACCTTGGGGGTGATCGGTTTCGACTTTGACGGTTGAAGTGAGAGAAGCGAGCCGTGGTCTCCGGATCCACGAAAAAGAGCCGGAAACAAACACAAACGCCAACGTCGATCAAGACGACCTGGTGCTC
>JAJDVQ010000024.1 GCA_022826045.1 Acidimicrobiia bacterium | reverse complement strand
CCGCCAGCAGATGCCCGCACACCGCAGCCGCGTCCAACAACACCCGATCCCGCCCAGCGGTTCCCTGCATGCCAGCATCATCCCGCGCACACCCAGCCGACACGCGGAAATCCCACCGAATAAATCAGCAGACTCCTAGCGCTGCATCATCGAGCAGCTCATAGGTGGGAATGCGACGGCGCGGCGTCACTTGCTCCGCAGATGGCAGCGGCGCAGCAGTGCGTGCCGCGACCCGGCTCGACCGACCCCGCCGTGTGCGGCGCTCGCTGCCGTCTCCGCCAGCCATCGGCACATTCTGGGCTACGTCTCGCGTCGCCGTGCCCGATGCCGACCACGGCACAGGCCGGTGCCGCCAGTCCGCATGTGTGCCGCCGCATCTGCGTGCCAAGCAGGACCAGCCTGATCCGCCCGAGAGGGGTTCGATCCTGCTGGCTACTGTGCTGTCGCTGCACGACACAGCGAACGCTGCGAGATACAGCGGCTGCTGAGCGAGAGGATGCCGAGATGTCCGACGGCTACGAGAACCTGAGCATCGATGGGCCCGCCGACGGTGTCACCCGAATCACCTTCAACCGGCCTGAACGGCTGAACGCCATCACGCACGGACTGGTCAGCGATCTCCACGATGCGCTCAGCGATGTCGACAACGACCACGACACCCGCGCCATCGTGCTTACCGGCGCTGGCCGGGGCTTCTGCGCCGGGCTTGACCTGACCGGCTACGGCACGGTGCCGGGCACCGAGGACCACGGTGGCCCCCAGCGCGGCATGGCCGTCCAGCAGGAGATCGCCGAGCTGGTCCACCACATGCGCGACGTGCGCCAGCCGATCATTGCAGCCATCAACGGCGCGTCCGCAGGCGGCGGGTTCGCCATCGCCTGCGCCTCCGACGTCCGCTACTGCGCCGAGACGGCCAAGTTCGGCACCGCCTTCGTGCGCCTGGGCATCTTGGGCTGCGACATCGGCGTGAGCTGGATGCTGCCCCGTCTCATCGGCGCCTCCCGGGCGTGGGAGCTGCTGCTCACCGGCCGGGTCATCGACGCCGCCGAAGCCGACCGCATCGGGCTCGTCAGCGCCGTGGTCCCCGACGACGACCTCATGGACACCTGCCTGGGCGTCGCTGCCGAGATCGCGGCCAACAGCCCCTTCGGCGTGTGGATGACCAAGGAAGTGATGTGGTCGAACCTCGAGATCGGCAGCCTGCGTGCCGGCATCGACCTCGAGAACCGCACGCAGATCATGTCGTCGCTTACCGAGGACAGCCGCGAGGCCATGGCGTCGTTCCTCGAACGCCGCCAGGTCAAGTGGTCCAACCGCTGACCGCCGCAACCGGCCAACAACCGGCTCGACCGGTCCGGCGCTGGGCTAGCCGGCGGGCTGGGCTGCCTGCTCGGGCTTGAACTCGAACAGGAACGGGTCGAGCGACTCTTGGGCGGCGATGCGCCACTTGTGCCAGTAGCCGCCGCCGTAATACGCCAAGCTGCCTGGCTCGGCGTCGCCGTGCCCGTTGTAATACGACAGGCAGTCGCGCAGCGGGGCCGTGGTGATGTCGGCCACCCGGCAGTGCTCGGCGTAGTTCACCTCTGAATCCTCAGTGATGTCCACAACGTTCCACGCCTTGTCGCGCATCTCGGTGAGCATCCAGACGATGTAGTCGCCGTGGGTGTCGATGGCGTCGGTGAAGTTGAAGCTGCCGCCGCCGCCCTGCGGGCCCGACACGATGAACAAGTTCGGGAACCCGTGGCTGTGCAGTCCCAGGAACGTCCGGGTGCCCTCGGTCTGCCACTTCTCGCTCAGCGTCACGCCGTCGCGGCCGCTGATCATGTTGAACGTCGAGGTCGCCATCCACTGGAACCCGGTGGCGTAGATCAGCACGTCGAGCGGGTACTCGATGCCCTCATGCACCACGCCCCGCTCGTTGATCGCCTGCACGCCCATCGGTGCCGTGTCGACCAGGTGGACATGTTCCATATTGAACGTGGGCAGGTACTCGTCGTGGAAGGTGGGCCGCTTGCAGCCGTAGGGGTAGTAGGGCTTCAGCGCCTCTGCAGTCGCGGGGTCTTCCACGATCGCGTCCACCCGGGCACGGATCTGTTCCATGATCCGGAAGTTGGTGTTGAGCTGCTTCTGCACCAGCTCGTCGGGCGACAGCTTGCGGGCGTGCTGCTTGCGCTCCTTGAAGTCGTCGACCCGGCCGGCCAAGTAATCGTCGTTGGCCTTGATCGCAGTGCGGCCCGAGGAGATGCGGGAGAACCGCTTGCGACGGGCCCGCGCCCAGCCGGGCTCCTTCGACCACTCGGCGATCTCCTCTGGGTCGGTCTCGCGCTGGTCGCGCACGTCGATCGACGACGGCGTCCGCTGGAACACGTACAGCTCGCCGACCACCTTGGCGATCTCGGGGATGACCTGCACGGCGGTGGCGCCGGTGCCGATGATGCCCACCCGCTTGCCTTCGAGGTCGATGTTGTAGTCCCAGCGTGACGTGTGGAACGACTCGCCCGCGAAGGAGGCCATGCCGTCGATGCGGGCCAGCTTCGGGCTGGTGAGGATGCCGTTGGCCAGGATCACGTAGCGAGCCTTCATGGCATCGCCGCGATCGGTGTAGACGGTCCAGCGGCCGGTCTCCTCGTCCCACACCGTGGAGTCGACGGTGGTGTGGAACAGGCAGTGGTCGTAGAAGCCGAACTTGTCGGCCATCGCCTGGCAGTACTCGAGAATCTCGAAGCCCGAGGCGAACTTCATCGTCGGGATGTACTTCATCTCCTCGAGCAGCGGCAGGTAGCTGTACGATTCGACGTCGCAGGCGATGCCCGGGTAGCGATTCCAGTACCAGGTGCCGCCGACGTCGCCGCCCTTCTCGCAGAAGCGCACGTCGGTGAATCCGGCGCTGCTCAGCTTGTGCCACAGCAGCAGCCCGGCGAACCCGGCGCCGATGCACAGCACCTCGCACTCGTCGTCGAGCGCCTCGCGCTCGATCGGCGGCTCGGAATAGACGTCGTCGAGGTAGCGCTTGAACTCGCCCTCCATGGCCATGTAGTCGGCAGCGCCCCGGCGCGCTTCCTTGAAGTCGCGGTACTTGGCCTGCTCTTCGGCGTTGAACACGGCACCGGGCGGGGGAGGGGGCAGCTCCTTCAGATGCTCGTCGGCGTTGACCGAGTAGCCCACGCCGTCGATCTTCTCTGACGCCTTCGCAGCTCGGGTGTTGAAGATCTTGCGACCAGTGTCCGGGTCGATGCTGACCGCCGGACGAGCGTGCGAGGTCATTGTGGTCGGGCTGTCTGCCATGGTCCGCCCCTCCTCGAAACCTAACCGATGTTAGATGAACCGACGGCTGCGATGTCCCGGCCGTGCGGCCTCGGGGCACTGGGTTCTTGCGCTCGCCAGTGCACCGCGTCACCGGAATTCGTGACAGCCTTCGCAGCGGGATGGAACGTGACGCGCCGCTGGTCTTCGCATTGGCTGCAGTAGGAATGGGCGTCCTGCTCGCCGTGCTGGCGGTGCATCTGCGCATCGCAATCGCGGCCGGCGGGCCGGTGGCGGTGCCCGATGTTCCGGCATACCTGGGAATCGCTCAATGGGTCGGCGGCGACGGGCTCGCGCTGGGTCACATCCCGTTCCAGCCGGGCTACGGGCTGCTGGTTGCGCCGCTGGTGGCCGTTGCACAGGTCTCGTTGCTGGGGACGCAGGGCGAGGCGGTGCACTACCTCGCGCTGGTCGTCAACTCGCTGGCGGCGGTCGCCGCCGTGGTGGTGGCTGGCCGGCTCGGCCTGGTGGGCTCGCGCCGCTGGTGGGTGGCGGGTGCAGCGGGGCTGGTCGCAGCGGTCCATCCGTCGCTGTCGAGCGCCTCGCGGATCGCCTGGCCCGAGACCCTGCTCTCCCTGTTCGTGCTCGTGGTGGTGCTCGCGGTGGCCTTCGCCGTGCTGCATGCCGGCTCCGCGGCGAGCCAGCGGGCGTGGGCCCGTGCCGGGCTGTTCGCCACGTTGGCAGTGGCACTGCATGCCCGCATGATCGTGCTGGTGGTGGCCGTCGTGGCAACGGCGCTGCTGTGCCGGATCAGTCGCCGTGCCTGGGCCGCCTTCAGTGCGGGACTGCTCGTCGGCGGCGCAGCCACGGCCGTGGCGCTGACCCTCACCGACACGTGGCCAACGGAACGGTTCAGCGAAGCGGCACAGCTGGATCGCGGTGCCGAGCCGATCGCCACAGTGTCGGGACAGCTGCTGGCCCTAGGCGGGGGCACGCTCGGGCTCGGCCTGATCGGCCTAGTGGCCGGGTTGGGCGTCGTTTTCGAGTTCGTCCGAAGGCGGCCTTCCGACGAGGAGGATGCGCTGACTGCACCGGCCAGACCGGCAGCGACTACCGGCGGGCCGTTCGGACGGCGGCCTCCGGGAGGGCGTATGTCCGCGGACGCTGAGCCCAGTCCGGCCGCTCGGATGCCGCGTGAGCATGCCGGCATCCCCGGTGCGCTCTCGGCGGCGCTGGTCTGCTTGGCGATTGGCGCGTTCGGGGCCGTGCTGCTCGGCGGCTGGACGCTGACCGGCAGCGCGCGGGCCGACGCGCTGCTGTACGGGCGCTATGTCGACCCATGGGCGGTGCCGTTGGCTGTCGCTGCGCTGGCCTGGCTCGCGGCCCGGCCAACGACGCCTCGCAGCGGATCGACGACGTCCGGCATCGGTGCTTCTCCAGGGCCGGCGGCGTTTCCTCGCAGCCAGTTGCCGTCCCGCGGTTCGGCCGTCCTCGGGACAGCCGCGGCCGTGGCGGTGGTCACGTGCGCGGTGGTCGGGGGTGCTGCAAGCGGCTACGGCGCTGCGCCGCGCCGCATCATGACTCTCTCGTTCAGTCCTGCGTGGAGCTGGCTCGACGATCGCTTGAGTGCAGCAGCCGTCGCGGCTCTCGTGGTGACACTGTTCGGAGTCCTGCTCGCCGCGGTGACCCAGCGCGGTCGTGCGTCGGCTGGCCACGGCGAGACGGTCCCATCGGCCCCGCCGCCGACATCAGACGCAGCATCTGCCACTGCCCGCGTGCGTGCGGCGAACGTCCCCGCATCTGCCATGAGCGTGCTCGTGGCGACAGCGCTGGTGCTGGGGGCGATTGCCACCGTGTTGAACCACCGCCATCTCGCCGATGTCGGCGCCGTGGCACGCGATCAGGTCACCGCAGCCACGGTGGTGTTCGACGCTGTCGAGGAGGGCGGGCTGGCCTGTCTCGCCCACGATCGCACCTCGGTGCCCGACTATGCGCTGTGGCTCTACCGGCTGGAACTGCCCCAGATCTCCCACGAGCGCGTGGACATCACCACCGGCGACCGGCCGTGCTCGGCGATGGTCATCGCCCATGACGACTTGACGGCGCGCTGCTCGAACGCCAGGCATCTCGTCGACGAGCCTGCAGCATCGTGGGCGCTGTGGCACCTGCCCGAAGGCCGATGCACCGGCTGGTGAATGCTCCGTTGCGGCGCCTGGGGGTAGCGTCGCACGATGGCTTCACAGCAGCGGCATCTGTCCCGGCTGAGATGGCTGCCATCTCGACGGATCGCCCGCGGCGTGATTCTCTCCGCGGTGGCCGCAGGTCTTGCGTGCGTCGCATTCGGATGTTCGGACACGTCATCCAGCGATGTCGCGGCCGCCTCCGAGGCGACGACGGAACCCGCCCCCGAGACGACGACCGAACCCGCCCCCGAGGCGACCGCGGCACCCGCCACGAGCGCCTCCGCGCCAGCGACAACCGCTGCACCCACGGCAACGCCGGTGACGACGCTGGCGATCATCCCGCTGCTGGTCGAACAGATCCCAGGCGACCCACCCGAGGTCACCGTCTCGGCGCTGCGCGACAGCATCTTGGCGCCGTCGCTGCCTGAGCCGCTCGTCTCGCCGAGCGACATCATCTCCGGCGGACCTGCGCCCGACGGCATCCCCCCGATCGAGACTCCCGAGTTCGAACGTGCTTCAGAAGTGGGCTACCTGCAGCCCCAAGAGGCCGTGGTGACGCTCACGATCAACGGCGATGCCCGCGCCTACCCGGTGCAGGTCATGATCTGGCGCGAGATCGTCAATGACACCATCGGCGGGGCGCCGGTCACGGTCACCTATTGCCCACTGTGCAACACCGCCATCGGGTACTACCGCGAGCTTGGCGATCGCATCTTCGATTTCGGCACGTCGGGCCGGCTCTACAACTCGGCGCTGGTCATGTACGACCGCCAGACCGAGAGCCTGTGGGCGCACTACACCGGCCAAGCCATCGCCGGTGCGCTCACCGGAGCTCAGCTCGAGCTGATCCCGATGGCCACCGTGGCATGGGAGACGTTTCTCGACGAACATCCCAACGGTCTGGTATTGAAGCGCCCCGGCGGCTTCGGACGCTCATACGGCACCAATTACCTTGTCAACTACGACACGCCCGAGGGCAATCCGTTCTTCTTCGGCGGCACACCCGATGATCGCCTGCCGCCGCAGACCCGCGTGCTGGTCATCCGCCACGGCGACGCCTCGGTGGCAGTGCAGCTTGACACGCTGAGCTCAGCCGGCGTGCTGCCGCTGGACCTGGGCGGCACACCGGTGGTCGCCTTCCATCTCCCCGGCACGGCGACGCCGATCCAGAACCAGCAGGTGGCCTTCGGCCGTGATGTCGGAGCGACCGGCGTGTTCGAGCCCGACGTCGGCGGTCAGACCCTGACCTTCAGCCGCATGCCCGACGCTGCGAGCTCGGCCGGACCGGGAGCATTCACCGACGATCAGACCGGCTCCACCTGGTCGATACTCGGCCGGGCGCTCGACGGCCCCTTGGCGGGAGCGCAGCTCGCACCCATCGAGCACGTCGACACGTTCTGGTTCGCAGCAGCCGCCTTCGACCCAGACATCGACCTCCTCGACGCCCCGTAGCTCAGCACGCATCGCACAGAGACCACCGCCATGCCGATCCGGCTCTCGCAGATTCTCAGACGGTCCTTGGATCCCGAAGACGTCGAGTCGAGCGTCAATGCGCACGAACGCAGTTTCGACTTCGGGCGTCGCAAGGGTCGAGACCGGCGGGCCACCGATCATCGGGACTTCGTCGAGAACTACTACGACCTCGCGACCGATCTGTACGAGTACGGCTGGGGTGAGTCGTTTCACTTCGCGCCGCGGGTTCCAGGCGAGAGTCTTCCTGCGTCGATTGCGCGACAAGAGCACCTCTTTGCGCTCAAGCTCGGTCTGCGGCCCGGCATGCGCGTCGCTGACTTCGGCTGCGGCGTCGGCGGCCCGCTGCGAGAGATCGCCCGCTTCTCGGGATCGCAGATCGTGGGCATCAACGTCAGCGCCTACCAGATCAGGCGCGCCGTGACGTACACCGCAGAGGCGGGGCTCACCCACCTCGGGACCTACCTCGAATCGGATTTCACCGACATCGACGAACCGGACGAGTCATTCGATGCCATCTACGCGCTCGAGTCGACCTGCCATGTGCCTGACCGCGTGGACGTCTTCTCCGAAGCGTTCCGCCTGCTCAAGCCGGGAGGCTGCTTCGCGTCGCACGAGTGGTGTCTGACGGATCGATTCGACACGGGCAACTCCCGTCACCGGCAGCTCAAGCACGACATTGAGCTCGGCGCCGGGCTGCAGGACATCGTCTCATTGCACGAGGTGGACGCCACCCTGGACAAGGTCGGCTTCGAGGTACTCGAAGCACTCGACATGGCCGATCAAGCCGGACCGTCGATCCCGTGGTACGAGCCCTTGGCAGGCACCAGACTGTCGCTGACAGCTCTCAGGAGTTCCCCTGTCGGGCGGTCGGCAACCTACTGGTCGCTTCGGGCGCTCGAAGCGCTTCGGGTCGTGCCGCCCGGCACGTCGGGAGCTTCGCGAATTCTGAACATCGGCGGGGCTGCCCTCGCAGAATCCGGGCAGCTGGGGATCTTCACTCCGCTGTACTTCGTGCTCGTGCGGAAGCCGACGTAGCCGCCCGCCCGACGCTGCCGCCCACGGCGCCGAACATGGCGAAGAAGGCAGCGATTCCCGCGAGCGCCAGACCGCTGACGACGGCGACATAGGCGGGGTAGTTCGCGTGCTCCTTGCCGCAGACGGTGTACCACTGCACGTCATGCGCAGGAGGCGTCGTGCACGCAAACGTGAAGTCCTCCGCGTAGTCCTCCACGCAGAGGTACTTGTCGCGCGTGTTGCCGGTGATGTCCGATTCTTCGACACTGCAGGGGCCGGGCACCTGGTGCAAACCGCTGCTCACATGGGTCTCCGGCGCGAAGAACGCCATGCAGATGGCCAGGGCGATCAGGTAGGCGGCAGCTCCGCGCCCCAGCCAATCCACTGGTTGCCCCTCCGGACGCGCAGTGCGGCGCCCGAAGCACGAGACCGAGCCGTAGATGACCGCCCCGGTGCAGAACGCGACCAGTCCGGGCGTTCCCCCGTCGAGCAGATGCAGAACGAACATTTGCGCCATCATCAACGGCGTCGTGATGCACGCAGCCAGCACGATGCCGGCGACGAAGCGCCGCCTGGTGACAAAGCTCTGCTCGGTGACCTCGTGGCCGCGCAGGACCAAATCGAGCAGCATGGCGAATGATCCGGTGAACGCGAGCACCCACAAGCTGCTGCTCAGCGGGGCCCCGAAGAGCCGATCCGCTATGGCGGGATCGGTGTCATGCCATGTCCACCAGAGGAACTTGGCGCCGACGATGTCGTAGGGCGCGTACAGCACCACCGCCACCAGTCCGGTGAGCGCCGCGGCCGGCCAGCGCCCCAGCCCGAGACGACGGATGCCGACCGTCGGCCAGTACAGGAAGACGATGTACACGCACGGGATGTACAGCGGCAGGCGCGGGGTGATCATGATGGTCGCCTGGGCCTGCCAGAAGGTGTCGACGACCGGCAGCGCCATGAAGATCAGGTCGTTTGCTGTGCCGACGATGAGCGCGGCAACCCAGGTCAGCCGGTTGGCGCTCCCGGAGCGAACCGCGTGGATCAACGCCAGCAACGCACACACGATGATGACGTACTCGCCGATCAGAAACGTCGGCTGGTTGGCCCACTGCTTAGCGGGGCTGGTGAACGTCTTCCAAGGAAGGTCCGGTGACACGTCCCACGGCAGCGTTCTCACCGTCGGAATGCCCTCTCAGTACCTGACGAACGGTTCGAGTTCGCGCCCGGCGACGGCATCGCTGCGGTCTCGCTGGCCGCGACCGCCGAATACCTCCGGGCCGTAGTGCCTGCCGTGCCTGCGCAGCGTGCCGTGCAGCCGATCCCAGATCAGCAGATGCTGGCCGAAGTTCACATGGACGTGGGCGTGATGGTCATCGTGGAACTGCGCCGGCGGCTGCCACGGCAGCGCCGACTTCAGCCGGATGCCGGAGTGGCCAGCGACGTTGTAGACAACGATGTACAGCAGCACGCCGACGACAGACAGTGCATGGAAGGGAATGACGAGCAGCGGTGCCAGTGTGGCGGCTTGCAGCATCAGCAGTTCCGCCGGGTGCATCGCCATCGTCACGTAGGGATTCGTCGCGACGAACCGATGGTGAAATCGGTGCACGTGGCGGAACATGAACCGTGTGTGCAGCAGGCGGTGCACCAAGTAGGCGGTGTATTCGGCCAGCAGGAACCACACGACAGTGGAGCCGACCGTGTATGCCCAACCGCCCCAGCTCGTGACATCGGTGTAGATGGGCGTGTCGAAGCTGCCGCTCGCGATGGCGTAGATCAGAGCGCCGCTCAGCAGGCCGCTCAGCACCATGTTGCGGGTGCCGGTCCAAACGGCAAGGCGGTGAAGCTCCGGCGACAGGAAACGGTCAGGCTGCAGCTTCCACGATTGCGCTGTCGAGCGCTGCCGGACGTAGTACCGGAAGTAGAAGTAGCCGGCGACCGCGTGATACGTGACAATGCCCGCGAGGCTGGCACCGCCGATGCACGCGATGAGGAGGCTCCAGTCGACCCCTCCCATGTCGATCGCTCCGTCCTGCGCCGATCCTCGGCGCTAGTCGTCGCCGATCTGGCTCAGCAGGTAACGCTCGATGCCGATGTCTTCGATGAGGCTCTGCTGGGTCTCGATCCAGTCGAGATGTGCTTCCTCGCCGACCAGCAGGTGCTCGAGCAGCTCCCGAGTGCCGGCGTCGCCGTGGTCGAGACACAGCCGCACGCCCGTCCGGTACCGCTCGATTGCGTGCTCCTCGAGCTGCCGGTCGAGCGCGAGCTGCTCGGGCACGGTCTCGCCGATCATCACGGTGCCCAGCCGCTGCATGTTGGGCAGCGCGTCGAGCAGCAGGATGCGCTCCATGAGCTTCTCGGCGTCGCGCATTTCCTCGACGGACTCCTCGTGGTACTTGGAGGCCAAGCGGCCATATCCCCAGTTGCTGGCGATCTTGGAGGCGGCGAAGTACTGGTTGATGGCCGTCAGCTCGGCCGTCAGCGCTTCGTTCAAGAACTCGATGACCTCGGGTGATCCCTGCATGAACTCCACCCTACGCGCACAACAAGACGAGCCGAGTCAGCTCAGCGAGACTGAATGCGCGCTGGTCGCGAGGCCCGCTATGCGCCCACCGCGATCGTTTCGAAGGCGATTGAGTGGACAGGGTGATGCTCGGGGTCGATGGCCTCGGGCACACACTGGTCGAGGACTGCCTGGATCATGGCGACGCAGCTTCCGCAGTCGGTCCCGGCACCGCATGCCATCGACACGTCGCGCACCGTTGTGCCGCCGTGCGCGGCAAGCCACCGTATGGCGGCCTCATTCGTCGCAAGGCATTGGCAAACGATCATTGACGTCGGCGACCCCGGCGCGGTGCTGAAGCGCGCACCGACGTGGTGCACGACTCCTTATGGTCCATGTTAGGCATTACTAACGCACCGCGCGCAAGTGCGGAATGTGACAGCGCGCAAGTCAATGCACGCAGAGTTGAGCCGGGCGCACGCCGCGGCGTGCGCCAGATCGCTCAGTCGCCTGCAGTGACGAGGATGCGTGCAGCGGTGTAAGCGCTGACGCCCACCGTGCCCTCGTCCATCTCCACGGTGGCGGTGCCGTCGGGCGAAACCGACATGACGGTTCCCGAGCGGCCGGGCATGAGCCCGGATTGCTCCAAGAACTCGAGCTGGCCGGGCGCGAACTCCAGTTCTTCGGGAATGCGTTCCACGGTGAAGCCACCGGTCTGCCCGACATCTGCGAGCGGCTTCGCGTCGGCCGGCGCGGTGTAGTCGGAGCCGGGGATGGGGTTGCCGTGCGGGCAGGTGTTCGGATCGTGGAGCAGTTCCATCATCGCCCGTTCCACGACCGGGGAGATCACATGCTCCCAGCGGCCCGCCTCGTGGTGGGCGTCGGCCCAGCTCAGCTTGAGCACGTCGGTCAGGAACCGCTCGGCCAGCCGGTGCCGGCGCACCACGGTCGTGGCGATCTGCTCGCCCTCGTCGGTCAGGCTGATGTGCGCGTCTTCGCCCACATTGACCAAGCCCTCGCGCTGCATGCGGCGGATCATCTCTGACACGGCTGGACGCGAGACCTCCAGCCGTTCGGCAATACGCGCCTGGATGACTTCGACGCCGTCCTCGGCCAACTCGTACACCGTCTCGGAGTACTCCTCGAAGGCAGGGTGGTATTCCGCTGGCTTGTAGGCCATGCTCGCCACCATAGCGGTAGCCCGCAGACCGGCTGTACCGGATTTCGAAACCCGGTTTCGAGGGCACACAAGCGAACATGACGGCTGCGCTCACCGCCGTCGCAGCGATCTGGCGCAGGGTTTCGCGGGCGCGCCGGCTCGGGGCAGACTGAGAGAGTCCCATGCGGCCGAGGCCGACGAATCGGAGAGTGCGATGGATCTGCAGCTAGCGGGAAAGAACGTCCTGGTGACAGGAGCGGGCCAGGGACTCGGGCTGGCCATTGCTTCGGCGTTCGCTGATGAGGGTGCGAACGTGGCCTTCGCCTACAACGCGTCGAGCGAGGGTGCGGAGAAAGGCGCAGCCGCAGCCCAGGAAGCCGGCCGCGAGGCGCTGGCGATCCGCTGCGACGTCACCAGCGGCCATGACGTGCAGCGCGCGGTCGATGAGGTGATCCGCGGGCTCGGCAGCATCGACGTGCTGGTCAACAATGCGGCCTACACCGACACCGGGCCGTTCCTCGACATCGACGCTGACGATCTGCAACGGATGGTGGACGTGACGGTGATGGGCGGCTTGCGGGTGACCCAGGCCGTCGTGCGCCACATGGTCGATGCCGACATCGAAGGCTCGATCGTGTCGCTGATGGGTGACTCCGGCCGCGTAGGAGAGAGCCGCTTGGCGGGCGTGGCCGCAACCCGGGCATCCACCATGGGCTTGATGAAGTCGATCGCCAAGGAATTCGGCCGAAACGGCATTCGCGCCAACACCGTGTCGCTCGGGTTGGTGCGCTCGGAGCGGTTCGCCCACCACACCGGCAACGCCGATGACGAGCGCATGGCGCGCATCGCCAAGATGTATCCCTTGCGGCGGGTCGGCGTGCCCGGCGACGTGCCGCCGATGGTGCTGCTGCTGGCCTCGCCGCTGTCGGGATGGACGACCGGCCAGACCATCTCCGTCAACGGCGGCTACTCGATGGTCTAGGCGACCGATGCCATCCGCCCGGCTCGCGCCAACGCCGCCGGTCGGATGCAGTTCAGGGGGGAGAGCAGCATGCCAGACGAGCCATTCCGGCTGAATGAGACGGTTCCGACCGAGGGCGGGCCTTTCGGCGAGCCGGTGCTCAGACGCGAGGACAGTCGGCTGCTGCGAGGCCGCGGCCGCTATGTCTCGAACATCCGCTACGACTCGCAGCTGGCTGTGGCGTTCGTGCGCAGTCCCGTCGCTCATGCGCGCATCGTCTCGGTCGATGTCTCCGCCGCCCGACAGGCCCCCGACGTGGTTGATGTCGCGACCGGCGCCGATCCGGACTTCGCCGGCTTGGCGCTCATTGCCGAGTCAGCGTTGCCGACCCATGTCGCCACCCCTCAGCCGGCGCTTGCTGCCGACAAGGTGCGCTACCAAGGCGAGGCGGTGGCGGCGGTCGTGGCTACCAGCCCGGCAGCCGCCGCCGACGCAGCCGAGCTCGTGGAGGTGACCTATGAGGAACTGGGCGCGCACGTCGACGCGGTGGCTGCAGCAGCGCAGCCTGCCGACCCGGTCCACGACGCCGCACCCGGAAACCTCCTCGTCACACGGACCTTCGATGCGGGCAATGTCGATGCGGCCCTCGGCAGCGCTCACTTCGTTATCGAGCGCGCCTTCCGCACCAACCGGCACGGTGCTGTGCCGATGGAGGGCCGCGGTGCCGTGGCTGTCTGGGACGCCAGTCGAGCCAAGCTCACGCTGCACTCAGTCTCGCAAGTGCCGTACCTGCACCGCAGCAGCCTCGCGACCGCGTTGGGCCTGCCCGAGAGTGCAGTACGCCTGGAGGTCGGCGATGTCGGCGGCGGCTTCGGCACCAAGGCTGCGCTGTATCCCGAGGATGCTGCGGTGTGCCAGCTGGCCCGCCGCGTGGGTCGCCCGGTGGGATGGGCTGAGACCCGATCCGAGCACATGGCCACGGCGCTGCAAGCGCGTGACCACCAGTACCGGGTTCGAGCTGGCTTCGAGGCCGATGGCACGCTGGTGGCCGTCGATGCTGTGCTGCACGCGAATGTCGGGGCCTACAGCTCGCCGCCGTGGACAGCGGGCATCGAGCCGCTCATGGCAGGCGGCTTGCTGACCGGCCCCTACAAGCTCTCCCACTATCGCTGCGAGGTACTAGGCGTGGCCACCAACACCGCGCCGACCGGCCCGTACCGGGGCGTGGCCCGGCCGGCGACAGTATTCGTGATGGAACGGCTGCTCGACGATGCCGCCGCTGCGCTCGGGCTCGACCCGGTCGACATCCGCCGTCGCAACCTGGTGGCGCCCGAAGATGTTCCTTACACCGCTCCCACCCGGCTGGTGCACGACTCGCGCACCTACCTCGACTGCCTCGACCAGGCCGTCGAACTCATCGACTACGAGGGATTCCGTGCCGACCAACGCGGCGTCCGGGCTGGCCCATTGAGCACCGACGTTCCGCGCGGCGATGGCGGCGCCAACGACGCAAGCGCCGGGCGAGACCGTCTCATCGGGATCGGCTTCGCTTGCTACAACGAGCTGACCGGGCTCGGGCAGAAAGCGTCAGCCGGGCCGCGGCTGCCGTTCCGCACCGGTCACGAATCCGCCGAGGTCCGCATCGATCCGTCGGGCGCTGTGACCGCAGCGATGGGCGTGACGGCCCAGGGTCAAGGCATCGAGACCACCATGGCCCAGGTGGTCGCGGCCGAGCTCGGGGTCGGCGTCGATGACGTGGCCGTGGAGATGGGCGACACCGATCGCCTCGCATTCGGCTTGGGGGCTTTCGCCAGTCGCCAAGGCGTCATCGGTTCGGGCGCTGCGACGCTCGCAGCGCGCACGGTGCGCGCCAAAGCGCTCGTCATTGCGGCACACTTGCTCGAAGCCGAACCCGAGTGGCTGAGCATCGACGATGGTTTCATCCACACGCAGGACGCCCCATCGGTCGGCGTCACGCTCGCTGAGGTAGCGCGCTTGGCCTACTTCGAGCCGCACCGGCTCCCGCCCGGACTCGAGCCCGGCTTGGAGGCCATGCGCTTCTACGACCCGATGACCGGCACGTTCGCGGCGGGCGCCCAGGCAGCAGTGGTCGCCGTGGACCTCGAAACCGGCGAGGTCGACCTGCAGCGCATCGTGTGCGTGGAGGACACCGGCCGCGTGATCAACCCGATGATCGTGGAGGGCCAGATGCACGGCGCCATCGCCCAAGGAGTCGGCGGCGCGCTGTACGAGCACTTCGTCTACGACGCCGACGGCCAGCTGCAATCGGGCACGTTCATGGACTACCTGGCCGTCACCGCCGACCGGATGCCGTCGATCGAGCTGGGCCATGTCGCCGATCCGGCGCACAACCTGAACCAGATCCGCGGCGTGGGCGAGGGCGGCACACTCGGCCCCTACGCCGCCATCGCGAACGCCGTGTGCGACGCGCTCGCACCGCTGGGCGTCACCATCGACGAACTGCCCCTCAGCCCCGCCCGCATCCACACCGCCATCGCCGCTGCCTCATAACACCCCATCTCTATGTTCATCGCATGCCAAAGCCATGCATTGAGCGCAGCGCTCCCACACGAGAATTGCCGTCCTGGCCCCACGATCGCTTCGGCACCGGTGCCAGCTCGTCCAGCGAGATTCTGAGTATCCACGCAACAAGACGTCGAGACGTCTACGGTCGCTGCCGTGAACGAAGCGGTGCTGCACGAACGTCGCCGCCGCCCCGGCGAAGTTCGCGATGCCATCGAAGACGTGCTCGCTTGTGCAGACGGGCCCTTGCCGGTGGACCTAATCCATGCACGAGTTGAGGCTCGACTTGGCGCCCACGTCGCCGCCTCGTCGGTCCGCAGCTACTTGCGACTCAACGCCGACGGAGACGGACAGTTCTCCAGAGTCCGCCGCGGTGTCTACGTCCTTCGCTGAGCCGTTCGCGGTCGTCGGCAACGCGGCTCTGTACCACGCCGACTGTCTGGACTGGCTTTCTGCGCAGCCGCCGACCTCGATCCAAGGCGTCGTCACCGACCCTCCATACGGCCTGGTGGAATACTCGCCGTCGCAGCAGGAGAAGCTGCGAAACGGCCGTGGCGGTGTCTGGCGGCTGCCGCCGAGCTTCGATGGGCATCGGCGAGCCCCTGTACCGCGCTTCACCACGCTGGGTCGCGATGACCTTGATCGCCTGAGCTGCTTCTTCAGCCGCTGGACGGCTGCCCTGATGCCGGTGCTTGTTCCCGGCGCCCATGTGCTCGTCGTGTCGAATCCGCTGGTGTCTCATCTCGTTGCAAATGCCATCTGCATGGCAGGGCTCGAGCGCCGGGGCGAGGTTGTGCGACTTGTCATGACGATGAGAGGCGGTGATCGCCCCAAGAACGCACATCACGAATTCCCCGATGTGACGGTCATGCCACGTTCAGGGTGGGAACCTTGGCTGCTCTTTCGCAAGCCGCTCGACGGTCGCGTGCAGGACAACCTTCGGAAATGGGGCACCGGGGGCCTGCGACGCCATTCGCCTGAGCGCCCGTTTGCCGACGTGATCAAGTCAGCCCCGACGCAGCCGACGGAGCGGCAACTGGCGCCGCACCCCAGCCTGAAGCCGCAGTCGTTCCTTCGTGAGGTGGTCCGAGCCGTCCTGCCTCTTGGCGAGGGCACTGTGCTCGACCCATTTGCGGGCTCAGGCTCGACGTTGGCCGCAGCCGAGTGGCTCGGCTATCGCAGCATCGGCGTCGAGAGCGACATGACCTACGCCGACATGGCAGTGAGCGCCATCAAGCGCCTGCGCGACTACGAAGTTCCCTTATCAGGCCCGTCATCGAGGTAGACCCAACTCTGGCGCAGCTTGGCGATGCCGTCGCGATGCAGCGTCGCCGTCCGCGTGCCGAGTTCGCCTCGCTCGTTGCGGCGGAAGTCGTGCGTGGTGACATGGGCCAGATATACCTCGGTGAAGCGCAACGGAGTCCGGGCCGTCATGGGCTGGGTGGCGCGATCGACGGTGTAGACGAAGACGCAGAACCACTGGTCGCGGGCGCCGTGGGTGTCCACCGCTCCGCCGCGTTTGGTTGTGGCCTTGACCTCGACGCCGCGTTCGCCGCCTTTCACGGCGTTGTCGGGATAGGCGCCTGCAACCACGAGGTCGGGATGACCGTTGTGGTAGTTGTTCGGCACGAGCGTTCGAGAATGCGCTGACAGATAGGCCGTCAACATGTCGGAGACGACGCCGGAGGATCGCTCCCTGCACGGTGTCTTCGAGGCGCTCCCGACGGACGATTCGGCGCTCTACCTCCACATCGCGGCAGCATAGGCCGGGCCATCTCAGCACACCGTGCGTGCCGCAACAAAGACGATTCTTGGCGGCTCGGTCTTGAGGGGGAGGACTGGCCGACTGGAGTGCTCAGGTGATGGCGCCTGAGCCCAGATAGGCATCGACCACGGTCTCGTTGGCCCGAATCTGCGCCGGCGTGCCCTCGGCGATGATCTTGCCGAAGTCGAGCACGTAGATGTGGTCGCAGATGTCGAGCACGAGATTCATGTCGTGGTCGATCAGCAAGATCGACACGCCCTCCAAGGCCACGTCCAGCAGGCGCACGCCCAGCGCGATGCTCTCGGGGGTGGTCAGTCCTGCGGCCGGCTCGTCAGCGAGCATGGCCCGGGGCTCCGACGCCAGCGCGCGTGCAACGCCGACCAGCTTCTGGCGGCCGAGCGGGAGGTTGGCTGGACGAGTCTCGGTGTCACCGACCAAGCCGACGATTTGCATCGCTGCATCAACCCGCGACGTGTCCGTTGGTCGCTCGGGTATGACGAGGTCGGCGAGCACCGAGCGCATCGAGGATCGCTCGGCGGCGACCTGCACGTTCTCGCGCACGGTCAGGTCGTCGAACAGCTCCAACGACTGCCACGTGCGCGCCAGCCCTCGCTGGGCGCGCACATGAGGCGGTTCACGGGAGAGCCGTTCCTCGCGGAACGTCACGCGCCCACGGGACGGGACAAAGCCCGTCAGTGCGTCGATCAGCGTCGTCTTGCCGGCGCCGTTCGGTCCGATCAAGCCCACGATCTCGCCCTCGCGGACTCGCAGCGACACCTGGTCCAGTGCCTTCAGCCCGCCGAAGCGCACCGTGAGATCCTCCACTGCCAGCACGACCGGCGCGTCCTCGAAGCTCCGCTGGCGCTCCTTGCGCCGATACTCCGACAGGCGAACCGTCTCGCCTTCCGTCCCGGCGGCGGGCTCGGTGGGCGTTGCTCCGAGATCGCTGCGTTCGCGCGCCTCGGCCCGGGCCCGCCTGCCTGCCCGGAACGCCCGCAGGCGTGCGAGGTTCTGGCGGTACGCGCCGGCCACACCTTCGGGGAAGAAGATGGCGGCCACCACGAGCGAGACGCCTGCCACCATCTGGTACCACCTGCCGAGTGGAGCGACCCGATCAGCGGTGATGTAGACGATGCCGAGCGGGGCGAACAGCCCTGCGATGATTGCGCCGGGCACGCTCGTGATCCCGCAGAGGTAGGCCAGCGCCAAGAAGCTCAGGCCGATGAGCACGGCGAAGCTTTCCGCGGAGAGCTGGCCCCGGCTGTAGCCGATGAACGCGCCGCCCACACCTGCCAGGAACGACGCGAGCGCGAACGCCAGCATCTTCGTGCCCGCAACATTGATGCCGACCGACGCGCCCGCCCGCTCGTTGGAACGGACGGCCAGGAAGCGGCGCCCGGTCGCACTGCGG
Organism: Acidimicrobiia bacterium; assembly: GCA_022826045.1. GTDB lineage: Bacteria > Actinomycetota > Acidimicrobiia > Acidimicrobiales > Poriferisodalaceae > Poriferisodalis. The sequence goes on along the minus strand of JAJDVQ010000024.1, from coordinate 22,220 downwards.
GCCAGGTTGCCCACTGCAATGGCGCACACGGTCACCACTGCCAGCACCAGGAATCCGAATTCCATGCGGGCGAAGTTCCTGCCCTCGCGAATGCTGAGGTTCGCGCCGAACAACGAAGGGCCTGTAATGGGATTGCCGTACAGGCCGGTGATGGCGGAGTTGCGGAACACGAACTCCTCGAGCGCGACCGCACCGGCCAGTGTGACGACCGCAAGCTGCGCGCCGCGGATGCGCAGGGCTGAGACGCCCACCACAAGCCCGAAGGCGGTGGCCATGAGCGCCGCGAGCAGCAGCGAGATGGGGAACGGGATGCCAACCGAATCGCCCAGCTTGCTGAGCGCGAAGCCCGCGGCTCCCGCGATGGCGGCCTGGGCCAGCGAGATCTGGCCGACGAGGCCGGTCAGCACCACCAGCGACAGCATGACGATCGTCATGATCATGCTGGTCATGATCCCGATGCGGTAGCTGCCCTGCGCCACCGCGGTCAACACCCCGGCCGCCACCACGGCAGATGCGACCACGCTCGGCCGCATCTTCGGCCGGACGACCTCGGGAAGGGCATCGGCTTCGACGGCGCCACGGGTCGGCAGGTTGTGGCCCAAGCCGAACAGGGCGATCACGATGACCCCGAACGGCAGTGCGTCGGGTATGCCGGTGATCGCCCAGTCGGGCCACCACGGATTGGTGGTCTGGTACACGACGATCGACTGGAAGATGCCGAGCCCGAATGCGGCCGCCACCGTGACGGCGATCGACAGCAATCGACCGATGACTGCCGCGGCGAGCGCCGGAACGATCGAGAGGTAGGTCCACGGGCTGAGGGAGACGATCGGCGAGGCCATGATCAGCAGGAAGCCGACGATGGTGCTCGACAGCACCCACGTCGAGCCGGCCAGCACCTGCGGCGAGTAGCGGGCCAGGCTGACCGCCCGCTCATTCTCGGTAGATGCCCGCGTGGCGAGCCCCAAGCGCGTGAAGCGGAACCACGCCCATGCCGCGGCGGCGGTCAGCAGCACGACGGCCGTGAGCCAGAGGCGATCGCGAGAGAAGCTGACCCCGGCGAAGCTCACTGGCTCGTTGGGCAGGATCGGAGCGACGACGCGGGCGCTGCTCATGAAGTGCATCACGATCAGGGCTTGGATGACCAGCAGCACGCCGACCGACGCGACCACGCGGGCCAGGATCGGGGCTCGTCGGAGCGGCCGGAAGACCAAGAAGTGCACCATCAGCCCGATGAGGCTGCACGACAGCACAGCAAGGATGATGGCCACCCCGAAGGGCACGCTGCCCGAGCTGCCTCCGAGGCTGATGCGGCTGCGGATGATCACCAGCGGCAGCACGAGATCGCCGGTGTCGCTGAGCTCGTCGTAGACGTACGCCCCCCACATCGCCATCGCGCCGGTGGCGAAGTTGATGATGCCGGTGCCCCGGTAGGTGATGACCAGGCCCATCGACAGCGCCGCGTAGAGACAGCCCGATCCCAAGCCGATGATCGCGAAGAGCAGGTACTGATCCACGCTCCCCTACAGCCCGCTCAGCTCGTATGCGTCGAAGAGCCCGTCGCCGATCACGATCCGGCGCAGCGATCCGTCGTCGGCCTCGACCACCTGCCACACCATGATGTGCGACATGCAGTGCGAGGACTCCGGCGGCCACGGTGCCTGCCCGCAGCGCAGGTTGGGGCCGAACCATCCGGGTGTCTCGCCGGCGGTCGCGAACGCCTCGGTGATCGAATCGGAGGTGATCGGGCCCTCGATGGTCTCGAGGATGAACTCGATCTCGCGCCATGCTCCGTAGGGCGCGATGGCGAAGCCTTCGATCAGCTGCTCGTGGCCGGCCGCTGTCATGTGATCGGCGTATTCGGCGAGGCGTTCTTGGATCTCGGGCGGCGCAAATTCGGCAACCCAGGGGACCCACTGGTCGCCCTGGGTGTAGGTGCCGACGGCGGCAGACCCGAGCACGCCGATGTACAGCGTGCACGACCCGGCGAAGATCGGCTTGTCGAAGCCGCTCGCGGCGGCCGATCCCACCATGCCGATGCAGCCGAACTCGTCGAGCTGGCCCATCATGCCCTCGACACCGGCGGACTGCGCCGCCGCGATGGCGGCGGTCCAATCGGGCGCCGCGATGTCGACCACGATGCGCTCCATCTCGATGCCGTAGTGCGCGAGCACCGGGGCGATGATGTTGTCCATGAAGTCCAAGGCGTTGGAGGAGTCCTGGACGACGACTGCGATGTGGTCGATGCCGAGTTCGGAGAAGGTCTTGGCGGGTCCCACGGCGAATGCCCCGGTCGCCACGTGGAGCAGGAAGGCGCCGGGACTGTTCCTCTCGGTCTGGCCCCACGAGTGGGACGAGACGTAGGGAATGCCGGCGTCGAGCCACAGTCCGAACGCGGCTTCCGAGCCCAGCTCGACGCCCATGTAGGCCATGTCGACGTCTTCTTCGATCAGCTTGATCGCGCAGTTGATGGCACTCTCGGGCGTGCCGTCGGAGAGGCAGACGACCGGCTCGATCCTGGCGCCGTGGATGCCGCCCGCGTCGTTGATCACCTTGATGGCCACCTCGCCGCCGATGCGCAGCTCCGGCAGCGAGATGTTGCCGCCCTCGTTGTTGACATAGCCGACCCGGATGACCTCGCCGGTGCGGTCGATGGGCGCCGCATCGCCCGACGCGTCGTCGCCTCCCGCTGCAACGCCGCCAGCGCCGTCGCCGGTCGTGTCATCGGTCGCCGTGCCGGTGCCGGTGGCGGCGCTGCTCGAGGCTGTGGTGGTCGGGGCGTCGTCGCCGGTGTCGTCTGAACCGCCGCACGCAGCTGCCAGAAGACAGGACGCAACGAGCAGCGCCAATGATCGTGCATGTAGATGTCTCATGGAGTCCCCGACGCTACTCGTGGTCGAGGGTGCGCTCCCCGAGGTAGTTCGCTTCGAGCACCTCGGGTCGCTGCGCCGACTCGTCTGCTGTGTCTGACAGCGCGGATGCTGGCGGGCTGCGGGGTGAGTTTCGGCAGGCGATCAGTTGTGGTGGTTGTGGATATTGTTGTTTTGCATCGTGACCAGTGGACGTGATGGGCGGCCGATGCTTCGCCGGGCGACGGCGGCCGCGTTTGCTGTGGCGTTGGTGCTGGCGCTTGTTCTGGGGGCGGTTCCGTCCGCGGCCCAAGAAGCCGATGCGAGCTTGTCGGACGCGTCGGTGTCGGCGGATTTGCAGCGGTCGGGGCTGCGGGTGCTGCCGTGGTTTTACTTTCGCCTTGCGCGGTTCGGCGATGTGCGCTTGGAGTGCCCGGCGTCGGTGGTCGAGGGCGATGCGGTGCATTGCTTTGTGGCGGAGTACACGCTGGTCGGGAAGGTGTTTGCCACGGTGGTGGTGCTGGCGGATCTGTATCGGCTGCCGACTCCTGTGGTGCTGGCGTCGGCGGCGTCGCCGTCGGTGTCGGCGGACGTGCTGGCGGGCCGTTTCGAGTCGCCGGGGCATGCCGTCGAGAGCGGCGGGTTCTGGTGGGTGTCGGTGCAGACCGTCGATGACGATGTGTGCGATCCGCAGCCGTATTCGCTGACGCTGGATGTGACGGCGGGGATCTTCGGCCTGTCCGAGACGGTCACGGTGCTTGACGACGGCGATGCTCCTGCCGGTGGAGCGGCGGGTGTCGAGTGCGCGCCGCCGGTCGAGGTGGAGGCGTTGGATGCTGTGGCCTCCGAGGGCGACGAGGCGCTGGTGTTCGTGTTGCGCGTCGCTGGTGATGCGCCGCAGTCCGATGTGCGTGTCGGCTATGAGCTGGCGCCCGGGTCGGCGGCGGCCGGTGCCGATTACACGCCGGTGTCGGGGACGCTGACGATCCCCGCGGGTGCCCGGCACGCGACGGTCGCGGTGCCGCTCGTCGACGACGCAGCGGCCGAGAGCGCCGAGTCGTTCAGCTTGGTGTTGTCGAATCCCGCGGGCGTGATCTTGGCAGGCACATCTGCGACCGGCACGATCACCGACGACGACGGCAGTGCTCCGAGTGTCCCGTCGGCTGTGCCTGTGTGCGGCGATGCTGTGCTGCGCGGCTCGGTTGCCGGTGTGTTCGATGTCGCTCAGGCCGGCTACTCGGGCGACAGCCATGTGTTCGTCGATGTCGATGTGACGTGCGGCGGGGCGGGTTCCCCGGTCGGGCTGCCCACGGGGGTGTCGGTTGTGGAGGGGCCGTCGGGAAGCCTCGGCCCGAGCGGCCACTGCCTGGCCGAAGCCGTCACGCGTGTGGTCGTTGCGTCGTCGGGTGCGGCGGCTGGCTGCGCCACGTTCGCGGTGCATCGGCCAATCGACGGGACCGACGGCGGCCGTTCGACGCATCTGGTCCGCGTCCCCGACGCCAGCATCGGCGAGCCGCATCAGATGCTGGTGTGGATCGATGCCGACCGTGACGCGGTTCATGACCCGGGCGAGCCGTACCAGTACGTGGGGGCCGATTTCGTGGGCCGTTCGGTGGGCGGGGCGACGCTGCTCGATTTCGGTCTGCCCGACGAGTTCGCGGTCGGGATCGTCGCCGGCGGCTCAGACCGGATCGGCCGCGCGGGTCGTGACAGCGAGCTGTCGCTGCGGCTGCACACGGCCACGCAGGTGCAGCGTCCCGCAGCCGAGCCGGTCGTCGTCACAGCGCCGCTCGCGAACGCGCTGGTCGGCGTCGCCGTGGCGGCAGGCCCCAGCACCGGGGCAGACGTGATGTGCCTGAGCCCCAGCGGAACGGCGCCGCAGTGCCGCACCGACGCCGACGGCCATCTCACCGTCCGCTACCGGGTCGGCGCCAGTCCTGTGAGCGTGCTGCGCCGCGCGCAGGACATGCTCACGGTGTTCCACGACCCCGACCAAGACGGCCGACGAGCACTCGGAGCGCCCAGCAGCTACGTCGCACACCCCATCGCCAAGAACGTCAACTACGTCGCACTCGGCGACTCCTACTCATCAGGCGAAGCCGGCGAGAACCCGCCGACGGGTGCCTATGAGGCAGACGCCGATTCCGCCGACGAGCATTGCCGCCGCTGGAACCGCGCTTACCCGTACATATTCGCGTACGACGTCATCGGTGCCGCCGACCCGAACACAAGCATTGAGTTCCAGACATTCGCATGCACCGGAGCACTCACACTCAACATATTCGATCCCGCAGACCCTGACGGCACCAGCACTGTTCGCGATCATTTAGCGACGAACAGACCCTCACCTGCTGCCGTGAGCAAGTATTTGCAGCCAGCTAGACCCGGTGTGCCTCTGACGCTGATAGTTCCGTCCAGATGGGTGCCGCGCCAGGCAATGTCACTCGCAGATATTCAATCAGTGAGCGAAATCGATATGATCACTATCACCATCGGTGGCAACGATGCCGGCTTCGGAGATGTGATACAAGCGTGTGTCCTCGGCGGCCTCGACTGTGACCGAAGTGACTTGTCTGGTGGGTATGATGAAATTCCCACGCGTTTGTCGGCATTGTTTGACGAACTCAAGCGAATTGCACCTGAAGCTTCCATCTTCTTGTTGGGGTATCCGCATATCACGCCAGAACCCATAGAGGTCAACCGGACATTCATCGGTTATTGCGGTATTTCCGGCAAGCCATTGCACGCAACTGGAGTGGAAAAGTCCCGCTTGGCAAGAATATATCATAGACTGTTCTTGGGGTCTCGCGGCGATCTAGCGATTTCCTATTCAGAAGCGAAATTTTTGTGGGACACAGCGAACAGCTTGAATAAGATGTTGAGCGACACTGCGGCGAGTTCGGGCGCGCATTTCGTGGATGTGGCAGGCACTACTTTGAATGGGATGTCCTTGCATGGCTTCGCCGGTCATTCACCATGCGGTTCCCATCCTTGGCTCAACGGGTTCATTTCGCAACCGCGATTGCTTGAGCCAGTCTCCTCGCGTTCCTTTCATCCGAATCAGGCGGGTCACCAAGCTTATGCAGTGCTGCTGGAGAATTACATTGAGAATCTCGTTCGTTCAGGCACGGCGCTGAGCGAGAGTGGACTGCCAGTCAATCCGGAGGCAAGTGAGTGATGTCATTTTCTGTGCCAAGCAAGATGAAACCAGCTCCGGTGAGCGATCGAGTGGCTGCCCGTATCGTTGACCTGGTTCTGATGGGCGGCGTGTGTGGCGTGGCGCTGTTGCCGGTCCCACTCATGACATGGTTTGCGGCGGAACACATCAGTTGGAGTGCAGGGGAATATAGGGTAAACTATAGGGAAGCGGTTCTGTTTTTTGCTGTGGCTGCAGTTGCTGCGCTTGGTTATGAGCCGTACTTGCTTGCCACTAAATGCGTGAAGCTTGGAATGCCGTTGTCGATCGGCAAGACAGCCACGGGTATTGAGCTTCGTTGTGCAAAGCACCCCTGCCGACCAGCGTCATTCAAACAGGCTGTCGGCCGTTATGCCATGTCTGTCTCAGCATGCGGGCTTATCGCAGGCCTGTCGCTCCTGTGTGCATATGCGTTAGAGGCCCACATCCGGTTCTCTCTCGTAGTTGGATTGTCGGCCGTCTCGGGCGGCGCGGTGTGGCTGTCGGCTATGGCATCGGCGTTGTTCCGCGCTGACCGTCGCGGCTGGCATGACGTGGCGGCGGGCACTGTGTTGATGAGCGTAGATCGGCATTCGAAGATGTTTGAATCTGGCGACCAACAGATGCAAGATCGCGCGGGCCGTGTGCAAGATACACTGACTCGGGATGCAGATGGCAGCGAGCGCAGCAGGATCCGGTTTTCGCCGAACCGTGCTAGGAATCTCAAATGATAGCCGGAGGGGCGCAGACTTTCGTGCCCGCTGCCATGACGGCGAGGTTTTTGGCGCGAGTTATTGATTTCGCAGTGATGTGTTCTGTGGGCGGAATACTGTTTGCGCTCGGAGCGCTCTACATAGTTGACCAGTGCCTCATGTCGCATTGTCCATACAGTGACAGTGATCTTTGGGTATGGTTCGGGTTTTCGGTAGCCATTGCTGTGATCGTTGAGTTTCTGGTAGAGACATTGAGTCGCACATCTATCGGAAAGAATGCGTTTGGCATCGTGGTCAAGGAGCACAAATATATGACTGCGAGAGCTTCGATCTGGCGTCTCCCAAGTCGTTGTTTGATGCCGGCTATTGTCTGTTTTTTGTCTGCTGGCGTTGGTATTCTCATAGGAAATGCAGTGGCGATCGACATTGGAATTACAATTTCCTTGTCCCTACTAGGCACGTCGTCATTCATTGTGTGGCTATCGGTCTTGCTGTCTGCATTGTGCAATGAAGATCGCCGCGGCTGGCATGACCTAGCGGCCGGCACGATGCTGGTTGTCATTCGACGGGAGCTGATTGCTCCTGCATGCGGCAGTCAACTGTCGCCGCGTGAAGCGGCCAGTGAGCGGCAGGGATCGGCGGAACGATGATGGCTGATGAGGGGTGTGGTGCGGTACGTGTAGCAGGGCGCATTGAGTGTCGGCGGGATGGCCTGCGGCCTGCGGCGAGACTGCTGACACTGTGGGGCATTGCCGCTGGAGTGGGGTTGCTGGCTTGGGGCTGCGCGAGCAACGTTTCTCGCGGCAACGATGGGAATCGGGTTGTAACGGGGGTTGGACAGACGACATCGTCGGAGATTGCCGAAGTGGTGTCTGAGTCCGGCACGCGCGGGAGTCGGGAGCCTGCGCCGGGCGCGGGCATGTCGGTGCGGACGGTCGATGCGGGGATATGGGAGGAAGCTGTACGCGTTGGAGATGCGGGCGCCTCTGCGAATGATACGCCAGCCAGGGATGCCGAAGGATCAGAGGGAGGACCAGACGGCGACATCGATGTCACGACTGGTGTGATGTGGGTGTATCGGGCTGCTGAGTTGTCGGGTTGTGCAGCGCTGTTCAGTTCGCCTGCGGAGCAGATCACCTTGGCGGCTTCGGGGTTCGCCGCAGGCGCGACGGTGAGCTTCACAGGGCAGTCGGCATCGCTCGGAGACGCCACGCCGAGCGCGCCGGTGCTGGCGGACGTGACAGCGGATGCCGATGGCTTGATCGAAGTGACGTGGTCGGTGCCGGCGGTGCCTGCTGCGACGGTGGATCCAGCGCCTCGGGGCTATGCGGTGGTCGCGTCGGGCGCGAACCCTGCTGGGGGGTGCATACAGCGCGCATTGTGTCTCCTGTGGTGGCGTATCCGGGTGTGGCGCCGTGCGCTGTTGACGACACCGCATCGACACCGCTGGGCCAGCCGGTGCAGGTGGCTGTGCTCGCGAATGATGTGACGCCGTCCGGCGGTTCCTTGGACCCGTCGTCGGTGGAAGTGCGTCCTGTTGTCGGCGGCGAGTTCTCGGTGGACGCTGTGACCGGGATCGTGACGTTCTCGCCGGATGCCGGCTTCTGGGGAGCGGTCGATGCCACGTACGCGGTGTACGACGGGTGGGGCATCGGCGTCGAAGCTGATCTGACTGTCACTGTGGATGCCGGGTGCACGGTGACGGGCGCGGCTGGCGTGACGACCATCGAGGGCACGGAAGGCGATGACGTGATCTGCGTGCCGGACCGTGACGATCATCGGGCGTTTCATGTGATCGATGCGAAGGGCGGAGACGACATTGTGCTGGGGGGCGCCGGGGTCGAGTGGATCTACGGCGGCGAAGGCGCCGACACGATCTACGGCAACGGCGGCGATGACCGGATCGTGGCGGGCGCAGGCATCGACACCGTTCACGGCGGGCCGGGGATGGACACCGTGTACAGCGCGGACATGGCTGACACGACGATTGACGACGATTACGAGATAGTGCTGTCCCCGGCGGAGGCTGTCGCCCAGTCGGGACCGGTTGCGACAGATGACTGGGTGTGGGTGGACACGTCAGGGACAGCGCGGATCGATGTGCTCGACAACGATCACGACCCCAATGAAGATCTCGACATCGCGACGCTTGTGGTCACAGCGGCGCCGGCAAGCGGCAGCGCGAGAGTCGTCACCGTTCCTGAGAGGGGTGTCGCGGTCGAGTACACGGCTGCGGCGTCGGGCGGGCAGGACTCGCTCGTCTATGAGATCTGCGACACCCTGGGTGCATGCGCCGAAGCTCGGGTTTCGGTGATGGTGGGCCTGTCAGGCTGCACGATCGTCGGCACCTCCCGCGCGGAGACGCTGAGAGGCACGCCGGGCGATGACGTGATCTGCGGCCTCGGCGGCGGCGACATCCTCAGCGGCGGCGGCGGCAACGACATTCTCGTCGGCGGTGACGGCGCGGATGCGCTCTTTGGCGGGGCTGGCGACGACCTCATCGCGGGCGGCGCAGGAGCGGATGTGCTCTATGGGGACGGCGGCATCGACGAGTTGTGGGGCGGCGCCGGCGATGACGAGCTCTATGGCGGCAGCGGCGGCGACAGCATCTGGGGCGGCGCGGGCATCGACTTCGCCGAGGGCGGCGGCGGAGACGATTTGATCTGGGGAGGACCGGACGCGGACACGCTCGACGGGCAAGCCGACGGCGACAGTATCTGGGGCGGCGCGGGTGACGATGTCCTGCGGGGCGGGGCAGGAATCGACATCCTGTGGGGCGGCATCGGCGCTGACACGCTGACAGGCGGCGGCGGCAGCGACAAGCTGCACGGCGGCGCGGGCAACGATGTTCTGGGCGGTGGTATCGGCGACGACCATCTGTGGGGCGGGCCGGGCGACGACCGGCTCGACGGCGGCCGCCACCGCGACGAGCTGCACGGCGGCTTGGGCATGGACATGCTGTGGGGCGGCGCGGGCGGCGATCGGCTCTGGGGCGGGCCCGGCGAAGACACGTTGGACGGCGGAAACGGCGACGACCATCTTGACGGTGGCACTGATGCTGACACCTGTGCCAACGGCATCACCACAGCAGGCTGCGAGATCTTGCCAGCGGCACCGTGACAGCGCCGCAAGCGCGCTGCTCGATGGCCTCCGCTACTCGTGGCCCGACATGCGCTCGCCGAGATAGCTGGCCTCGAGCACCTCGGGCCGCTGCGACAGTTCGTCCGCCGCGCCCGAGAGCGCCAGTTCGCCGCGACTGAGCACATACGCCCGGTCGGTGATGGCGAGCGCAGCATGCACATGCTGTTCCACCAGCAGCACTGCGGTGCCGGCTTCGTCGGCGATGCGCCGCACGACCGGCAACAGGCGCTCCACGATGATCGGCGCGAGCCCGAGGCTCATCTCATCCACCATGAGCAGCTTCGGATCGGCGATGAGCTTGCAGCCCAGCGCCAGCATCTGCTGCTCGCCGCCCGAGAGCAGCCCGGCGCGGCGGTCCAGGAGCTGCTCGAGGGCCGGGAACCAGCCGATGATGTCGGCTTCGGTCACTTCGCTGCGGCGGTGCCGGTGCAAGCGCAGGTTCTCCGCCACGGAAAGCTGGAAGAAGATGCCGCGGTCCTCGGGTAGCAACGCGGCGCCCCTGCGGGCCACCTGGTGCGCGCTGGCCCCGCCGAGCGGCTCGCCGAGCACGTCGATCTCGCCGTCGATCGGCCGCAGGATTCCCGCGATGGTCAGCAGCGTGGTGGTCTTGCCGGCGCCGTTGGGCCCCAGCAGCGCCACCACCTCGCCGGGATGGACATGGAGCGACAGGTCGCGCACGGCGGGCACGCCGCCCCAGCCGGCCACGAGGCTCCGTACCTCGAGCGCCGGGATCGTCGAGGCGTCGCTGCGGGGCACTTCGGTCTCGGTGCAGGTCATGTGAACGCGCTCATGTGTGGACCTCAGTACCAAGCTAGAGGCTTCGCTGAATGGCGGAGCCGTGGCCCGAGCGGCCCGTGAGCGACAGCGAACAGGAGCGGGACACAACAGGCGGAACAACGAGAAGGCTCGCCTCTTCGCGCAGCGCCTGAGTTGTGGCGCGTGGTCGGCGACTGGTGCTGCCATGATGAGCCCCGGATTGGCGGCCGTGTGGGTCGGCATGGCACGAAGGGCAGGTCATGGAGATACACGGCACGTGCAAGGAAGGATTCGAGGCAGTCCGCGACGCCTTCGAGCGGAACTTCGGCGAAGGCCTCGAAGTTGGTGCGGCGGCGGCGGTGACCGTCGACGGCGAGTCTGTCGTGGATATCTGGGCCGGAGACGCCGACCCGAACGGCACCCCGTGGGACCGGGACACGATCGTGAACGTGTACTCCACCACCAAGACCATGGCGGCGACGTGCATGCTCGCCTTGGCTGATCGGGGCGAGCTGGATTTTGATGCGCGGGTGTGCGAGTACTGGCCCGAGTTCGCCCAGAACGGCAAGGAGGGTGTGCTGGTGCGGCACGTCATGTCGCACACGGCGGGCCTGCCCGGGTTTGTGCCGCCGGTGTCGGCCGAGGATCTGTACGACCTCGACGCGATCGCCGAACGGCTGGCTGCCCAGGAACTGTGGTGGGAGCCGGGCACCAAGTCGGGTTACCACGCGGTCACCCAGGGCAACCTCGAGGGCGAGATTCTCTACCGCATCACCGGCCAGCGCATGGCGGATTGGTTCCGCACCGAAATCGCCGAGCCGCTCGGCGCGGACTTCTGGATGAGCCTGCCCGCGTCGGAAGACCACCGCGTCGGCGAGCTGCTGCCGCCCCCGTCCCTGCTGGAGGTTCTCGAAGCGAGCGGGGTGCCGATCGACCCTGATTCGATTGCCGTGCGCACCTTGGCGAGCTGCTCGCTTGACGCCACCGAGCCCCGGACGCGTGCGTGGCGAGCAGCCGAAATCCCGGCGGCGGGCGGGATCGGAAATGCCCGTGCGGTCGCGCGGGTCCACTCGATGCTGGCCTGCGGCGGAGAAGTGGACGGCGTCCGGATCATGTCCGAGGCCGGGGCGCGCAAGGGCCTCGAAGAGCAGGTCGACAACATCGACGAGGTGCTGATGCTGCGACTGCGGCACGGCCTGGGCTTCGCTCGCCAGCTCGACGGCTGGGTGACCAGCCCGAATCCGAACCACATGTACTGGGGTGGCTGGGGCGGATCCATCGCCGTCGTCGACTTCGACGTGCGCACCTCGGTGGCCTACGTGATGAACCGGATGGATGCCGCCATCACCGGCGACCCGCGGGGCGGTCGCATCGTGGATGCCGCCTTTGCCAGCATCGCTGCGATGGACTGAGCGCAACGAACCCGCTGCCACCCACTGGCGGGCGCGCCGAGTCGCGCCAGTCACGGCACACTACGAGCCGCTCATCGCCGCTCGAAGGGAAACGGCATGCGCTTCAGCATCTTCTACGAACACCAACTGCCGCGCCCGTGGGACGACGGGGCCGAGGCCCGCATTGTGCACGAGGCACTCGAACAGGTTCAGCTCGCCGACAAGCTGGGCTTCAGCACCGTGTGGGAAGTGGAGCACCACTTCCTGGAGGAGTATTCGCACTCCTCGGCGCCCGAGGTGTTCCTGTCGGCTTGCGCCGCAACCACCCAGAACATCCGCATCGGGCACGGCATCGTGCCGGTGCTGCCGGGCTACAACCACCCGGCTCGGGTGGCTGAGCGCATCGGCACGCTCGACATCATCTCGAACGGCCGGGTCGAGTTCGGCACCGGCGAGACGTCGAGCGACATGGAGCTCGGCGGCTTCGAGATCGCCCGCGCCGACAAGCGGGCGATGTGGGAAGAAGCCGTCCCCGAGATCGCCAAGATGATGGCGCAGTCGCCGTACGAGGGGCACACCGGCAAGTTCTTCTCGATGCCGGCGCGCAATGTGGTGCCCAAGAGCGTTAGCGGATTGATAAAACGACTGTATGCAATCGCATCGTCTGTCGTGTCGATGCTGCAGGTCAGAGACCCATCCAGAGGCGATTCCACGGCTCGAAATCGTTCAGAGCCGATCTATCCGCGCGGCCTCTTAACCGATCGTGGGTGCTGAATCCCGCCCAGCTGGGATCGTCAGGGTGTGCCGCCGTTTGGCGGACTTAGGGCTGCGTCGATTTGCCCCCATGGACGGAAGGCTCGGCGCACCAGGCCTCTCGAATTGTGCTCAGCGGCACATGAATCGTGCCTGGCATGCCGAGAACTTGGCACAGCACGATGTCGTCGAGCATCTTGCGCGCGTCGTCACGGTACGCCTCGTTGGCGGGCAGCAACTTCGTGCTCTTGTGTGCATCAAATTGAGCGGCGAGCGCGGTCACTGTGGCACTGGGAAGCACTCGGAGATCGAGTACCGGTATGTCGCCGATCGTCGTGATCGACAGATTGGCGCGGCCCTTTTGCTGTCGATTTGAAACCCACCATCTGGCGACAAGGCCGGGGGTGGTGTTGAGCCAGAGAGCAAGCGCCTTTTCCCAATCCTCGGGATTGGGAGTGAGCGCCGGAGATGGGGCGGCAGACGGCCAAGCGCGGCCTCCGATCGCTGGTTGGGGAGTGAGACAAGCGCCCAATGCCTGGGAGTTCACTCGGAAGTCGCGATTGATGTGAAGTCGGGTGGCGCCACAGATTTCGGCACCATTCGCAGCTGTCCAACCGTTCCATCGGTCCAGTGCCTTGGATTTCATGCCAGATCGCACCGTCCCGACGGAATCGGGCAGCACCTCCAACGACTGCTCCTTGGTGTGGTCGTGTTGCCACAGGACCGGATAGCCAGCGCGGCTGTGGTGGCTCCTCTGTTGGAGCATGTCGATGTCGAAGGGGCCCCGGTGAGTGCCATCAGCCTGGAAGCCGTTGATGTCCATGTGATATGCACCGCGGTTAGCCAGAGACGAAAGCGGAGCCATCGACACGTCAATGGCGTCGAGACGGGGCAGCCGCAGCTGTCCGGCTTCGATGCCAGCGGCGAAGTCAGCCACCTCTGCCCCGATCACGCCGGTGGGGTGGCCGCGCACGCCCGGACCGATTGACTGGATTTGGGCGCGGCCAAACACGATCGAACCGACAGCCAGTGTCGTGCTGGCGCTGCCATGTCTCTTGATCGCCCTGGCAAACTCCACCGCCGCCGCCGCCGAGCCAGGGAGCTTGTCCAATATCACATGCTCCGCCAAGGCGACTTGGTGTGCCACCGCGACATCACCGTTGGGCTCCTTCTTGGTTGCCACGAGCACCACTTCGGCCATGCCCGTGTCGGCGGAGAACGCCCGGTTGCCAGAATCGCCAAGGGCTTGGTCGGCCGCATCCGTTGTCGTAGAGCCGCTGCTTGCTCCCGGTCCCGTCTCGGCGATGCTGAGTACTTGGATCTGCTCGTAGGCGGTCGCAAGGAGCGCACGCAGGTTCGCCCACTCTTTGCCAGCTATGGCCGATGCAGGCAGTATGAGGGCCAGCACGCCGCCGGGCTTCAGCTTGACATGAGCGAGATCAGCGAAGATTGAGCCGAGTCCGACTTGGCCGCTGTACGCGGTGGGCCGATGCTCAACCTTGTTGGACGCCTTCTTGAGCAGCTTCGCCATCTTGGTTTGCTCTTGAGAACTATTGCCGAGGCCCGCGAACGCCGGCTGAGGCACCCCCACTCTGTTGCCCTCATGCCCGACAGATCTGGTGAACGGCGGGTTCATGATCACAACATCGAGGGACGCTTCGGGCACATCGGCAGTGACAGTCGCCGTGTCGCCCTCAGGTGTGACGCCGATAGTGCCGTCGCCCCACAAGGCAGGTTGAGTGTCATCGTCGAGCAGGTCGATGGAGCCGAGACGCGTACTGGTGCCATCAGCGGGCTCTTGGGTATCGCCGTAGGGCATTACCCATGTGCGAGTACGGGCGTAGTCGACGGCAGGTTGCTCGCCCGACAGGCGCGCCGCTGTGAGATGAACCGCGGCGGCAAGGATGTCGCAGCCGACGAAGCTGTCTTCGAGCATTTGTCGGTGAATGAGGGCGTCGTCACCGCCATCGGTCCTGTGCCGCTCGGCGATTCTGCGGTAGACCGCAGTGAGCAGCGCTCCTGTGCCGCAGGCCAGATCGCCGACCTGGACGCTCGCGGCAGCTTCGGGATCGCCCCAGTCGACTCCGAGCCGACTGACGGCAAGCTCGGCGACGAGTGCCGCCGAAGCCGGACGGGTGTAAAACGCGGCCAAGAACTTGCGGTCGCCGATGAGCTCTCCGAACAGCCGGCCCACTAGGCCTTGCGCGTTGGGATTCTCGACAACCTTCGCGGCCAGCCGGAAGAGCACTCTGAGCATCTTTCCGGCCGCGACTTGGTGGTTCATCGCAAACAGAAGGCGTCTGCCGATCCCGAAGATCGGCCAGTAGTCGAACTCGAGAATGTCCTTCCAAACCTCGAGCACGGTGTACTGGTCACAATCGTCGGCACTGAGCATTCGCGCCGGCGAAGGGATGCTCGCGTGGTGCTCGGAGATGTGAGCTTGGAAGACCGCCGCGTTGAACATGATGGCGGCGGCCATCCGCATGGTCTGCTCGCTGGCTTCTTGATTCAGCAGTTGGGGAAACTCAATTGGGGCGAGCGGATCCTCGGCGATGTGGTCCGCAGCAGCAGCCAGCGCCCTGCGGACGTCCTCAGCGATGGTGCTGCTGTCGAGTGCGTCGGCTGTCACGCGGTCGACAAAGGCCGCGAGGTCCTGCAGACCGCCCTCGATCCAGCCCACCTCGGGGAACCTTGTCGGCGAATGGCCCGGAAGCCACGCCGCGTAGCGGAATTGCTCTGAGCGAATCAGCGACCCCACGTCGGCCTCTGGACAGGTGCTGACACTCAGCGGCGACAACACCCCGATGATCGCCTCGACTGGTGTCCCGGACGCCCACGCGGCACCGACGTGGCCGTCGCATTGCTGCTCTAGCGCCCTTGCTCCAGCACTCGTGTCGTACTTGTTTTCCACAAGCGCCCGAACTCTTCCGGGCGCGTCGATGACGATGTCCGGCTGCTTCGCGCCGACCATGAGGCCCGTCTGCTGTGTTCGCACTTGCGAGCGCGGGTGGCATCCGCCGATGGCGTTGCCTAACTCCGGATTGATCGAAGGCTCGGTGCGGTGAGTTGCCAACGGATTGCCTCCGGCCCAGCCTCCGGCGAACGGTAACACCGCCGCGTCTGCGGCTGATTGATGATTTTCCGCTCGTATCCGTCCCGTCGCGACATCGCCGCGGGCTTCGCATCTGAACCTAAGCCCGGATCCACCGGTTCGAGTCGAGGGACTGTCCAGTTTTTTTGTGTATCCGGCCGTTATGGTGTTCATCGGATGTGGTCGGCATGAAGAGGTACTGGACCCGCTTCTGGGAGTCCGGCCTTTGGGGTGCTCTTCAGAGAATCGAGACGATTGCGTTCATTATTCTCGTGGCGCTGATCATCTGGCGGGTCGCTACCGGTTGAGGTCCATTCCGTTATTCCGCAGCGCTCGTCGATCCGCACATGCACGCCGGCAGCACGACGAGACAGGGGCACCGATGGCCACGACACCAGCAAACGGCACGAGCACCGAGGCGACGATCGAGGACTACTACGTCGAAGACCGTGTCTTCGAGCCCGCGGACGGCTTCCGTTCGTCGGCGCTGACTGCTGACCGGTCGCTCTACGACGAGGCCGCCGCCGACCGGCTGGCGTTCTGGGCTCGCCAGGCCCGCGAGCACGTCACCTGGTTCACCGACTTCCACACCGTGCTCGAGTGGGACCTGCCGTTCGCGAAGTGGTTCTTGGGCGGCACGCTCAACGTGTCGTACAACTGCCTCGACCGCCACGTCGAGGCCGGCCGTGGCGACAAGGTGGCCTACTGGTGGGAGGGCGAGCCCGGCGACACCCGAACCATCACCTATGCAGACCTGCTCGACGAGGTGTGCAAGTTCGCCAATGTGCTCAAGGGCCTCGGGGTCGAGCGCGGCGACCGCGTGTGCATCTACATGCCGATGATCCCCGAGCTGCCGGTGGCGATGCTCGCCTGCGCCCGCATCGGCGCCGCCCACTCGGTGGTGTTCGGCGGGTTCTCGGCCGACTCGCTGTCGGACCGCATCGACGATGCGTCGGCCAAGCTGCTCATCACCGCCGACGGCGGCTACCGGCGCGGCGAGCCGTTCGGCCTGAAAGACACCGCCGACGCCTCCGTCGAGGCCACCACCACCATCGAGAACGTGGTCGTCGTGCGGCGAACCGGCCAGGACGTCGACTGGAACGACAGCGTCGACCACTGGTACCACGACCTGATGGAGGGCGCGTCGGCCGACTGCCCGCCCGAGCACATGGACTCTGAGGATCTGCTGTACCTGCTGTACACCTCGGGCACCACGGCCAAGCCCAAGGGCATCATGCACACCACCGGCGGTTATCTCACCCAGGTGGCATTCACGCACCGCTACGTGTTCGACCTCAAGCCCGACGTCGACGTCTTCTGGTGTGCGGCCGACATCGGCTGGGTGACCGGCCACAGCTACATCGTGTACGGGCCGCTCGCCAACGGCGCCTCGTCGGTGATGTACGAGGGCACGCCCGACACGCCGCGCCCCGAATTCCGCGACGGCGCAGGCACACAAAGCAGGGCGAGCTGGCCCAAGGACCGGCTGTGGGACATCATCGAGCGCTACGGCGTGACCCAGCTCTACACAGCCCCCACCGCCATCCGCACGTTCATGAAATGGGGTGCCCAAGAAGCAGCGCGGCACAACCTGTCCAGCCTGCGGGTGCTCGGCACGGTCGGCGAGCCCATCAACCCCGAGGCCTGGATGTGGTACCACACCCACATCGGCGGCGGCACCTGCCCCATCGTGGACACGTGGTGGCAGACCGAGACCGGCGGCCACATGATCACCCCGCTGCCGGGCGTCACCACCACCAAGCCCGGCTCGGCCACCCATGCGCTGCCGGGCATCACGGTGGAGCTGGTGGACGACGCCGGCAACCCGGTCGAGCGGGGCGGCGGCTACCTGACCATCACCGAGCCGTGGCCGTCGATGCTGCGCGGCATCTGGGGCGATCCCGAGCGCTACCGCGAGACCTACTGGAGCACGTACGAAGGCCGTTACTTCGCCGGCGACGGCGCCAAGCTCGACGACGACGGCTACCTGTGGCTGCTGGGCCGTGTCGACGACGTGATGAACGTGTCGGGCCACCGCATCTCCACAACCGAGGTGGAGTCGGCGCTGGTCGACCATCCGTCCGTGGCCGAGGCGGCCGTGGTGGGTGCCACCGACGCCACCACCGGCCAGGCAATCGTGGGCTACGTGATCCTGCGAGGCGGCCACGACGCCACCGACGAGCTGCGCGCCGAAGTGCGCCAGCACGTCGCGACCAAGCTCGGGGCGATCGCCCGGCCCAAGGCGGTGGTGCTGGTGCCCGACCTGCCCAAGACCCGCTCGGGCAAGATCATGCGCCGCCTGCTGCGCGACGTGGCCGAGGGTCGCCAGCTCGGCGACACCACCACCTTGGCCGACGCCGGCGTGGTGGAGGAGATCCGCACCCGCGCAGCCGAAGCCCCCAGCGAAGACTGAGCTGGAAATGGCGAAGGGCCCGAGGCACAGGCGAACCTTTGCCGCGTCGGTTTCCGAGGGCGACTGGCCGGCGTACTGGTGGTGGCGGGATGGGCCGGTGCCGCCGGGCGACTGCGTGATCGTCGACATCGACGGTGTGCTCGCAGACGCCTCCCACCGCCAGCATCACCTCGACGGCCCGTGGCGCGACTGGGACTCGTTCTTCGCCGACGTGGGCGACGACGACGTACTCGACGAGGTCTTCGAGTTGCTCGTTCTGCTGAATCCCGAGCTGGTGGTGGTGGCCCTCACCTCCCGGCCGATGTGGGTGTCTGGCGCGACCCTCGACTGGCTCGTCAAGCACAAGGTCCGCTGGGACCTGCTCATCATGCGCCCGATGGGCGACTTCCAGCCGTCGCCGCTGTTCAAGGGCGAGCAGACCCAAGCGTTGCTGCAGTGCGGCTACACCCCCCGCCTCGCCATCGACGACGACATGCGCAACGTCCGCATGTACCGCGACCTCGACCTGCCCACCCTCTACATCGACAGCGGCTACCACCCCCACTAGCCCCGCCGTGATGACCCCGGACCTGACAGCATGAGCCGGTGACTCGCACAGCGCTGGTGATCGGCGGCACGGGGCCGACGGGGCCTGGCGTGGTGAACGGGCTGTTCGAGCGCGGGTACGACGTCACGGTCCTGCACACCGGGCGCCACGAGGTCGACACCCTCCCGCCCGAGACCGAGGTGCCGCACATCCACACCAACCCGTTCCGCATCGCCGAAGTCGCCGAGGCGCTTGGCAACGCCACCTTCGATGTCGTGTACGCCATGTACGGGCGGCTCCGCGACCTGGCGCCGTACTTCGTCGGCCGCTGCGGGCAGTTCATTGCCGTCGGCGGCATCCCCGTCTACAAGGGCTATGCACGTCCGGCGCAGAACTGGCCCCGTGGCCTGCTCACCCCGCTGCGCGAGTCAGCCGATCGAGCGGTGAACGACGCCAACGACAAGGTGGCCAAGATCGTTGCCACCGAGGACGTGCTGTTCGAGCACCACCCCGACGCCACCATCTTCCGCTACCCGCTCATCTACGGTCCCGGCCAGATCAACCCCCGCGAGTGGCTGATCGTGCGGCGCATCATCGACGGCCGGCGCCGGATCATCGTGTCCGACGGCGGCCTCACCCTGCGCACGGCGGCGTACGGCCCCAATGCCGGCCACGCCCTCACGCTGGCCGCGGATCACCCCGAGGCTGCCGCCGGCAAGGCGTACAACATCAGTGACGAGCACACCCTCACCGCCCGCCAGACCATCGAGGTCATCGCGGCTGCGCTGGATGTCGAGCTCGACGTCGTGAGTCTTCCTGAGGAGCTCGCGACCCCGGCCCGCCCCTTCCTCGGCGAGGAGAACTCGCTGCACCGGTCGATGTCGCCCGACCTGATGATCGCCGAGCTCGGCTACCGCGACAAGGTCGGCGTGGTCGAGGCTGTCGGCATGACGGCCCGCGACCTCTATGAGAACCCGGTCCGGCGCGGCAGCACGAAGGAGCGCCGCATGCAGGACCCCTTCGACTACGACGCCGAGGACGCCATCATCGACGCATACCGATCATCCATCGGCAAAGCCGCCGAGCTGGCCGCGGCCTACGACCCCGACTTCCGGGGCCGCTACAGCCCCGGCTCAGACGACTGGCGCCTGGTCGACGCCAAGAACTGACCCCGCCGTCGCTGCCTCAGCCAGCCCCACCACCGTCGCCGCGACGCCGACCCCGTGTCCGGCCAGCGGACCTGCGTCACTAGCCTGAACGCCGATCGCACAGCGTCCGAAATGAGGTGCTGCACAACGTGCGCAATACGGCCAAGACCACCGTTCTCCTGGCTGGCCTCGCCGGCTTGATCCTGTGGATCGGCAGCTTCTGGGGCCAAGGCGGCCTCACGATCGCCGTCATCTTGGGCTTGGCCGTGGTGGGCGGCAGCTACTGGTTCAGCGACAAGCTCGCGATCCGTTCGGCCCGAGCCCAAGAAGTCCAGCCGCACCAGCTTCCCGACTACTGGCGGATCATGCAGGAGCTGACCACGCTGTCGAATCTGCCGATGCCCCGGCTGTACGTCTCGCCCGACCCGCAGCCCAATGCCTTCGCCACCGGCCGCAATCCTCGCAACGCCGCCGTCTGCGTGACCGAGGGGCTCATCCGCAACCTCAGCTGGTACGAGATCCGCGGTGTGCTGGCCCACGAGATGGCACACATCCGCAACCGTGACATCCTCATCGGCTCGGTGGCCGCAGCGGTGGCCACCATCATCACGTTCGCGGCCCGCATGGCACAGTTCGCCTTGATCTTCGGCGGCGGCAGCCGTGACGGCGACCGGAACCCGCTCGGCGAGATCCTGCTCATCTTCCTGGCGCCGATCGCCGCATTGCTGCTGCAGATGGCCATCAGCCGCAGCCGCGAGTACCAGGCAGACCGCACCGCAGCGCGCCTGATCGGCGACGGCGAGCCGCTGGCACGGGCGCTCGAGAAGCTCGACGTGGCCTCCAAGACCGTGCCCAGCCTGGCCGACCCCAATCAGGCCCAGATGTACATCGCCAACCCGCTGGCCAGCCGCCGGATGGGCTTCAAGGGGCTGTTCACGACGCACCCGCCGATGGAGGAGCGCATCCGCCGCCTGCGTGACGGCTCTTGGCAAGAAGCGATCTAGCCGGCCGATCAGGTTGCAGGAACTCTCGGGCCTGCTCGATGTGGTCGGCCGTGTGGTCGGCCGTAGCCCGGTCACTGCCGGTGAGGCGCCAGTCTCCATGGACCGCCTCGCCGCCGCAGGTGCCGCCGCGGCCAGCGACAGTGCTGTCGTCTGCTGCTACGCCGGTCACGGGGTGTGCTGCTGAGCCGCGGCTTCGTCGGCGGCCGTGGTGGTGATTCGAGGCTCGATTTCGAGGCGGGTCTCGATGCGGGCGAGCCGGTCGCTGTGGCCGAGCAGGATCCCATGGATCTCGGCAAACCGCTGGTCCACCTCCGAAAAGCGTTGGTTCATGTCGCTGCGCAGGCTGCCGATCTCGCTCGTCATGTCGCTGCGCAGGCTGTCGATTCTGCCGTTCGTGCTGGCGATGTCGGCGCGTAGGCCGTTGAGGCTGAAGAACAGCAGGCCGAACATGCCGGCTACGAGCGCGCCCACGACGGCTGTGGGGATCGGGATGGTGAGCGTGCGTGCACGCCGCGTCTCGGCCGCGGCCGCTGCGGGTGCCTCGGATGCGGTTGCGGCGGCTGTGTGCGCTGTCGCTGGAGCTGTTGTGGGTGCGCTCGCTGTCTTTCGGGCGGGCAGGTCCGCGTCTGGCGCTGGCGGCGAGTCGCCGGGGGTGTCGATTTCGGGTCCTTCGGACACAGTGGAAATGGTACTCACGGCGGCCTCCAGGCGTGAACGCTCGGTTTTGGGCATGACGGACTCCTTGACGGCGCGGGGGCGGCATCGTCGGCCGACCGTAGGCCGCCAGGTCGAGAAACAAAAATGATTTTCATTGCTTCTCGACCAGCGGTTGCCGCGGCGCTGGTTGGCAACGCCGCTACGGCAGGACGGGCTGGTATTGCATTCGGCTGGTTCCGCTGGTGTACTAAGGCACAGCGGCGCAGTGCGCTAGCTGATCTTGAGTGCTTCGGGTGGCCGCGCTGGCGGCTCCGATGCTGCAGTGACGGAGGGAGTGCACGCGGATGCGGCAGATGCGGTTGCGCATAGAGCGCAGACAAATGGTGCCCCCCCCCCCCCCCCGGGGGGGGGGGGGGGGGGTGGGGGGGCGGGGGGTTTTTCCCCCCCCCCCCCCCGGGGGGGGGGGGGGGGGGTTTGGGGGCTGTGGGGGTGGGCATTTTCGGCTTCAAAAATTGGCCCCCCCCCCCCCCCCCGTGGGCGGGCTGCTGGTGTGACGGGCGCGGTTGATTTGTCCCCCCCCCCCCCTCCGTGGGCGGGCTGCTG
>JAJDVQ010000038.1 GCA_022826045.1 Acidimicrobiia bacterium | reverse complement strand
CTCGGCTGGCACCGCGCCGGGCGGCCCCCCAACGGCCGCATCGAAGGAACCAACAACCTGCTCCAGGTCCTGCGCCGCAAAGCCCACGGCTCCGCCAACCACGCCAACTTCGAAGCCCGCGGCATCCTCACCACATAACCTCACACCGCCGAGCCCAGCAGCCCGAATCCCAAGAAAACGCGAAGAGCCAGTAAATGTCGAGAACGGGCGCGGTTGTCCAAGCATGTGGCGGCCCCAACGCAAGTGGGCGAGAGCCGTTCCGCGGCACCCCACTGATCGATTGTTCACGCAGACCAGCGAATTGCGCGTTTCCCCAGATCAGGTCAGATCAAGTGTGAGCTGCCTCGGATGATTGCGACGGCGTCCTCGAATTCGATCCAGTCGTCGTCGCTGTAAATCAGATGCCTGAGCTTGGGATATTCCGATTTGAGCGCGTCGTGGGACGCGTGCCCTGATTGAAATGCTCTGGCGTCGGCGAAGCCCCCGTCAGGTCGAGGCGTGACCCTGTCGGAAAGGCCTGACGGAATCGAATTCACCACGATCTCATGCATTTCGGACACAAGATCGCTGTTGAGTCTCGGTCTGACCAAGTCATGGCTGAGGAGCCGGCCGAGGTCGTAGATGTCGCGCGTACGAGAAGCGGTCTGCTCGGGGCGGTCCGATGCTCCTCTCCAGTTCAGGGCGTCGAGTTTGTCTACCACGGCGATGATCGGATCGGCTGTCCAGACTTCAAACGGTCTGAGAAGCGGATATTGGTCCAGCAGCGAGGAATCCAGTTCAGCTACAGCTTCGCCGGCGAGGGACCTGACTTCCCGCAGCCCGTACATGCCCTTCGGCTGCTCTCGAATGTTCATCTCGACAAGGACAGTGCCGAAGCTCACGCCGAGGACTGCGTCCTCTGTTCCGAATGCCGGCTCGTAGGAGATGATCGAGGTGGCGTAGTTGGTGCCTTCTCTTTGGTGCTCAATGTTCAACGGAATGCCAGCATCAAGCCTCTGGTGGAGTTCTTTTCGGGCCTTCCTGCGTCGGCTGTGTCCGAATTCCCGGTTTGGGGGCGGGATGATGTTCACATCGACATCTTCGGAGAAACGGTTGAGGATCGGATAGGCCTTGGCCAGAGACGTGCCGCCCTTGAAGACGGTGCGAACCTCGGGGTAGAGCTCCGAAGGAGCAATGGCGCAACGGATCGCCTCGGTCACATAGAGGTCTTTCTCAACTATCCGCGGCAGCGTCCTCGGTTGGCTGATCTTCTCAGAGAGAACGTCGAGCAGGTCGTCCCATGTCGCCTTGTCCTCGATCAGCGCAGCAATGCCCCAATCGGGAGGATCACCCGATCGGGCAACCGGCACGACGTTCTCCGGCACTCCTTCGCTGTGAGATGTGGCGGCAGTTGCGTCGGATCCGTGCATGTGGCAGAACTTCGAGTCTCGCTGAGGCGGCAGCCGGCACGGGCGGTCTCCACCTGCGGTGGTCACCCGCCCTTGGCACCTACGCGACAATCGCCGGCCCTTCCATGCCTGCTGCTGCAGCCAGATCGCGGCAACGGTCCTGGAACAATGGTGCGAGACCGCGTTCAGAGGACGCTGCGTCGAGCAAGAGCTCGCCGCGGACACGAGTTCTGTAGAACCCCCGAGACCTATTGTCGCGGTACTGATCCATAGCCTGTTCCCAGTCCACCTCGGCCCAAGCGTCGAAGCATCTGGCGGCCTCAAGAAGCGAGACTTCCCATCTGTTCAACCCCAAGCGCTTTTCGTTCGACCGTCCCTCATACACCGTTGCGCTGTCAGGAGCCTGCGGTGGACGGCCCACTACGGCAATCCACCTGCTCGGCGGCACCTGAGTGCTCCATCCAATCTGGTTGATGAGATCAGGACCCGTCAATCCCGCACCGGGCCCAGCGACGCGCCAAGGCAAGGCTTCACGCGCTTCGACTGGTATCGGCACTCGTCTGCGCAGCCCCAGTCGGCGACGGCAATAGATGCCGCGAACCGCGCGAGCCGCTATCGGATCATCGCCCTCGCAGAGCCGGCTCACAGCCATCTTGATTGCGTCTCTGGACTTGGCAGGGAAAGCAGCTTGCACGTCGTCCAAGGTGAATAGAACGGCCACCGGCAGGCTTTCAGCCCATTCGCGAATCTCGCCGTATGCCATTGCTCACCTCCCAATTGTGTTACTTCACTGTAGCAGAAATAGTGCAGGATCCCCAACGCGGCAGCCATCAGGGAACCGCCGGGCAGTCGGCGCGCACTCGACGCTGTGACCTGCCGAAATGCAATCACACGCACATCCCGGGACCGCACCCTGAGCGCGCGAGGCACGCCAACGAGAAGCTCTAGCACCTCAGCGAGCAGAAAACGCGTTCTGCATGTCACCGAAACAGGCAGCGTCCCGGTGAGTGGTGGGGTTTGGGGTAGCTGAGAGGGTCCGCGATTGGGTGGGCCATAGGCACGATCCTCGGTGAGAGCAATCACTCACTCATCGAGGAGGACATGTCCGGTGGCCCTGTCTGATGTTGCCACAGCGCAGTTGATGGAGTCGTTTCGCGCCGGGGGCGGCGCAGTTCTGGGCGTCTCGTGACGCCTTGTGGCGTCTCGACGCCGGGTTCGGCGGTTCGTCGCCATGATTCGCACTGGGTTTTGCGCAGGCTCCGGAGATTGGAGCGAGCATGGGATCTATGGATGCAGAACCTCGCCCGGCGGCGACGTCGAGGCGGTATTCGCGGGAGCAGAAGGACCACGCTGTGCGGATGGTGCTGACGCTGCGTGAGGAGCTGGGCTCGGCGAGCGATTGGCCCCGGAAATCGCGGGTCGCATGAAACTCCTCGCATCGTCAAACGACGAACCGGCCGCAGCGCTCACCTACCAAGTAGATCGCTGCGACCGGCCCATTCCGATATGTCAGACCGTAGTCAACTTTCGACGCTGCTTGTCACCGCTGCCTGGAAAGCGCACCGTGACACCCCGCATACCACGGCGTCCCTGCTCGCGGACCCGCAGCGGCTCACCCCCACGATCCTCTCAGCAGTGCAGGCGGCCCGCCTCGTGCTGAGCGACAACTGGGACATCGACGCGTGGCGGCAGCCGATACTCCAAAGCGTCGCTGCGCGCCACGCCCGCAACACCGCCACCCGCGACAAGCTCACCGCCAACATCGAAGCCCTGTTCGGCTACCTCAAAGCACGAGGCATCCGAACGCTCGGCGACATCGGCGACGACATCATCCCGCAGTGGTGCAACGAAGCCGGCTGGGACGAGCACCGCAACGCCGCCTACAACCCCGCCGCAACTACCAGACGCAACCTGCGCTGGGCAGCATCGGTCGCCCTCAAAGAGGCCCTGCTGCTCGGAGCGCCGGTGGACCCCGACGCGCTGGTGCGCGGCGCTGTCATCGCCGACGACGGCGGACGCAAGACCCGGCTGCTGACTCCCCAGCAGACCGAAGCGGTCCGCTCCCACGCCGACCCCCGCATGGTCCCCTCGCGGCGCTCGGTCGCCGTGGCGCTCGCCTTCGCCGGGGCCAGACCCGCAGAGATCGCCCGCGTCACCCTCGCCGACATCGACCTCTACGGCCGCACCGTCACGCTCGGCGAGCCGCCGCAGCGGCGAACGAACCCGCTCTCGGTCTGGTCAGCGCAGACCATCGGCAGCCGTGTCGCCCACAGCCCGCCCAGCAGCGACCACGAGCCGCTGTGCGTGCGAGCGACCACCGACCCCGACAGCGCCAGCCGCAGCATCCGCAACCAGCTCAGCCAGCTGATGCGCCAAGCGAGCCTCAGCCACATCGACGGCATCACCGCCGGGTCGATCCGCTGCACCGCCGCCCGCACCGTGTTCGAGAAGAATGGCATCGAAGCCGCAGCACGGTTCCTGGGCGTCGCCTCGCTGGACACCGCCGCAGCAGCCGTCGGGCACCGCTGGATGGCCTCCGATGGCTAGCCCCGCCGATCGCCAGCGCAAGCCGCACGCGTTCAGCGACGGGCCGGTGGCACGCGCCTGCGATCTCGACATCGACCCCGCCGACGACACCATCGCGGATCGCACCGACGGCCCCATCCACGCCCTACCCGAACGCGAACCGCTCCCGCAGCATCACCGGGCGGCCGCTGGGGACCTCGGCCGCGCAGGACATCGAACTGTGCGCGGTGTTCGGGCCGCTGTGGCAGATGCACTCCGACCTCGAAGACGAATTCGCCCGGCACTCGGCTGCGGCGGGGCGGCCCCGCAGCTGCAAGTTCGCCGACATCTTGTTGTTCTGGCTCGCCGTGTGGGCCACAGGCAGCCAACGCGCCGCCGAACGCGAACTCAGCGACCCCAAGACCTGGGAACGGCTGCGCCGGACCGTCGCCGCCGCCTACCCCGACGACGAGAGCCGGCGGCTGTCGGAGACCCCGCCCAGCCGCGACCAGTACAGCCGCTGGCGCAACCGCATCGCCGACCTCGCGTCGTTCGGCGACCTGCTGACCAAGATCGACGCCATCAGCGTGTGCATCGCCATCGCCATCGAACTGTTCAAAACCGACGGCAATTTCAGCCGCCCGCCGTCGTCGAGTTGCATCATCGGCGACGGCACATGGATACCCGCCCGCTACAAAGCCCTCGCCGAAGACGCCATCGACCGCAGCACCGGCGAGAAGCTGCTGCTCCACGACCCTGATGCGCTGCAGTTCACCCGCGACTCCCAAGCCCGCCACTTCCGCAACGCCGGGCACCTCGCAGTAATCTGCGAGGCCCGAGCGCCCCACAAAGGCGAACGCGTCCCGCTGTCGATCCGCCTGCACGACCCCTCGCACGGCAGCCCCGCCAACGAATGCGGCCTCGCGGTCGACATGGCACTCGACCTCATCGGAATGATCGACGGCCGCGGCGGCAAGGTCGCCGCGTTCGTCTACGACATGGCCATGCACCAGAAGGAGCGCGACACGCTGTTGGACCGCGGCGTGATCCCCGTCGGCAAAGTCCAACGCACCAAAGGCGGCCGCTACGCCTACCGTCACCTCGGCAAGCACATCTTCACCCTCACCGACGGCACCAAGACCGAACTCGACATCGAAGCAATCGACGGGACACCAGCCGCCGTGTGTTACGACAACAAAGGCAACAAGCAGTGCGTCGCGCTGCGGCCCGGCACGGACTTCCGCTACCGACGCGAGAACCGCACCGTCGTGTACGGCCGCCGGATCATCCCCGACGCACCCGGCGTGCCCGAGAGATTCCGCAAAGCCCGCGTCACGATCCAGTTCAACTCCACCCGCGACGAGATCAAGAGCGGGCAGCGGCGCACCCGAGCGCTCAGCGTGCTGCCCGAAAGCGACCCCGCGGGCCGGGAGCTGCTCGGGCTCCGCCAAGACGTCGAATCACTCAACGCCGACCTCAAAGCACGGCTGCCCAGCCGCCGCGCCCGCACCACCGGACGCAATCGAGTGACCTTCGAACTCGCCGGCTATCAGCTGTTCACCGGCATCCGGGCGCTCGCCTACTACATGCGCCGCAACAAGCGCGAACAGTTCGACGAATGGTTCGGGTGCCACAAGCTGCCGCCCAACACCTGACCGCCGCCTGACCCCGCAGACCCGAACCGGCCGGCTTTGCCGCGCCCGCACACCGGCTCTCACCAGGCGACCGAGCCACGCAGCCCCGGCGGCGGCCCAGTAACCTGCGCCCGGTGTCGGCTATCGCTCAACCAGCCACCTGAGCGACCCGAAGGCCGAATTACCCGCCGGAAAACGCACCAACCCCTGCCCGAGTAGCTCAGTGGCAGAGCGGCTCTCTCGTAAAGAGCAGGTCGTGGGTTCAATCCCCACCTCGGGCTCACAGGTCGGCGGCGGGCTCGGCGGCGGGGTGCTAGAGCCGGGAACGACCGAGGCTGATGAACAGTCGGCTCAGCGCGAGCCGCTGGTTGGCATTGAAGCGCAAGGCCTCAGCGGCATCCGCGATGGCCCCCAGCTCGTTCGCCGCAGCCTCGGCCCGCAGCGCTCCGGTGCGGGCCTCGTCGCGGATCTGTGCCGACAGCACGGCGAATCCCATGGCCAGCTCGTCGGTGCGCACTCGCCGCAGCTCGCGGCGGTGGCGCTCGTCGAGCGAGCTGCGGCCGGCGTTGGTGCCGTACAGCTCGGCGCGCTCATCGGCCTCGGCTCGCTCGGCGTCGTGACGGGCCTCGAGTGGGGCCGCAGCATCCTCGGCGGCGGCCAGCGCGGCGTCGGTGGCTGCCATGGCGCTCGACGCGGTGCCGTCCAGTGATCGGCGCAGACCCCGCCACGATTCGATGCGTGCCGCAGCAGCGTCGTCGGAGGCGAGCAGGCGGGCGCGCTCGATCGAGCCGCCGGCTGCCGCCGCGGCAAAGGCCGCACGCTCCTCGCTGATGCCGTCGCCGCGCAGCAGAGCGCTCAGGTCTGCCTCGCTCAGCGCCTCGAAGTCGACGCGGACGCAGCGGGAGGCCAGCGTCTCCATCGCCCGGTTGACCTCCTCGGCGAGCAGCACGAACACGCATGACGGCGGAGGCTCCTCCACGGACTTGAGCAGGATGGGCGCCTGCAGCCCGGCGCGGTCGACGTCGCTGAGCACGATGACCTTCTGGCCCCCCTCCACGGGTGCGGCGGCGGCGGCGCGGACTGCGGAACGGGCCTGTTGCGCGGTCATGGCCGCGCCGACTCGGTCGAATACCAACAGGTCGGGGTGCTGGTCGGCGAGCGCGAGACGGCGCTCCCGCTCGGGTGTGGCGCTGCGGGCCGCGAGCAGTTCGCCGGCGAACCGGCATGCCGCGCTGCGCAGGCCGGCGCCCGCGGGGCCCACGAACAGGTACGCAGGCAGCGGCGAGTCGAGCGATGCCTGCAGGCGGTCGACTGCGGCCGGCTGCCCGACGATGCCATCGAGCAGGTTGCCCACCGGCGGCTCGTCGGCTGGCGGGGCCGGGGGCGGCGCAGCGGGTGCGCGCATGGCCGCTTTGGACGGCACTGCCACATCGCCTGGTGCTGCGTCGGCAACCGGGGCAGCTTCGTCGGACGGCACTGCCTCCTCTGCCGGGACAGCCGCTGCGACGCGCTGTGCGGGCTCGGCGACCGGCGGGGGCGGCTCAGGCGGCGGCGCAGACTCGGGGGATGCCAGCGCCGGCTCGTCGCCGAAGTCGAACAGCGAGAGCTCTGCGGGTTCGGCGCTGCCGACTGCGGCTGCCGCTGCGTCGCCGTCGTCATCTGACGTCGTGGCCATCGCGAGGGCCTAGCCCGCCATTGCGGGATGGGTCGTGACCGCCTCGGCCACGCGCGCCGCCACCTCATCGACGCTGCCCGTGGCGTCCACGAGCACCCAGCGATCACCTTCGGCGTCGCACAGCTCGCGATAGCTGCGCCACACGCGCAACGCGAACTCCAGCTCCTCGCCCTCGAGGCGGTCCGGGCCGTCGCCGGTCGGCTCATCGGCGCCTTGGTCGGTTGCCGAGCCTGATTCCACGTCTGGTTCCAGCAGCGACATCTGCTCGCCGCCGATGCGATCGAGACGGTGCACGCGCCGATCCGAATCCGCAAGCGGAACATCGAGCAGCACCACCACGTCGGGCAGAATGAGCTCGGGCAGTTCGCCGGACCCGTCTGCAGGTCGGCGGCTGGCGTAGTCGATCAGTTCGCGCAGTTCGTCCAGCAGCAACCCCCGTCCGTAGCCCTGATAGGCCAGCGTCGACCCGTAGGACCGGTCGGTGACCACGTCGCGGCCCGACTCCAGCGCTGGCGCTACAACGGACGCGACGTGCTGCGCCCGATCGGCGCAGAACAGCAGCGCCTCAGCCCGCGGGGCAGGGGCCGCCTCGGCGTCAGCATGCAGCAGCGCACTCCGCAGGGCCTCCCCCAGCGGCGTGCCTCCCGGTTCACGGGTGAGCACCGCGTCTCGTGCCGCCGCCAGCAGGGCCGCCTGGGTGGACTTGCCGCTGCCGTCGAATCCCTCGAGCGCGATGTAGCGGCCACGCCGGGTCATGCCGTGTCCTCGGTGGTTCCAGCGGACTGCGGCGCTCGCCGCCCCACACCCTTCTTGCTGCGCAGCGACAGGGCGGCCAGAGCACCGGCCAGCAGCATCAGCAGCGAGCCCAGCCACAGCGCCCCGCGCACGCCGGGCAGCGCCAGCTCCCAGTCGCCGAGTGCGATGCGGTTGTCGAAGAGCTCATCGAACAGCCAGTTGAAGCCGTCCGACAGGAAACCGCCCATCGCCATGCCGACGAGCACGAAGAACCGCACGAGGGTGAACATCGCAGCGAAAATCCGCCCGCGCAGCACCTCCTCCACGTTCTCGTGCAGCAGCGTCACGCCGGTCACGTACACCGAGCCGGCTGCCACACCGAGCACAAACACAGCTGCGTACGCAACGATCGAGATCGAGATCGTCGCGGCGAATCCGAGCGCCCCGCCGGCGAGGAACAACGACGTCACGAACTGCCGTGTCCGGCCGAGGGGTTCGGTGCCCACGCGCTCGCGTCGCCGGGTGGCGATGCTCTGCAGGAGCGTGACGAGACTGACGCCCACTCCGGCGCCGACGCCCATGACGACGAGAATCGTGCTGTGACCGGCGCTTCCCGCGCCGAGAATCTCGTCGTTGAACACCACGCTGAGCGGGATCAGCATGCCGCCGGCGATCATGCCGGTGCTCAGCCCCACGAGCACCGCCCTGACTTGCGGGCTCAGGAAGATGAAGTCCCAGCCTTCGCGCAGGTCGCGGAAACCCTGGCTCCAGTCGATGCGTCGGCCAGAGTCGCGCTTGCGATGCGCCGCGGTGACATGTGGCGCCAAGGGCAGCGTGGCGATCAGCAACGCCGCCACCAGGAACGTTGCCGAGTCGACGACGAGGGCCATTTCCACCTGCCCGACGTCGGTCCAGCCGAACGCAGCACCGAGCTTGGCCATGCCGGCGAATGCCAGCCCACCCACGAAGAACGTGCCGTACGCAGCAACCATGCCGAGCGAGTTGGCCGCCGTCAGGTGCCGCTCGGGCACGATGTTGGGAACGATGGCCTCCTTGGCCGGGCTCCACAGCGATGTCGCCAGCTCCAGTGCCAGCGACGCCAGCACCAGTGCCCACACCGAATCGATGAACGGGATGGTCAGCAGCACGCTGGCCCGCACGATGTCGCAGACCACCAAGAGCCGTTTGCGGTTGAAGCGGTCCACGATGATGCCGCCCGCCGAAGCCAGGAAGAACCCCGGCAGGATCCGCGCCGTGATGACGAGCGTGATGGCTGCGCCGGGCTGATCGCCGCCGACGCGATTCGCGACTACGAGGATTGCCAGCAGCCCGATCCAGTCGCCGAATGAGCTCACCACCTGCGCGACCCACAGGCGCAAGAAGCCCGGGGCTGCGAACAATCCCGGCTGTCGCGTCTCCGTGTCAGTGTCGTCTACTGCGTCGGCGGCGGGCGCGTCAGAGCACTCGAACGGCTGCGACGGACGATCCGAACACATGGCACTCAGCAGGCTAGGAGCAGGCGCGCGCCGCCCTCTCTCATCGCGCCAGTCTCACCGGGCCAGTCTCAGCAGAACAACCCGGATTCGTCCGTCGTGTTCCCCAGCGCCGTCAACCGCTCGTGCCGGGCGGCTTCTTTCGAGAAGGCGCCTTGCGTGCCCCCGATTTCTTCGCCGCGGACTTCTTGCGAGCCGCCGTTTTCTTGCGGGCAGTTGCCTTCTTCTTCGCCGGCGCCTTGCGCCGAGCTGCGCGCTTCTTGGCGGGGCCTTTCGCCCGCCGCTCGGCCAGCAGATCCGCCGCCCGCTCGACGGTGAGCGTCTCGACATCATCGCCCTGGCGCAGCGACGCGTTGTACTCGCCGTCGGTCACGTACGGCCCGAACCGGCCGTCCCGCAGGATCATCGGCTTGCCGCTGTCGGGATCCTGGCCGATCTCGCGGCCCGCGCTCGCCGCCTGCTGGCCTCGGCGGCGGCGGGGCTGAGCGAGCAGCGCCAGCGCCTCGTCCACGGTGAGCGTGAAGAGCTGCTCCTCGGACTCGAGGCTGCGGTTCTCGGCCTTCGCATCGCCCACAGCCGCCTTGGTGAGATAGGGGCCGTAGCGCCCGTTCTGCACGGTGATCTCCGCGCCGTCGGCGGGGTCGACGCCGACGGTGCGCGGCAGCGTCAGCAATTGCAGCGCATCTGCCAGCGTCACGGTCTCGGGCGTCTGACCAGAGAGCAGCGAAGCGGTCCGGGGACGGTCTTCGGTCTCGTCGGGCCGGCCGACCGAGACGTAGGGGCCGAACCGGCCGGGCCTCACGAGCACGTCGAGGCCCGAGTCGGGATCGGTGCCCAGCACACGTTCGGTGGGCTCGGCCAGCAGCTCGAGCGCCCGGTCCAAGGTGAGCTCGTCGGGCAGGAGATCGTCGGGCAGCGGGCGGGTGGCGTCACCACGCCGCAGGTACGGGCCGAAACGCCCTACCCGGGCCATCACCGCCTCGCCGTCGGCATCGACGCCGATCGGGATGCTGTTGATCTCTGCGGGGTCGATGTCCGCGAGCCGATCGTCCGAGACGAGGTAGCGCAGGCCGCCGGCCGCCTCGGGCGTAGGGGCATCTTTGTTCCCGAAATAGAACGCTGTGAGCCACGGCTCGGCGTCGCGATCGCCGTTCGCGATCTCGTCGAGGTCGGATTCCATCCGGGCGGTGAGCGCGTAGTCGACGAGGTGGTCGAAGTGGCGCTCCATAAGCCCGACCGTGGCGAACGCCACCAACGCAGGGACGAGCGCCGAACCCTTCTTCCACACGTACCCGCGTGCCTGAATCGTCTCGATGATGCTGGCGTAGGTGCTCGGGCGGCCGACGCCCAACTCCTCGAGGCGGCGGATCAGCGATGCTTCGGTGAAGCGGGCCGGCGGGCTCGTGCTGTGCTCGGACGCCTCGAGCGCCACTGCAGTCGCCTCGTCGCCGGCGTCGATGTCGGGCAGGATGCGCTCGGGCTCCTCGTCGGCACCCGCCGCTGCCGGCACGTACACCAGCCGGAACCCGGGACTGGTGACCACCGTGCCCGCGGCGGAGAGCTCCACGTCGTGCGGGCCAGGCGCACCCGCACTGCCGGCCAGCTCGGGCGCCAGCTCGCAGCTCGCCGTTCCCGCCAGCCGGATGGTGACGGTCTCGCCGGTGGCGTCGATCATCTGGCTGGCGATCGTGCGCTGCCAGATCAGGTCGTACAGGCGGGCGGCGTCGCCGCCGAGATCGTTGACGCCGCCGGGCTGAGGCCAGTTCTCGCCCGCGGGGCGGACGGCCTCGTGCGCCTCTTGCGCGTTTTTGACCTTGCGGGTGTAGATGCGCGGCTTGGGCGGCAGGTTCTCGGCGCCGAAGCGTCCGGCCACGATCCGCCTCGCCGCATCCAGCGCCTGGTCGGACAGGGTGGTGCTGTCGGTGCGCATGTAGGTGATGCGGCCGTTCTCGTAGAGCCGCTGGGCTGCCGCCATTGTGCGCGACGCAGAGAAGCCCAGCCGTGCGCCCGCCGCCTGCTGGAGCGTCGAGGTGATGAACGGCGCCGGGGGCCGGCGGCGGTACGGCTTGGACTCGCGCGACGTCACAGCGAACTGCCCGCCGTCGAGATCTTCGGCCAGCGCGGCCGCGGCATTGCCGTTGAGCACCGCGACCCCGTCGGTGCGCAGCCCGCCCTGCTGGTCGAAGTCGCGCCCGGCGGCGATACGGCGGCCGTTGAGCGATGCCAGCGACGCGTCGAACTGCCCGGGCCTGGCCGCACCGGTGGGATCTGCACCGGCGTCGAGCGTGGCCACCAGGCTCCAGTACTCCGCAGCCCTGAACGCCATCCGCTCGCGCTCGCGCTCGACGATGAGACGGTTGGCGACGCTCTGCACGCGTCCCGCCGACAGCCTCGGCGCCACCTTGCGCCACAGCACCGGCGAGACCTCGTACCCGTACAGCCGGTCGAAGATGCGGCGGGCCTCCTGCGCGTCGACGAGGCGCCGGTCGAGATCGCGGGGATTGTCGATGGCCTCCCGGATGGCTGCGGCGGTGATCTCGTGGAAGACCATGCGGCGCACCGGGATCTGGGGGTTGAGCACTTCGAGCAAGTGCCAGGCGATGGCCTCGCCCTCGCGGTCCTCGTCGGTGGCGAGATAGAGCTCGTCTGCGTTGCGCAGCAGCGACTTCAGCCGCCGCACCTGGTCCTTGGCGGTCACCACGTACAACGGCTTGAAGCCGTCGTCAGGGTTGACGCCGAGCGTCGCCCACTGCTCGGACTTGAAGGCCGCAGGCACCTCTGACGCGTTGCGCGGCAGGTCCCGGATGTGGCCGACGGAGGACTCGACCACGTAGTCGTCACCGAGGAAGCGCGAGATCGTGCGCGCCTTCGCGGGCGACTCGACGATGACGAGAGAATTGGACATGGGCCTCCGAGGGGGCTGCGTCCGCTCGGGGCATGCCGGGTTCAACGGCACCGGAGCGGTCCGCGCCGGACGGTAGCGGAACAGGCTCGGCGTGCGGCGGTGGCGTACCGCTACACCGATGCTTGCCGCGCCCCCAGCCGGTGCAGGGTCCAAGCCACCAGGGCGGCGAGGGCGGCGGTCACGACGGCCGCCGCCGCATCGGTCCCAACCGGTGCGCCGAGGGCGGAATTGCCGAATCCTTCGGCATCGGGGTTGCCCACAGGCCAAGGCCACAGCACACGGAGCGAACCCGCCATGAGACCCATGAGCGCCGCCACGACGACGTCTCGGTGGCGCTCCAGCAGACGCTGCAGCAGGCGCGAGAACAGCCCCAGCCCGATCACGGCGCCCAGCGCGAACAGCGCGACAGTGGAGAGCTCCCGGTCGGCCACCGCCTCGGTGATCGGGTCGTACAGGCCCAGCAGCAGCAGGATGAACGCCCCCGAGATTCCGGGCAGGATCATGGCGCAGATGGCCAGCGCGCCCGCACCGACGACTACCGCCACAGCCGGGTCGGTGACGCTGCCCGCACGTACCCCGCCGAGCACGAACACCGCGGCGGCCGTGGCGGCGGCCGTCGCCACGAGCCCCGGGCGCCACCGACGCACCTCGCGGCGCGTCGTGACCACGGTCATGGCGACGAGCCCGAAGAACGCTGCCGACAGCGCAACCGGTTGGCGGTCGATACCCAGCCGCACCAGCTCGACCAGGCCCAGCACCGCGATGGCGATGCCGGTGACCAAGCTCGCCAGAAACACCCACTCCGCTCGGCAGGCGGTCGCGAGCCCCTCTCGCAGCCGGCCTCGCAGCAGCTGGCCGGCGGCGGTGCTCAACTGCGCAATCTGGTGCACCAGCCGGTCGTAGATCCCCAGCAGCAGCGCGATCGTGCCGCCTGAGACGCCCGGCACGACATCGGCGGCCCCCATCGCCAACCCCCGCGCGAAGTTCGCAATGACGCGCCGAGCCACACGGCCGAAGCTAGACGCGGAGAGTCCCCGGGCCGCAGCCCGGGGACTTCCGCTGACAGCAGAGATGGTGCCGCTGGGCAACTCAGCCCATGGCCGAGTGTCAGCCGCTCGAAACCACGTCGTCCAGCGCCAAGCCGGGGCCCCCGTGTTCGGAAACGTCGAGGCCCACCGTTTCCTCCTCCGCCGACACTCGCAGCCCGATGGTGGCCTTCAGGACCCCGAACAGGATCATCGAGGTCACGATGACCCATGCGGCCACGATCACCACCATCAGGAACTGCACGATCAACTGCTCGATGCCGCCGCCGTAGAACAGGCCGGCGTTCTCACGGCCCAGGAACGCATCGTCGTGCGTTGCGAACAGGCCGATGGCGAGCGTGCCCCACATGCCTGCAGCGCCGTGAACGGCGAAGGCGCCGACCGGATCGTCGATCTTCATCTTGCGATCCACGAAGCCCACCACGACCACCACGATGAGCCCGGCGATGAAGCCGGTGATGATGGCGCCCCAGGGCGTCATGGTGCCGCAGCCGGCGGTGATGCCGACCAGGCCGGCCAGCGCGCCGTTGCCTGCCATCGGCACGTCGGGCCGGCCGGTGCGCAGCCAGTTCAGCGCCGTGGCGCCGATGGTGCCGGCGCATGCTGCCAACACCGTGTTCAGTGCCACGAACATCACGAACTCGTCGGCTGCGAGCTCCGAGCCGGGGTTGAAGCCGAACCAGCCGAACCACAGGATGAACACGCCCAGGATGGCGAGCGTCACGTTGTGGCCCGGGATGGTGCGTGACGTGCCGTCGGCTGCGTACTTGCCGATGCGCGGCCCGAGCATCCAGGCGCCGACGAGGGCGATCCAGCCGCCCACGCTGTGCACGATGGTGGAGCCTGCGAAGTCGCTGTAGACGGCGTGGCCGATCGAGATGTTGGCGATGAGGCCGCCGCCCCAGGTCCAGTGGACCACGATCGGGTAGATGATCGCCGTGGTCACGAGGCTGAAGATGAGGTAGGTGCTGAACTTGGTGCGCTCCGCCATGGCGCCCGAGGCGATCGTGACCGCCGTGGCCGCGAAGACGGCCTGGAAGAAGAAGTCGGTGGAACCCGACAGGCCTTCTGAGATGTCGAACAGGTCGACGCCCGACAGGGCGAACGAGCCCCAGCCGAACGCACTGTTGCCGTCGCCCCCGTAGGCCAGCCCGTAGCCCACCAGGAAGAACGCCAGGATGCCGATGGATGCATCGGCGAGGTTCTTGGCCATGATGTTGGCCACGTTCTTCGAGCGGGTCAGGCCCGACTCGAGCATGGCGAAGCCGGCCTGCATCAAGAAGACGAGCACGCCGGCGATGAACACCCACAGGTTGTCCATGACGGCCTGCACCATCTCTGCAGACAGCGAATCGTCCTGCGCGCCGGCAGGCCCGGCGAACAGGAACAGGCCGCCGAGGGCGCCCGCGACGATGACGAACAGCTTGCGTTTCATGGCCAATCTCCTAGGACTCGGCTCCCGATATGTGGCTGATGCGCCGAACCTAGAAATGGCGTGTTGCGCGGGAGTCACCCCGACATGACTGCTCGATGCACAGCGCGGGTCGGGGCTGTTGCGGAGATGTTTCGGCCGCGTTGCGAACTGCGCTTCCCGCTCTTGTTCCCGGATTCGATTCGATACGGGCTCGCCGGCCGCTCGGACCGGCGCTAGCCCGCGGGGTAGCGGAGCTTGGGGCCGGCCTCGGCCCAGTCCATGTGGTCGCGGACGTATTCGTTGGCGGCAACTCGCGTCGGCGAGTAGTCCCAGCCCTCCCCGGCGGCGGCGTGAACGACCCGGCGGGCGCGCTGAGAGGCCACCACCCGCTCGCGGATCGCAGCGGAGTCCCAGCGCCGGGCGACCTCCGTGGCGAATGCAGCCGACAGGGCCGCCAGCTCAGGCGAGCCCGCCAGGTTCCGATGCTCGGCCGGGTCGGCCTCGATGTCGTACAGCAGCGGCGGATCGGTGTCGCAGTGGATGTACTTGTAGCGACCGCGGCGGATCATGAACATCGGATGGGAGGTCATCTCGGCCATGTACTCGCCGATGGCTTCGCCCCCGGCGCTCCCGGTCGCACCGGCGCTCCCGCTTGCTGCCGGCCACAGGCTGCGGCCGTCGAGCGGTGCGCTCGGCTCGACCGGCAGTCCTCCCGCAATGTCGATCAGGGTGGGCGCCAGGTCCAGCAGGGAGCACACACCGGGCACCGTGCCCTGGGCGATGCCTGGGCCGGCGATCAGCAGCGGCACCCGCGCAGACCACTCGAAGAACGAGAACTTGAACCAGCTGCCCCGCTCGCCGAGCATGTCGCCGTGGTCGCTGGTGACGATCACCACGGTGTCGTCGGCCCAACCGGTCTCGTCGAGCGTGGTGAGCAGTTCGCCGAGCCACCAGTCGAAATAGCTGGTGTTGGCGTAATAGGCGCGGCGGGCGTTGCGGCACTGCTGGGGGGTCCAGCCGATGCTGTCGGCCTCGATGCCCGCCCGCAGGCGCAGCGTGTGGGGGTCGAACTCGGCCGGCGGCGGCCCGGGCAGGTCGATCTCGTCGTCGCTGTAGCGATTCCACCACTCGGGGCGGGCCACATAGGGGTCGTGCGGGTGAATGAACGACGCCGTCAGAAAGAAGGGACGCTCGTCTGCGTCGCGGGCCAGGTCGTACAGGCAGCGGCGCGCGGCGAATCCGACCTCGTTGTCGTAGTCGATTTGGTAGGTGGCGAGCGCCGTGCCCGCCCCGGACAGGCTGCCCATGTTGTGGTACCACGCGTCGATCCGCTCGTCGGCGGCGTCCCAGTTCGGGGTCCACGCGAAGTTGGCTGGGTAGATCTCTGTGGTGAGCCGCCGGCTGAACCCGTGGAGCTGGTCGGGGCCGACGAAGTGCATCTTGCCCGACAGCACGGTGCGGTAGCCCGCCAGGTTCAGCCAGTGGGCGAATGTGGGAATGTCGGCCCGCCACTCGGCGGCGTTGTCCCACGCGCCGATCTGAGACGGCAGCCGCCCGGTCATCATCGAGTAACGGGACGGCGCACAGATGGGGGAGTTGCAGTAAGCGGCGTCAAACCGAACGCCCCGCTCGGCCAGCGAGTCCATCGACGGCGTCTGCACCAAGGGGTGACCGTAGGCACCAGTGAAGTGAGGCGCGAGCTGATCGGCCATCACCAGCAAAATGTTGGGTGCTGTCATCAATCCGCACAGTAGGCCCGCCCGGCGTCGACCCGAGCACTCTGAACCGTCATGGTGCC
Source organism: Acidimicrobiia bacterium (assembly GCA_022826045.1). Lineage (GTDB taxonomy): Bacteria > Actinomycetota > Acidimicrobiia > Acidimicrobiales > Poriferisodalaceae > Poriferisodalis. The sequence goes on along the minus strand of JAJDVQ010000038.1, from coordinate 51,437 downwards.
GATGAGCCAGCCCACCAGCAAAATCGTGAACAATCTGACCTGTGAAAGAACCCCTGTACGACTTCATCATCGTCGGCGGCGGATCGGCCGGCTGCGCGCTCGCCAACCGGCTGAGCGCGGATCCCGCCAACAAGGTGCTCGTGCTCGAGGCCGGTCGCCGCGACTACCGCTGGGACGTGCTCATCCACATGCCGGCTGCGCTGGCCATGCCGATCGGCAACCGCTTCTACGACTGGCAGTACGAGACCGAGCCGGAGCCGCACATGGGCGGGCGGCAGGTGTACCACGCACGCGGCAAGGTGCTCGGCGGCTCCAGCTCCATCAACGGGATGATCTTCCAGCGCGGCAACCCGGCCGATTACGACAAGTGGGCCGGCCGGCCCGGCATGGCCGCGTGGAGCTACCGGCACTGCCTGCCGTACTTCAAGCGGATGGAGACCTGCCTGGCGGGCCCCGACGACTGGCGCGGCGGCAACGGCCCGCTGGTGCTCGAGCGGGGCCCGGCCACCAGCCCGCTGTTCGAGGCCTTCTTCGACGCCGTGCAGCAGGCCGGCTACGAGCTGACCGCCGACGTGAACGGCTTCCGCCAGGAAGGCTTTGCAGCATTCGACCGCAACATTCACCGCGGCCGGCGCCTGTCGGCCTCGCAGGCCTACCTGCACCCGGTGATGGGGCGCCGGAACCTGACACTCCGCACGGGAGCGCTGATCGAGCGGGTGCTCTTCGAGCGGAACCGGGCGGTCGGCGTGGCCTATCGACAGCGCGGGATGCGCCGCCTCCTGCGGCGCTCCGCGGACGCGGGCCATGCCGGCAGCGGCAGGCAGCGACGAGTGGCCCGAGCAGGGCACGTGATCCTGTGCGCAGGGGCGTTCGGGTCCGTCCAGCTGCTGCAGCTCTCCGGCGTGGGCGCTCCCGAACTGCTCGGCGAGCACGGCATCGACATCGTCGCGCCCCTCGAAGGCGTCGGCGAGAACCTTCAAGACCATCTCGAGGTGTACATCCAGTACACCTCGAAGCTGCCGGTGTCGATGCAGCCGCACCTGCGGCTTCGAAGCCGGCCGTGGATCGGCTTGCAGTGGCTGGCACGGCGCGGACCCGGGGCCACCAACCACTTCGAGGCAGGCGGCTTCGTGCGCAGCAACGCCGACGCGGCCTACCCCAACCTGATGTTCCACTTCTTGCCGCTGGCCGTGCGCTACGACGGGTCGGCGCCGGCGGCCGAGCACGGCTACCAGGTGCATGTCGGGCCGATGTACTCCGATGCCCGCGGCTGGGTGCGCATCCGCTCAACCGACCCCGCCGCCAAGCCAGCTGTCCGGTTCAACTATCTCTCGACCGCCCAAGACCGCCGCGAGTGGGTCGAGACGGTGCGCGTCACGCGGAATATCATGAACCAGCCCGCTTTCGAGCCTTACAACGACGGCGAGCTGTCGCCCGGCCCGACGGTCCAGTCCAACGAGGAGATCATGGACTGGGTGGCACGCGATGCCGAGACGGCGCTGCATCCCGCAGGCACCGCCCGCCTCGGCACCGACGAACTGGCCGTGACCGATCCGTCCACGATGGGCGTGCACGGCACCTCAGGCCTCAGCGTTGTAGACGCCTCGGTGATGCCCACAGTCACCAACGGCAACATCTACGCACCGGTCATGATGATCGCTGAGAAGGCAGCCGACCTGCTGCTCGGCAACCAGCCGCTCCCACCGCTTGACGTGCCGGTGCACCAAGCCCTCTTGCCGGGTCCAGAGACTCCGTAGGCATTTGACCGCGGCGTGGACGCGGATCGCAAGCCGGCAAACGGAGGCATAACCGGTGCTGTACGCCGATGTAGTCTCAAATTCGCCATATTTCGTGGCCACGTTATGCACTAATGTGGTCACATGGGCGCGCACATCGGCATCCGAGAACTGAAGGCAAAGCTCTCAGACTACGTGCGGCGGGCCGCCGACGGTGAGTGCATCGTTGTCACCGACCGCGGGCGCCCCGTCGCGCAGCTGACGGCCTTGGACGATGAGACGCTGGACGACCTGGCACGCATCGAACAGGGCGTCGCAGAGGGCTGGATCACGCCCGCCAAGCGGCGGGGCGGTCTTGGGAAGGCGCGCCCGCTCTTGCTGTCCGACGGGCCAACCATCCAAGAAATGCTCGACGAAGACCGCGGTGACTGATGCTCTACGTGGAGTCCAGCGCGATGATGAAGCTGTTCCGACCCGAAGTCGGCTCCGACATCACACTCCGCGCCGTCACCGAGGAACGGGCGCTGGTCACCTCGCGGCTCACAGAGATCGAAGTGCGCCGCAACTTCGTGCGCCACTTCGCTGGCGAGGAGTTGGCGCGTGTGCAACGCCGGCTGCAGATTGACCTTGACGAATTCGCATTGGTTGGCCTCGATGCCGAGGTATGCGAAGACGCAGCCCGGATTGCTGAGGACACGCTCTGCCGCTCGCTCGACGCGATCCACCTGGCCGCGGCCCGACGGGCGAGCCCGAACGCGGCCGTGCTGACGTTCGACCGGCGTCAGGCAGAAGCAGCCCGCGCCATCGGCATGGCCGTCCTCGGCGCCTGAGGGGCGCAGCAGGACTGGCTAGAGGAAGGCGGGGACGAAGACCAGGCTGACGATGGTCATCACCTTGATGAGGATGTTCATCGCCGGGCCGGAGGTGTCCTTGAACGGGTCGCCGATGGTGTCGCCGACCACGGCCGCCGCATGGGCATCGGTGCCCTTGCCGCCGTGGGCGCCCGCCTCGATGTACTTCTTGGCGTTGTCCCAGGCGCCGCCCGAGTTGGCCATGTAGATCGCGATCAAGAAGCCGGTCACCACCGCGCCGGCCAGGAAACCGCCCAGCGCGTTCACATCGATGAAGCCGATCACCAGCGGCAGCACCACCGCCAAGCCGCCGGGCAGCAGCATCTCACGCAGGGCCGCCTGGGTGGAGATGTCGACGCAGCGGCGGCTGTCGGGCTTCACGCCCGGCTCGCCTTCGCGCAGCCCGGGGATCTCGGCGAACTGGCGCCGGACCTCCACGATCATCGCCTGCGCCGCCCGGCCCACCGAGGACATCGTGAGCGCCGCAAAAATAAACGGCGTCATCGCGCCCAGGAACAGGCCGATCGTGACCGCCGTGTCGTTGATGTCGAGGAACACCTGGTCGCCGGCGGTCAGGCTGAACGACTTGAACAGCGCCAGCGCCGTGACCGCAGCCGAGCCCACGGCGAAGCCCTTGGCCACCGCCGCGGTGGTGTTGCCCAGCGAGTCGAGGCTGTCGGTGACGCCGCGCACCTCGGGCGGCAGCTCGGCCATCTCGGCGATGCCGCCGGCGTTGTCGGCGATGGGCCCGTAGGCGTCCACTGCCACGATGACACCGGTCACCGCCAGCATGCCGATGGCTGCCAGCGACACGCCGTACAGCCCGATCACGTCGCCGGCCTCGCCGAACGCCAGCCCGCCGAACAGGTACGACAGGCCGATCATCGCCACCACCAGCACGACGGCAGGCAGCGTCGAGAGCTTGCCCTGCGCGATGCCCTCGATGGTGACCGTGGCGGGACCTGTCTCGGACTGCTGGGCGATGCCCTTCACCGGCCGGAAGTGCTCGGAGGTGAAGTACTCGGACGTGAAGCCGATGGCCCAGCCGCCGAACAGCCCCACGATGATCGTGAACGCCAGGAAGATCGGGGCGCTGAGCTCGTAGCTGCCGATCGTCGGGCTGCCGCTGAACAGCACCAGCGTGCCCACGATGGCAAACACCACCGTGAGCGCCATGGCCACGTACTGACCGGTGTGCAGCTGCCCCGACAGGCTACGGCCCTCGCGGCCCCGCACGAACAGGGCGCCGATGATCGAGGCGATCATGCCGAGCGCCCCGATCAGTATCGGGTACATGAGCAGCCCTTCGGCATCACCGAAGTTGCTGGCCAAACTGTCGCCCTCGAGGAAGACCGGCACCAGCAGCGAGGCCAGCACCACCGGCGCCACGATCGACCCGGCGTACGACTCGAACAGGTCGGCGCCCATGCCGGCCACATCGCCCACGTTGTCGCCGACCGCGTCGGCGATGGTGGCCGGGTTGCGGGGATCGTCCTCGGGAATGCCGGCCTCCACCTTGCCCACCAGGTCGCCGCCCACATCGGCTGCCTTGGTGTAGATGCCGCCGCCGATGCGGGCGAACAGCGCGATCGAGCTGGCACCCAGCCCGAAAGCGGCCACCACCTGGAAGGCCTGGTCGACGCCGATCCACTTCACCCACAGCAGGTAGTTGATCGAGATGCCCAGCAGCGCCAGGCCGGCCACGCTGAAGCCCATGACGGCCCCGCCCTTGAAGGCGAGCGGCAGCGCCTTGGCAGCGCCTTGGCGGGCGGCATTGGCCGTGCGGGTGTTGGCCGCAGTGGCGATGCGCATGCCGATGAAGCCCGCCACCGACGACAGCACCGCACCCATCAGGTAGGCGAAACTGGCTGCGGGGCGGCCGTCGATCGGCACGATCAGCAGCAGCACGAACATGGCCGCCACGAAGACCGACACCCACCGGTACTCCCGGCGCAGGAATGCCATGGCCCCCTCGCGGATGGCTTCGCCGATCTCGCGCATCAACTCGGTGCCCTGGTCGGCCCGCAGCACCACCTTGGCGAAGTAGTACGCCAGCAGCAGCGCCAGCACGGAAGCGATCAGGGCCAGATACGGAACAGCAGTCACATGGGCCTCCAAGGGCACATCGGAATCAAGTCAGGATCAGGTCAGGACAGGATCAGGTCACGCCGGGATGGCTCGGGGGAGTATGCCGGACCGCGGCTCAGGATGCTTGGAGGCTGAGGCGCTGAGCGGCGAAGCCGTGGCCCGCGCGGCTCCTCAGGACTCGCGGTGGGCGTGGTGCTCCTCGGGCGGGACCTCAGTGTGAGCGCCGCGCCGGTTGGCCGCGAGCATTGGACTGCTTCACCACCGTCTACAACAGAGCTGCGTGGCGCTGGACCTGCTGACAGCAATCCTCAATGGTCGGCTCAGGGCTTCCCGGCCACAGCAACTGCCGCCGCACGATCGTTTCGTACGCATCTGCTACGCCCGCTCCCGACGGCAAGTTGAATGCGGGCGATGAAGCGAAGCCGCCTTTGGGGCGGGATGTTGCGGGTCTGCTAGCCACCTCTGAATGGACAAGCGTGTCGCGGGCCAGTACATCAGCAGGAGACTCCTTAAGGGCTGCACGGACATCATCACTTCTGAGGAGACACCAGATGTCGTAGTAGTGGCGCACGAGCCGTCGTCTTTCCACCACATCGTCCTCGACCGCAGCGTGATGGAGGATCATCAGCTTCTCAATGAGCGTGCGCACCGGCGCCTGTACATGCATCTCGATGGGCGGGCCGATGAGCGATTCGATGCCGGATGCGCGGGAACTCAGGAATTGGTCGAGCAAACTGGTTATCGCGCGTCGCTCCGTTGGCATCGCACCCCCGCGGGTCCCCAGTTCGAGGCGGACGCCAGTTGACAGGACGTCGCTTTGGGCATCCGTCGGGTAGCGGAACACTGCAGTGCGCCGAACGCCTCTCGAAGTAGCTGCCTCATCGATCTCCGCAGACAGCCCAGTCGCGTTCTCAGCGGCTTCCACAAAGGACCTGAGAACCCGGTGCGCCGCACTGCTGCCTGAGCCTGCAAGCACAACGACGATGTCGACGTCTTCCGAGAAGCGATGAATCAGTCCGTACGCCTTGGACAGGCTGGTGCCTCCCTTGAACACGGCGGTCACTTCAGCCTCGGAACCGTGCGCTGCTACCCCACGCAAGACTTCTGTGATCCAGAAGTCCTTTTCCACCTGTGCGACCGGAATGCCAGTCACGTCCGCGATTGAGCCGGCAGCCTCTGCGAGGCGTGCGAGGCCAGCGTTGATCGATCGGCTCACGACTCGGCCACTGACATCAGCGGTTCTCGAAGCAGCTTCTGCCACCGGGCTCGCGCTTCTCGATGCGGTTCGTCGGTCAACGCGCGGTCCAAGCTGTCAAGGCGGATGATGTCGCGATCACTCAGGTCGCCTATCACATCCTCGAACCGAGACCAATCGAATTCCAGGCCAGTTGGGCCATCCCGCAGGATCTCTAGGACTGCGACTTCCATGGGCCTGAGACCCATGACCAGCCGTCCCACAGGTCGTTGCACAAAGCGAATGCCTTGGCACGGAGTCGGAGCGCGCCCTGGCACAGCGCACAGGTACGTGGACGGGACCTGTGTTGTCAGTCCGAGGGAATGAGCAGCGGCCACGCCTGCCGGACCTGAACCGAGACCGCCAATCGCTAGCGCGATCTCCTCGGTTCGGGGAGGGGACATGCCTGTGCCGGTATCGGTGCCCTTCCAATAGAGGCCCTTTCGGACTCGCAGGATCGTCCCACCAGATGCCAGCCGAGAAAAGGCAGATTCAATGGCGCTGCGCGGCCCCTCAAGATCTCGCACAGCGACAAAGCTCCGAGTAGGGAGCAAGTCCACCTGACGGGCTACGTAATCTGCGATCGATTCTCTCACGACAGCAAATCGTAGCGAGTTTCTGTCATTTCTGCAACATTATCCGCAATTGCAATATTTTGCCCATATCTTAATTTGCAATTATTGCAAAGAGCGGTTAGCGTGTAGCCCTGAGCCCGAGGAGGGGTGATGGCGAAACGTACTCTTCGCGTTGATCACGAGGTTTTTCGAGAGCTCCAGCGTCACGCTGAGCCACTCGTCGACGACGCAAACAGCGTGCTCAGACGCATCCTGGGGCTCGACTCCTCTACGGGCGATGCAGCTGCCAGCGTCCATGCCGATGAAGACCTACGTGAGCTGCCGTCGCAGTCGACGCTTCGACGCATCGCCGATCTCGCGGAGCAAGAGCCGGCTGCAGCAAGTGCAACGGCATCGCACCAAGCGGCTCGCAGACGAAGTTCCCCAGCCAGAGGCACTCGAAGCCGCTCGGGCAGAGGAGAAGCGCGCTCGAGAGCGCCCCATGGAGTTCTCCTGCCGGAGTCCCAATACGAGCTACCGCTATTGCGGGCGCTGGTGGCCGCGGGCGGTAGAGCGCCCACCTCTGAAATCATCGAACGAGTTGGGCATCGGTTGCAGGATCAATTCACCGAGCTTGATCACGACATGCTTCAGTCGGGAATGCCCCGCTGGAAAAATCGAGTTCAGTTCGCACGACTGAGCCTCATCAAGCAAGGGTTCTTGCGAGATGATTCGAGCCGTGGAGTGTGGGAAATAACCGAGTCCGGGCGCAAACGCGCACTTGAGGCCGAGGGAGGCAGCCGTGACCAATGAGGAGCTGTGCATGAATCTCATGCACGCCGACACTGAAGATGAGGTTGTGACCCTGTTACGCAAGGCTGGCCATTGGGACGATGAAGCAAGTTGGCGTTACCTCGGGGATACCGACAACAATTTCGGATCTATTGGCAACCAACAGCGTGAACCAGTCGCTGCTCTCATCGAGAAGATCATTAACGGAGTTGATGCGCGCTTAATGAATGAATGCTTGCTACGGGACATCGACCCTGCTTCCGACGCGGCACCAAAGGACATGCGCATCGCCGTAGCTCAGTTCTTCGAAGGGCACGACGAGCACCCTCCTCCAGATGCTGGGAACATTTCCGAGTGGCGGGACACTCGCGCAACCGAGGAGGGTGAGCTCCTCACCGTCGTCGCAACCGGCAACTCGCCGCGTACCGGGTCAGGCTTTCCGTCACTCAGCATCTCGGACTGTGGCGAGGGTCAGAGTCCTGGAGACTTTCCTGATACTTTCATGTCCTTAGGCAAGAGCAACAAGCTGCGCATCCCATTCGTCCAGGGCAAATTTAACATGGGCGGAACCGGCGCACTGAGCTTCTGCAGTCCGAAGCACCACCTGCAACTCATCGTGTCACGTCGTAACCCGGCCATTGTCATGAATGGCGATCCACGAGCGCAAGAATGGGGATTTACAATCGTGCGAAGGGAGCCGCCTCAGCTTGGATCAACTTGCCGATGGTTTGCTTGTTGTGGTCGATTGTAGCGGAATAACGGGTACGCTACATGAAGACCTGTTTATGAACAGTCGGGATCGATTGCGTAACAAGGATATCGGCCGCGCGCCCGAGACGGAGCTGGAACGTCTGCTGCGTAGCGACGAGAACCTGAGAAAACTGCGTACGAGAAGGCGTCAGAAACTGATCGAGCAACAGTTGGACGATGCTCGCCCTCTGGCCGATGCGCTCCGGGACTTGGTGCAGAATACTCCTGAGCTTGAGAAGATTCTGCTAAACGGAGCAGCTATCTCGTCGCCCTTCCCTAGTGGTGTGTCGGCACTTTGCTTGCGGGGTACAGCGACACATTTGCCGAGGTCAGACGGTTGAGATGCCGCGCAGCCAAACCCGCGACACACCACTAGTGAGAACCCAGCGGTTCAGGACTCGGAGGGGACCTCGTCCATATTGGGCGGGATCTCAGTGTGGGCGCCGTGCTCACCGGAGAGCCGCAGCAGCACCAGCGCGGCCACCGCAGCGCACGCCGATGCAACCAGGATGCCGATCTTGGCGAGATCGATGATGCCCCCGTCGTCGAAGGCGAGCCCGGTGATGAAGATCGACACGGTGAATCCGATGCCCGCGGCGAAGCCCATCCCGACGAACTGCGGCCAGTTCATCCCTTGGGGCAGTTGGAAACCGAACAGGGTGGCCACCCAGGTGAACAGCGTGATACCCAGCGGCTTGGCGACGACCAGGCCCAGAATCACGCCCCACGTCACCGGCGAGCCGGCGGCATCGGAGATCGCGTCGCCCGACAGCGGCACGCCGGCGTTGGCCAGGGCGAAGATCGGCACGATCAGGAACGCGGTGAACGGGTGCAGCATCACCTCGAGCCGCTCGGTCATCGGCACCGATTCCTGCACCACGAACGCTGCCTGGTGCACTTGCTCGATATTGGGATCGTCCGGAAGGTCGTCGACCGCCTTTTGGGCCGATTCCCGTTTGACCAGCGGCCGGGCCGGCGTCAGCAGGCCGAGTGCCACGCCGGCGATGGTGGCATGCACGCCTGATTCCAGCGCGCAGTACCAGATCACGATGCCGATCACCCAGTAGACCCCGATGGCCCACACCTTCATCAACGTGAGCGTTCGCACAACGAAGAGCAGCGCCACGGCGGCGACCAGCCAACGCAGATCGAGGTTGCCGGTGTAGAAGATCGCGATGACGGCGATGGCCCCGATGTCGTCCACGATCGCCAGCGTCAGCAGGAACAGCTTCAGCATCGGCGGCACGCGTGAGCCCAGCAGCGCCACGACGCCCACCGCAAACGCGATGTCGGTGGCCATCGGGATGCCCCAGCCCGCCGCGGCCTCGCCGGACGTGTTCAGCATGAAATAGAACAGCGCGGGCACGACCATCCCGCCGACGGCGGCTATCGCCGGCAGTGCGGCGGCACGGGCACTGGCGAGGTAGCCCGTCACCAATTCGCGCTTGATCTCGAGGCCCACCACGAAGAAGAACAGCACCATGAGGGCGTCGTTCACCAGCTCCCTGAAGTCGAGCGGGTGGATGTGGTAGCTGGCGATCGTGATGTCGATGTGGGTGTGCCAGAAGTCAAAATAGGTGTCGCTCCACGGCGAGTTCGCCCAGATGAGTGCGATGGCCGTGGCGAGCAGCAGCAACACACTGCCGGCCACCTCACGGTGAACGAAGCTGAGGATCGGCCGGGCCACGAACCGGGCCAGCCACCTGTCGCCGCCCGCGAATGTCTCGCGCTGGAACAGGTACTCTGGACCCGCCATATGGCCGCACAGGATAGGTGCAGCTACGAGGGGTGCCTTGCCGCGGAGCCTGTGGTTCGCGGCGGATGGGGCGAACCTATCCGCGCGGCTCCGCAGGCACCTGCACCTAGTGGTTCGAGTGCGCTGCTTCGCATATGCGCGCAAGCGCGGCTTGCAGTTCAGTCGCCGTGTCGAAGAGCGGATCGACCCCGGTTTCGGCCAAGGTCGCGGCCACCCCGGGCGCACTCACCACCAGCACCAAGCCGCCATCGGCGGCCCGGCAGCGTCGACGCGCGTCGAGCAGCACGCCGAGGGTGACCGGCTGCAGGACATCCACATCGGACAGGTCGATCACCAGCCGCGGCTGTGTGCCCGCCGTCGCCAGCGCCGAGCGCAGCGCGCTGTCCAGCAACGCGACCGCAGCCAGGTCGAGCTCGCCGCGCGGCGTGACCACCACGACGGTGGTGCCATCGGCGGCCGTCACCGTGCGCTCAGCGATGCCCAGCATCAGGGCGACTGTGCTGTTCGTCGCGGTGGCGTCGACAGGCGCATGGAACCAGCCGGCGGCTCACGCAAAGCGGGGCATCACCTTGTCGCTGATGAGCTCGAGCGATGCGTTGATCTGGTCGGCGGAGTGGATGCCCTGGGGCACCAGGAAGAACGCTTCCTCCACGCCGAGCACCGACTGCGCCTCGGAGATCTGGCGGCTGATCGTGTCAGGGCTGCCGACGAGATGCAGGGGCATGCCCTGGCCGAACTGGATGGCCCACTGGTTCCAGAACCACTCCATGTCGGCGAACAGCTCCCAGGCCTCGGCGTCGGTAGGCGCGCACACCGCCACGCCGCCCCAGCCGCACTCGTGGCCGCGGGGCTTCTCCACGCCATGCTGCGCGGCCTCGGTGCGGTACGCCTTCCACAGCGCCTCGCAGAAGTCCATCTTGTCGCTCAGCACGATCGGCGTGCCGCCGTAGCGGGCCCAGAAGACCGCCGAGTCCATCGACATGGTGAACCCGCCGTACAGCGGCGGATGCGGCGACTGCAGCGGGCGCGGGGCGATGCCCACCTCGTGGATCGTCATGTCGGGATCGACCCCGGCGCCGTAGTCGGCATAGACGGTGTGGGTGTGCGGGTTGAGATTGTCGTTGGGGAAGCGCCAGAACTCGCCCTCATACGAGAACGTGTTGTTCTTCAAGGCGGTGAGCACCACATCCACGAACTCCTCGAAGAAGCGGCGGTTGTAGACGTCCTCGTCGGTGCCGCGGTTCCACTTGCCCACCGCTGCGAGGTCGGGGCGGATCTTGAACTGGTCCACCCAGCGGTGCTGGTAGCCGCGCACGACGCCGAAGCAGAGCCGCCCGCCGGTCATGTGGTCGAGGGTCGCCACCTGCTCGGCGACACGCATCGGGTTGTGGGTGGTGGACACGTATCCGCACGCGATCGGCCGCAGCCGGCTGGTGTGCTGGGCGATCCAGCTGGCCATCAGGTTCAGGTCGTTGGAGATCTCGAAGCCCTCGATCTGCAGGTGATGCTCGGGGTGGCCGAAGCCGTACCAGCCGTTGTCGTCGGCGAAACGCGCTATCTCGGCAATCTCTCCGAGCATCCGCTGGTAGTAGTCGTTGTTGAGCCCTGCGAGGCCGGCTTCCAGCTCGTGGCGCCGGCCGATCGTGCAGTACATGAACAAGCTGAACTTCACTCCGGCCTCCCCGCCGTGCTGATCGGTCGCCTAGGTTCTGCGACGCGATGAACGTCACCGACGACAGCACAAACCTAGACATCGGCAACGGCGATGGCGATGGCAACGGCCGCAGGATCCGCAAGGGCGAGCGCAGCCGGATGCGCATCCTGGATGCCGCCGCGCGCCTGCTCTCGTGCCGCGGTTACGCCGCCACCACGCTGACCGACATCGCCGGCGCTGCCGAGATGCAGGCCGGCAGCCTCTACTACCACTTCGACTCGAAGGACGCGATCGTCGAAGAGGTGCTGAGCGTGGGCATCGACCACGCCCGCTCTGCGATCAACGCCGCACTGGAGGCGCTGGGCCCCGAAGCGCGGGGTTCCGACCGCTTGGCCGAGGCCATCGTGGCCTACGTCAACTGCATCGTCGCCGAGAGCAGCTTCACGGTCGCCAACATCCGCTGTTTCAACGAATCGCCCTCGCAGACCCGCAAGAGCCTGGCGGTGCCGTTGCGCGAGTTCACCAACCTCTGGGTCGGCCTGCTCACCGAGGGTCAGGCCGATGGTTCGCTGCGGGCCGGCGCCAACGCCAAGGTCCTCGCCCGCATCATGATCTCGGGCCTCAATTCACTTGCCAGCTGGTACCGCCCCGGCGGCGAACTGAGTCTCGAAGACCTCGCCCGCCAGTTCGCCGACATGGTCCTCGACGGCCTGCACCCTCCGGAGGCTGAGCCCACAGGGCGAAGCCGTGGCCCGAGCGGCCCGTGAGCGGAGCGAACAAGAGCGGGAAGCAGCAGCTGAGCGCTGGCAGCTACAGGCGGCCGCTGGTGATGAGCTTGCGGCGGTGCTCGAGGAAGTCGACCAGCACGTAGTCGCCCAGGTTGTGGGGGCTGGTGAAGAAGGCCCGCCCGCCGTTCATCTCGGTCATCTTCTCCACGAACGCGCGCAGGTAGCTGTTCGGATCGAGCATGAACACGTTGATGCGGATGTCCTCGCGGGTGGCCCGGGCCACTTCGAGCAGCGTGGCCTCGATGGTCTCGCGCACCGGCGGGTAGGCGAAGTACGGCCGCCCGTCACGCGCCAGGTGAGCAGTGGGCTCGCCGTCGGTGATCATGATGATCTGCTTCGAGCCGGTCTGGCGGGCCAGCAGACGCCTGGCGATCATGAAGCCGTGCTGCATGTTGGTGCCGTAGGCGAAGTCCCACGACACCTCCGGCAGTTGCGCCGCGGTCAGCTCCGAGGCTGACTCCGCGAAGCCCACGATGCCCAGGTAGTCGCGCGGGAACTGCGTGGAGATCAACGAGTGCAGCGCCATCGTGACCTTCTTGGCGGGCAGGAAGTTGTCGCGCATCGGCATCGACAGCGACAGGTCCAGCATCAGCACGGTTGATGCCCGCGACAGCAGCTCGGATCGCTCGATCTCGAAGTCGTCGGGCGTCAGGCTCACCGGCGTGCCGGTGCCCTGGCGAGCGACGGCGTTGCGCACGGTGCGCTCGATGTTCAGGTTGAACGCGTCGCCGAACTCGTACGGCTTGGTCTCGTACGCGAACTCGTGGCCGACGCCCGACTTGCGCACCTGGTGGCTGCCGACCTTGTCGTCCATCAAGCGGTTGAACAGGTCGCCGAGCGCGTTCTGCCCAATGCGGCGCAGTGCGCGCGGCGTCAGCTCCAAGCGGCCTTCGTTGTGCTGCGCGAGGCCTGATTCCTCGAGCATGCGCGCCATCTCGCTGAGCCGTTCGAGCGCCTCGGCCGACTGGTCGCCGAGCAGTTCGCGCACCCGCTCGGGATCCACCTCGGCCAGCGCCGAGGGGCTGACCGCGCCCTGCAGCATCTCCGACAGCGCATCGAGGTCGCCGAGCTGGGCGAGCACGTCGGCGGCCTGGGACATCGACAGCGGGTCGTCGCCGCCGAATTGGTAGCCCCGGTCCCAGCCCATGTCAGGGAACGCCTGCTGGAGATTCTGCGCGAGCTGCTGGGCCTGCCACTGCAGGTCCATGTCGTCCATGAGCTGCGACGCCAGGTCGGCGAGCTGCTGGCGCTGGGCGGGCGTCATCGAGTTCAGCATCGAGGCCATGGCCGCCATGCGCTTGGCCATGATCTCGAGCAGCTCATCGAGCGTCTGGGGGTTCTCGGGGAAGAAATCGCCGTAGCGATCCATGAAGCCCTCGAAATCGGGTTCCTCGCCGCGGGCACGCTGCTCGAGCATCTGGTTGAGCTCGGCCATCATGTCCTTGGTGCGGGCCAGGTCTTCGGGGCTCATGTTGCCCATGGCGCCGGTCATCTGGTCGAAGTAGCTCTGGGCGACTTCCTGGCGCAGCCGCTCGACGAGCTCGTTGAACTGCTCGCGGGCCTCGGGCGACTCGAAGTCGTAGCTCTGCAGGCCGCGCATCTTGCCGGCCAGGTCGGGGGGAAGCATGTCGAGCTGCAGGTTGCGCTCCGCCGCGCTGGACTGAGCGATCTCTTCGCGCCGCTCGTCGCCGCTGTCGGACGCGTCCTGCGCGAACTCCTCCAGCGCCTCGCGCTCGGTGTCGGTGATCTCGTCGAGCTCGCGGGCGATGTCGTCGTACACGCCGCCGAGGTCGAACTGCTCGAGCATGTCCTTGCGTCGGTCGCGCAGCCGCTCGATCATCTCGCGCAGGCCTTCGAGCCGGTTGCCCTCGGAGTCGGTGAAGCCCTGCTGCATGAGCCGGCGCAGGGCGGCATTGAGATCGCCGTGATAGAGCAGGTCGTCGGTCATCTCGGCGAAGAGGCTCTCCGCGTCGAAGTCGAAGCCGGTCTGGGTGCCGTCCCACGCCGAGTAGCGGAACCGGGCGCCCTCGCGACGGGCCCGACGCCAGCGAATCACTGTGCCAGCCCCGTCGGACGTTTCTGCTGCAAGCGCCTCGGGAATCGAACGCAGGCCCGCATGAACTTCACTCTGTCACGCGATGTGAGCGGCCGCGTCTAACCACGCGAGCGGTAGGTAGCTCGCGCACCTACATGCTCCTTGTTGAGCCGCTTGGAGAGGTGCAGGCCTTCGAGCACCAGCTCCACGGCCGAGGCCAGCACTGCGGGCGCTGCGCCTTCGTCCGACGGCGCATCGGCTGCGGCGGCGACCAGCGACTCCGCGGCAACTGCCAGCGCCTGGTTGCCGGCGAGCAGCTCCATGTAGGCCTCCGAGCCGAGGTCGTCGCCGGTGTGCACCACCTTGCCCTCGCCGAAGCTGGCAACCACGTCGCTCAGCTCGTCGGGCGAGAAGCGGTTCTTGAACACTTCGAGCACGGCCGCCTTGAGCATGGTCTCCACGATCTTGCCGTCTTGCCCGTCGGTCATCGACTCGATCTCGATCTTGCCGGCGGTGGAGCTCATGAGCGATTCCAGGTCGCTGACGCGAGGAACCACGTGCCGCTCGCCCCGTTGCAGCGCCCGGCGGGTGGCGTTGGCCGCAAGCGTCTCGGTGTTGGTGACCGTCATGCGCACCGACACGCCCGAGCGCTGGTTGACCTGGCTGCTGGCACGGGCCACATGGCTGAAGGTCGCCACGATCTCGGCCATGAAGTCGGGCAGCGTCACCACCACGCCTTCGCCCATCTCAGTCAGGTCCAGCGGGCGGGCCTCCGCCGACGCGATGTCCATCTCGGTGTCGACATCGAGCGGGTAGTGGGTGCGGATCTGGGCGCCGAATCGGTCCTTCAGCGGCGTGATGATGCGGCCCCGGTTGGTGTAGTCCTCGGGGTTGGCCGTGGCCACCAGCAGCACGTCGAGCGGCAGGCGGATCTTGTAGCCGCGGATCTGCACGTCGCGTTCCTCGAGCACGTTCAGCAGGCCCACCTGGATCCGCTCGGCCAGGTCGGGCAGCTCGTTGATGGCGAAGATGCCGCGGTTGGTGCGCGGCACCAGGCCGTAGTGCAGCGTCAGCTCGTCGGACAGGTACCTGCCCTCGGCCACCTTGATCGGGTCGACCTCGCCGATCAGGTCGGCGATGGACGTGTCGGGCGTGGCCAGCTTCTCGCCGTAGCGAATGCTGCGATGCGCCCAGGCGATCGGCGTGTCGTCGCCGTGCTCGGCAACCAGATCGAGCGCATGGCGGGACACCGGGTTGTAGGGGTCGTCGAAGATCTCCGAGCCCTCGATGTAGGGCATCCACTCGTCGAGCAGGTTCACCAGCGAGCGGATCATGCGGGTCTTGGCCTGGCCCCGCTCTCCCAGGAACACCACGTCGTGGCCGGCCAGCATGGCGTTCTCGAGCTGGGGCAGCACCGTGTTCTCGTAGCCCAGCACCCCGTCGAACAGCGGCTCGGACGCGGCGATGGCCTTCGCGGCATTCGCGCGCATCTCCTCCTTGACCGGCCGGGAGACCCAGCCGATCTTGCGCAGTTCGCCGAGCGTGGTGGGTTGGGTCATGGCGGGCAACCTACCCGCCCGCTTCGATTCCGCGCAGGCTGGTTGCGCAGTGAGTTCCCCGCGCGTAGCGTGACCGGTGGAGGCGCAGGGGTTCGTACCCCTCGGGAGTGGATTTAGAGACCGTCCCGGTTGCGCCTCCAATTCGTCCCGCATAGCGTGACTGGTGGAAGCAAGGGGACTCGAACCCCTCGGGAATGGATTTAGAGGCCCTCCCGGCCACCTGGCTGCTCCCTGGAACGAAGCCCACACAGCTCCGCTCCTCGAAGACCCCCGCTCGGCTCGCTGGGCGGGGGTCTCGCATGATATTCGTGCAACACGCATTCATAACTTTCAATACTTTTCAATGATCTTCACGCTGACCGCCCCCGGCGAGGACGCTCGCTCGCTGGCGGGCGATTGGCTGGTGCGGGCCGCAGCGGAGGGCAAGTGGCGCACGGTGGCCGAACGCGGGCTCGACGAGTCGGGCTGGCAGGCCACGACGACTCCCGGCCGGTGGTGGCTGGACCCTGGTCTCGCCGACGAGAGCGCTGTCCTCTACCGGCGGCACTTCGAGCTTCCGCCGGACCTGGCGGCTGAGCTGGACAGTGCCGGGCACCCTGACACTCACCGGGACGCTCGTTGGTGGCTCGTTGCGACCGGCCTGTGCGAGCTCGGCCACTTGTGGTTCGACGGCACGTACCTGGGGGATCTGCGGGGGCGGCACACGCAGCACGCCTTCGAGGTAGACCATCTGCTCCGCCGCGGCCGCGAGCACCTCGTGGCGGTCGAAGCTGCGCACGGGACCGTCCGGGTGCCGCAGACCGAGAACGCGCAGGTGCAGATCCAGCAAACCGGACCCGCGCGCATCGAGCGGGTGCGTGCACTGGTGATCGAGGCCAGCCCTGACCGGGCCGTGCTGCGCATAGCTGCCACCGTCGACAGCGCCGGCACGCATCGATGCGAGGTCACCACCACGGTGCTGCCTGCCGATGACCCCGACGCCGGCTGGTCGCAGGACGCCACCCGCCAAGAGGCTGAGCCGGATGGCGAAGCCGTGGCCCGAGCGGCCCGTGAGCGCAGCGAACAAGAGCGGGAAACAACAGGTGACGCGACGGCGGGCTTCTCCCGTCCGCGCATCCATCAGGTCGCGTCGCTGGGCGATGGCCTAGCCCTGTCCGAGCCTGTGCTGGCACATGGGCGCAACGAGCTGGAATGGCTGGTTGCACTGGAGCGGCCGTCGCTGTGGTGGCCGGCCGGCATGGGCGACCAGGCGCTGTACTGCATCGACATCGACGTCGCCATCGACGGACGGTCCAGCCACGCAGTCAGGCTCCCCACGGGCATCCGGACCGTGACGGTCCGCCGCGGCAGGCTGGCAGTGAACGGCGAGCCGCACCGTGACGGGCTCGACGCCCTGCGCGTCATCGAGCACGAGCTGAGCCATCCCAGCTTCTACGAATCGGCGAACACCGACGGCAGGCTGCTGTGCCAGCAGGTCACGCTCGATCCCAGCGTGTTCACCGGCGCCGAACGCGGCCTGCGCGCGCTCGCCGCCCAAGCCGCCGCAGCAGCCGCCGATCACGCAGGCCACCACCCCAGCGTCGCCACCTGGCAACCAGTGCATCCACCCGGCAGCCGGCGCCGCACACCATGGCGCGGCTCATGGACCGATCGCACCGTGCGAGCAGCCATGCAAACCGCCGACCCCACCCGCCCCCAAACCCAGATCCGCCCAAAGGCGGCACTCAGGCAGCACCCGTGAGGTGAACGGACGCGTGAGCTGATCTGCAAGTACCGTACGGCCCTGGCGCGAACAGCCTCCAAGGCAGGCCGCGCCGATCGCCGCACCACGCCACGCACGGGAGGAACACATGGCGCCGACTGCCACGCAGGCCGCCGGGTCTGCACCTGTGTTCAAGTCCAAGCGTCCGCTGCCATTCCCACTGAACATCTACCAGTCAGCCATCGGCCGCAAGTGGGTCATGGCGTGGACGGGCATCGGGCTGCTGGGCTTCGTGATCGTTCACATGATCGGCAACCTGCACCTCTACGAGGGCCCCTCGCGGATGTACGAGTACGCCGAGACGCTGCGCGAGCTCGGCGGCGGGCTGCTGCCCCGCACGCTGCTGCTGTGGATCATGCGGGTCGGGCTGCTGGCCATGTTCGTGGTGCACCTGCACTCGGCGTACACGCTGAAGGAACGCAGCCGGCTGGCCTCTGAGCGGGCGGGCTTCGTAGGCGGCGCCAAGAAGTACGCATCCAAGCGCGACTACATCGCCGCCAACTACGCCTCGCGCACCATGCGCTGGACGGGTCCCATCGTGGGCCTGTACGTGCTGTTCCACCTGGCCGACCTGACATGGGGCTGGTGGCTGGGCGACGCCTATGTGCGCGGCGATCCGTACCACAACGTGGTGGAGTCGCTGTCGTCGATCCCGGTGGCGATCATCTATGTGGTGGCCAACGTGGCGCTGGCCGTCCACATCTTCCACGGCACCTGGAGCATGTTCCAGAGCCTCGGCGTGAACAACCCGCGCTACAACGGGCTGCGCCGCAACCTGGCCACGGCGCTGGCCGGCGTGGTGCTGGTGGGCAACCTGTCATTCCCGGTGCTGGTGCAGGCCGGGCTGGTCGACGAGGACAACCGGGACTGCCCGGTCAACGACACCACCGGCCTGGAGTGTCTTGAGGCTGAGGCGGAGGCGCACTGAGATGGTTATGAACGGCGTGCTCGACTCCCGCGTGCCCGACGGGCCGATGGCCGGCAAGTGGACCGACCACAAGTTCTCCATGAAGCTGGTCAACCCCAACAACAAGCGCCGCTTCGAGATCATCGTGGTGGGCACCGGCCTGGCGGGCGCCTCTGCGGCGGCATCGCTGTCGGAGCTGGGCTACCGGGTGAAGGTGTTCACCTTCCACGACTCGCCCCGCCGGGCGCACTCGATCGCAGCCCAGGGCGGCATCAACGCGGCGAAGAACTACACCAACGACGGCGACTCGGTGCACCGGCTGTTCTATGACACGGTCAAGGGCGGCGACTACCGCAGCCGCGAGGCCAACGTGCACCGCCTGGCCGAGGTGTCGCTGAACATCATCGACCAGTGCGCCGCCCAGGGCGTGCCGTTCGCACGCGAGTACGGCGGCCTGCTCGACAACCGGTCGTTCGGCGGGGCGCAGGTCAGCCGAACGTTCTACGCCCGCGGCCAGACCGGCCAGCAGCTCCTGCTGGGCGCCTACCAGGCACTCGCCAAGCAGGTGGCGGCCGGCAGCGTCGAGCTCTGCACGCGCACCGAGATGCTCGACCTCGTCACCAAGGACGGGCGGGCCTGCGGCATCATCACCCGCGACCTCATCTCGGGCGAGATCGCAGCGCACACCGGCCATGCGGTGGTGCTGGCCACCGGCGGGTACGGCAACGTCTATTACCTGTCCACCAACGCGATGGCGTGCAACGTCACCGCCGCGTGGCGGGCGCACCGGCGCGGCGCCTACTTCGCCAACGCCTGCTACACGCAGATCCATCCCACCTGCATCCCCGCCAGCGACGAGTTCCAGTCGAAGCTGACGCTGATGTCGGAGTCGCTGCGCAACGACGGCCGCATCTGGGTGCCCGAGGCGATGGACGACGCTCGCTCGCCGGACCTGATTCCGGAGTCGGAGCGCGACTACTACCTCGAGCGCAAGTACCCCGCGTTCGGGAACCTGGTGCCGCGCGACGTGGCCAGCCGCAACGCCAAGACCGTGGTGGACCAGGGCAAGGGCGTGGGCCCGCTGCGCAACGGCGTGTACCTCGACTTCTCCGAGGTGATCGAGCGCGACGGCCACCCCGCCGTGGCGGCGAAGTACGGGAACCTCTTCGACATGTACGAGCGCATCACGGGAGAGAATCCCTACGCAGTGCCGATGCGCATCTACCCGGCCATCCACTACACGATGGGCGGGCTGTGGGTCGACTACCACCTGATGACCACGGTGCCGGGCTGCTACTCCATCGGCGAGGCCAACTTCTCCGACCACGGGGCCAACCGGCTCGGCGCCTCGGCGCTCATGCAGGGCCTGGCCGACGGCTACTTCGTGCTGCCGTACACGATCGGCGACGACCTGGCGGCCCGCCTGGGCGAGCCGGTGGTGCCGCTCAGCGACCCGGTGTTCGCACAGGCTGTCTCGGAGGTCACCGACGCCACGCAGCGGTTCCTGTCGATCGGCGGCACCCGCTCGGTGGACTGGTTCCACCGGGAGCTGGGCAAGATCGTGTGGGACTACATCGGCATGGAGCGCACCTCTGCCGGCCTCGAGAAGGCCCTGTCGGAGATCCCGGCGCTGGAGGCCGAGTTCTGGGCCGATCTGCGCGTGCCGGGCTCGGGTGCCAACCTGAACTCGAGCCTGGAGAAGGCCGGCCGGGTGGCCGACTTCTTCGAGCTGGCCAAGCTGATGGCCCGCGATGCGCTCGTGCGCGAGGAGAGCTGCGGCGGCCACTTCCGGGCCGAGCACCAGACGCCCGAGGGCGAGGCGCAACGCGACGACGAGCACTTCGCCCACGTGGCCGCCTGGGAATGGCACGACACCGGCACCGTGCAGACCCGTCACGTCGAGGAGCTGGAGTTCGAAGAAGTGGCACTGACACAGCGGAGCTACAAGTGAGCGGGGCAAACGGCGTGAACGGCCAGACGAGCCAGCAGAGCCATGGCGGCACCTTGAGCCTCACGCTGCGCATCTGGCGCCAGGACGGACCCGACGCACCGGGGCGGTTCCACACCTTCGACGCCCCGAACATCAGCGAGGACATGTCGTTCCTGGAGCTGCTCGACATCATCAACGAGCGGCTCATCGAGGGCGGCGACGTCCCGATCGAGTTCGACCACGACTGCCGCGAGGGCATCTGCGGCATGTGCAGCCTGATGATCAACGGCCGGGCCCACGGGCACGAGCTGGCCACCACCACCTGCCAGCTGCACATGCGCAAGTTCTCCGACGGCGACGTCATCACGGTGGAGCCGTTCCGGGCGAAGGCGTTCCCGGTGGTGCGCGACCTGGTGGTCGACCGCAGCTCGTTCGATCGCATCATCGAGGCGGGCGGCTACATCTCGGTCAACACCGGTGCGGTCGGCGACGCCAACCAGACGCCGGTGCCGAAACAAGCCGCGGACACCTCGATGGACGCTGCGGCGTGCATCGGCTGCGGGGCCTGCGTGGCAGCCTGCCCGAACTCGGCAGCACAGCTGTTCACCTCGGCGAAGCTGGCGCATCTCAACCTGATCCCCCAGGGCCAGCCGCAGCGCTGGGAGCGCACCGAGGCCATGGTGGAGACGATGGAGCAGTTCTTCGGCTCGTGCACCAATCACGGCGAGTGCACGGAGGCCTGCCCGAAGGAGATCAGCCTCGACTTCATCGCGTTCATGAACCGCGACTACGTCAAGGCCAAGATCAAGAACCGCAAGCTGTCCGG
Organism: Acidimicrobiia bacterium; assembly: GCA_022826045.1. Lineage (GTDB taxonomy): Bacteria > Actinomycetota > Acidimicrobiia > Acidimicrobiales > Poriferisodalaceae > Poriferisodalis. The sequence goes on along the minus strand of JAJDVQ010000038.1, from coordinate 30,215 downwards.
CCAGAGCTGAGCCGGTCAAGCACCGGCCGCGCAACTGCACCGAATTTCCTGTTGACTGCGGTGTTGCCGCAATCGGCCGTGGACTACAGCTGAAGGAGGCTGTCACATGAAGCGAGCTGCCACGCTGCTGGCCGCACTGACCATTGCGCTGGGTGCCATCGCCGCGGCGCCGTCGGCTGCTGCCGCGCAGCAAGGGCCGTCAAACTTCGTGCGCAGCAGACCCAACCTGACGCTCGTCGTGGCCGACTGCTCGCGCCCTGCCGACATGGCCGTCGCTCGCTCACTGGCGCAGCATGCGCGTCACGCCGCGCCCGTGTGTCTCGGCGAAGACGGGGTCGGGGAGGAGCTCGCGGGACTCATCGCCGGATTCCAGCCGGATCGTGTCATCGCCGTCGGCGGCGCCGATGCCGTGACGCCTGCGGTAATGGACGAGTTGCGCGCTGCCGTGCGGGCTGCCTACCGGTGGGCGATCGTCCAGCGACTCGACGGCGCCACCCGCGTCGAGACCGCGGCGGCAGCAGCGCGGGTTGCGCTGGAAGCACCCAGCGTGGTCGGTGCCGACACGGTGACGCTGGTGGTCGCCGACGGCTGGAACGCTGCCGATGCCGACATCGCACGCGCATTCGCTGCGACCTTCGACGAGGCCGCACTCGCCTATTACTCGCCGGTCGCGGTCGCCGACGGATTGTCCGAGGCCACGGCATCGCTCATTGCCGACTACCGGCCAGCACGGGTCGTGTTCGCCGGCTATGCCGACGAGACCGGCCGCGCCGCGGAGGCCGCGACAGCGGCCGTGCTGCGTGACATCGGTTCCGATGTCGCCGTCGAGCGTGTCGCCCCAGCCGTGGTCATGCCCGTTGCCGAATCAGACGCCGCGACGCTCGTGCGTGACGCGCATGCGCTCTTCACTGCGATCAGCAACGGCGAACAGGTCCAACGCGACACCGGCGAAGGTGAGCCGCTGCCGTTCGTGGCACTCACACGAGCCACAACCGGCCCCGACGGAGCACGTTCGCTGTGGACGCTTCGAGCCGACGGCAGCGACCGCATCCTGCGCACCGACCAGCGGGCAGGCTGGGGCTGGCATCCCACCGACGGCCGGCTGATCTGGGCAGATACCGACGCACGGGTGATGGCTGCCGACGCCGACCGTGAGGGGCATCTGCTCGATGCCGAAGGCATCTGGCCGTGGTCGTCACCCGACGGCACGCGCCTCATCGCTTGGAACGTCGCAGACACCGACGGCGATGATCGCAGCGATTCCTTCGAGGCGGTGCTCTACGACGCCGACGGCGAGCGGCTGCGCAGCTTGGGCCAGATGGACGTTCGGACATGGTACTACGCGGAGACCACCGATGCGCTGTGGTCGCCCGACAGCACTCGCCTCGCCTACGTCACCGCCCACGCCGATCCCGAGACGGGTGAAACGGTCAACCAGGCTCGCATCGAGCTAGCCGATGCCAGCGCGCCCGCCGTCGCCTTGGCCGACGACGCCATCGTCATCCGCTGGGCACCCGACGGACGGCACCTGCTCTACGCCACAGCACACGACTGCGACGCCGACGAGGACAACGACAGCTGGGAGCTGTTCGTCACCGATGCGGACGGCAGCGAGGCTCGCCGCGTCGGCATCATCGACTTTGACGCTTTCGACGTGCTCATCATCAACCCCTGGTCGCCCGACGGCACGCACTTCGCCTACCGGGCACTCGACCCGCAGGACTGCTCGGCTGAAGTCCGCGTCGGCTCCGTCGAGCCTGGCGCCGAGCCGCTGACGGTCGCAGCCGATGCCAACTTCCTGGGCTGGTCGCCCGACAGCGTCTACCTCGAGTACGGCGTCGAGACCGATCGTCCCGTCACCGACTACCTGCTGCCTGAGCAGTCGTGGATCGTGCGTCGCGATGGACTCGGGAAGCGCTACATCGGCGAGGTCTCGCCGTCGGCCTATGGCTGGGTCTTCTGGTCGCCTGACGGCTCGCGCATCTCCTACAGCGAGATCCTGCGCGACGGCGACGGCAACGAGGTTGCGCTGGCCGCACGCACCGAACTCGTGGACGGATCGGGCGGCACGACGACGCTGGCCGAGCTCGGCAACTCGCTGTCGTGGTCTCCCGACGGCCGCGTCGCCTACGTCGCCTACCACGATGACGACGGCGACGGCGTGCCCGACCGCGAGGCGCTGTATGTGCACACGCCCGGTGACGACGCGGACGACGCCGCGCAGGTGCATGCCCTGCCTGCGCCAACCCGTGTCGTGATCTGGTCTCCCGACAGCAGCTACCTGATCTATGCCTCGGGCTCTATCGAGTCGCTTGTCGGCTGGTTCCGCGACCGCGGTCGCGGGGTGGAGGCATGGAGCGTGGCCACCGACGGCTCGCAGTGGACGCATCGCCTGACCGCGGACGTCACCTGGGGCGAGTGGCAGCCGCTCCCCGCTGCCGAGTAGAGCATCAGCCCGCTGAGGTGCCGCAGCGCGGAGTAAGCGCGGACGCTGCTTTGTTGCTCGCCGGAGTGCCCGCGCTCGGTGACAGCCTCTACGGCAGCGCAGCGGCTAGGCGGTACACCGTGCCGGCGGCGCTGAGCGCGTACAGCTCGCCGTCGGCATCCTCGCCGAACGACACGAGCGTGTTGCGCGGCACCGACACGCCCAGATCGATGCGTTCGGCTGTGCCGTCGGGGCCGCGGACGAGGCCCCACAGGTCGCCGGTGCAGTAGTCGCCGAACACGTAGGTGCCTTCCAGCGCTGCCATGGCGCTGCCCCGGTAGACGTAGCCGCCGGTCACCGAGCAGCCCTCGTCGTGGGTGTAGGTGTAGACGGGAAAATCGAGATCGGCGGGCGTTTCGTCGCCGGAGAAGCGCTCGTTGCCCTCGAACAGCGGCCACCCCAGGTTGGCCCCCGGCATCCAGCCATCGGCGGCGGGCAGCATGTGGATCTCCTCGATGCGGTTCTGGCCGACATCGGCGATCCAGAGGTCGCCGGTCAGCCGGTCGAACGAGAAGCGCCACGGGTTGCGGATGCCATACGCCCACGCTTCGGGCGCTCCGGCGGCGGCAGCGAAGGGATTGCCGGCGGGAATGCCGTAGCCCTGCCCCGAGGCGGGATTGGGGTCGATGCGAGCCATCGTGGCCAGCAGGGTGGAGCTGTTCTGGCCTTGACCGAAGACGTCGTTTGCCCCACCGCCGTCGCCGAAGCCGATCCACAGGTGCCCGTCGGGCCCGAACGCGAGGTCGCCGCCGTTGTGGTTGCACGCCGGCTGATCGAGTGCCAGCAGCACCCGGCGCCGGTCGGTCTGGGGCGTCTCGCCCTCCATCGACACCACGGCGACTCGGCTGTTGCGCGCCGTGTCGGTGTAGCTGAGATACAGCTGCGATCCGTCGGGGCTGAAGGCGATGCCCAGCAGCCCGTTCTCGCACCCCTGGCTGACCCGCGAACCGATATCGGCCACAAGCCGGGGCGCCGCGCCCACGGCAGCAGCCCTGCTGAGGCCACGAGCGCGGCTGTCGGAGGCACCGGCAGCGCCCCCGTCAGGGTCGCTTCCCTCGGCGGGGTCCAGCAGCCACACCAACCCGGTCAGGGTGGCAACGTACCGCTGGCCGGTCCCAGGCCGAGCAACGAGCGCGATCGGCGCTTCGATCTCCGCGACCGGCACCAGCTCGAACCGTGTCTCGACCAGCGAAGGCACAGCATCGCCGGCCGGCGGCGCGCTCGTCTGCGGCGCCGTCGTCGACTCAGGGGCCGCGCCAGCCCCGCTTCTGCCGCCTGCCGTGCCCGACGGTTGGCTCGCCGCTGTGGTGGACGGGATGGACCGCAGCGCTGGCGGCGCCGTCACCGCAGCTGCGGGCGCGTCGCTGGGGGCGTCGTTCTGCCCACCGAGCACCGGGCCGTCTTGATCGGCGGGAGCGACACCGCATCCCCCGACTAGCAGCATTCCCACCGCAGTGATCACCGCGGTCCGCACCAGTTTCACTTCGGCGACGGTATCGGCGGCAGTCGCTCAGCCTCACACATGTACGCCACCGGGCGAGCAGTCCGGCCGGCGAACCACGTGCTTGTTGCACTCATTCCCCATCCGCATGCGATGAGGCCCACGGGGCTCGGGCCGCGGCTTCGCCCATCGGCCCAGCCTCCTAGCCTCACGGCGAGGCATCTCAGGTCGTGAACGGGGCAAAAATCGAATGAACACGACGGGCAATGCAACTGGCGGCGACGTGGATTGGGGAACGTTTGCGGCGGCCAGCCCCCAATTGGCCGCACGCATCCAGCGGCGTTTCGAGAGCCATCTGCATGCGGTCATGGCCACGATCCGAGCCGACGGCGCTCCCCGCATGTCGGGCATGGAGGCCCCGATCCGCGATGGTCATCTCTGGTTGGGGATGGACCGCAACTCGCGCAAGGCCGCCGATCTGCGGCGCGACCCCCGGTTCGGGCTGCACTCAGCGCCCGAGAGCGGGGAACTCAAGGCGGGCGACGCACGCATCGAGGGCACGGCAGTGCCAGCCGACGCCGACCAGCTCGAGACGTTCATGCGCGGCCACCATCACGAGATCGACAACGCGACCCCGATGGCACTGTTCACCGTCACGATCGCCCGCGCCGTTCTCGTGCGCGTCGACGGTCAGCATCTCGTCGTCGAGACCTGGACGCCGTCCGGCGGGCTGACCGAACGCCGCCTCAGCTAGCCCCCCTCCCCCGGCTCCCGGGAGAACTGTCTCCGGCAATCCACGCAGACGGGTCGCTCGCGCCGACGCGTAGAGTTCCGGCGGGGAGGCCGTTCATGGGCGACTGGTGGCAATCGTTGACCGGGGATCTGCAGATCTTCTATGCAATCGGCATCATCGCCAGCTTCTTCCTCCTGATGCAGTTGGTGCTGCTGGCCTTCGGCGTCGGCAGCGACTTCGAAGTCGGAGAGGACGACACCAGCGGCGGCTTCCTGTCGATCCGGTCGCTCATCGCGTTCGCATTCGCCTTCGGCTGGACCGGCGTGCTGATGAAGCAGGGCGACAGCTCGACGGTGCTGGCGGTGGTGGTGGCGCTCATCGTGGCGTTCGCCGTCTTCCTGGGCGTCGGCTTCTTGTGGCGCTCATTCGCGAAGCTCGGCGAGAGCGGTTCGATCGACTATCGCTCCGCTGTCGGCAAGCACGGCACCGTCTATCTCACTATCGCCGCGAACCGCGGCGGACCGGGCAAAGTCGAAGTGCTGGTGCAAGGCCGCATGCGGGTCATCGACGCCTACACCGAGGCTGATGACGACTTGGCGCCGCCGACCAGGGTGGAAGTGATCGACCTCGTCGATCCCGGAACTGTGCTGGTAGCGCCTCGTTAGCCTGCGCCACTGTGGCACTGGGATCGCTGACGCGATCGCACAGGCACTGGAACGAACGACAGCACTGAGAGGTAGTCATGGCCGTCATCGCACTCGCAGGTGGTCTCTTCGCCATCTTCTTGATCGCCCTGCTGTGGATCTCCTCGCGCTACAAGCGCTGCCCGTCCGACCGTGTGCTCGTTGTGTACGGCCGCGTCGGGGGCGAGGGCGAGTCTGCACGCTGCCTGCATGGCGGCGGCGCCCTGGTGTGGCCCATCGTGCAGGGTTACGCGTACCTCGACCTGACGCCGATCCCGATCGAGATCAAGCTGCAGGGGGCTCTCTCCCAGCAGAACATCCGAGTCAATACGCCTGCAACGTTCACCGTCGGGATCTCCACCGAGCCGGGCGTGATGCAGAACGCCGCGGAGCGGCTGCTGGGTCTCTCGCTGCTCGACATCGAGAACCTGGCCCGGGACATCATCTTCGGGCAGATGCGCGTGGTGATCGCCACCATGCCGATCGAGCAGATCAACGCCGACCGGGAACAGCTCATCACCAACATCACCGAGTCGCTCGAACTCGAGTTGCGCAAGGTGGGCCTGCGCCTCATCAACGTCAATATCCAGGACATCACCGACGAGTCGGGTTACATCGACGCACTGGGTCGCGAAGCCGCCGCCCGGGCCATCAACGAAGCCAAGATCAAGGTGGCCGAGCAGGAGCGCGACGGCGACATCGGTGCCGCCGAGGCGCAGCGAGAGCAGCGCATCCGGGTGGCGCAGGCCAATGCCAGCGCCACCGAGGGCGAGAACGAGTCGCAGGTGGTGGTTGCTCGCTCCGACAGCGTGCGCCGGCAGCAGGAGGCCGAGGCCGAACGAGCGGCGCTGGCGGCTGAGCGTGTCAGCCAGGCCCAGGCCGAGCAGGAGTCGTTCGCCGCCGAGGCTGAGGCCGAGCAGGCCCGAGCCCAGCGCGACAAGGCCTCCCAGGACGCCGACATCGTGGTGCCGGCCCAGGTGGAGCGCGAGCGGGTCCGCACGCTGGCCGAAGCCGAGGCAGACCGCATCCGGCTGGTCAAGTCGGGTGAGGCCGACGGTCAGCGGCTGTTGATGGAAGCAGAGGCCATGGGCCTGCTGGCATTGCTGACCCGGCGAGCCGAGGGCCTGGGCGCGCTGGTGACTGCCAGCGGCGGTGCAGCGCCAGAAGCGGCGCTGCTGCTGGTTGCCGAGCAACTGCCGAACCTCGTGGCCGAGCAGGTGAAGGCCATCTCGAACCTGCAGATCGACAAGATCACCGTGTGGGATTCCGGCGGCGGTCCCAATGGCGAGAACGGCACCACCGCCAACTTCATCTCCGGCCTCATCGGCGCGCTTCCCCCGCTGCACGAGGTCGCCAGCCAGGCAGGCATCCGGCTGCCTGAATTCCTGGGCGAGCTCGACAACGCAGACACCGTCGAGCGGCTGCGTCAGATCGCCGAGCAGCTTCGCGAACGCTCGGCGGGCGCACACGTCACCGATGCCGAGGCGGCCGACGAGGGCGACGGCGGCGCTGACGTCTAGGCAGCGGTCCCTGGATTGCTGGGCGGCGGGTCGGCAGCGTCGCCGGCATCTGCAGGTGCGAACTCGGGCATGCGGCGCTCGTGGAACTCGACGGGCGGCGTGCGCGACTGGCGGTTGCGCTTCATCCGCAGGTTGAGCGCCTCCACCAGCACCGCGAATCCCATGGCGAAGTAGATGTAGCCCTTCGGGATGTGGAACTCGGCGCCTTCGGCCACGAGCGACATGCCGATGAGCAGCAGGAACGCCAGCGCCAGCATCTTCACCGTCGGGTGCTTGCCCACGAAGCGCATCACCGGTCCTGACGACCACAGCATCACGCCGACGGAAATGACGACTGCAGCGATCATCACGCCCACCCGGTCGGCCATTCCGACCGCGGTGATGACCGAGTCGAGGCTGAACACCAGATCGAGCACGAGGATTTGGATGATCACCCGGGTGAACGTGGCACCTGCCCGTTCGCCCGCGTCATCGTGGTCGTCGCCTTCGAGCTTGTGATGGATCTCGAAGGTGGCCTTGCCCAGCAGGAACAGCCCGCCGCCCAGCAGGATCAGGTCTCGCCCCGACAGCTCGTGCCCGAACACCGAGAACAGCGGCGTCGTGAGCCGCACGATCCACGAAATGCCCAGCAGCAGGAGCACCCGCATGCCCATGGCCAGCGACAGGCCGACGACGCGGGCGCGCTCGGCCTCCTTGCCGCCCAGGCGTCCGGCAAGTATCGAGATGAAGATCACGTTGTCGATGCCGAGCACGATCTCGAGCACGGTCAGCGTGACCAGAGAGATCCAGACCTCGGGATTCGCGATCCATTCCACAGCCGACGACGCTAGTGGTGTGCTTGGGGTACGGCCGGACCCGCCGTTCGTGTCCCGACGGTCGCCTCGCTGCTGATCGCGCTACTGATCGCCTGCGACCTGTTCGGCCCACCAGGCATCGAGACGGCGGCGGACCTCAGCGTCACCGAGCTCGCCTTCGGTGCGGCGCAGCTCCAGCAGGAACTTCATGGCCCGGCCGACCTCGGGGCCCGGAGACAGCTCCAGGTGGGCCATCACCTCGTCGCCGTTCAGCTCGGGGCGCAGTTCCTTGCGGGACTGCTCGCGGGCCAGCCGGGCAATGCGCACCTCGAAGCGGTCGAGCGCGTCGTGCAGGGCCTCGATCCGCTGCACGTTGCGTGACGTGCAGTCGCTGCGCACCATGTCGTTCAGGTCGCCCAGCAAGGGACCGGCGTCGCGCGCATACCGGCGCACGGCGGCATCAGTCCAGCCGGTGTCGTACCCCTTGAAGCGGCCCGACAGGTGCACCAAGCGGGCGACTTGCGACGTCAGATCGTCGCTGTAGCCCATCTCGGGCATGCGGCGGCGGGTCATCTTCGCCCCGACGGCCTCGTGGTTGCGGAACGTCACCCCGCTGTGAGTGATCTCGCGGGTCAGCGGCTTGCCGATGTCGTGGAAGAGCGCTCCCAGCCGTACCCGGAGCCGGGGCGGGCTCTGGGCCACCACGGCGATCGTGTGCGCCAGCACGTCCTTGTGGCGGTGGATCGGATCCTGCTGCAGCGCCAGCGCCGGCAGCTCGGGCAGGTGCTCGTCTGCCCAGCCGCTGTCGACCAGCTCCCACAGGCCTTGGCGCGGATCGTCGACCACCAGCACGCTGCTCAGCTCGTCGCAGGGCAGCACGGCGCCGACGTCGAGCTCCAGCTCGTCGACATCGGCGCCCTCGTGCGCGCTGTGCGCGCCGTCGTGCGCGCTGTGCGCGCCGTCGTGCGCGCGCTGCGGGGTGGTCACGCCTCCATGATGCATCACTGAGGACGGCCCTCCAACCGAGATATCCGGGGTTTCCGGCACCGCACGCCGCGTGTCGGCTGCGGGTTCGCACCGCGTCGAGGCGGCGGGTCTATGTTCGAAAGACGGGCCGATTCGGGCCGTGAGCGGGACAGCCCGTCAGCACACCAACCCGCCGACACACCCCCGAGGAGCAGCGCAGCGTGGCAGCGTCGTTCGTTCACCTGCACACCCACACCGAGTACTCCCTGCTCGACGGCGCGGCGCGCGTCAACGAGGTGGTGGCGGCGGCCGCGGCCGACGGCCAGCCGGCGCTGGGCATCACCGACCACGGCAACATGTACGGCGTCCTCGACTTCTACCGGGCATGCAAGACGCACGGCATCAAGCCGGTCATCGGCACCGAGGCCTACATGGCGCTCGAGAGCCGCCACGAGCGCCCCAACCGGAACCGGGCCAAGAACGCCAAGGTCGACGACACCGGCGACGACGGCACCGGCGGCGGGAAGCTCTACTACCACCTGACGCTGCTGGCCCACAGCGACGCCGGCTACCGCAACCTGCTCAAGCTGGCCAGCCGAGCCTTCCTCGAGGGCTACTACTACAAGCCCCGGATGGACTGGGAGATGTTCGCCGACCACGCCGAGGGCCTGACGGCCACCACCGGCTGCCTCGGCAGCGTGGTGCAGCAGGCCCTGCTGAACGGCGACTACGACGAGGCCCGCCGCCGGGCCGGGCGCCTGCAGGACATCTTCGGCCGTGACTCGCTGTACGTGGAGCTGCAGGACCACGGCATCGGCGCCCAGCACGACTGCAACCCGCAACTCCTGCAGATCGCCCACGACCTCAACGCCCCCCTGCTCGCCACCAACGACCTGCACTACACCCACCAGCACGATGCGGTAGCGCACGACGCGCTGCTGTGCGTGCAGACCGGTTCGCTGCGCAGCGACGCCGACCGGTTCAAGTTCCACGGCGACCAGCACTATCTCAAGTCGGCAGCGGAGATGCGGGAGCTGTTCCGCGAGTTCCCCGAGGCATGCGACAACACGCTGGCCATCGCCGACCGGGCCGAGACCGACATCTCCTTCGGCCAGGTGCTGCTGCCGCACTTCGAGGTGCCCGCTCCCCACGCCGACGCCGACGCCTACCTCTCGAACTTGGCGTTCGAGGGGGCGAAGCAGCGCTGGGGCTCGAACGTGCCCGAGAGCACTGCTGCACGCATCGCGTACGAGCTGCGGGTCATCTCCGACATGGGCTTCAGCAGCTACTTCCTGATCACCTGGGACCTCATCCGCCATGCCCGCGAGAGCAACATCCGCGTGGGACCCGGGCGGGGCTCGGCGGCCGGTTGCGTGGTGGCCTACTGCCTGGGCATCACCGATCTCGATCCGATCAAGTACGGCCTGCTGTTCGAGCGGTTCCTGAACCCGGCCCGCGTCTCGATGCCCGACATCGACATCGACTTCGACGACCGCTACCGCGACGAGATGATCCGCTACGCGGCCCGCAAGTACGGCCATGACCACGTGGCGCAGATCATCACCTTCTCCACCATCAAGGCACGAGCCGCCGTGCGCGACGCGGCCCGGGTGCTGGGCAAGCCGTATTCGCTGGGCGACCGCATCTCCAAGGCCATGCCGCCGCTGATCATGGGCCGCGACACCCCGCTGGGCGCCTGCCTCGAACGCGACGACAAGCACGCCGACGGGTACGCAGCCGCTGCCGATCTGCGCACCATGTACTCCAGCGACGACGAGGTGCGCGAGGTGGTGGACGTGGCCCGCGGCCTCGAGGGCCTCATCCGGCAGGACTCGGTGCACGCCGCCGCGGTGGTGATCAGCCCCGAGCCGCTCACCGAATACCTGCCCATCCAACGCAAGCCCGAGTCGGGCGCCGACCCCGAAGAGGCCCCGATCGTCACCCAGTTCGACATGGGCGGCGTGGAAGACCTGGGCCTGCTGAAGATGGACTTCCTCGGGCTGCGGACGCTGTCGATCATCGACGATGCGGTGCGGCTCGTCGAGCGCACCACCGGCGCGGAACTCGACATCGATGCGGTGCCGCTCGACGACGACGCCACGTTCAAGCTGCTGTGCGCCGGCGACACGATGGGCGTGTTCCAGCTGGAGTCGACACCGGTGCGGTCGCTGCTGCAGTCGATGCGCCCCACCCGGTTCGAGGACATCTGCGCGCTGGTGGCGCTGTACCGGCCCGGACCGATGGCTGCCGACATGCACAACAGCTACGCGCACCGCAAGAACGGCCGTCAGCCCGCCACGCCGCCGCACCCCGACCTCGCCGAGCTGCTCGAAGAGACCTACGGGCTGATGATCTACCAGGAGTCGATGATGCGGGTGGCCCAGGAGATCGCCGGCTACTCCATGGCCGAAGCCGACGACCTGCGCAAGGCGTGCGGCAAGAAGAACCGCGAGCAGATCGCCGAGCACCGCACCAAGTTCATCGCAGGCACTGCAGCGAAGGGATACGGCGAAGACCTCGGAGAGCAGCTCTTCGACATCATCGAGCCGTTCGCCGACTACGCGTTCAACAAGAGCCACGCCTTCGCCTACGGGCTGATCGCCTACCAGACGGCCTACCTGAAGGCCAACCATCGCACCGAGTTCCTGGCGGCCGTGCTGACCGGCTCCAAGCGCAACATCGACAAGGCCGGCGTGTACCTGGCCGACTGCCGCCAGTCGGGCATCGACGTGCTGGTGCCCGACATCAACCGCTCCGAGCTCGACTTCGCCGCCGACGGGCGGACGATTCCCTTCGGGCTGTCGGCGGTGCGCAACGTGGGCGTGAGGGTGGCCGAGCCGATCCTCGACGAGCGTGCGGCCAACGGGCCGTTTGCCGACTTCGACGACTACTGCATGCGTGTGCCACGCGAAGTGCTCAACAAGCGGTTCACCGAGTCGCTCATCAAGGCGGGCGCCTTCGAGACGTGCGGGCACAGCCGGGCGGGGCTGCTGCGAGTGTTCGAGCAGATCGTCGAATCGGCGCTGCGACGGCGGGAAGAAGCCGCCGCCGGGGTGCAGTCGCTGTTCGGCGGCGACAACGGCCAACCCGATGGCGGCAACGATGCCGACGGTTCCGGCTTCGACGAGCGCATCGAGATCCCCGACATCGAGGCCTCCGAGCGCGACACGCTGGCGTGGGAGAAGGAGCTGCTCGGGCTGTACGTGTCGGATCATCCGCTGCGCGGCGGCGAGGCGCAGCTGCGGCGGTTGGTGGACTGCCAGGTGAGCGGTCTGGGCGACCTGCCGCCCAGCCCCGACGGCGGCCAGCAGTGGGTGACGCTGGGCGGCGTGGTGCAGAGCCTGCAGCGCCGCTACACACGCGGCGGCGACCCGATGGCCCGCTTCATGCTCGAAGACCTGTCCGGCTCGATCGAGGTGACCCTGTTCCCCAAGGGCTTCGCTGCCGCCGGCGCCGTGCTGGCCGAAGACGCGGTGGTGCTGGTGCGGGGTCGGCCCGACCGTCGCGGCGAGGGCGAGACAGCGTTCCTGGCAAACGAGGTGGAGGCGCTGGAGCTGCGCAAGGGACCGGTGCCGTTATCGCTCGACGTGGAGCGGGTCGACATCGACGACCACTGGCTCGAGGCGTTCGAGCGGATGCTGTCCGAATGCCCCGGCGATGCGCCGGTGCGCCTACGGGTGGGCGATTCGGTCGTGCAGCTGCCGCAGTCGCGCTGGGTGGATGCCCGCTCCTTGGCTGGCCCGATGCGGGAGCTGCTCGGCATGAATGCCGTCAGCACCTAGCCGGCGGCATCGAGCGGACTCGGTCGACGGGCGCACAGGCAGCAGGATTCGGTCGACAGTTCCTCAGCCATGAGCGAGTCAGACCACTAGTCTTTGCCCGGCGGCTGCGAGCGCAGCCGGCCCCCGAGCCGCGGCATCGGCCGCTGAGCAGCTTCTGCAGGAGAACTCATGAGCGACGCCGATACCCGCAAGGTCGACGGGAAGGCGATCGAGGACCCTCACAAGATGATGGTGCCGTTCGCGAAGTTCAAGAGCTTCGAGTTTGCAGACAAGCTCTGGGTGCTGGGCGGGCTGCTGTTCCTGATCATCCTGATCAACATCGTCTTCTCGGGCGGCGGATCCGGGGGCTAGCCGCTGCGGCATGCCGCAAATTCGCTGGCACTCGTCGTGCAGAGGCTAGGAAACTGTCCAGATGAGCGGCAGCAACGACGCAGATTCGGGTGACGCCCCCAGCGGGCGCGCGGCGGTCACGGTGGTGCTGCCCGACGGGCAGACACGTGATCTGCCCGCGGGCGCGACCGGCGCCGATCTCGCCGCGTCGCTGGGACGGCGGGCGGCCAAGGACGCCTTGATCGCCGTTGCCGACGGCGAGCAGCTCGACCTCAACCGGCCCTTGCCCGACGGCGCTTCGGTGTCGCTGGTGTTCGGGTCGTCGGACGAGGGACTCGAAGTGCTGCGCCACTCCACCGCCCACGTGCTGGCCCAGGCGGTGCTGCGGCTGCACCCGGGCGCCACGTTCTCGATCGGGCCGCCGATCACCGACGGCTTCTACTACGACTTCGACCTGGGCCTCGACAGCAGCGGGCGGGCGCGCACGTTCTCCGATGAGGATCTCGAGGCGATCGAAGCCGAGATGCGGGCCATCGTGGCGGCTCGCCAGCCGTTCATCCGTGCCGAGGTGGACCGCGCTGCGGCCGATGAGCTGTTCGCCGCGCACCCCTACAAGATCGAGATCCTCGACGGCGAGGCCGACGACCCTGCGTCGGGCCCCGAGTGCGGGGTGATCACCACCTACCGCAACACCGACGAGTTCGTGGACCTGTGCCGCGGCCCGCACGTGCCCGACACCGGGCGGCTGGGCCACTTCAAGCTGATGCGGGTAGCGGGCGCGTACTGGCGGGGCGACGAGAACCGCCAGATGCTCCAGCGCATCTACGGCACCGCGTGGGGCTCGAAGGGCGAGCTGGCTGCACACCTGGAGCGGCTGGAGGAGGCCGCCAAGCGTGACCACCGTCGGCTCGTCACCGAGCTGGACTTGCTGAGCTTCCCCGCCGAGCTGGGCGGCGGGCTCGCCGTGTGGCACCCCAAGGGCGCGGTGATCCGCAAGCTCATGGAGGACTACAGCCGCGACCGCCACTCGGGGGGCGGTTACGAGTTCGTGTACACGCCGCACCTGGCCAACGCCCAGCTGTTCGAGACCTCGGGCCATCTCAACTTCTACGCCGACGGCATGTACCCGCCGATGGAGATGGACAACGGCATCTACTACCCCAAGCCGATGAACTGCCCGATGCACTGCCTGATCTTCAATCAGCGCCAGCGTTCGTACCGGGAGCTGCCGCTGCGGCTGTTCGAGCTGGGCACCGTGTACCGCTATGAGCGTTCAGGCACCTTGCACGGGCTGATGCGGATCCGGGGGTTCACCCAAGACGACAGCCACCTGTATGTGGCGCCTGAGCAGCTCGGCGACGAGATCGAGCGACTGCTCGACTTCGTGCTGTCGGTGCTGAACGCGTTCGGCTTCGACGAATTCGAGTTCAAGCTGTCCACCCAGGATCCCGACAAGTACGTGGGCGACGACGAGGGCTGGGAACGGGCGACGGCTGCGCTGCGGGCTGCCTTGGACCGGCGCGGCCACGACTACATGGAAGCCGCGGGCGAGGCGGCGTTCTACGGGCCGAAGATCGACATTGACGTGACCGATGCGATCGGGCGCTCGTGGCAGCTGTCCACCATCCAGGTCGACTTCAACCTGCCCGAGCGGTTCAACCTGCGCTACACCGGCGCCGACGGCGAGGTGCACCGGCCGATCATGATCCACCGGGCGCTGTTCGGCTCGATCGAGCGGTTCTTCGGGGTCCTGGTGGAGCACTACGCCGGCGCGTTCCCGCCGTGGCTGGCGCCGACCCAGGCCGTGGTGCTCGGCGTGCGGGACGATCACGACTCGTTCGCTTCCTCCGTCGTGGCCCAGCTTGCCGAGGCGGGCTTCCGGGCCGAGACCGTGCCGGCAGATGACCCACTGGGCGCCCGGATCCGCCGGGCCAAGCTGGGCAAGGTGCCCTACGTGCTGGTGGTGGGCGACGACGACGTGGCGGCGGGCACGGTGGGCGTGAACCCCCGCGGCCAGAAGGTGCGCCGCGACGTGCCGCTGGCCGAATTCATTGCACAGCTGACCGACGAAGTCGACAGCAAAGCCGCCGATGTAGGCGGCGCAAGCAGCACAGCCACCGATGCGGGTTCTGCCGAGCAGGGCTGAGACAGCGTGCGCCGAGTCGCGACAGTCGGAGGCATGCGGCCCACAGTCTCCGTTGTCGGTGCAGAATTGCTGACAATGAGCTGCAGGCGCATGGCTCGAGCAGGCGACGCTGCGTGAAGGCGCTGGTCTTCGAGCGCAAGGAGCTGCGGTTTGCCGCGGCGATGGCCGCGGGGAAGCTGAAGCCGGGATCCGGCGCTGGGGTCGGCCCGTTGCGCTTGACCGAGATGGATCCGCCGGAGCTGCCCGGCGACGGGTGGCAGTACGTGCGACCAGCGCTGTCGGGCATCTGCGGGTCCGACCTGGCGACGGTGGACGGGAAGGTGTCGCGCTACTTCGAGCCGCTGGTGTCGTTCCCGTTCGTACCGGGCCACGAGGTGGTGGGGCATGCCGACGACGGCACCCGGGTGGTGCTCGAGGCGGTGCTCGGTCATGAGGCCCACGGCTGTGCCCCGCCGTGGCCCGATGCTGCCCCTGCCGACGGCGACGACTACAGCCACCTGATCGGGGGCCAGATCGAGGCCGGTCTGCAGACCGGTTCGTGTGCGTCCACCGGGGGCGGCTGGTCGGAGATGTTCGCTGCGCACGAGTCCCAGCTGCATTCGCTGGGATCGCTGGGACCCGAGGACCTGTCCGACCATGCCGCAGTGATGATCGAGCCGACCGCGGCGGGCGTGCATGCTGCGCTGCGGTCCGGCGTGACCGAGGGCGGCACGGCGGCGGTGATCGGCGCCGGCACGATGGGCTTGGCGGCGGTGGCTGCGCTGCGCCAGTGCACCGGTGTCGCGGCGATCGTGGTGGGCGCCCGCTACAGCCACCAGCGCCGCCTGGCCCGAGAGCTCGGCGCCGACCTGGCGGTGTCGCCCGACGAGCTCGGCCGGGCCGTGCGCCGCGCTGCCGGCACCCGGGTGATCGGCGAGACACTCGGCTCAGGCACGCACGTGACGATCGACGCCGTGGCCTCGTCGCAGTCGCTCACCGACGCCATCGCCCTCACCCGCCCCCGCGGCCGGGTGGTGGTGCTGGGCATGCCCGCCAACGTCGAGCTGAACCTGTCCGCCCTGTGGCACCGCGAGACCGAGTTGGTGGGCGCCTACTGCTATGGCACCGAGCCGAGGCTCGACGGGGGCCACACCTTCGAAGCCGCGATCAAGCTGGTGCGCGACTGCAACCTGGAGCGCCTGGTGTCCGAGCTCTATCCGCTGGAGGAGTACCGCAGCGCCCTCGAGCACGCCGCCAACGCCGGCGCCCGAGGCTCGGTCAAGATCGCCTTCGACCTCCGCGAGTCGTAGCCCCGGCCCAGCCAGCACCAGAGCAACACGGGGCAATCAGCTGGGCGTACGCCAAGGGAGCCATGTCGGCGTGATCGCCATTGACACCAATGTGCTCGTTCGCCGTCACGTCTACGACGGCTCATAGTGCACCGCCGCTAGGCCGCGTCAAGCATTCCGATCTCGGTGTGGGTCCAGTGTTCACCCGGGAGACAGGGTTCGTTTACCCGTGGGTGGCAGGCTGTCCCGGTGCCGCAGTTGCGTGAGACCACGGCCAGCCGTCTGACGTCGGAGTTCGTGGGGACGGGGTTCCTGCTGCTCAGCGTGGTGGGCTCGGGGATCATGGCCGAGCGGCTGAGCCCGAACGACGTGGGGTTGCAGCTGCTCGAGAACTCGATCGCCACCGCCGGTGCGCTGACGTGTTTGATCCTGCTGTTCGGGTCGACGTCGGGGGCGCACTTCAACCCGGCGGTGACGCTGTGGGCGCGCCTCGCCGGCGACCTCGACAACCGCATGGCCGGGCTGTACGTGGTGGTGCAGGTGGCCGGCGGGATCCTGGGCGTCATGGCTGCCAATGTGATCTTCGAGCTCGACGCCGTGTTCTGGTCGACCAAAGACCGGATGAGCGGGGCCGCCTTCGGTTCGGAGATCATCGCCACATTCGGGCTGGTGATCGTCATCATCGGCGTGGTGCGCTCAGGCAAGACCCAGTTCGTGGCCTTCGCCGTGGCCGCCTACATCGGCGGGGCCTACTTCTTCACGTCCTCCACCAGCTTCGCCAACCCGGCGGTGACCGTTGGTCGCATGTTCTCCGACACGTTCGCCGGCATCGCTCCGGCCAGCGCACCGCTGTTCATCGTGGCCCAGTTCATCGGGGCGCTCTGCGCCATCGCGGTCGCCCGGGTCACGCACCCGTCGAGCTGATCCGGCCGCGCCTCGGGCCGCGGGACCGCCCGGCGCGAAGCTGCCCACCGCCACACCGGGGCTGCAATGCCGCCGAGCGAGAAGCCGAGACCCGCGGGCGGCGGCTACTGCAGGGTTTCGGCGAACTCTCGTGCGAGGTAGGTGAGGGTCAGGTCGGCACCGGCCCGCTTGATGGCGGTGAGGTGCTCGACCGCCATGGCGGCCCCGTCGATCCAGCCGTTCGCGGCGGCCGCCTTGAGCATGGCGTACTCGCCCGACACGTGGTACGCAGCCAGCGGCAGGTCGAAGCGGGCCCGGGCCGCAGCGATCACATCGAGATACGCCAGCGCCGGCTTCACCATGATGATGTCGGCGCCCTCGGCGATGTCGAGCTCGATCTCGGCCATGGCCTCGCGGGCGTTGGCAGGATCCTGCTGGTAGCCCTTGCGATTGCCCCCGCCGGCGATGGTCACGTCCACGGCGTCGCGGAACGGCCCGTACTCGGCCGATGCGTACTTCGCTGAGTAGGCCATGATCGGCATGTGCTCGTAGCCATTGCGGTCGAGCACTTGGCGGATCGCCCCGACCTGGCCGTCCATCATCCCCGAGGGGCCCACCATGTCGGCGCCGGCCTCGGCCTGGGCCAGCGCCACCCGCTGGTACAGCTCGAGCGTGGCGTCGTTGTCGACATCGCCGCCGTCGGTCACCACGCCGCAGTGGCCGTGGTCGGTGTACTCGTCGACGCACAGGTCCGCGATGATCGCCATCTCCGAGCCGTGATCGTCACGCAGGTTGCGCAGCGCCACCTGCACGACGCCGTCGGGGTTCCAAGCCTCAGAGCCCACCGGGTCCTTGCGGGCCGGCAGCCCGAACAGGACCACCCCGCTGATGCCGAGGTTGGCCAGCTCGTTGACTTCCTTGCGCAGCGATTCTTGGCTGTGCTGCACGATGCCCGGCATCGAGACGATCGGCTGTGGCTCGTCGACGTCCTCACGCACGAACAGCGGTGCGATGAGATCGCTGGGAGTGACGGTTGTCTCCGCAACGAGGCGACGAAGCGCCGGAGTGCGACGCAACCGACGAAGGCGGCGAGCCGGAAAGGTCACCCCGCCATGCTATTGCGCTGCTGCGCCAGAAGAACCGTCCGACGGAGGTACAAGCGCCGGCTGCAGCACAGCGGAGGGCGTCGCAGTCTCGATGCCCAGCTTCGCTTTGGCCAATGTCATGTCCACCACCAGCTGCATGAGCACCTGCTCGAAGCGATCCATGCGATCTTCAAGTCGGTCAAGACGGTGTTCGAGTCGGTCGACGCGCCGGCCCCGTGAGCGGCAGCACATCGGGCTGGCCGTCAGGTTGGAGCTGAACAGCGTCACGACTGCAGCAAGAATGACGAATGAGTTCACGTCCAGAGGACTTCCTTTCGGAACGGTAACAGGCGGGATTTCCGCCCAGAGACCGGCGAACTGCCAGCGATACGGGTACGCATTGATGCGTTGCGGTGCACCGTAGCGAGCGCCCGCGGGCCGTCGCCACTCAGTTTCAGGCCCGTCGTGCATCACCGAGTCGAACGTGTCCCCGGACCGCTCGCAGTGCCTTGTCTGTAGACCGCTGGCGTGACATGCGGTGGCGAGCGGCATAGGTTCGCTGGCGTGGAGATCGGGTCCGAGGGCTGGTGCGCTGCGATGTCAGAGGTGCTGGTCGACGTGGAGCTGCCGAAGGTGCGGGCCACGGTGGAGCAGCGGATCGGCGACGGCAACGGGGGGCCCGTGGTGGCCTACCGGCTGGTGATCGACGGTGGTCGGGCGCACTTGGAGCCAGTGCCGCCCGATGCCGGTTCGGCGGACGTCGACGGCGAGGCGGACGGCGGGGCCGGTGACGGGGGGCGCGTGGGCATCGGTGATGACGGCGACGTCGTGGTGATGAGCCAGTCCCGGGAGACGGCCGAGGCCGTGCGGCGGGGTGAACTGGGTGCGCTGGCTGCATTGCAGGCAGGGCTCATTACGGTGAGCGGCGATGTGCGGGTGCTGATCGCGGCTTCCGAGGCGTTGGCGCTGGTGAACACGGCGTTGGGGCGAGCGCTCGCCGAGGAGGAAGACAGTGCCTCCGGCGACGGGACGGGCAGCGCTGACGACGCAGCTGAAGACGGCAACGGCGGGGGCTGACGCTTCGTGCCGGAGATCCCGGAAATCCGGGCGCATGCTGAACGACTGGAATCGCTCGCCGCCGGCGAAGTGCTGGAACGGGTGGAGCCGCTCTCGTTCACTGCGCTCAAGACCGCCAGCCCGTCACCGAATGACGCCGTCGGCTGGCCGCTGCGCAGCGTGAGCCAGCGGGCCAAGTTCCTGCTGCTGCGGTTCGCTCCGCCCGACGCCGGCGGGGACGGTCTGACGTTTGTGGTGCATCTCATGCAGGGCGGACGGCTGCGGGTGCTCGAACCGGGTGCTCAGCGGCCCCGGCGGCCCCGTGACGGGCTGACCCGCTTCGAGTTCGAGAGCGGGCTGGGGCTGCTGCTCACTGAGCCGGGCACGCAGAAGCGGGCCGGCGTGTGGGTGCTGGCGGGCGATCCGACCGCGGCCGAGCCGCTGGCCGGGCTGGGGCCCGAAGCCACCGACATCGACGCCGGTGCCATGGCCGAGCTCATGGCGGCGCATCCGTCCCGCCTGCACAACTTCCTGCGCAATCAGCGGGTGATCTCGGGGCTCGGGCGGCGGCTCGCCAACGAGATCTGCCACCGGGCCAAGCTGTCGCCGTTCGCACCCACCGGCCGGATGGATGCCGAGGGCGTCGAGGCAGTCGTGGCCGCGATCGGCGCCGTGGTCGACGACTCGCTGACCGCCGAGCGGCAGCTCCCCCAGATGAGCCGGTCGGCCGAGCGGCCCTCGGCGGTGCACAGCCGCACGGGCGAGCAATGCCCAGTCTGCGGCAATGTGGTGCGGGCCGTTGAATACCGCGATTACTCGGTCAACTACTGCGCCGGCTGCCAGACCAGCGGGCGGGTGCTGGCCGACAACACCACCAGCAAGTTCCTCCGCTGATGCCCTGACCGCATTCGCACGACTGGCCAGTTCACATCGGGAACGCAACGTCGTGCGAGCACATGTCAACACAACATCAGCGACCACCTCCAAGCGGGCGTGAACGACCCGGTACGCCCGACAGGCGCCGGTTAGGGTGCTGCGCGAAATTCATCACACCAGCAACGCCCGCAACCCCGCCAGGCGCGAGGAGCACACCATGAGCGAAGACGGAATCAAGCTGGGCCTGTCGGCCGACGAGGTGCTGCAGACCACCCGGGCCGTGCGCAAGCGGCTCGACTTCGACCGGCCGGTGCCCGATTCGGTGCTGCGGGAATGCGTCGAGATCGCCGTGCAGGCGCCGACGGGTTCCAACATGCAGGGCTGGCACTTCGTGTTCGTCACCGAGCGCGACAAGATCGAGGCCATCTCGGCGCTCTACAAGCAGGGCTTCGACGCCTACCGCAACAGCCCCATGTACGCCGGCCGGGTGGGCTCGGGCCTGGGTGCGGTACGAGAGGCGCAGCAGGCCCGGGTGACCTCGTCGGCGGAGTTCCTGTCGGAGAACATGCATCGCAGCCCGGTGCTGTTCCTGCCCTGCATCACCGGCCGCACCGACGATGCCCGCATGATGGTGGGCCAGGCCGGCTCGATCATCCCCGCAGCGTGGAGCTTCATGCTGGCCGCCCGCGAGCGGGGCCTCGGCACCTGCTGGACCACCCTGCACCTCGGCTACGAGCGCGAGGCCGCCGAGATCCTGGGCATCCCCTACGACAACGTGCGCCAGTACGCGCTCAGCCCGGTGGCCTACACCGTGGGCACCGACTTCAAACCGGCCGCTCGCACCGATCTCGACTCGGTGATGAGCTGGAACTCCTGGAGCCGCTGAGATGGCTGGCGAGTCGAACGCAACGCTGTTCGACCTGTCGGGCCGCGTGGCGGTGGTGACCGGCGGGTCGCGCGGGCTGGGCCGCGAGATGGTGCTGGCGTTCGCCCGGGCCGGCGCCGATGTGGTGATCGCGTCCCGCAAGCTCGACAACTGCGAGGCGCTGGCCGCCGAGGTGCGCGACACCACCGGCCAGCAGGCGCTGGCGGTGGAGTGCCACGTGGGCTATTGGGACCAGAACGACGCCCTGTGCGAGCGTGTCTATGACGAGTTCGGCCACTGCGAGGTGCTGGTGAACAACGCCGGCCTGTCGCCGCTGTACCCGTCGCTGTACGAGGTGTCCGAGGGGCTGTTCGACAAGGTGATCGACGTGAACCTGAAGGGGCCGTTCCGGGCCTCGGCGGTGTTCGGCAAGCGCATGTACGAAGCGGGCGGCGGCTCCATCATCAACGTGAGCTCGGTGGCGGCCGTGGCGCCCTCGCCCAACGAGACGGCCTACGGGGCGGCCAAGGCGGGCATCCACGCCATCACGCAGTCGTTCGCCCGGGAGTATGCGCCCCGCGTGCGGGTGAACTGCATCATGCCCGGCCCGTTCCTCACCGACATCTCCAAGGCATGGGACATGGACGCCTTCAACGAGCGGGCCGAGAACGAGATCGCGCTGGGCCGTGGCGGCGAGGCCGACGAGGTGGTCGGCGCAGCGCTCTACTTCGCCTCAGAGGCGTCGAGCTACACCACCGGCTCGGTGCTCAAGATCGACGGCGGCACCGCCTGGCAAACCGGCTGACCGCAGCCGCAGACAACCGAACGCAACGAGGAGACTCGCAATGGGGATGACGAAGCGACTGTCGACATTGAGCCGGTCGATTGAGGGTCGGGTGGCGCTGATCACCGGGGCCGGCATGGGCCAGGGACGGGCGACGGCGCATGTGTTCGCCGACGAGGGGGCGCACGTTGCGGTGACCGATCTTGGCCAGGCCGAGGTGGACGCCGTGGTGGCCGAGATCAACGACGCCGGCGGCTCAGCGGCAGGCTGGACGATGGACGTGGCCAACCGCGACCGGGTCAACCAGGTCACCGACGAGGTGGCCGAACGGTTCGGCGGCATCGACCACGTCATCAACAACGCCGGCATCTCCCGCTTCTCGCCGATCGACGCCGAGGACTATGAGGACAACTGGGCCATCTCGCTCGAGGTGCTGCTGACGGCGCACACCTACACCGTGCGGGCGGCGCTGCCCTACCTGCGCCAGTCTGATGCGGCCCGCATCGTGAACATCGCCTCCACCGAGGGGTGGGGCGCCACCAAGTTCGGCTCGCCCTACACGGCGGCCAAGCACGGCGTGATCGGGCTCACCAAGTCGCTGGCGGTGGAGCTGGGCCGTGAGGGCATCACGGTGAACTGCATCTGCCCGGGGCCGATCCGCACCGCCATGACGGCGGAGATCTCCGAGGAGCACAAGACGATCTTCGCCAAGCGCCGCACCGCCCTCGGCCGCTACGCCGAGCCCGAGGAAGTGGCCCACGGCACGCTCAACTTCTGCCTGCCCGCCAGCCAGTACATGACCGGCGCCGTCCTGCCCGTAGACGGCGGCCTCCTCATCAAGAACGCCTGACCGCTCGCCGAGCCCCGGCATCTGGCAGCCGCGGCGGGTGAGCCGACGCGGCATCACCATCACGCTGCGGAAGCCCGCTGCTGCCGGGGCGGCTGTGCTCGGGAGCTACTGGGTGAGAGTGATGGAGAGGGCGGCGGGCATGCCTTCGGCATCGAGGGTGAGCATGCCGGAGAGGTCGCCGCGCTCGACGAGCGGGAGCGACTCGGTGCCGACGGCGGTGAAGAAGCCTGTCATGGCCAGCGAGCCGTCGTCGTTGGCGGTGCCGCGGGCGGCCAGGCGCATCTCGGCGGACATGCCGTCGTCGCCGGGGGCGAAGACCAGCAGGGCGCTGAAGCGTCGTTCGTCGACCGCCGGATCGGCAGCGTCCAGCGACGCTGTGCTCGGCGAGATCACCGCAACCGACTCGGTGGAGGTGACCGTCTCGGAGGTCTCGACGCCGTCAACCGTGGAGGTGGTGACCGTGGTGACCGTCAACGACAGCGAACCGGCCACGTCGTAGCGACTGGCGCCCGAGGGCGTGAATGTCAGCTCGGCGCCCTGCACGCTGCCGCTGGCCGACACCGCGGTGTCGGGCTGGATCACGACCTGCGTCGCAACGCTCGTCTCGACGATCTCCTCGGCACCGTCAGCGGCCGCCTCCGAAGCCTGGCTGTCGTCGATCACCGGCGTCGCAGCAAGAGCAGCAACCGTTGCCACGGCCACGGCCTCTTGCGGAGCTGCCTCCACCACGGGCGCAGCAGCCGCGGGGGCCGCAGCCTCCGCAGGCGCCTCGGAACCAGCAGGGTCGACCACGTCGGCAACACCGGTCACCGGCGCGGCGGCGGGAACGATCACGGGCGCATCGGGCGTCGGCAGCTCCACGGCCAGCGGCGTCAGCACTTCCATCACAGAATCGGGCAGCACCCGGTCGGCCGCCTTGTGCACCGGCGAATCGACTGTCGGGGCGATCACGGCGGTAGCCAGCCCGAAGCCGACAGCGGCCTTGGCCACCACCGGCACGCCGACGGTGGCCGCATTCGCCGTGGCGGCAGCGGCCCGTGTGGCCATCGGGGCGGTCTCGGCCAGCATCGGCATGGCCGAATGCAGCGCAGCCCGCCCGCTGCCGGGCGACGACTGGCTCGTCACCGCAGCGGCGGCACGCTCGCCGCGGCGCAGCATCCCGATCAGGGCCACCGGCGCAGCGGCTGCCAGCTTCAGCGCAGCCCGCACAGCGTTGCGGGCCCGCGACACCCGTGCCCGGGCGTTCTCCTCGGACACACCGGCCTTGGCAGCCACTTCCTCGTAGCTCAGTTCCTCCACGAAGCGCAGCATGAGCGCCTCGCGGTACTGCTCGGACAGGTTGCCGACCGCATCGGCCAGCTCGGAATCGTCGATGTCGAGGCCGAGTTCGTCCTCGATGGACGACGGCGGGTTCAGCGCCCGGTCGTTCGACGCGAACCGCTCGGTCTTCTCGCTGTCGCGGCGCAGGCGGTTGCCCTCGTCGCTGCAGACGTTCGACAGGATGCGATGCAGCCACGGCCCCACCAGGTAGTTGCCGTTGAACCGCGGCATGGCCCGCAGCGCCCGCACCAGCGCTTCCTGCACGGCGTCTTCCGCCGCCTCGGGGCAGCCGAGCTTGCGGCGCGCGTGACCGAGCAGCTGCGGCCGGTACTCCCGCACCAGCTCGGCGAACGCTTCGTCGTCGCCGGCTTGGTACGCGAGAACCAGATCTCGGTCTTCAAGGCGCAAGGCCATTGCAGTTACGCATCCGAACATCGAGAACGCCATCGCTCCCGTCAAACACGATGCTACCGCGACCCCCAAGAGCCATTGCCGTCACATTTCGGGAGGTCGCGAAGTTGCAACCGATCCGTCGGCCGGACGCAATGCAGCAAGGCTGCGGCCGGTCCAGCGCCAGACTGGAGTCAGGAATTGCGGGTGATGGACACTGTGTGGGTGCTGCCGTCGTCGGCGGTGACCGTGATGGTGTAGCCGTGCAGCGTCACCGACTCGCCCACACCGATCACGGGGAACCCGGCCACTTGGCCATCGCCCTTGTCGCCAGCAATTCGCATGGGCAACTGTCCCGATGGGACGCTCGCATCGACCGTGTACACGAGTACGCCTTCGTGCAGCAACGCCCGTCGGTTCGTTGTGTCGCCACGTGGCCACGTCAGCGGGGTGCCCCGGTCGTATCCGAGGTTGCGACGGCTCTCCACCACGATCACCTCGCGACCGTTCAGCGGAACAACCGCGACGGCTGCACGACCGCCGGGCTGAGCGACCGGCGCCAGTGCCACGCTGGCCTCGCCGTTATCGACACACCAGACTTGCTCGTCGCCGAGCCAGCCGAGCTGAAAGCGGCTCCAAGCGAGCATCTCAAGCAATTGAAGGGCATAGGCATCCCACCAGTAGGTGTAGCCGTCGGGATACGAAGTGCGGATCTGCCGCAACATCTCTGAGGCATCAGCGAGGAAGTAACCGTGGAGATCCATCAAGCCGATCTCGACCGGAATCCATTCCTTGTTGCTCAGCGCCGCAGGGCGTGCATGCGCACTCGCGTCGAAGGGATACAGATCGAGCAAGCCGAGGTTGTGGGCAAGTTCGTGCGCCGCCAAGATCCCCCATTCTGAGTTCGCTCGCTGGACCCACTCGGATTGTTCGTGGAAACCGGGTTGCAGGCGTTTGGTGTTGACCCGGAAGAAGTTCATGGTGTTGCCGTCGGCGGTGGCAGTGCCGCCCGCGTTGCCCGAGTTGGCGAAGTACTCGCCGGGGAAAACCACCATGACCGAATTGATGTTCGAGAAGTCGACATCCGCGTCCGCTAGCGCGACGGCGTGCGCGCCCGCACGCTCGTCCAAGCCCGAACCGTACGCCCTGTGCTCGACATACTCGCTGGACGGATGATCGGCTCGCAGCCAGTGGTAGTGCGGCACCACTTCGATGTCGAGTTCGCCGTAGCTGGCAGCTTCGAGATAGTCCTCCATGACTGGCAGGCCGATCTCGCCTTCCGCCTCCGGACTCCTCGTCGCTTGCGCATCTGGGAAATCCATGAACAGCGCTGCAACCCGCAGCGTGCCCGTCGACGATTCTGTCCAGCTGGGCAAAGGGAAACCGGCAGTCGTGTCGGTAAGTCCGCGGGGTTTGCAACTGTCAACGTCACCCGACGGTGCCAGCGGTGATTCGGCATCATCTGTTTCGGCAGTGGCATCTTCCGCTTCCTCGCCGGTGAGGTAGGTGTCGATGGCGGCCTGAGACACGGCTGCGTCGCCGCCGAACACCTGCAGGCCCACGGCGTCGTGCTGATCGCGGGCGCCGTCGAGGAAGGCGGCGGTGTCGTCGGGGATCTTGTCGGGGTCGGCGAGCACCAGCGGAGCGCACAGCCGGCCCAGCAGCGGGGCTGCGCTGAACGAATCGAACGGCACCCGTGCTCGGGCAACGCCGATCGTGTCGTTGGCGAAGCACGTCATGCCGGCACCCGCGCTGTATTGGTCCTCGGCCTGCTCGGCAGCCTTCACCGCGGTGTCGTAGCGGGTGCTGCCCGCCACCCGCGACACGTCGATGCCGAGGTCCTCCACGGCCTGCTCGACGGCGTCGCTGAGCGCGGCAGTGCCACCCATCAACACCACATGCTCGATACCCGCGCCGCTCAGGTAGCCGACCACGTCGGCGTGCAGCTCTCCGGGCGGGCTCAGCAGCACCGGATGGATGCCCCGCGCGGCAAACGGACCCGCCACCAGCGCGTCGGCGAATACTTCCCCGCTGGCGATCACCGCGGTGCGGCCCAGATCGCCCATCGCGCCCGGTGTCACCCGCCCAGCAGCCGCCACACCGGTGGCGTACAGGTCATCGCCCGCCACTCGCTCCGCCGAGATCGCGGCCTCGCGGAGCGCGTCGAGCACCTCGGCGCCCACACCGCGCCCGGAACCGTGCGCGCCGCCGCTCGCATCAGGCCCCACCACCAGCGCCTTGGAGACGCCCACCCGCTCTAGGAACTCCAGCGCGTCGGCGCGCAGCTCATCTGGCTGAGTCATCAGCACCGGAGCGCCTAACGCACCCGCCACCGGCGCAGCCACCACCGCGTCGGTCCAACGCTCGCCCGACACCAGCACCACTCGCTCCAATGAGCCTCCGGCGTCGGCCGCGAACGCCTCGGCTACCAGCAAGGACGTGGCATAACGGTCAGCGCCGCCATAGCGGATCACCGACACATCCGAGCCGGCGGGACTGTCGTCGCCCTCAGCAGCACCCGCCGCTGCTGCCGGAAGCACCAAAACGCCGCCGAGGCCTACCAGCACCGACAGCGCCACCAGCGTCAGACGTCGCACCCGCCGCAAGCTAGTAACCGCCCGCAGGCAAGAATCCTGATGCATCAACGCCTAGCGGCGTGGGACTGCCTGCCGATTTCGCCGTCGAGCAGCGCCAGCACGTCCACTGCCGGTGCCAGCAGGCTGAGACTGCCGACAGCGAACCCGCCGCTGTCTGTGAGGGCCACCCGCAGCTGCGTCGCTACGCCGACCACCTCGAGCCGGTCATTCAGCACCGGGCCGCCGCCGCTCGCGGTAGCCGTTGCGCGAGTTCACCCGGTCCGGGCTCACCTCGCCATAGCCGGCACCGCAGACCGCGTCCGCCTCAGCAGACATCAGCTGCTGCGCGAACGCCGCGACCATCTCGCGGACCATGTCACTGCCGCCATCTTCGTCCAGGTGCTTGCGCAGCCACCCGAGCGCGTCCATCGTGTTGGGGTTGATCACCGTGTCTTCCTCTCTGGATGAGTCGTTACTTCCAGAGGTAGACGCGGTGATCACGCGCCCAAGGAATGCCCCCCTCCATACACCACTACCAGGGACTCAACTCTGGACAGCTCAGGGAACCCCACAGCCTGCACAAGACCCAGTGAGGTTCGATGCCTGTTGTCGCCTCTACGCTTGGCACTTGCGAGTCGACCGACAGGCCAGCAGCGCTGGCTGGTGCGGTGCACGGCAGCAGCGGTCACCCTAGGTTCGGCTGAGAGGAAGCCTGTGCAGTACGAACCAAACCCGAAGCACAAGCCAGTTCCGACACCTGGTCGCAGGGGTTCGATCTGCCCAAGGCACGCGGATGCCGATCAACTTTTGGCAGACAGCGTGCTTGTTTGGGAAGAAGCGCTACGCCACCGACGGCGAGAGCGCCTATTGCGCACAGTGCCACGACCATGTTGGCGACCGCTGGCATGGCTATCCCGTCGACTGGAACGAAGTTCCGACTCCGCTGGTGCGCGACTGGATCAAGCATGGCGTTGTCCCGAGACGGGTATTGCGGCAAGCCAAGAGGCGTAAGTCGTGAGCATCCGCTGGGAGAGGTTCGCTGGCGATACCTCCACCTTTGCGTTGCGGCTCACCTTCCTCCATGACCCGGACGATGGCGCGGCTGCTACCCCCGAAATGTCTGAGAGCTGGGGAGCGCTGCAGATTTGGGTAGACGGCAAGAACCTCTGCGCCCATGTCGATCAAGGCGAGACCCTCCACAGCGCACACTGGTATTTCTTGCCGTTGCTCGAATGGCTGTGCGCGAACTGGGACCCGCTCTTGCACGAAGAGCGTCTGCCCGTCGGCAACAAGGGAGTCCGAAACGCTGCGGATGTCCAGGGAGCGGCAGTCGCCGCGTCGTACACCTACGACGACCGCGGCGAACGGGGCGACGTTCTTGAGTATCAGTACGAATGGCAGCAGCGCCACTCCTTGTGGGCGGCCCGCGACGGAGGTCTTCTTCCCGACGTGCGCCTTCGGCGCCTCCGTGACCAGATCGAGGTCGCTTGGGCATCCACTCCGCTGGCGGGTGCAAGTGATGTGCAGTTCCTTGCGCCCGAGGGCACGCAGTTCGTAGATCCGCAGGCCGTTGCACAGCCGCTCTACGAGATTCTCAGCTGCGCGGCGGAATGGCTCCACGAGCGGCTCCCAGGGTCCAAGCAGTGCGAGGAACTAGTCGATGCTGTCAACGATTTGCGGTCGCCTGAGCGAGCTGAGCAGCGAACGGCATGGGTTGCCGGTTTGGGGAGCAATCAAAAGGAAATCGTTTCGCGCTGGCGGCGCATCCGGGAGTCTGTCGAGCGAGCAGGCACGAAGGCCGGAGCGGCCGCTGTCGATGCGATCCTGGGTCCGCGCAGCGAAACAGATGTCGTTCTGTCGGGGAGCTGTGCCGCTGCCCTGCTGTTTGGGTCAGCGGCTCCCAGCGTTGCGGAAGCTGATGCGCTGTCGCTCGCAGAACATCTCCTGGAGGCGTACGACCCGGCGCCAGCGGATGGGCTAGCCGATGCCGTCTGGGATGTAGATCTCGACCCGAGACAACCGCCGTGGAAGCACGGCTACGAGCTCGCGGACGAACTGCTGGAAGAGTTCGACGAACACTTCGAAATCGAGCCTTGGAAGTCCGAGATTCCTGTGGAAGCGTTCTTGCGCGACCACGGTGTCCGAATTGACGAGATCCACCTGAGCGATGCAAACCTGCGCGCAGTGTCGTTCGTGAGCGAACACCACTCACCGACCATTCTTCTGAACCTCAACCACTGGTCATCGGAGATGCCGCCCGCACGAAGGTTCACTCTGGCCCACGAACTCTGCCACTTGCTTCACGACCGCTCCCACGGAGCGAGCCTGGCGATCGCCAGCGGCCCCTGGGCGCCTCAAGCCATAGAGCAGCGCGCGAACGCCTTCGCGGCATTCCTGCTGATGCCGCCCGACCGAGTTCAGTCGGTTATCGCCTCGAGCAAGTCGCCAATCCGCGAGCGTGAGGGCATTCAGGAAGTGGCACGGCGTCTCAACGTCAGCCAAACCGCACTCGTCGATCATCTCTGGAATCTGGGTTTCATCGACGAGGAGGACCGGCCCAGACTGCGGTCCGCTGTTTCAGGGCTGTCGTCCGCCGACTTCATGTAGCGCTCGTCTCGGGCCTCTGACTGTTCTCGAATACGGGCGAACGCCTGCGCGTCCACCTCGACGACTTCATGGAAGCCCGCCACGGTTACCCCTACTGCAGCCAGCTGCCTACCCAGCAGGACGCAGAGGACATCGAAGCTCGCCGGCGCCCGTAATGCAGATCTGCCCCCCACTGGCGTGGGGGGCAGATCTCACTCTTGGCGGTCACCCGCCAAAACGGCGATGAACGCTAGCCTACGTTCAGGGTGAACGAATCGGCTGACGCGATTCGATCTGAGCTTCCGGGCCTGTCAGACGCTCCCTTGTCAAGTGGAGTCGTCAGGCGGCGTGTAGTCGGGTGTGTTGTCGGTGTTTTTCGTCGCGCCGCATGCGTCGGATGGCGCGGTTGGCGAGGTGGCGTTTGTGGGCTCGTCTGGCTTCGCGTCGGGTCTTGTTTTCGCCGGTTTTGCGGTCGGGGCAGGGCGGCGGCGGCGGGCTGGCTGCGGGCCTGGGTGACCGACGCGATGTGCAGCACCGATGTCCGAGCCCCCACAAGGGTTCTGCGGTGCTCGAGCACGGCCTCGATCTCCGCGACGAGGGGGTCATAGACCTCCAGCGCCTGGACCGGGCCGAGGGCGGGCTCGGCCAGCAGCGCCCGCGCGGACGCGACCGCGTCGACGGCGTCGGTCTTGTCCAGCCGCCGAGAGCGGCGCTGCGCGGCCGAGCGCGACGCGGGGACCTCGCGGGCGTCGAAGCGCGCAGCGGCCAGAGCGATC
>JAJDVQ010000041.1 GCA_022826045.1 Acidimicrobiia bacterium | reverse complement strand
GCGCCTCGCCCCCGCCTGACACCCACTGCGCCCGCCCGACACCGCCCACAAAACAACAAAACGCGCACAGGCAACGAACCATCAGCGTCGAACTCGCCGCAAAACCACCCCCGCACACCAATAATTCAGCAGTCTCCTAGCTGGCGTCGGCGGTTCGATCTGATGGCCAGTTGGGGCCGAAGAGATGCCACTGGTGCGGTTCTGTGGCGATCAGCGTGACCAGCTCGTCGGCAAGCCGCTGGGTGACTGCAGTCACGTCGTCGCGCAGGCGGCCGCGCCGCGTGACATCGACGGGCGGCCGAACCGTGCCCAGGTGCCTGCCCCGAGGGCGGAAGTACACGGCGGTCGGCAACAGGGCAGCGCCTGATCGCAGCGCCAGCATTGCCGGGCCCGCCGGCAGCGTTGTTCGCTCATCCCCGAAGGTCACCTCGACGCCGTCGCTGGTGAGGTCGCGGTCGCACAGCAGGCAGACGATCTCGTTCCGTCGCAGGGCGCCCAGCACCTCACGTCCCGCGTTCGGCCCGAGCGGCACCACTCGCATGCCCAATCGCTCACGGAAGTCGGCGAACCACTCGAACAGCTCCGGCGGGTCGAGCGGTTCCACCACCACGGTGATCGGCAGTCGATTGACCGTGGCCATCCAGAACCCGGCCCACTCCCAGCCCCCGAGGTGCGGGAGGGCCAAGATGACGCCCTTTCCGCGTTCGAGGGCTTCCTCCACGTGGTGATAGGCGGGCACGTCGATGCCCCGGTCCAGGGTGAGTTCGCTCAGCGCGGGCAGGCGGAACGATTCCAGCCAGTAGCGGGCATAGGAGCCGAATGCAGCCGCCGTGGCCCGGCCGAGATCGTCCGGCGAACCTGTGGCCCAGCGCTGCGCTCGGGCCTGATGCCGCCTGACCATCGCCGCCTTGGCAGGCATCAGGCGGGCGAGTACCGGGCCGGCCAGCTCGGCCACGCGCTCGGCGAGCCAGAGCGGAGCCAGCCGGGCTGCTGACGCCCCCACCTGGTACCCCAGCACTATTGCTCTGTCCCGCCCTCGCGGGCGGCGTGCTCTGTCCCGCCCTCGCAGGCGGCGTGCTCTGTCCCGCCCTCGCACGGGACGAAGGAGGCCGCGCACGCGCCCGCGAAGCGGCGCTGCGTTCACTGCGACATGCGTGCGCTGGCTTGGCGCCACACCTTCACAAAGCGCATCACCGCCGTCACCACAGACAGCGCCAGCAGCACCCAGAGCAATGGAATGAGCAGCACTTCGAAGGCGACTGCCACGGCCAGCACCACCGTCCGCTCGGCACGCTCCATCAGCCCGCCCTTGGCCTCGAAGCCCAGCAGCTCGGCCTTGGCTCGCTCGTAGGAGATCACTGCGCTGACGCCGAGCACTGCCATCGGCAGCACCGCCCATTGCGCGCCGTGCTCACCGGCGAGATACCACGCGATGCCGCCGAGCAGCAGGCCGTCGGTGACCCGATCTGCCGTCGAGTCGAAGAAAGCGCCCCTGCTCGACGACGTGCCCCGGGCTGCTGCGACCGGCCCGTCGAGGAGGTCCGAGAGCGCGGTGATCACCAGCAGCACGGTGCCCAGCACGAGCCGGCCGGCGCCGATGGCGACGGCACTGGCGGCAGACATGACGAGGCCGAACCCGGTCAGCACATCTGCGCTCAGGCCGATCGCCGCAAGGCCGCGCCCGATCGGCGCCGTGACGCTGTCGACGCCCTTGCGGAACTTGCCGTCGAACATCGTCAGCCGTCGTCGCCGGGTGCCGCCGCGCTTGTCTCGGTGTCGGCCTCGGCGCCGTCGTCGGCGTGAGGTGCTGACGCCGTCTCGATCCAGGTCTCGGGGTTGTCTTCTACCCACTTCTCCAGCACAGCGCCGTTGAGAGCGTCCACCAGCACCAAGCCGCGCTGCTCAGGCGGATCCTCCGCCGAATAGACGAGCACCCGCCATGTCGGGCGGCTCATCCAGCCGCGCCAGCCGAGCTGGGCACTGGCGTGCCCCACGGCAAAACCGACGTCAGCGACGGCGGCAACCAGCGCCTCGTTCTCGTTGACCGCAAACCGGCGTCCCGCGGCGAATTGGTAGATGCCGACGAGAGCAAGCAGCACGCCGCCGGTGGCCACCCCGGTGTTGAGCAGCACCGCATCGCCGCTCCATGCGAGCGCTGCCGTCGCAGCCCAGACACCCACCGCGAAGCACAGCGCGCCGGTGATCTTGCGCCGCGAATTGTCGGGGAACGTGTACGCGCCGACGAATCCTCGGTCCAAGTCCTCCGGAAGCTCGTCGCGTACCTCGCCCAGTTCGTCTGGCTCGGCCATCGCGGCCAACGCTACCGGTGCGCGGACTGCCGGAACTTCCCCTCGCGTCGCCCCTTGCTGCCCGCTCTTGTTCGCTGCCGCTCGGGCCACAGCTTCGCCCAACGGCTCAGCCTCTGAGGGTGCCGGAGGGGCCTGGCCCGCTGGCCCTGCCAAGCGACACAGCGGGCCGGTCCTCCTGCCAAGAAACTAGAGCACCACGCCGAGCAGGGCGGCTGCGTCGCTGACCGGCTCACCTGCATCCGCGGCGGCGTCGATGGCCGCCAGCGCGCCGGGAGTGTCGAGATCATCGTCGAGGCGTGCTCGCACCCGTGCCAACGCACCATCGCCGCGGCCCGCGGCGCGCCAGCGTTCGAGACGGCGGGCTGCGTCGGCCACCCGTTCGGGGGACCAGTCCCAATCTGACCGATAGTGCGCGCCCAGCAGCGCCAGACGCACCGCCATGGGCTCCCAGCGCTCTCGCAGGTCGGCCACGAACGCCAGGTTGCCCGCCGACTTTGACATCTTGGCGCCGTGGTGCCGCACCATCGACGTGTGCATCCAGTGACGCACGAACGGTCGCCCGGTTGCGGCCTCCGACTGCGCCCGCGAGCACTCGTGATGCGGGAACACCAGGTCGCTGCCGCCGCCGTGCACATCGACTGTCTCGCCGAGATGCTCCAGCGCCAGTGCCGAGCACTCCGCGTGCCATCCCGGACGGCCGAGACCCCACGCGGAGGACCACTCGGGCTCGCCGGGCGCCGAACGCTGCCAGAGCACGAAGTCGAGCGGGTTGCGCTTGTCGGGATCGTCGGGCCGGCCGCCACGGCTGCGCGCCAGCTCCACCATCTCGGCGGCATCGAGGCCGCTCAGCTCGCCGAAGCTCTGTGCCGCCGAGACGTCGAAGTACACGTTGCCGCTCGTGCGATAGGCGTGACCGCTGCGCAGCAGCCGTCCGATCAGTCGCCGGATGTCAGCGATGGCCGACGTCGCCCGGGGCTCGGCGTCGGCGGGCAGCAGGCCCAGCGCCGCCATGTCTGCGTCGAATGCGGCGAGCGACCCCGCCGCCAGGTCGAGGTAGTGCACGCCCATGGCACGCGCCCGTGCCAGCAGGTCGTCGTCGACATCGGTGATGTTGCGCACGCAGCGGGTGCGGCATCCCAGGTCGCGCAGCCGGCGCTGGAGGACGTCGTATGCCAGGAACGTGGCAGCGTGACCGACGTGGGTGGCGTCGTAGGGCGTGATGCCGCACACGTACATCCGCACGGTGCTCCCCGGCTGCGCGTCGAGCGGCACGACGGCTCGCTGCTGGGTTTCGTACAGCTTCATGCAGCTTCATCGCCCTGCTTGCAGAGCCCGGCTCCTCGGATCGGCCGGGCCGGATACGTCAGTCGGGGACAGTCTCAGCGTCCGGTTGGGCGGCTTCGGTGCCGCTCGGCCCGCCGCCCAGCACGCTGATCGGCACGTGATCCAGCCCCACGAGGCGGAGCGCGACCCGGGTGCGGTACCGGGTGTTGAGCTGCATCAGCACAGCAGTGAACGCTTCGATGGCGGTGGCGTTGGACAGGTTGCCGCAGTCGAGCGCCCGTGCGCCGGGCATGCGGTCCACGATCTCGGCAATGTGCCAGGTGGCCTCGCGATGGTCGCTGCAGATGAGGATGTCGCCGTGCACCGGCTCGTCGAGATTGCCGAGCTCGGTCGCGGGCACATGCTGGAGGGCTGCAGCAACCCGCGACTCAGGCAGCGTGGCCTGCACCGACGCTGCGACAGAGCCTCTCGGCGGGATGAGCGGCACGAACTCGTCGTCGACGCGGGCCAGCGCGTTGGACATGGTGGCCACGACCTTGCCGCGCAGGTGCTCGGCCACGTCCCGTGCGGTGATGGCTGCCGCATCCCAGGGCGTCGCGATCACCACCGTGGGCTCGGCCGCAGCGAGGCTGTTGGCGCCGGGATGGATGCGCAGGTTCCGGTCGGGCCACCGATCCACGATGTTGTCCACCACCTCCATCGACCGGTACTTCGAACGCGAGCCCAGCGTGATCTCGCAGCCGATGTCGGCCAGCCGGGCTGCCAATGCGGCGCCAGCGGGCCCGGTGCCGCCGATGATGCCGATCCGGGTGGGTTCGGCACTGCCCGAGGGACTCGCTGCTGCGACCCCGTCAGCGGACCCGTTGGGGGTTGCATCTGCTGGCACGGCGCTCACGGTACGACCGAGCGCGCCCCACGGCAATATGACCGGCTTGCATGCCGGCGCTGCGAGCGGTGCGTGGGCGCAGGCATGTCGTCCGAAGGTCGGCCTGGAGCTGGCCGGCACGCGCCCGCAGCGCAGTGCTGCCGCCCTGTCAGCTGCATCGATCGGACGCGCCGCAGAGTCCGGGACGGCCCGCAAGGCGGCGGTAGCGTCCGGCGGTGAACGCTGCTGCCAGCAGCAGCGCAGGAACCCCAGGCGGAGGCGGGCAGATGGCGGGCAGCGGAATCGTGGAAGGCAAGAAGTTCCTCATCACCGGCGTGCTCACCGATGCCTCGCTGGCGTTCAACGTGGCCCGCCTGGCGCAGGAGCACGGCGCCGAGGTGGTGCTCACCGGCGCCGGCAGAGGCATCCGGCTCACCGAGCGAGCAGCCCGGCGACTGCCCGACCCGCCCGACGTGCTGCCGTGCGACGTCACCCTGCCCGACGAGATCGAGGCTGTGCGAGCCGATCTGGCGCAGCGCTGGGGCCGACTGGACGGTCTGCTGCATGCCATCGGCTTCGCGCCGGCGAGCTGCCTGGGAGGCAATTTCCTCCACGCCCCTTGGGAGGATGTCGCCACGGCGCTGAACATCTCCGCCTACAGCCTCGCTTCGCTGACCTCGCCGATGGCGCCGTTGCTGGCCGAGGCGAAGGGCTCGGTGGTCGGGCTCACGTTCGATGCCAGCGTGGCCTGGCCGGTCTACGACTGGATGGGCGTGGCCAAGGCAGCCTTCGAATCGGCGGCGCGCTATCTGGCGAAGTCGCTGGGACCGCAGGGCATCCGGGTGAACCTGATCTCGGCGGGACCCATCCGCACCATGGCTGCCAAGTCGATCCCCGGTTTTGCCGAATTCGAGGACGCATGGACCGAACGGGCGCCGCTGGGCTGGGACATCACCGACAGCGAGGCCGTGGCCCGCAGCACCCTCGCACTGATGTCGGACTGGTTCGGCGGCACCACCGGCGAGATCGTGCACGTCGACGGCGGCTACCACGCCATGGGCGCCTGACGCTGCACAGGCCGTTGCGCTCGCATCGGAGGCGGCATCACCCGCTGCTCAGCTCAATCGCCGGAGCCGCCCACAGCGGCTTGCCGAGGTGCTCCACGAACTGCTCGCCGGCGTCGTGCGGGATCTCGTCGACCGCGTCCATGTCGTCGCAGCCGTACATGAACGTCGTGTCCAGGCGCGCTCTCGGGCCACCCGGGCCAACGCGTCGTGGATCAGCACGCCGCGCAGCGAACCGACGTGCGCACGGCCGCTGGGCGTCTTCGAATCGTTGATCACGACCTGCGGGGAGCAGCCGTCGAGCGCTTTGTCGATCCAAGTCATGACGTAGGGCTCTCGGCCGCACCGGGCCTCGCAACGAGCGGCGAAGCCTCACCAGCAGGGCCTAGTCAGAAGGGAGTGTGCCACTCCGGGGCCCACCCGCCGCGGTGGATTGCTCCGCAACGCCGGCATCGGGATCGCCGATCAGGCTGCGCAGCAGATCGTCCAGCGCAACGACCCCGAGCGTGCGCCCCTGTGCATCGGCGACGACGGCGAGATGGATGCGAGCGCGCTGCATGCGGCGCAGTGCTTCATCGAGCGCCACGTCGGGGCCGAACCGGAGCATCCGGCGCACGAGGCCGCGGCCTGCGGGCTGGGTCGCAGCGACCATCCGGTCGGCCTCGGCCAGATCCGCGGCGCCACGCTCGGCGAACGCTGCCAGATCGTTGCTGTGCAGCATTCCCCGCACATCGTCGGGACCACTGCCCAGCACCACCAGCCGCGAGTGGCCCGTCCGAGCGAACTGCTGCTCGACCGTGGCGATCCCATCAGTAAGGCGCGCCGCCGCGACTTCCCCCGCTGGCGCCATGACCTCGCTGATGGTGGTGGCTTCGAAACGCATCGCCCGTTCGAGCAGAGCCACGTCGGTAGGCGCGATATGGCCCTCGGCCAGCGAGTCGCGCGCCATGAGTGTCAGCTCGGCAGGCGTCGCCACATCGGCCAGCTCCGAGGTCGGCTCGACACGCAGCATGCGGGTCATGCCATTTGCCACCCATTGCAGCGCGCGGGCGATGGGGCGGGCGACGTAGAGGTACGCAGCCATGGGCCGAGCCAGCACCAGCAGGGTGCGCTCGGGCCCGATGAGCGCCAGGTTCTTGGGCACCATCTCGCCGAACACCATGTGCAGCACAGTCACGATGCCCAGCCCGATGCCGAAGCCGATGGTGTGCAGCACGGCGTCGGGGATCTCGACGATCCCGTGCACGGCGCTCTCGATCAGCCTGGCGATGGCCGGCTCGGTCAGGCGACCCACTGCCAGCGAGCACAAGGTGATGCCCAACTGCGCTCCCCCGAGCGTGGTCAGCACATCGGACTGCATGCGCTGCGCTGCCAGGGCCGATCGCTTGCCGGTCGCCGCGGCTACGTCCACCACGGCGCGCTTCGCTCCGATGAGGCCGAACTCGATGGCGACGAAAGCGCCGTTGAACACGATGAGCACCAGACCCACCGCAATGGCCAGCGTGGTCATGATGCGTCGCCCCCCGCATCAGCGTCGCCTTCGTCGGCCACCTCAGGAGGCCTGATGCGCACCTCGGCCACACGGAGCCCATCGGTCTGCGTGACCTCGAGGCGCCAGCCGTTCCACATGGCAGCTGCTCCCACCGAGGGGATCTCGCCCAGGCGTTCCAGCACGAAACCCGCCAGCGTCTCGTAGGGCCCCGGCGGCACCGTCAGGCCTGCGGCCTCCTCCACCTCGTCGAGCGTGGCCGTGCCGGCAAGCGTCACCGGTTGGCCCGGCCGGCTGAACGTGAGCACAGCGGGCTCGTCGAACTCGTCGGCAATGTCGCCCACGAGTTCCTCGGCGATGTCCTCCCGAGTGAGAATCCCGGCGGTGCCGCCGTGCTCGTCCACCACCACGCACAGCCGGCAGTCCGAGGCCGCCATGTCGGCGAGAACGCCATCGAGTTTGCGGCTCTCGGCCACCGCGACGACGGGCCGCATGATCGACTCCACGAGCGTGCGGTCACGCTCGGCCGCGTCGATGCCGAACACATCGCGGACTTCGGCGATGCCGAGCACGTCGTCAGAGCTTGCGCCGAGCACCGGGAACCGGGAATGCCCGCTGGTGCGCGCCAGTTCCACCAGCTCCCCGAGCGTCGCTGCAGCGCTCACGGCCGACATCGACGTACGCGGCGTCAGCGCGTCGGCGGCGTCCTTGCGACCCAGGCGCAGCGTTCGCACCAGCAGATCGGCCTGGGCGTCGCTGAGCGTCCTGCGGCGCGACGAGCGCACCACGTACTCCAGCTCGTCGCGGGTGCGCACGATGCGGAGCTCTTCGGTGGGCTCGAGGCCCAGCCCGCGCACCGTGGCGTTGGCGATGCCGTTGAACAGCAGCGTGAGGGGCGCGGCGATGGTGCCGTAGAGGCGCAGGACCGGTGCCAGTGCGAGCGAGGTGCCCAGCGGCCGCGACACGGCCAGATTCTTCGGGAGCAGCTCACCGAACACCATCTGGAAGGCCGCGGCGAGCGCGATCGCCACCACGGCGACCACGCCGGCCGATGCCAGCGAGGAGCCCCAGCCGCCCAGCGCCCATTCGATCAACCGGCCCACGGTGTCTTCGGCGATGATGCCGAGTACCAGCGACGTCAGCGTGATGCCGAGCTGAGCGCCGGCGAGATGAAAGTTGAGCCGCCGCAGCAGCGACCGTACGCCGCGGGCTCGTCGCTGCCCTTGGCCGGCCAGAACGTCGACCTGCGAGGTATCCACAGCGAGCAAGCAGAACTCGCCTGCCACGTACACGCCGTTCAAGACGATGAGCGCGACGACAATCCCGAGTCCTGCGATGAGTCCGGCTGTCATCTCGTCACTGCCGCTGCCGGCTCAGAAGGGCTGGTGCCGCGGGCCTGCCGCCTTCAGGCGCAGGTGAGTGAGCACGGCCGCTGTTCCGGCGCTTGTCAGCGTCAGGCGCCGCTCGCCGTAGTCGCCTTCTTCGGTCAGCAGGCCGCATTCCCTCCACAGGTGCCGCGACTCGGAGAATGCCCGCATGATGGTCCATCTCGGGGGCAGCTGTTCTTCGCCGCCGACAGACGACCTCCATCCGAGGTCGGCCGCCGTCTCGGCCACGTCGAGTTCAAGTTGGCCCTGGTCGACGCCGTCATCGCTCGCTGCCAGCAGCACCGCAGCCAGCTCGGCCACGAAGCCGTCCCATCCGGACGGAAGCAGGTGGCGCGTCAGTCTCTCCCAAGCCAGTGCCGCATCGTCGACCATCTGGGCTCCAGCAGCCGTTCGATGCAGCCGATTGTGCCGTCTGCGCAGCGCATGGCCCCGCTGCAGCCAGGCACGCAGCGACCACAGCACGGTGTCATCGGCTTCGACATGTCGTTGCTGATACCCCGGCGGCTGCTCCGGATATCCCCACGGGCAGTCCTCGTGGAGGCTGCGAATGAAGGCGACCTTGAGGTTGCCGGCCTGGGTGAGCGGCTGGCTGTCTCCGAAGCGCCGCAGCAGCCACATAGGCACCGCCATCGCGTCGAGCGCACTGGGGACAGGCTCGATTGGGTGCAGCAACCTATTGGCCACCTGCGAACGCGCCTCCGCGAGTCGCTCGCTCATCATCTCGCCTTGGGTGACCCATCTCTGCAGCCGCTCGGTGATCACGGCAGTGCGCCACGACTGACCAGGCTGCGTGTCATGGTCGCTGTCGAGCGCAGCAACGGCCAGCGCCGCCTGCGCCTTGCGCCAGCCGCGGGCGCCGACGGTGAGTTTCCCTGCGGCAAGCGCCCGTTCCAGCGCTGCGGACACGGCGTCGCGGGCAGTCGCCTCTTCGATGCCCATCAAGCCGCTCCACTCGAATCCGTCGAGATCGGGCGGCTCGACGCCCGAGCGCTGCATCGCCTTGCGCAGGGCGGCGAACCCGGCGCTGTCGCTGTCGTCGAAGGCAGCGTGAACTTCGGCGGTCGCCTGAGACCGGCAGATTGCTGCGTAGCGATGCAGGCCCAGTTCGTCGAACAGCAGCGAGGCGGTGACGGCGAGGTGCTCCTTGTAGCCGACTTCGTCGGTCACGTACTTGTTGGGCACCTCGTACCAGAGCCAGGCCTGCAAGCGCGACTGGCGCAGCACCGACGGGCCTTCGCCCCCGGTCAGCACGTCGTACACGTGCTGGGCATCGTCGCCGAGACCCGAGTCGGCGGCTGCAATGCGCGCAATCGCCGCGACGACCTCGGTCTCGAGGATTTCCGAGGGATCGCGCAGGTTCATGTGGGTGCCGTCCACACGCTCATCCTGTCAGGCCAGAGCGCCGCGAAGATGGTCTCCGGACAGCCGGAGCGCCGCACCGGTGCTTCCCCGACGAGCCGCTCCGAGTTCGACCTGCTGGCGTTCGCGTCATCGCCGACAGCAGCCTGGACCGGGTCGTTGCGGCATTCGGCGAGCAGGTCGTGCTGGACACGTCGGGAATACGGTTCGAGACCAGCCTCGAGCATCGCCACGCAGCACAGCACTCGGAGTTGAACTTCGCTGCGTGCTGATGGCCACCGACCCGGGCGACCTCGTGTTCGACCCGCCCGATGCCGGCCACATCGCCGTCAAGATCGTCACCGCAACCGGCCTGGAGATGACTTCAGTCAAGCAGCCTGGTGCCGCTTGACGGCATTGCACGCCGACACGGCAACGCACTGACAGGCCGGGATTTCTTCGTGCATATTCGGGACGAGCGAGTTCACGTCAGCGACCGGTCCACCGTGAGCACCTGCAGCGCCGGGGCGAGCGACTCGACGAGCCTGCCCGGCCAGCCGCGATCGGTCGTGCACAGCAGTACCGCGCCGGTTTCGACGGCGGTGGCGATGACACAGGCATCGGGCAGGCGCAGCGAGCGATGCACCGCTCGCAGCTCAGCGGCCCTGCGGGCCATGCTGCGCTCCAATGCGGCGACCTCTATCGGAATCGCTGCGAGGACGGCGTCGACCTGGGCCGCCTCCGCGGCACCAGCGCGGAATGGGTGCACCAGGACCTCTGCGTACGCCGTCGCCGGCAGCAGCAGCCTCGCCGCAGTGCCCGCGACCTGCGCCAGTGCTGCGGTTGCAGCGCGATGGTGGGCGTCGGACATGTCGAGATGACCGATGACGACGCCCGCATCGACAACTGCCGGCCCGTGCGGCTCAGTCCCACTCATCGCGCAGCGCTTCGACCGCGTCGGGCGGGTACACCCCGTCGAAGATGCCAGCGGTGTCCGCTATGGGGTCCGACTCACGGGTGAGCAGCACCTGGCCGGGCCCGACGGCGGTGCCGCGCAGCGATTCTCCCACGCACAATCCTGCTGCGGCGAACGCGGCAGCAGGGATCGTGACCTGGTGCTTCGAGGTGATCGTGCTGCAACCGGGGCGGCGTTTCCTTACTTGGTCTGCCATAAGTAATACTCTAGCTGGTGCGCTGGCGCCGGGCGCTGTCGCTGTCGTCGAAGGCAGCGTGAACTTCGGCGGTCGCCTGAGACCGGCAGATCGCTGCGTAGCGATTCAGGCCCAACTCGTCCAACAGCGACGCGGCTGTGACGGAGAGGTGCTCCTTGTAGCCGACTTCGTCGGTCACGTACTTGTTGGGCACCTCGTACCAGAGCCAGGCCTGCAAGCGCGACTGGCGCAGCACCGACGGGCCTTCGCCCCGGTCAGCATGTCGTACACGTGCTGGGCATCGTCGCCGAGGCCCGAGTCGACGGCCGCGATGCGCGCAATCGCCGCGACGACCTCGGTCTCGAGGATTTCCGAAGGGTTGCGCAGGTTCACCTCGGTGCCGTCCACACGCTCATCCTGTCAGGGCGAAGCACGCAGACGACGGTCTCCGAACGTCCGCATCGCCCTGCGGGGACTTCCCCGGCGAGGCGATGCGGTGACCTACGCTCGAACTCCGATGCGCGAGCCGACCGATGACCGCCGCCTCCGGGCCGGCACTCTCATCAGGCTGCCGGACGAGGCTGACATCGTAATCGTCATCGATGCGGTGCCGACCGCCGACCGAGGGCTGGGACACTCGCACCGTCACCTATGTTCTCGGCTACCGGCGCTTCAGCACACAGCTGCTGTGCGAGCAGGTCACGGGCCGGGCACTGCGCCGATCCAACTACGACAGCTACGGCCATGACGGCACGCTCACACCCGAGTACGCCGAGGTGATCGGCGTGCCGTTCGAGTTCCTGCCCACCAAAGATGCCGACGAGCCGCCCGCGCCGCCCAAGCCCCGCTACGAGGTGCACAGCGTGCCCGGTCGGCAAGCCCGCTGGAATGAACGGGAGTGGCCGTGCCCTCCCGGCGAGCAATGGCGCGTCTCGATGGAGGGCATGGACCGACTGGCTGAACTCGGTCGGCTCGACTCTGCGGGTCCCAACTCCACGCTGCGATGGAAGTGGTACGAAGATGAGGTGCCAGGGCGACGGATCAACAACATGTGGCACCGTCAGCGCTTCGCATCAGACAAGCGCTACGTGGTGCAGACCGCGGACAGTGTGATCGAGCGCTGCGTGCTGATGGCCACCGACCCGGGCGACCTCGTGTTCGACCTGACCTGCGGAGGAGCGACGACCGCAGTGGCGGCCGAGAAATGGGGCCGCCGCTGGATCACCTGCGATACCTCGCCGATCGCTGTCTCGATCGCCCGCCAGCGGATCGCCACCTCGACATTCCCCTACTGGACGCTGTCTTCCTCAGCCGACGGCGCTGCCGCCGAAGCGAAACTGTCGGGCAGCCTGCCCGGCGATCCGCCAGGCGACGGTTGGAGCAGCGATCCAGCCGACGGCTTCGTCTGCGAACGCGTGCCGCAGGTGTC
Source organism: Acidimicrobiia bacterium (assembly GCA_022826045.1). Lineage (GTDB taxonomy): Bacteria > Actinomycetota > Acidimicrobiia > Acidimicrobiales > Poriferisodalaceae > Poriferisodalis. The sequence goes on along the minus strand of JAJDVQ010000041.1, from coordinate 54,060 downwards.
GGCCGCCACGCTCGCATACGATCGCGATCCCGACCCGATCATGCTGGTGGACCGGCCCGTCGCCAAGCGAGGCGTCATCCGAGTGGCATCGCCGCTGACCGTCGAGAGCGAGCAGCCGTGGGCCACCGTGGTCCCGCTCGAAGGCACCGCAGACGCGTCGGTCACCGCCCACGGCGACTTCTGCCGCGCCGTTGAGCACGCCTTGCGCGCTCACACGGTCACCGGCGGGCGCGGCGATCCCGACATGCACATCGTCGACCTCGAGCCGTGGCCCGGCGAGGGCGGCCTGCTGGAGTGGAAGGCCGCCTACACCGTCGGCGGCGGGGCGGCCGAGCACGCCGCGGCGGTGATGGTGGCCGCCGAGGACGTGACTGTGCCCGGCGAGATGATCCGAGAGGCCGCGCGCGAAGCGGCCGACAGCGCCGAGCGAGTCGATCTGCTGCTGGTGGTGGCATTCGCCTATGGCGCCGATGCGCCGCCGAAGGTCGGTCGCAGCATCGACGAAGACGAGCGGGAGGCGCTCACCTCGCTGCGGTCGGCACCGTTCGACCCACCTGATGCCGGCCGCATCGCCGTCAAGATCGTCACCACCACCGGCATGGAGATGACTTCAGTCAAGCAGATCGCATCGTCGGAATCGTCGAGACAGCCGCTGTTCTGACTGGCGGCGGTCGGCCAATCAGGTCGCGTGAGCCTGCAAGGCATCGAGGAATCGTCCGAAGTGCGGAAGCTTGTCCCGCAGGACATCCGGATCGATGCTGCCGATCAGATCAAATGAGTCTCTTGCTTTCTCGTAGCGCCCTCGGCTCGATGTCTCCGTCGCGCGTTGCAGCGACGACTGAATGTCCGACGTACTGCGCTGCTCGAGGCCGTCCGGCGACAGCAGCCGGTGAGAGGTCAAGCCAGGAAAATGCCGTTCAAGTCATCTCTGTCAGCTAACAGCCAAGTCTCCATGCAGGTCACCATCAGTTGCGCCTGATCGTCTGCCGTACCGGGCGGGCGCGACCAGCCATCGCTCTGCTCCAGGTGCTGCCACCCAACCGCCGGGCCCTGACCCAGTGCCGTGATGGTGCTCTCGCTGTCGACCAGCATCATCGGATAACGATCGGCAGCCGACGCATGGGCCGTCGCGAAGCTGTCGAATGTCGAACTGCGTGATCCGCCCGCCACGACTCGTGGCATTCTGCCGGTGAAGCCGGCGCCGGACAGCAGGCTGCTAAACCCCCGGCGCAACGCTGACCTGAGTGCCTTGCCGGTGCCGCCGCCCTCGACGTAGAGGGTCACGCTCACCAGCGGTTGCCTCCGAGTTCACCGCGCGTCCACAGTTCGCCCAAGCTGTACCGCTTCAGCCACTCGCGCAGCTCGTCGCTGCCGAGTCTGCGCATCTGAGTCCCCTGCTCATCGGGCTCTGCTACGACGACGCACTCCGGCCTGTCGGACAATGCGTCTACCAAGATGTCGGAGTGCGTCGTGACAACGATCTGCCGATGCTCGCTCGCTGCCCGCAAATGGCCAGCGAGCGCGCCGACGATGTCGGGATGCAGGCCGAGTTCCGGCTCCTCGATACACACCGTCTGCGGTGCGCCGGGGTTGTAGAGCATGACCAGCAGGCACAAGTACCGCATTGTGCCGTCAGAGAGACGGGTTGCGGGCACCGACCGGTTGCCTTTCTCTGTGAAGTAGATCTGCGCGGAGCCGCTGTTGACCACAACGTTGTAGTCGACAAAGCCCTCATACAGTTCACGAAGGCCGTGAAGTATGTGCTGCTTGGCTTCCGGATACTGCCCGACCTGGTTCAAGACCATCGCAATGTTCTCATAGCCTTCGTCAAGCTGGTCGCCCCGCAGATCGGCAGGCTGCGCGCGGCGAAAATCTGCGCTGCGCCCGAAGGGCCAGTGGTCGTACACGCCGATTGATCGGTAGACGCTGGCAAGCAGGGCCAGATACGGATAATCGAACGGGGATTGGACCTGCTGCAAGATTGACTGTGCCCGTTCCAACGGCAAGGGCCGTTCTTCGAGGGCACCGGCGAGCGCCTCCTCGATCGGCACCCGGGTCCAAGCCAAGCCTGGTCCTGGTTTCAGCGGGGGGAGAACGCGGGCGTCATCGTCTGCATCATGCAACGCTGGCATCACCCGTACCTTGACTGTTTCGGCATCCTGACTCGCCCCGTACATCAACGTGTCAGGTCCATGGATGATCACTTCGGTCACGGGCCACAGCTCGGAATTCACCACTTGGAATTCCAAACGGTGATGCATCTCCATTCCTGTTAGCTCAACGAGGAGATCCAGTGTCGGGCCTCGGGAAAAAGCGTCGTCGCGAAGCCAGCCTCGCAGCCCACCGTGCTGCCGAACCGCCCCTTGAAGGTCAACCGGAATGCCGCTGACGAGCTTGAGCACATCCAACAGATTGGACTTGCCCGCAGCATTCGGCCCCACCAGAACGTTGAGCGTGCCGAGTTCAAGCGGCGTCGTGCTGTGACCGAATGACAACAGACCTTTGGGGCAGATGCTCCGGATCATCGGTCCAACTGCCAGTTGCAGAGCGATGCGAGCAGGCGCGGGCGTCGGCAGTCTGCCGCGTCATGGCCCATCGGCCGGAGGCTACTGCCGTATAGGGGCGCCGGTAGCCTCGCCGGGATGCGGGTGGCCCCACCCACTGCGCCCGCGGAGTCCGCCGCGCAGCCCGATCCCGACGCCGACGGCGCGCCTCCCGAGGCGAATTCTGCCGACGAACTCGGCAGCGAATTCAGCGGCGAACCGATCCGAGCGGACCGTTCGCTGAGCTGGATCCGGCGGCTCGGGCCGCTGCTGCGGCACCAGCGGGCGCGCATCGTCATCGCGGTGATCGCCGCCATCTTGGCGACGGGCGCGGGGGCCATCGCGCCATGGATCGCCGGCTTGGCCGTCGACGCCGCAGTGACCGGTCTCGAAGGCGCCGGCTCGGGCGCGTTGTGGGCGTTTGTCATCGCCCTGGTGGGGCTCGGCGTCGCACGCGGCATCTTCACCTACGCCTACCGCTACGGGCTCTTCTCCATGGGCCACCGGGTGGAGTTCCAGCTGCGCACGCTGCTCTTCTCCCACCTCAGCCGGCTGTCGTTCGCGTTCTACGACAGGGTGCAGACCGGCGAGATCATCTCCCGCTCCAACTCCGACATCCGCTCGGTGCAGATGTATCTGGCGTTCGCGCCGATTGTGTCGGTGCAGCTCTTGAGCTTCGTGGTGGCGATCGCGGTCATGGCATGGATCAGCCTGCCGCTGACCGCCATCACGATGCTGATCATGCCCGCCGTCTACGTGCTGGGCCAGCGGCTGCGACGCATCATGTTCCCGCTGTCGTGGATCATCCAGTCACGCAACGCCGAGGTCGCCACCGTCACCCACGAGAGCGTGAACGGCGTTCGTGTCGTGAAGGCCTTTGCCGCCGAGGCCCGTCAGGTGTCCGAGATGGCCCGGGCGGCCCAACGGCTGCGCTGGGCCAACATGCTCCAGCACAACACCAGGGCGCACTACACGCCGGTCGTCGAGAACCTGCCGAACTTGGCAATGGCGATGGTGCTGCTGGTGGGCGGTCACCTGATCATCGGCGACTCGCTCTCGGTGGGCAATCTGGCCACGTTCTACCTGTACATCCTGCTGCTGCAGGCGCCGTTCCGGTTCATCGGGATGCTGTTCATCTTCGGCCAGCGGGCCAAGGCGTCCGCAGAGCGCATCTTCCAGGTGCTCGATGAGCCGGTGCTGGTGGCAGACCGTCCCGGCGCGGTCGATCTACCCCAACGAGAGGGCTCGCACGGCGGGCCTTCGGGCATGGAAGTGCGATTCGACAACGTGCGCTTCGCCTACGGCACCGAAACGGTCGGCGGCGTCGCGGGCACTGCGAGCGCCGATAGCGATGCGCCGCTGGTCTTCGACGGACTCGACTTGCACATCGGCGCCGGCGAGCGGGTCGCGGTCGTCGGGCGTACCGGCTGCGGCAAATCGACGCTCGCCCGGCTGCTGATGCGCTTCTACAGCCTCGGCGACGGCACGATCTCCGTCGGCGGTCACGACGTGAACGCCCTCACGGGCGACAGCCTGCGCCGGGCCGTCGGCCTCGTGCCCGACGAGCCGTTCTTGTTCTCGGCCAACATTCACGACAACATCGCCTACGCACGGCCCGATGCCGCCAGGTCAGATGTGGTCGCCGCTGCCACCGCGGCACAGGCCCACGACTTCATCAGCGAGCTCGACGAGGGTTACGACACCGTGGTCGGCGAGCGCGGCTACGACCTCTCAGGCGGCCAGCGCCAGCGCATCGCCATCGCACGGGCGATCCTCGCCGATCCCGCCGTGCTGATTCTCGACGACGCCACGAGCTCCATCGACGTGGCGCACGAGGCGAAGATCCACGAGGCACTCACCGAGCTGCTCGCCGAGCGCACGACCATCGTGATCGCTCACCGGCTGTCCACGATCAGCCTGGCTGACCGGGTGATCCTGCTGGACGGCGGGCGAGTTGCCGCCGACGGCACCCACGCAGAGCTGATGGCCACCGAGCCCCGCTATGTCGAGGTGCTGGCCGCGGGGGGCGACACCGCCGATCCCGGCCGATTCGCCACCGCCGACGGCACGCCCGGGAGCAGCAGATCATGGTGATGGTCGGCGGCCCCGGCCACATGGGGCCGACTGCGACACAGGCCAGCGCCGCAGCGGGGCTGCCGTTCGCCGGCGTGCCGACCGAGATGCAGGAAGGCGCGAACAAGCTGCTGGAGGCCGAGCCGGCCCACCCCGAGCCGGACGTCGACTTCGACCATGTGGCCGGAGGCGCCGGGGGCGGGCGGGCGCGCCCGTTCGGCCTGCGGGACATGCTGGTGCCGCACAGCTGGAGCGTGGGCCTGGCACTGCTGCTGCTCTGCGGGGAGACCACGGCGATGCAAGCGGTGCCGGTGCTCTTCCAGCAGGGCATCGATCGCGGCATCGAAGCGGGCGACCGCTTCGCGCTCAACATGGTGGTGCTGATCTTTCTCGGCGTTGTCGCAGTCAGCATCCTGCTCAGCCGGCTGCGTCAACGCCTGAACGGGCGCATTGCCGAACAGGTCATGTTCGACCTGCGGTTGCGCCTGTTCAGCCACTACCAGCGGCTCTCGCTCGACTGGTACACCACGGCCAAGTCCGGCGTGCTGCTCAGCCGCATGACCTCCGACATGGAGTACGTGGCGCTGCTCATCAACGAAGGCTTCGTGAACCTGCTGATCCAGGTGCTCACGGTGTGCGTCGTGACCGTGGTGCTGTTCACCTACAACCCGGTCTTGGCGGTGATCCTGCTCGTAGGGATCGTGCCGCCGTTGGTGGCGCTGACGCTGTGGTTCCGGGCCCGCAGCGAGGCGGGCTACGGCGAGATCCGCGACCGCATCGCCGACGTGCTGGCCGACCTGTCCGAGAATCTGGCCGGGATCCGGGTGATTGCAGCCACCGGGCGTCGCCTGGAGAACGCGGTGCGGCACCGCAAGGTGACCGCTCGCTTCCGCGACGCCAACCTGTCCATGTCCCGGGTGCAGGCGATCTACGGGCCGAGCACCGAGGCGATCGGCATCGCCGCCCAGGGACTGGTGCTGGCAATCGGCGGGGCGATGGTGGTGCGAGGCAGCCTCACCGTCGGGGAGCTCGGCGCGTTCGTGCTGTATGTCACCAGGTTCTTCGCCCCGATCCAGCAGCTCGCGCAGCTCTACAGCACCTACCAGCAAGGCCAGTCCGGTCTCCGCAAGATCAGCGAGGTGCTGGCAACACAGCCGACCGTGCGCCAGCATCCCGACGCGGCTGAGCTGCCGCCGGTGAGCGGTCACATCCGGCTCGAAAACGTGTCGTTCGCCTATGACGACGATGCGGCCGCCGCGGGCACTGCCGACGACGGCAGCAACAGCACAGCCGGCGACAGGGTGAATGGCGACGCAGACGAGTCGCGACGGATGCGAGTGTCGTTCGACCCGCTGGGGATGGGGCCGACCGCGAATGGCGAGCACGCAGAGCGCAACGGCGCCGGCCAGCCACCCTTTGGCGATGCCGAGGGCGGCATTGCCGGCAGCGACGAGCCGTTTGGCGATGACCCGCCCGAGGTGCTGAGCGATGTCAGCCTCGACATCCGCCCCGGCGAGACGTTCGCCTTGGTGGGGCCGACGGGCGCGGGCAAGAGCACGATCGCAAAACTGATCATCCGCTTCTACGACCCGACAGCAGGCCGGATCACGATCGACGGCTGGGACCTGCGTGACGTCACGCTGTCGTCGCTGCGCAACCAGCTCGGCGTTGTTCCCCAGGAGCCGTTCCTGTTCCACGGCACCATCCGCGACAACGTGGCATTCGGCCTGCGCGACCGCGCCAGTCGCGACATCGACACCCAGCTCGACGCCGACATCGACGCGGCGATCGACCTGGTCGGTCTGCGCCGGCTGATCGACAGCCTGCCCGAGGGCGCGGACACCCAGGTACACGAGCGGGGCGTGTCGCTGTCGGCCGGCGAGCGGCAGCTCTTGGCGCTGGCCCGGGCGTTCGTGGCGCGGCCGAGGGTGATCGTGCTCGACGAGGCCACTTCCAGCGTCGATCTCAGCACCGAGGCCGAGATCGAGGGTGCGCTGGACCTGCTGCTGGAAGGCCGCACGGCGGTGCTCATTGCGCACAGGCTGGCGACGGCGATGCGAGCCGACCGGATCGCCGTGATCGACGACGGCGGCGTGGCGGAGCTGGGCACCCACGACGAGCTGGTGGCCCTCGGCGGCCGCTACGCCGAGATGTACGCCACGTGGGTGTCCCATGCCGGCGAGGGTTCCCGAGACCGCCCGTGAGCGAGCGCCCCACCGTCTCGCCGCGCGACGCGACCGCATCCCTGCGGAATGTGTCTGTTGTCTATGACGGCACCACGGTGCTGGGCCCGCTCGACTGGGACATCGCTGCGCACGAACGCTGGATTGTGCTCGGGCCCAACGGGTCAGGCAAGACGAGCTTGATCAAGGTCATGTCGCTCTACCGCTTCCCCACGACCGGCACCGTCGAGGTGCTCGGCGAGCGATGGGGGGCCGTCGATGTGCGCGAGCACCGGCGGCGCATCGGGCTGGCCAGCTCGTCGCTGCGAGACCAGTTCCGGCCCGACATCAGCGCTCTCGACATCGTGATGACGGCGCGCTACGCGGCACTCGAGACCTGGTGGCACAGCTACTCCGATGCCGACAGGTCGAGCGCGCGGGCATGCCTGGAACGCGTGGGCGCAGCTCGACTGGCTGATCGGGCATTCTCGACCCTGTCCTCAGGCGAGCAGCAGCGGGTGCAGCTTGCGCGCACCCTCATGAACCGCCCCGAGCTGCTGCTGCTGGACGAACCGACGGCCGGCCTGGACCTGGCGGGCCGCGAGCAGCTCGTGGCCAGTCTGGAATCACTGGCCGCAGACCCCGAGACGCCGGCGACTGTGCTCGTGACGCACCACACCGACGAGATCCCCCCCTCGTTCACCCACGGCCTTCTCCTGCGCGACGGCGTGCCGCTGGCGTGCGGCGCCTTGGAGGACGTGCTGACGGCCGAGTCGCTGTCGGAGTGCTTCGCGCACAAGCTGCAGCTCGAGCGGCGCGACGGCCGCTGGCTGTCGTGGGCGGTGAGCTGACCTCCGGGGCGGCCCCGCCCTCTGCCGTCGGCGACTTCGAAGTTGCTTGCGCGACCCTGCGAGACTGGCCTCATGCTCGATCGGGATACGTTGCCGGGCGACCTGCACCTGATCTACCCTGATCCCCAGCTCGAAGAACGCAGTGCGGCCGCCGGTGCGCTGCGCCGTCTGGCGCACGCCTTCGTGCGACATCGCACCGATCCCCAGACGCTGGACGGCATCGCCGCGTGGGCCGAGGCGGCTGCCGAGCAGCTCGAGGCCAGCTCAGCGCCGGTGGCCCGCCCGGCCGGCTACTTCGCGCGCCGCTATGTCGATCCTCCGCCGCCCGACGGCGCCGAGGTGATGGCCTTCAGTGACCGCGCCTTCAGCGGTCCGGCCAATCCCACTGCGATGGAAGTCGACATGCGCCGCCACGGCGACGGGGTCCGTGCCACTGCGACGTTCGGCGCGGCTTTCGAGAGCGCCCCGGGCCGGGTGCACGGCGGAGCGGTGTGCGCTGTGGTGGACGACGTGCTGGGGTATCTGATGGTGTGCTTGGGGATTGCCGCCTACACCGCTCGCCTCGAGATCGACTACCGGGGCGGCGTCCCCATCGACGAGCCGGTGATCTTTGACGGGCGCGAGACTCGCCGCGAGGGGCGCAAGTCTCACGTCTCCCTCACGGTGCAAGCCGCCGACGTGCCGGACGGCGCCCCTCCGCTGATCGAGGCTGCCGGGCTGTTCGTGATCGTCGCCGAAGACCAGCTCGCCTGAGTCACGGCGCTCGGCCGCGTTCTAACCGACGGCGCGCAAGATCATGTGCTCCAGCGGCTCGCCGACGTGGGCCCGGCCGGAGGGCAGCTGTCCCGGCCCGGCGTCGACATCCCACACCATGACGTCATCGTCGAGGGTGTACAGCAGGAACCGGCTGTCAGGCGCCCACGCCATGTTTCCGAGATCGACGCCGATCTCGGGCGAATGGCGTCCCCATCCTTCGTCGAGATCCACGACCACCACCCCTGCGGGTGTCAAGTTGCCGTGCAGCAGTCGGATCGCGACGCGGTTGCCGTCGGGCGACATCAGGCCTTGCTCGCTCCAGCGGTCCGGCGTCGCTGCGGCCAGCTCTGCGGGCAGCTCGATGATGCGCTCGGAGATCGTGCCGGTGACAATCGGGTAACCCTCGCAGATCGTCTCGCACTCCTCGGTTCGCTCGGCTTGGCCGCTGTCGCCGAATTGCCCCGCCGCCTCGGCACAGATGTCTTCGCACCACTCGTCACGGCGGTCGCCTCCGACGCTGGCGCTGAAGCTCGTGTCGGCGATGTTGCAGCCGTATTGCTCGCATTGCAGCCGCACGACATGGCTGTCGCCCACTGCCAGCACGCGCCCCGCTCCGAGCTGGAGCGCTTGGTTGCGGCCGTCCACTGCCATGACGCGACCGGCCATCGATACCACGACATGGTCCCCGAGAGCCCCGTGCACCCGCGCCTCGTTCGGCAGCTGCACCGCAGATCGGAACACGCCGTCGGGCCCGACGACTCGCGCAAACAGGTGCTCGGTGCTGCGGACGACAGCGACGATCCCCGGCGGGCTGAAGGCGGGCAGCACTTCGGGGGTGCCCTCGGCGATGACGACGGTGTCCCCGGTCTCGGGCTCGACCCGCATGACGTCTCGTCCGATGCCTACGGCGATGGCGCCGTCGAGATCGATCAGCGTGTGCGGCAGTCCGGGCAGCGGCACAGAGGTCGCCGCGCCGCTCAGCAGGTCGAGGCGGAACAGCCAGCCGCGAACGTTGCCAGTCGGATCGCCCGCCAGCGTGGCGATCATCTCCGCATCGGGCCGCACCGGCGGCAGCCTGCCCACCGGTCCGTCGAGTGCGGTCGGCGGGGGAAGCGTGGTTCGTGGCGGACGCTCAGGCGCCGCTGTCGTGGTCGTCGCCGGGGGTGCCGTCGTGGTGGTCGCCGCCGTCTCGGCATCGCCCGCTGCAGGGTCGCCGCCGCGCAGCCACGCGACGATTGCCGCTGCGGCGACCAGTGCGAGCACCAGCACCAGCAGCGCCATCAGGCGCGGAGGCGCCGGCGATGGCTGGCGTTCGATGACTGACTCCTGGACGCCGACAAAGTCGGCCCCGCCTTCGGGCAGGATCTCCAGGCCCCGAGGCGGTTCAGGAGTGCTCACCGCTTGACATTCTGCGCCGCGTCCCGCGCCCGCGCGTGCCGATGGTGCGGGTGCCGAGCCAGACCGCTACCAGGAGGTCGCGTTCTGGGCGAGTTCCCGGAACGGTGTGGCGGGATCAGGGCCAGGTTCGCGGGGAAGCCCGAGCACCCGCTCGCCCAGGATGTTCCGCTGGATCTCGTCGGTGCCGCCATAGATCGACGGGGCGGGCGAGAACACCGCCATCTCCTGCAGCACGCCGTCGGTCGCAGCGGATTCGCCCCACAGCGTCATGTCCGCGCCGAGGATGGTGCTGGCAAGCGATCGGGCGCGTCTCAATGCGGCCGTCATCCGCAGCTTCGCCAGATTGCCCTCGCCGCCGGTGCGCTGAGATCGCTGCCGCCCGCGGATCGAGGAGAGTCGCATGAGCTCGAGGTCGACGTGCAAGGCAGCGAGCTCCTGCCGCACGAGCGCATCGTCGGCCCGGCCGCGGGCGCGGGCTTCGGAGCTGAGCTGATTGAGCGTGCCCGGTCCCACTCCCCCGGCCGCGAGCGGGAGCCGTTTGCCGCGAAAAGTGCCAGCAGGCCGGTCGAGATGACCGGCGATCGAGCCGGGGTGCGCGGCGGCGAACGCGAGCCCGTGGCTGCCGCCGATGCCCGCCCGCTCGACCATGAGGGTTGTATTGGTCACGCGCCACCCGTCGTTCAGGTCGCCGATGACGTTTGCGTGGGGGACGCGAGCCCCGTCGATGAACACCTCGTTGAAGAGTGACCGGCCGGTCATCTCGCGCAGCGGTCGCACCTCGACGCCGTCCTGATCCATCTCGAAGGCGAACCACGTCAGTCCGCGGTGCTTCGGCGCCTCGGGATCGGTGCGGGCGACCAGCATGCCCACATCGGCGTGGGAGCCCTCAGAGGTCCACACCTTCTGCCCGGTGATGATCCACTCGTCGCCGTCGCGGACGGCCCTGGTCTGCAGGCCGGCGAGGTCGCTGCCCGCGCCCGGCTCAGAGAACAGCTGGCACCACGATTCGGTGCCGTCGAGGATGGCGGGCACGAAGCGCTCGATCTGTTCGGGTGTGCCGTGCTCGAGAACGGTGGGCGCCGCCAGCAGCATGCCCAGACCGGCCGGCGAGCCAATGGCGCCAGCGGCGCGAATCGCATCGACCAAGACGCGGGTTTCGGCGCGGCCCCATCCCCTGCCGAACGGTTCGGCCAGCGTCGGGTTGGACAGACCAGCAGCAGCCAGCCGCGCCCACCATTCCCGCACGCTGATGTCGGGATCCCAGTTGTCAGACAGCCACGCATCCAGCTCCGACCGGATCTCATCAGCCGATGTCGACGGTGTTGCAGCTCGCCGCTCGCTCATGGCGCCGAACCCTACCGGCGGCCCTGTTCAGCCTTCCTCCGCGAAGCGGAGGAAGATGGCCGTGGTCGGGGCGAGGAAGAGGCGCCACGCTTGCAGGATGCCGCCGTTGGGGCCGCAGATCATGCGCGTCTCGGTGCCGGCCGGCAGCTCGACCACCACCTTGGGGCTGAAGATCCACATCAACCGCAGACGCAGCATGTAGCTGCCCGGACGCAGTACGAAGCGCTCGGTGCGGTCGTCGCGGATCTGCCCGACTCGCTGGCTCTCGATGAGGACCTGGTAGCTGCGGATCGTGTCCCGGTAGTGATGGATGCGCTCCAGCACAAGCTCGGCGGTCGCCCCTTCCGGCGTATCGGCGCCGACATCGTCTGTGTCGTCGTCCTCGACGACTTCGGGCATTCCCATGGGTGTGCGCGGGGCCTTGGCATTGTGGTCGGCCATGCCGCGCTGCATCCGCTCCCAGATCGACGGCTTGGGCGGCGCCGCCTCGCCCGCCGAACCCGCCTGCTCGGGTTCATCGCTGCCGGATTCGGAGGTCATGAGATTCCTTTCAGCAACTGCTCTATCACCGCCGCCACGCCGTCGTCATGATGGTCGGGCGCCACGACATCTGCCACCGCGCGCACCTCAGCAGACGCGTTCGACATCGCGACCGCCAGACCGGCCCAGCGCAGCATGTCGATGTCGTTCAGCCCGTCACCGAAGGCAATCGTGTCGGCGGCATCGATGCCGTAGCGCTGGCAGATGACTTCGAGGCCTGCCGCCTTGTTCACCCCGGCAGCCGCAATCTCTGCCATATCCAGCCCCGACGGGCGGATCTCGGTGCCGAGTGGCATCTCGGGCGCGAGCTCGTCGATGAGCGCCAGCGTGTCGCCCCTGGGCGCGTGCACCAGCCACGTCAGCGCAGGCCCGTCGACGGCGGCGACTGCATCGTCGACGCGGGCAACGCTGATATCGGCGAGCAGGTCAATGGGCATGTCCGGAGCGAAGTCGTGCTCCCACACATGCCGGCCGTCGGCCAAGTCGAGCCCGAGCCGGATGTCGGGCACCAGCTTGCGGGCGATCTGCGCCGCCTCGATGGCCTCGAAGTGCGTCATCGCGCGGTCCGCGATCTGCTCGCCCGCAACGGCGTCCATGACCACTGCCCCGTTGAGACACACCGCATACGACATTCCGGGGGCCTCGCGCAGGACCGATTGGACCTGGGGCCACGGGCGACCGGTTGCCAAGGCGGCAACCACACCCGCCTCGGTCAGCGCTCGCAGAGCTGAAGCAGTCCGTTCAGTGAGCACTCCCTGGCGGTTGATCAGCGTGCCATCGATGTCGAACGCCGCCATCCGTGGCAGCCCGCCTCGTGACGCCAGCCCGGTGCCTCCTGCCGCCGTGTCCATGCCTTGCACGGTAGAGGGCCGGTGTGACACGGCGGGTGCGGTGTCGGCTCGTCTTGATGCGATCGGCCGCCTGGGGGCCGGATCGGTCAGTCCAGGTAGGCCGCGGTCGCGGTGGCGGTCTGCAGCAACCGGTCGGTGCCCCCGGCAGTCTCGAAGATGCGGGTGCGGCTGGTGACGAGGTGATCGGTGCGAGCCAGCACATCCCCGTCGACCCGGAACGGCCCGCCGCGGCCCGGCGCCAGGTAGTGCATGTCGGCGAACACGCAGCGTGAGATGCGCTCGCCGCCCGCCTCCAGGCCGGCGAGGTGGTTCGCCATGACTTCTGCCACCACGATCGAGGCGCCCCCTTGCAGCGAGCCGAATGAGTTGCGGATGCGGTTGTGCATCGGCAACTCGATGCGCGGCTCACCCGGCACCGGCGTGATGCGCAGGTAGTCGTCGAGGGGCGGTCGGGGGTCCAGCTCGTCATCCTCCCGGTAGTCGACGGCGTTCTCCCGGGCGGCGGAGTCCACGACAGGCGTGTCGTCGCGCCGCGGCAGCCGGGCGTAGGTGCAGGTCGAGCGGGCAATCTCGGTTCCGGCCTCGTCGGTCACCGAAGTCTCGGTGACGACCTGGTTGCGACCGACCCGCAGCGGCGAGCACCGGGCCGTCACCACGTCACCGGCGGCACGCGCTGCCAGGACGGTCGACAGGTGCAGCGTGGCCGACCAGTCGGGCGTCACCTGCAGCACTGCGTGGTGACCGGCCACCGAGTCGACCAGCGTGGCGAGGGCGCCGAGCCGCAGCCAGCCGCCGTCGGCCAAAGGCCCGTCGGCGAGGTCGTCGAGAACCGGCATGGTGGCGCTCAGCGTGCCGTCATCCGTCATCTGGTGGCTGAGCCGCAGATGCCGCAGGATGTGGTTCTGCGGCGGGTAGCGGATGGGCGTTGATTCGCTGGTGTTCATGCGGCCCGCTCGTCCGCGAGCCGGCACAGCGCATCCCACAGCTGGGCCGTCGCGTCGGCAAGCTCGTCGAGTCCCCCGCCGTTTCCGATGACGAAGTCAGCGACTTCCCGCCGCTGCTCGTCGGTGGCCTGAGACCCCAGCCGCGCCTTGGCGTCCTCGTCAGTCATGCCGCGCTCGACGAGGCGTTCGAGGCGCACATCGGGCGGCGCTTCCACCGTGATGACGACCTCGTAGGGGAAGTGCGTGCCCTGACCGAGCGTGCTCTCCGCCAGCACCGCCATGTCGAGCACGACGACCTCGGAGGCCCCAGACGCAGCGATGGCGCCGATCCGCTCGTCGAGGAGCTGGTTGATCGCCGGATGGCTGATCTCGTTGAGGGCTGCGAGCTCGTCGGTGTCGTTGAACACGATCGACGCGAGCGCGGGACGGTCGATGCCGCCATCGGGTCCTGCCAGATCGTTGCCGAATCGGTCGAGCACGGCCTGCACCGCCGACCCGTCCGGGGCGATGATCTCGCGGCCCAGGGCGTCGACATCCACCACCGACGCGCCGTGACCGGCCAGCAGCCGCGCGACCGATGACTTGCCGGCGCCGATGCCACCGGTGAGCCCGGCTATCAGCACCGCGCCCCCCAGGCGCGCTGCAACACAGTGACCTCCACGCGCCTCAGCACAGCGCTCAAGCGGCGCGGCGGCTTTCGGCGTCGGTCGGCGGCCCGGCGAACGCCTGGGCGATGTCCATCCACCCCGTCGCCAGCGGGCCGGCGACCGACAACCCCGTCTCGGTGTGGTGGCGACGCTGGGTGACCGCCAAGCAGAACTCGTAGGCGTCGCCGCTCACCTTGTCGGCCGCATCTTCAGGACCCCACGTCCACACGTCACCGCTCGGGGCATCCAACTCGACTCGTACCGGCCCATCGGGCACCTCGAGGCCCCGGTTCGCGTAGCTCCAGCCACGGGTGCTCACCCCGATGTGGGCAACGTGGCGAAGCCGATCCGTGCGCGGCAATTCCCGGCCGTGGGTGTCGGCAACGTCGTGCCCGTGCGACCAGGTCTCCATGAGCCGGGCGGTCACAAACGACAGTGCCCCCATGGACGGCCCGAACCAGGGAATCCGATCCTTGGGATGGAGCGGGCGCACGGCATCGAGCATCTTGGTGCGTTCGGCACAGAGCCAGTCCCAGATCTCCGCTCCGGACATCGAGGCGAAGTCGAAGCCGGCTGCGGTGTGCAGATCCATGTCGCCACGCGCCGCAGCGGCCTTGAAGTCGTCGAAGTGCTCGGGATCGACGACGGCCACCGTCGCCACCCAGTCGGTCATGCCCAGGTGCACCATCGTCTCGCGGCTGTCCCATCCCTCTGCGGGCGTGGGCAGGCGCCACTGCTCCTCGCTGAGGTCACGGACCACGTCGCCGAGCGCGTCATTCTCTGCCTGAAGGTCGTCGCAGATCCCGTCCATGCGCGGCGACCCTACCCGCGTCACTGCCCTTGGGTAGCTTGCGCTCGATGGCCAGCGCACCCGAGCCCCGCAGTCCGAGCGACGCCGATGCCGTGCTGTGGCGGCCCGATCACTGGCGGCGGCGCTCGACCCAGCTCTGGCAGTTCGCCGAGCAGGTCGGCATCGGGCTCGACCGCAACACCTATGCGGATCTGCATGCGTGGTCCGTGCAACATCCCGGAGCGTTCTGGCGCGCCGTGTGGGCGTTCAGCGACGGCATCGGCGAGCTTGGTCCCGAGTTCATTGCCCGAGACACGCCGGGCGCGGCCGGCGCCGGGGCGACGCCCGGCCCCGGTGTGGAGTTCTTCGCCGGGTCCAGCCTGAACATCGCCGAGCACTACCTGCGGCCGGTCGCCGCGGGCGGTCCGCAGCCCGGAGACACGGCACTGGTCTTCCTCGGCGAGGACGCAGTGCAGCACACCATGACACACGGCGAGCTGCGGGCCGAAGTGGCAGCGTGCCAGCGGGCGCTGGCCGCCGACGAGGTGGGCGTGGGCGACCGAGTTGCCACCATGCTCCCCAACGGACCCGAAGCGCTCATCGTGTTCCTGGCGACGGCGTCGCTGGGCGCTGTGTACTCGTCGGTCAGCCCGGACTTCGGCATCGACGGCGTGCTCGACCGCTTCGGCCAGATCTCCCCGACCGTCATGGTCGCCGTCGACGGCTACCACTACAACGGCGTGCACCACCGCACGGCCGCCAAAGCGGCCGAGGTGGCCGCCAGCCTCGCAGCGACAGCGGCTGAGCCCCGGGCCCAAGCGGCCCGTGAGCGCAGCGAACACGAGCGGCGAACGACGGGCGCGTCATTGCGGCGGCTTGTCATCGCGCCCTACGACCGCGACGCACCCGCCGCATCGGGCGGCAGCCCGGGACCGGCGACATCGTGGGCCGAGTGGCTGGCGCCTCATCGCGCCGCCACCGGCGACGACCTGACGTTCGAACGGCTGGGCTTCGACCAGCCGGTGTACATCCTGTACTCGTCAGGCACCACGGGAAAGCCGAAGTGCATCGTTCACCGGGCCGGAGGCGCACTGCTCAAGCTGTGGAGCGAGCAGCGGCTGCACTTCGACGTTCGCCCCGGCGATCGCGTCATGTACTTCACCACCACCGGCTGGATGATGTGGAACTGGCTCGTCGCCGGACTGGCCAGCGGCGCATCGCTGGTGCTGTACGACGGCTCGCCGTTCCATCCCGGTCCGGCGCGGCTCTTCGACGTGGCCGACGACTGGGGCGTCACGCTGTTCGGCGTCAGCGCCAAGTTCATCGAAGGCGCGATGAAGGCCGGCCTGCGGCCTGCACGGACCCATGCGCTCGACACCGTGCGCACCATCTCCTCCACCGGCTCGCCCCTGGCACCCGAGGGCTTCGACTGGGTGTACTCCGAGGTCAAGGCCGACGTTCACCTGGCCTCGTTCTCAGGGGGAACCGACATCTGCGGCGGCTTCGTGATCGGCGACCCGACGGGCCCGGTCCGCCGCGGCGAGATCCAGGCGGCTGCACTCGGCCTCGATGTCGACGTGGCCGATGCCGACGGCGCGTCGCTCGGCGCCGGCACCCAGGGCGAGCTGGTGTGCCGCAATGCGTTCGTGTCCATGCCGCTGCGCTTCTGGGACGACCCTGACGACGCGCGCTACCGATCTGCCTACTTCGAACGCTTCGAGGGCACCTGGCATCACGGCGACTTCGCCGAGTGGACGCCGAACGGCGGGATGATCATCAGCGGGCGATCCGATGCCACGCTGAATCCCGGCGGGGTGCGCATCGGCACCGCGGAGATCTACCGCCAGGTCGACCAGATCGACGAGGTGCTCGAGAGCGTGGTCATCGGCCAGCGAGTGCCTGCCGGCGGCGGCGCGGCGGCCAGCAGCGACACGCGGGTCGTGCTGTTCGTGAAGCTGCGCGAGGGCGTGACCCTCGACGACGAGCTGACCGGCAGGATCCGCTCGCAGATCCGTTCAGGGGCATCGCCCCGCCATGTGCCCGCAGTGATCGCCCAAGTGCCGGCTATCCCGCGAACCCGTTCGGGGAAGCTCGTGGAGCTGGCCATTCGAGACGTCGTCGAGGGCCGATCGGTGGCCAACGTCGAGGCCATCGACGACCCCGATGCGCTCGACCACTTCGTCGATCATCCCGCACTGGGATTCTGAACAATCCGTCGCTAGAACAGCGACTCGTCGGTGCGGCGCAGGCCTTCGATGACCAGCACCGACAGCGCGGTTGCCGCCATCAGCACCACCGCGAGCGCCATCGCCTGGCCTTGCAGGGTGTCGCCGGGCGTGCCGAGCAGGCGGAAGAGCGCCAGCGGCGCGGTCAGCGTGTCGGGCCGTCGCGGCAGGAATGCCGTCGCCCCGAACTCGCCGAGCGACACGGCGAAGGCGAAGGCGGCACCCACTGCGACAGCCCGTGAGGCGATCGGCACGTCGACCTCGCGGCGCGTGCGCAACGGCGATGCCCCCAGGACCGCCGCTGCTTCGCGCAGCCGGTCGTCGATGGACCGCAACGTCGGCACCAGGGTCCGCACGACGAACGGCATGCCCACCAAGGCGTGAGCGACCGGGATGATCCACCACACCGTGCGGAACTCGAACGGCGGCGTGTCCAGCGCCAGCAGCATGCCCAGCCCGACGGTCACCGCAGAGACACCCAACGGGAGTGTCAAGCCCACATCGAGGAGACGTCTGAGCCACGCCGCGCCGCGCGCCGCGATCGCTGCGCGGGCGCGGCCTCCCACGACGACGATCGAGGCGAGGACGCCGACGACGGCTGCGATGGCCATCGCCAGCGCAGCGAACCCGAGCGAGTGCCACAGCGCAGCGAGCGCCGTGGCGGGGAGCGTCTGCACCCGATCGCCGAGCGCAGCGAAGTTGGCCAGCCCGTAGCCGCCGCCGGTGGCGAATGCCCGCTCGATCAGTGATCCGATCGGCACCCCCAGCAGGAGCAGGGCCACGACCGCATTGGGGACGATCATGCCGGGCCGGCGCCGCGGCGCAGTGCGACCCGGCGCCCGCCGGGCGACTGCCCTGCGCCGTTCGGCCACGCCGGCGAGCGCGACGAGCGCCGCCACGGCCACGAGCTGGCAGAGCGCCAGCGCAGATGCCGTGGCGAAGTCGAGCCGCGTGATGGCGTAGCGGTAGATCTCGGTCTCGACCGTGGCGCGTGCGGGGCCTCCGAGGATCAGGATCACCCCGAACGAGGCGAACGAGAACAGGAAGGTCACTGCTGCTGCCGCGGCGACAGCGGGGCGCAGCAGGGGCCAGGTGACATGAGCGAACGCACGGGCGGGGGTGGCGCCCAGCACCGCGGCCGCGTCCGCGTTGCGCCCGTCGAGGCCGGCCCACCACGAGCCGACGGTCCGCACGACAACGGCGTAGTTGAAGAAGACGTGCGCCGCCAGGATCGCCCACACGGTGTGATGCAGCGACAGCGCACCCGAATCGAGCCCGAACCGGTCGAAGGCGGCGTTGAAGGCGCCGGCCACGACCACCGTCGGCAGCACGAACGGCACGGTGATCACGGCACGCACGATTCGACGGGTCCGCGGCCGCAGCCGCGCCAGCATCGCCGCAGCGGGAATGCCGACCGCCAGAGTGAGCGCCGTGGAGGCGGTCGCCTGCCAGAAGGTGAACCACAGCACACCGCGAATGGCAGAACGCCCCAGCACCTCGAACAGCCCGCCGAGCCCGTCGGCGACGACGGTCAGCACGGGGTACACGAAGAACAGCCCCAGGAAGGCGAGCGGCGCTGCCGCAGCGACCGCCCATCCGATGGCCGGCGGTGCAGAACGCCGCAGGGGCGCCCGGTTGTCGGTCGCCTGAGGAGACATGGGGGGGGGGCCTGGCCCAGCAGCGCCCTCAGCGCAGGACGATCTCCACCCAGCGCTCGGTCCACGCGTCACGGTTGGCCTCGATCTCTGCCGGGTCGAGCATGAGCGGGTTCTCGGGCACCGCAGTGTGCTCGACGAATTCAGGCGGCAGCGTCGCGTTCTCGATGACGGGGTAGACGAACATGTTCAGCGGCACGTCGTTCTGCCACGTCTCGCTCAGCATGAAGTCGATGAGCGCCTGCGCACCGGCTTCGTTGTCGGTGCCCGACAGGATCCCGGCAAATTCGATCTGGCGGTAGCACGACTCGGTGATGACCGCAGTCGGGGCGGCATCGGTCGGCGGGTCGGCGTAGATCACCTCCGCCGGCGGGCTGGACGCATAGGACACGACCATTGATCGGTCGCCCCCGCCGGCGACGAACTCGCCGTAGTAGGCGTCCTCCCAGCCGGCGGTGACTGTGACGCCGTTGTTGCGCAGGTCCTCCCAGTACAGCTCCCAGCCGTCGCCGAAGGCCGCGATGGTTGCGAGCAGGAAGGCCAGGCCCGGCGAGGAGGTCTCGGGATGCTGCACCACCAGTTGGTCGGCGAGCTCGGGGAATGTCAGCTCGTCGAGCGTGACCGGCTCCCAGGGCACCGCGTCCTTCCAGTAGTTGACGCACACATCGCCGTAATCCACCGGGGTGACCCGGTGGCGCCCATCGAGCTGGAAATCCTCGGGCACGCCGGCGAGCGCCGGTGACTCGTATCGCAGGAAGATGCCGGCGTCGAGACCGCGTTGGAGGAACGTGTTGTCGATGCCGAACAGCACGTCGCCCAGCGGCGCGTCCTTGGTGAGGATCGCCTCGGCCACGAGCGTGCCGGTATCGCCGACTTCGAGCAGTTCGACGGTCACCCCGGTCTGGGCCTCGAACTCGGCCAGGGTTCCGTCAGACAGGCTGAACGAGTCGTGGCTGATGAGCGTGACCGTGGTGCCCTCGATCGACGGCTCGGTTGTGGTCGCAGGCGTCGCATCCTGCGACGGGGACTCCGTCTCGGGAGGCGGCGCCGGAATGTCGGTCTCGGGGACGTCGTCGCTGCCGCACGCAGCGACCAGCAGCATCGCTGCTGCAACCGCAACAGCGATGCGATACGGCTTGCGCAGTTGACGGGTGGTCATGTGCTTCCTCCGCTGGCATTACCCAGATCAGGTTCTCGGGTCGGCGACCGCACTGCTGTCGCCCTCTCAGCCCCGTGGGCTCCCCGGTATGCGTTGTCGTCGCCACCCTACCGTGCAGCGCCGGTCAGCCAGTCTCAGAACCGGCTTCAGAACCAGCGCCGCGAGGTGTGCAGCGGCATCAGCACCGGCGCCGTGGAGATGAGATCCAGCAGCTCCAGCTGGTCCTCGCTGAGATAGCGGGTGCGGCCTGCGACCTCGGCGAGCGGTTGCAGGGCGATGCCGGTGGAGTGCACGCCCACCATGCAGCCCGATGTGCCCTCGATGAGCACTTCGACCGCACGGGCGCCGAGCCGGCTGCCGAGCAGTCGGTCGGCCGGCGTCGGCGGTCCGCCGCGCTGGATGTAACCCAGCACGGTGGTGCGCGTGTCGTAGCCGGTGCGCTCCGCCAGCAGATCGCCGACGAACTGCCCCATGCCGTCGAGGACCCGGTTGCCCCATTCGTCGGTGCCGTTGTCGGGTGCCTCGACGCTGCTGTCGGGAACCGCGCCCTCGGCGACCACCACGATGGACGCATTGCGGTCGCGGTGATGCCGTGCCATGAGGCGCTCG
The DNA here is from genome assembly GCA_022826045.1 of Acidimicrobiia bacterium. Lineage (GTDB taxonomy): Bacteria > Actinomycetota > Acidimicrobiia > Acidimicrobiales > Poriferisodalaceae > Poriferisodalis. Next base: position 33,513 of record JAJDVQ010000041.1, on the reverse strand, counting down.
GCGATGTTGTCGATGTTGAACGGCGCTTCGGGCACGAGGATGGCGGCAGCACCTCCGGCGATGCCCGCACCGGCCGCTATGTGGCCGGCTTGGCGGCCCATCACCTCGAGCACCATGATCCGGTTGTGCGACTCGGCGGTGGTGTGGAGCCGGTCGACCGCCTCGGTGGCGACGCCGAGCGCCGTGTCGAATCCGATGCAGACATCGGTGCCCTCCACGTCGTTGTCGATCGTCTTGGGGACGGCGATCACCGGGAACCCGGCGTCGGAGAGCCGTCCGGCGGTGATCAGCGTGCCGTCGCCGCCGATGGTCACCAGCATGTCCACGCCGTCTCGCTCGAGCTGTGCTACCAGCGGCGCCGCTCCCTCGGTCTCGAGGCGGCGGCTGCTGCGGGAAGTGCCGAGCATCGTGCCGCCGCGCGGCAGCGCGCCCCGCATCGCCTCGGAATCGAGCTTGACGCTGTCTCCCTCGAGCACGCCGTTCCAGCCGCGCCGGTAGCCGATGACGCTGCGGTCCAGCTCGTGTCCGGCGGCTCGCACGACCGCCCGGATCGCTGCGTTCAGGCCCGCGCAGTCGCCCCCGCCGGTGAGCACCCCGATTCGCACGGGCCCAAGCTAATGGCAGTGCCCAGCGGAGCTGGCTGCGGCCGACCGCCTGCAGAACGGGTGCCGGCCGAAAGCGTCGTGCGATTGCGAGACGCTGGCTGCTGCTGCCAACGCCGTCACCGGGGGCCTCCTGATCGAGCGAGCTCAGGCGGCGACGAGCACCCCGGCAGCTTCGAGCCGGCCGAGACGCCGGCATCGGGCGCGGTGACCAGCCGTTCGCCACGATCACCGTGACCGGGCGGGTCGTAGATGCGATGCCCAAGATCCTCGCGCCGCCCTGACGGCAGTGTCAGCACGGTCCGCTCCAGTGACGCGGAAGATATCGGACTCGGGCAGCTTGGAGTTGCACAGACTTTTCGAGTGCCACTGTTGGGTTCGCCGGGGCCTTGTCATCCAGCTAACGGAGCCATGAGACTCCCGAGATGCGAGACTGATCAGATGACGACGCGAGCGGCTCCCGCCGCCCAGAACGGCACCGGCAGCACGCCGGGGCGGCCTGCCGCGCCATGGCGCATCGGCGTGGATGTCGGCGGCACCTTCACCGACCTGGTGCTCGCCGATGCGCAGGGCGCGACCTGGGTGGCGAAGGTTCCCTCGGTGCCTGCCGATCCCAGCCGCGGCGTGCACGCGGCGCTGGCCCGCCTCGCCGTGGATCTCGGCATGCCGTTGGACGAGGTGCTTGCCGGCTGCGCCCTGTTCGTGCACGGCTCCACCGTCGCCACCAACACGATGCTGGAGGGCACCGGCGCGGTCGTCGGGCTGATCGCCACCGAGGGATTCCGCGATGCGCTGGAGATCCGCCGTGGGCTGCGAGAGGACCAGTGGAACCACCGGGCTCCGTTTGCCCCGGTGCTCGTGCCGCGCTACTTGCGGGCCACGCTGGGCGGGCGTATCGATGCCGACGGCAGCGAGCACGCTCCGCTCGACCTGGAGGGCTTGGGCCCGGTGCTCGAGCACTTCGACAGCCACGATGTCGAGGCCGTGGCCATCGCATTCATGAACTCGTTCGTGAACGACGCTCACGAGCGCGCGGCGGCCGAAGCAGTGAGCGAGCAGTGGGACGGCACGTGGGTCACCACATCGACAGCGGTCTCGTCGCTGATGGGCGAGTACGAGCGGACGTCTACCGCTGTGGTCAACGCTTCGCTGTCGCCGAAGATCGTCTCGTACCTGCGCAAGCTGAACGACGAGCTCGCCGCGGCCGGATTGCGCCACTCGATCCTGCTCGTCCAGTCCAATGGCGGCGCTGCGTCGGTCGACCAAGTGTCCGAGCGGCCCGTCAACCTGCTGCTCAGCGGCCCCGCTGCCGCGATCGGTGCGCTGAACCTGTACCGCGACGCCACCGATGCTGCACTCGTCACCGACGAGAACACCTCGGCAGTCGCCGGGAACCTGATCTCGATGGAGATCGGCGGCACGTCATGCGACGTGCTGCTGATGTCGGGCGGCGAGGTGGACACCCGCGACGACATCATGATCGCCGGCTACCACGTCTCCACCCCGGCGATCGACATTCACACGATCGGCGCGGGCGGCGGCACCATCGCCGGAGTCGACGAGGCCGGCCTGCTCTACGTGGGGCCGCAGGGCGCGGGCGCCGATCCAGGCCCTGCCTGCTACGGCCACGGCGGCACGCTCCCGACGGTCACCGATGCCCAGCTTGTGCTCGGCCGGCTGCGACCGGGCAAGTCGGCGGGCGGCACGCTCGACCTCGACATCGACGCCGCCCGTGAAGCGATCCGCACCCATGTAGCCGAGCCGCTCGGCATGACCGTCGAAGAGGCCGCCGCCGGCATCGTGGAGGTTGTCGAGCAGCACCTGCTCAGCGCCACCGAGCACATCTCGATCGAGCGAGGTCACTCGCCCCGGCGCTTCACGATGGTGGCCGCGGGCGGTGCCGGCCCGATGCACGGCGCCTCGGTGGCCGCCGGGCTCGGCTGCGAGCGCGTGTACGTGCCTCGCGACGCCGGCGCGCTCTGTGCGATCGGGATGCTGCATTCCGACGTCCGCCAGGACTTCACCCGCTTCTTGATGGGTTCGCTCGACGAGCTGGATCTCGCCGAGGTCGACGCTGGCTTTGAGGCCCTGTGCGCCCAAGCCCTCAGCGTGATGGACGGGGAGGGCTTCGCGGCCAGCCAAGTGACGCTCGATTGCGAACTGGAGCTGCATCATCCCGGCCAGCTCTGGACGATCCGCGTTCCCGCCTACGGCAACGACCCGTCCACGATCGACGCGGCAGCGGTGCGCGACGCCTTCGAAGCCGAATACCAGCGGCTGTACGGCCACGTCCAGCAGGACGGCACGATCATGGTGGCCTCGCTTCGCTTGGTGGCACGGGCGAGCACGGGTGACGTGGCCACTTCCGAGACGGCGCCCGCAGAGAGCGATCCGGAGCCCATCGAGACGCGCTCGGTCTGGCACGGCCCGTTCGGCTGGTGCGACACGCCGGTGTTCGACGGCGAGGTACTGCGGCGCGGCCACACGATCATGGGGCCTGCGCTGGTCGAGGAGCTGACCACGACAGTCGTGACGCGACCGGGTGACCGGCTGTGGGTGGACGCGAACGGTGACCTGTTCATCGACCTGGCACCCGCCGACGAGACGGAGAGCGCAGCAGGGTCGGGCGATGCGGCCGTGTCCCGCAGCGTCCAATCGGGCCGGGCTCGCAGCGAGACGAACGGGGTCGAGCCAGAGGCTGAGCCGTCAGGCGAAGCCGTGGCCCGAGCGGCCCGTGAGCGCAGCGAACAAGAGCGGGAAGCAATGGGTAGCGCGACGGAGAGTTCCGCCGAACCGCGCACGCTCCTGGACCCGATCGTGCTCGCTGTCATGCAGAACCGGCTCGACCAGATCAGCAAGCACATGGGCTGGGTGATGACGCGCACGGCGCGCAGCACCATCTTCAGCCAGAGCCACGACTTCTCCTGCTACGTGACCACGCCCGACGGGACGCTGGTGGCCAATGCCGACGGCATCCCCATTCACACCGGCGGCGGCGGGTTCGCGGTGCGTGCGCTGCTGAAGCGCTACGAGGGCCGCATCAACCCCGAGGACGTCTTCCTGCTGTCGGATCCCTACGTGGCCGGCGGCAACCACCTGCCCGACTGGGTCATCGCTCGGCCGGTATTCACGGAGGGCGGCACCGGCAGGGAACCCACGCTGGTCGGTTTCTGCTGCAACCGTGCGCATCAATCCGACATCGGCGGCGGGCTCGCCGGCACCTACAACCCCGAGGCAACCGAGATCTGGCAGGAGGGCATCCGGCTGCCGGTGATGAAGCTGATCGAGGCCGGCGCCGTCCGCGATGACCTGTGGGAACTGCTGCTGATCAACTGCCGGACGCCCGAACTGCTCGACGGCGACCTGCTGGCGATGCTGGGCTCCACACGCATCGGCGCGGAACGGGTCCTCGGCCTGGTAGCCGAACTCGGCGTCGAGCCCTACCTGGCCTACCTCGACGGCGTGCTCACCCACGGCGAACGGCGCATGCGCACCGCCATAACAGAGCTGCCCGACGGCACCTACTACGGCGAGGACCGCACCGACAACGACTGCTTCGGCCCGGCCGACATCGCCGTGCGAGTGCACCTGAGCGTCGAGGGCGACGAGATGACGCTCGACTTCACCGGCACCGATCCGCAGATCGAGGGCTTCAAGAACAGCTCGCTGGCCAACACCTACTCGTCGGTGTTCCTGGCGGTGTCGTCGTTCTTCGACACGTCGATCCCGCGCAATGAGGGCACCTACCGGCCGCTGACGATCATCGCCCCCGAAGGCAGCATCGTGAACGCCCTGCCGCCGGCGCCGATGACGATGAACACGGTCTTCGTGGCCCATGAGATCGTGATCGCGGTGTGGCAGGCGCTCGCGCAAGCCGACCCAGACCGGGCCTGCGCCGCGTGGTCCAAGACCATGCACGGCCATGTCGCCGGGCGCCGCGACGACGGCACCACCTGGGTGATGTACCAGTGGCATGCCATGGCCACGCCCGGCGCGACGGCCGAGCGCGACGGCTTCCCGCAGATGGGACATCTCATCACGCTCGGCGGCCTCGACCTGCCGAACCTGGAGTTTCACGAGCAGATGTACCCCGTCCGGTATGTCCGCCACGAGCAGCGCTGCGACAACGCCGGGCCGGGCCAGCGGCGCGGCGGCACCGGGGTGCGGTATGAAGCCGACATTCTCGAGCCCGCCATCTGGTCGTTCCGGGCCGAGGGGCTGGACACGCCGTCGGGACACGGTGTGCGCGGTGGCGGCACCGGCGGGATCGGCTTGGAGTGGATCGTCCCCGTCGACGTTGAGGCCGATGGCCCGACATTCGTGCCGCCCAAGTACGGCGTGAAGCGGATGGGGCCGGCACGCATGATCGCCGACACGCCCGGCGGGGGCGGCTGGGGCGACGCGTTCGAGCGGGAGCCCGACGCAGTGCTGCGGGACGTGATGGACGACGTTGTCAGCGTCGAGGGCGCCCGCCGTGACTACGGCGTGGTGATCGGCGACGATGGCCGATCCGTCGATGTCGAAGCCACCGTTCGACTGCGCACGGAAGGTCCGACTGCTTCAACGACCGCCTGAGGCCCCAGAGAATCCTGATTCCCCGACAGGGAGACGTTCGCAATGACGCTCGTGCTCGTTCACGGCAACCCCGAGACAACTGCCATCTGGGATCCGATGCGCGCCGCCCTCGAGCGCCACGGCATCGGCCCCTCCGACGTCGTGGCACTGTCGCCGCCGGGGTTCGGCGCACCGGCGCCCGAGGGCTTCGGCGCCACTATGAACGAGTACAGGGACTGGCTCGCCGACGAGCTGGAGCAACTGCTCGCGGCCGGCGCCGAGCACGTAGACCTGCTGGGACATGACTGGGGAGGCGGCCATGTCATGCGCATCGCCATGGAACGCCCCGATCTCATTCGCTCGTGGTGCACCGACGTCATCGGCCTGTTCGATCCCGACTACGTCTGGCACGACGCGGCACAGCTCTGGCAGACGCCCGAGGGAGATGCCTCCATCGAGCGCATGATCAGCCGTCCTGACGACGAGCGAGTCGCCTTCTATGCAGGTCTCGGCATGGGGCCCGAGGTGGCTGCCGCCGTGGTGCCGCACATCAACGCCGACATGGGCCGGTGCATCCTGGCGCTCTACCGCGATGCTGCCCAGCCCGCCATGGCCGACCTGGGCTTCAACATCGCAGCGGCCGGTCGGCGGCCCGGCCTGTGCATCCTGGCAGCCGGCGATCACTTCACCGGCGGCGGTGTCATGCATCGCCGTATCGCCATCCGCGCAGGCGCCAGGGTCACCGAGCTGCTGGACGTGGGCCACTGGTGGATGTGCGAGAGTCCGGGCCTCGCAGCGCACACCGTGGCGAGCTGGCTTGCATCGATCGACAGAGCCGCCACCGCTCGGGCCGGCGGCTGAACAGCCAGCCCGGCAGCCCGTCTCGCGGCGCACAGCGCCGGCTGGGCGTTGGGCTACTGTCGCGGCTGACGCCCGGGCGTGCGCGGCCGGGCACGCCGTTCCGAACGCAATCCGGCGCCCCGCAGGGGTGCCAGCCACAAGGAGGCAAGCGATGGCCGCATCGGGTTCGATCCTGGGGAATCCTGTTCAGCGCAAGGAAGATCCAGGGCTGCTGACCGGGGCGAATCACTACGTCGACGATCTTGACGTCGACGCGGCACGGGTCGCCTTCGTGCGCTCGCCGGAAGCCCATGCCGAGATCGTCTCGATCGACACTTCCGAGGCGGCGTCCATGCCGGGCGTCGTGGCGGTGTACACGTCGGAGAATCTGCCGATGGATGCCTTCCAAGGCTTCCCGATGATGCCGCCCGACTTCAACCGCCCACCGTTGGCGGCGGGCCGGGTGCGCTTCGTGGGAGACATGGTGGCGGCAGTGGTCGCAGAGACCCAAGCGCAGGCGAACGACGCAGCCGAGGCTGTCTACGTCGGCTACAGCCCCCTGCCGGTCGTCTCGGACTTCGAGCGGGCTGCGGATCCCGACTCGCCCGTCGTGTGGGAAGGGCAGGCGTCCAACGTGTGCTTCCCGTTCGCTATCCCGGGCCCGGATGAGGAGACGGGCGAGCGGCCGGGAGTGGATGCCCTCGCCGGTGCTGACCAGGTCGTGTCGGAGCGCATCGTCACCCAGCGCCTCGCCGGCGCTCCGATGGAGCCCAACGGGTGCGTGGCCGTGCCGGGTGGCGACGACAGCATGACCATGCACCTGTCGGTGCAGAACGCCCACTCCCAGCATGAGGCGCTCGCACCCGCGCTCGGCCTCGAACCGGATCAGCTGCGGGTGACCGCGCCGTGGGTCGGCGGCGGCTTCGGCCCGAAGGCCGCGGTGTACCCCGAGTACATCGTGGTCGGCAAAGCTGCCCAGGCACTGGGCCGCCCGACCCGGTGGACCGAGAACCGCACCGAGAACATGCTGTCGATGGTGCAGGGCCGCGCCATGGTGATGAACGTGGAGATGGGCGTACGCAACGACGGCAGCATCGTTGGCCTGAAGGCGCACGTGATCGCCGACGCCGGCGCCTACCCGATCATCGGTGCAATCCTGCCGATGCTCACAGGAATGCTCAGCCAGGCCGTGTACGACATTCCCGTCATCGACTTCGTCTCGCAGACGGTCATCACCAACACCACGCCGATCGGTGCGTACCGCGGCGCCGGGCGTCCGGAGGCGACCCAGATGGTGGAGCGCATCCTCGACAAGGCCGCTGCCGCGATCGGCATGGACCCGGCCGAGATCCGACGCAAGAACTACCTGCAGCCCGATGCCTTCCCGACCGCCCTGCAGACGGGCGTCAGCTACGACTCCGGCGAGTACGAGCAGGCCCTCGACGCCGTGCTCGAAGCCTCCGGTTATGCCGATCTGCGAGCCGAGCAGCAGGCCCGGCGCGACGCCGGCGACTCGAAGCTGCTGGGCATCGGCGTGTCGTCGTACGTGGAGATCACCGCTCCGGTGGGCCTGCACGTGGAGTACGGCAGCACCGAAGTGCACGAAGACGGCACAGCCACGATCCGGGTGGGCACCTCCAGCCACGGTCAGGGCCACGACACGGCATTCAGCCAGATCGTCGAGGGAGTGCTGGGCATTCCCATGGATCAGGTCACCCACCTCGATGCCGACACCGCCGAGGTGCCTTCGGGTGCGGGCACGCTGGGCTCGCGCTCGCTGCAGACGGCTGGTTCGGCCGTGTACCTGTCGAGCCAAGCCGTGCTGGAGAAGGGCAAGCAGCTCGCCGCTCACCTGCTCGAGGCGTCTGCCGACGACATCGTGGTGGCCGAAGGCGGCCTTGCCGTTGCCGGCGTGCCGACCAGCTCGGTGAGCTGGGCCGACATCGCCAAGCTGGCCAACGACGACAGTGCCCGCCCGTCAGGTCTCGAGGCAGGCCTGATGGCCGAGGAGAACTTCGACGGCACCGATTCCACGTTCCCGTTCGGCTCCCATGTGGCCGTCGTAGAGGTCGACCGCGACACCGGTGAGGTCGAGCTGGTGCGCCACGTGGCGGTCGACGACTGCGGCACCATCATGAATCCGCTCATCGTGAACGGCCAGCAGCACGGCGGCATCGCCCAAGGCATCGCGCAGGCGCTGTACGAACACGTCGAGTACGACGGCGACGGCCAGCCCCGCAACCCGAGTCTCGGCGACTACCTGGTGCCTTCGGCCGCCGAGCTGCCGAGCTTCGAGGTGTCCAACACCGAGACCGCCAGCCCCCGCAACCCGCTGGGCGCCAAGGGCATCGGCGAGTCGGGCACGATCGGCTCCACGCCGGCGGTGCACAACGCCGTGTGCGATGCAGTCGCCCACCTGGGCATCGACCACATCGACATGCCCTGCAGCCCCCAGAACGTCTGGCGAGCACTCCAGAGCGCCTGAGCCCGCACAGCGCACGATTCGTCGCCTGCGACGGCGCGCGCCTTCCCGGACGAAGCGCCGGGCAATGACGTAGCCTCTGGGCTCGCACACGCAGCGTGATCGAGCCTGCAGACGGGTTCGGCGCGTCCTCAGAGGGGACACCACATGAGTACAGATGCAGCGACCGACCCAGTCATCGTCGCCACCACCCGCAGCCCGATCGGCCGTGCCTTCAAGGGCTCGCTGACCGAGATGCGGCCCGACGACATGACGGCGCAGATCGTCACCAAGCTGCTCGACAAGGTGCCTGAGCTGCCCCACGGCGAGATCGAGGATCTCATGCTGGGCTGCGGGCAGCCCGGCGGCGAGGCCGGCTTCAACATCGCACGCGCTTCGGCCATCCTGGCCGGCCTCGACGACGTGCCCGGCACCACGGTCAACCGCTACTGCTCGTCCTCGTTGCAGACGATCCGCATGGCCGCGCACGCCATCCGTGCCGGCGAGGGCGATGCCTTCATCGCCGCTGGCGTCGAGTGCGTCAGCCGCTACGACAAGGGCAACTCCGACAGCCTGCCCGGCACCACCAATCCGCAGTTCCGTGCGCCCGGCGAGCGGACCAAGGTGCGGTCCGAAGGCGGCCACGGCGACTGGGCTCCCGCACCCGGCCTGCCCGACCTGTACATCGCGATGGGCCAGACGGCCGAGAACGTGGCCGAGCACAAGGGCGTGAGCCGCCAGGCCATGGACGAGTACGGCGTGATGAGCCAGAACAAGGCCGAGGCCGCCATCGGTCGCGGCTTCTTCGAGATGGACATCACCCCGCTGGAACTGCCCGACGGCAGCGTGGTCAGCTCAGACGACGGCCCCCGCGCCGGCGTCACCTACGAAGCGGTCTCGCAGCTGAAGCCCGCGTTCCGGCCCGACGGCAGAGTGACCGCCGGCAATGCGTGCCCGCTGAACGACGGCGCCGCCGCAGTCATGGTGATGAGCCGCAAGCGTGCCGAAGAGCTGGGCATCACGCCGCTGGCGCGCATCATCTCGTCGGCAGTGTCGGCGCTGAACCCCGAGATCATGGGCCTCGGCCCCATCGAGGCGTGCAAGAAGGCGCTGGCACGTGCAGGCATGACGATGAGCGACATCGACATGGTCGAGATCAACGAGGCCTTCGCTGCCCAGGTGATCCCGTCGGCCGACGAGCTGGGCATCGACATGGTCGACCAGCTCAACCTCAACGGCGGCGCCATCGCGCTGGGCCACCCGTTCGGCATGACCGGCGCCCGCATCATGACCACGCTGCTGAACGGCCTCGCCGACCGAGACAAGAGCATCGGCCTCGAGTCGATGTGCGTCGGCGGCGGTCAGGGCATGGCCATGATCGTGGAGCGCCTGAACTAGGCGTCTGCGGCGGCTCGCCCCTCAACTGCCGCGCCTTTCTGCGGCGCGTCGGCAACACTGGCCGAGTGAACATGTCCTCGACGACCGTGCCTCGGCCCATCGAGCCTGCTCGGCCAATCGAAATAGTCCCCTCGGTCCTGCCAGCGGACTTCGCGCGCCTCGGCGAGGAGTGCGCCGCACTCGAAGCAGCCGGAGTTGACCGCATCCAATGGGACGTCATGGACGGCGTGTTCGTGCCGAACCTCACCTTCGGCCCCGACGTCATCGCCGCCTGCCGGCCGCACGCCCAGGTGATGTTCGAGGCGCACCTGATGGTCGTCGATCCCGACCCGATGCTCGGTGCCTACGTCGACGCCGGATGCGAGATGCTGATCGTTCACGCAGAGTCGGTGACGCACCTGCACCGCTCGCTCAACCGGGTAGCCGAGCTGGGTGCGAAGCCAGCGGTGGCGATCAACCCGTCGACCCCGATCGATGCAGTGTCGCACGTCCTCGACCTCGTCGACATGGTGCTGGTCATGACTGTCAACCCCGGGTTCGGCGGGCAGGCCTATATCGCCACGATGGAACCCAAGATCGCCGCGCTGCGCCGGCTCATCGACGAGAGCGGGTGCGCTGGGGCATCGGGTGCCGGTATCGACATCGAGGTGGACGGGGGCATCTCGGCCGACACCATCAGCGGCGCCGCAGCAGCAGGAGCGAACGTGCTGGTCTCAGGAAGCGCGCTGTACCGCTGCGCCGACGGCCTCGCGCACGGCGTCGCGGACCTGAGGTGCCGGGCGGAGGCTGCAACCCGCGCGTGACTGCCATGACGGCTCGCCGGCGCTGGTTCCTCGTCGCTGTGGCTGCTGTCGCTGCCGTCGTCGCCCTGCGGATGACGGTCTTCGCCGGCGATGACGGGCCGTCGGCGGAAGAGTTCTGCGACGAGTTCGCCCACCTGCTGCTGATCGACGAGCTCAGCTTGGCGGTCAACCCGAACGACGACGCCAGCACGCGCGAGGCGCTCGAACGCACGGCCCGCCAGTTCGGCGCCGCAGCGGATGCCGCCCCAGCCGAGATCCAGCCGGACGTGCAGTTGCTGGCCGAACTGGCCGCAGCGCTGAGCGACGCTATAGCCGACACCGACTCCCGGAAGACGTTCGACCGGGCCGCAGCGCTCATCTCGGCGCAGGATCCCTACCTCGATACCCAAGACGCAGCCGCGCAGCGGGTCGTCGACTACGTCACCCGCAATTGTGTAGCTGCGCCCGGATAAGCCGGGCGCACGAGCATTGCTGCGCCTGGCTAGACCAGTCCCTAGATCATCTCGCCGCGCTTGACGATCACGTGATCGCACAAGCCGTAGGCCTTGGCCTCCTCAGCGGTGAACCAGCGATCCCGCTCGGAGTCCAGCAGGATCTGGTCGACGTCCTGGCCGCTGTGCAGGGCGGTGCGCTCGGCCATCAGGCGCTTGACGTAGGCCATCTGCTCGGCCTGGATGGCGATGTCGGATGCCTGGCCGCGCACACCGCCCGAGGGCTGGTGCATCATCACCCGGGCGTGGGGCAGGCAGTAGCGCTTGCCGGGAGCGCCGGCAGTCAGCAGGAACTGGCCCATCGAGGCACCCAGACCCAGGCACACCGTTGCCACGTCGCACGCGATGAACTGCATGGTGTCGTAGATGGCCATGCCCGCTGTGACCGAGCCGCCGGGGCTGTTGATGTACAGCGAGATGTCGCGGCCGCGGTCCTGGCCTTCCAAGTACAGCATCTGCGCGCAGACGACGTTGGCGAGCTGATCGTCCACCTCGTCGCCGAGGAACACGATGCGGTCGTCCAGCAGCCGGTTGGAGATCTGCGTCCAGCCGCTGACGCCGCTGGCGTCGAATGCCCGCTGCGCACCCGGCGCCGGGACGGAGATCGATGGAAGGTCGGTCATGGGGCGCAGGTTACCGACGGCGCTTGCGTGCCCAGCCGGACGGTGTGGCGCAGATCAGCCCCCGGGCTCAGAGCTGGGCTGCAAGCGCTCGCAGCGCACGACCGCGGTGGCTGATGCGGTTCTTTTCCTCGGAGGTGAGCTCGGCGAATGTTCTCGGTGCCGCCTCGTCGGGGACGAAAACCGGGTCGTAGCCGAAGCCGCGGTCACCGCGCGGGGCCGTGGCGATGGCGCCCTCGACGACTCCGTCGGCCAGCACTTCGCGGCCGTCGCCGAACACGACAGCCACGACGGTCCGGAAGCGCGCGGTGCGCCCGCCGACAGGCACGTCCCGCAATGCCGACATGAGCTTGGCCAGGTTCGCAGCGGCGTCTTGTTGCGGCCCGGCGTAACGGGCGCTGTGCACCCCCGGCACCCCGTCCAGCGCGTCGACCTCCAGCCCCGTGTCGTCGGCGATGGCCGGTTCGCCGGCCGCTGCACACACGAAGCGGGCCTTGATCAGCGCATTGGCAGCCAGCGTCTCGCCGTCCTCGGCCACATCGCCCAGTTCCGGCGGCCGCGGCACGATCTCGACGCCTGCCATCGCCTCGCGCAGCACCGCGACCATCTCGACTGCCTTGTGCGGGTTCGCCGAGGCCATCACGAGGCGCATGAGCTCAGCCTTCCGCCGACACGGCAGCGATGTCTGTGATGCTTCGCCCGACCGCTGGTCAGAACAGCTGCACTGTCAAGCCGGCGGCGTGTCAAGCGTCGCCCGTTGCAGCTCGACGATCTCGGCAATGCCGGAACGGGCCAACGTCAGCATCGCGTCGAGCTGAGCGTCGTCGAACGGATTTCCCTCAGCGGTGCCCTGCACCTCGACGAAACGCCCGCCGCCGGTCATGACGACGTTCATGTCCACCTCAGCCCCGGCGTCCTCGACGTACGGCAGATCCAGGCAGGCCACCCCATCGACGATGCCCACCGAGATCGCCGCGCACTCGTCGAGCAGCGGATGCTGGCCGATGGCCCCGTCTCGCACCAGCCGGGTGCACGCGTCGTGCAGCGCCACATACCCGCCGCAGATCGAGGCCGTGCGCGTGCCCCCGTCAGCCTGCAGCACATCGCAGTCCACGGTGACCTCGCGCTCCCCCAGCACCGCCATGTCGCACACTGCGCGCAGCGCCCGCCCGATGAGGCGTTCGATCTCGAGCGTGCGACCCTTCTGCTGGTTGCGCTTGGCCTCCCGTCCCACCCGCTCGGGACTCGAACCGGGCAGCATCGAGTATTCCGCCGTGACCCAGCCGGTGCCCCGGCCCCGCATCCAGCGGGGCACGCCGTCGTCGATCGACACCGTGCACAGCACCTTGGTGCGACCGAAGGACACCAGGACAGAGCCGGGCGTCTGATCGGTGAAGTCGCGCTCGAACGTGACCGGTCGCAGCTCGCCGGTGGCCCGGCCGTCGGGGCGCGTCACGACCGGGACTCGGCTTCGGGCACCGGCGCAGCTCTCACGCGAAGTAGGTCACGCCCGTGCGGGCCACGGCCACGTCGCCACGGAACACTTCGCCGGCCTCGGCGAGATGATCCGCGGGATCCGAACCGGGCGGCACATGGGTCACCACGAGCCGGCCCGCTCCCACATCGTTGGCGTCGGCTGCCAGCCATGCGGCGCTGACGTGGGGGATGCCGGGATCGTCGGTCGCCGCGAGCAGCGTTCCCTCCCCAACCACGAGATCGGGCGCCGGCCTGTTGACGTCCCGGCTGAGCGCAGCGAGCGTCCAGCCCCGGCCCGTGTCCGACGTGTAAACGATCGACTTGCCGCTGCTCTCGAAACGCATCGCCAGCGTCTCGACGGGGTGATCGGTCCGTGAGAACAGCACGTCGATGTCGCCGACCTGCGCCTGGGAGGAGTCCTTCACCATCTCCCAGCCGAACAGATCAGAGCTCTCGCCGTAGGCATCGGTGACCTCACGCACTCCCTCGGTTGCAAGGACGCGGATGTGCTCCATGCCCATGTAGTACTTGGCGGCGTTGTAGATGACCGGCAGCTCGGCGCAGTGATCGGGGTGGTGGTGGCTCACCAGCATCGCATCGACCTCCTGCAGCCGCATGTGGCTCTGCAGGTTGGCGAAAGTCCCCGGCCCGCAGTCCACCCACAGCGCTGTGGTCTCGCTTCGCACGAGGTAGCCGCTGCACGACTCGCCGACGGCGGCATAGCTGCCCGAACAACCCAAGACCGTCACCGAGAGCTCGCTCACGGAGGCCGATACTACGCACGCAAGCGGCGCGGCTCACATCGGGGCCGGCTCGCCCGGCAGATGCTGGACCTCAGCGCGTCACGCAGCGCGTTCCGGCCGTCAGCGATTGCAGACGTCCTCCCGAGCTGAAGACTCCGTCGAGCTCGCCGCCCGCGGTCCCGAGGACGACCGACGGCGGCGTGTCGGCTGTGCTGGGGACGAATGTCGCTGCCGGGTAGGCCGCAGCGACCTCGTCGCGTGTGCTGCCGACACCGACTCCTGCCGCTGTTCGCAGCATGTACGGATCGGGCCCGAAGGTGCCCAGACGCCACGACATGAAGTGCTCCCCGGCGGGATCCCGGTGCAGGTAACGGTCTTCGGGATCACCGAAGAACGCCAGCACGCCAGGCCACTCCACCACTCGCAGACGGCTGCCCGGACAGTCGCCGTAGATCGAGAACGAATCGATCCATCCCGTGTCGGCGACCGGTTGCCCGAGCGCTTCGATGAGCGTGCCCAGTGCCGGTTCGACCGGGGCGCCGAAGCCGACGATGCCCAATCCGTCGCCGTCGAGCACGACGCCACGCGGGTTCGGGACCGCCGCAGCGCCGAGCCGTTCGGCCTCGGTCGTCGCGGCGCTCTGGCCAGCGCTTCGGTCGGCGCCCGGCGGCGCGGTCACGAGCGACGCCGGAGGCCGGTCGCTGCGCGGTGCTTCGGGCTGCAGCGTCGTCTGGGTGACGTCCAGCGACAGACCTGTTTCCGGCGTCGTCGTTGCAGTGACCCGGATCGGCGGACTGGTGCACGCGCCTGCCAGCAACGCCGACGAGACGGCAAGGCCGACGAGTGGCCGCAGCAGGCAGCGCTGCGCCGCTGATCGCATCCCACAAACGGTACGACCGCGAGGCCGGACTTCGGCCCGGCGAATCAGAAATAGATGACGCCGTCGGCATTGGCGGCAGCGACCTCGAGATCGTCTGTCCATGCGCCGACCGAGAGATATTTCCAGCCGTGGTCGCTCACCACGAACACGATCACTCCGCCGTCGACGGCGGCGGCGGCTTTGCGTGCGCCCGCCAGGGCCGCCCCGCCCGAGATGCCCGAGAACACGCCTTCGGTCGCCAGCATGCGTGTGGCCTCGATCGACTCACGCGGGCGGACGATCATCTTGCGGTCGAGCAGATCGGCACCTCCCCAGTTCTCGAAGATCGGCGGCACGTACCCCTCATCGAGGCTGCGCAGTCCCTCGACCTGCTCGCCAGCGGGCGGCTCGACTGCCCAGACCTGCACGCCCGGGACATGCTCCTTGAGGTACCGGCCGACGCCGAGCAGGGTCCCGCTGGTGCCCAGACCAGCGATGAAATGAGTGATGTCCCCGACATCGGCCACGATCTCGGGACCGGTCGTTCGGTAATGCACCTGGGGGTTGGCCTCGTTGCCGTACTGGTAGAGCATTGTCCAGTCGGGGTTGGCGTCGGCCAGCTCGAGAGCCCTCCGCACGGCGCCGTTGGATCCTTGCTCGGCCGGGCTGGAGATGATCTCGGCCCCGTAGATCTCGAGCATCTGGCGCCGTTCGGCGGTCACGTTGCCGGGCAGCACGATCTTCACCACGTAGCCGCGGCGCTGACCCAGCATCGCCAGCGCGATCCCGGTGTTGCCAGAGGACGGCTCGATGATCACCGAGCCCGGTTGCAGGCGGCCTTCTGCCTCGGCTTGGTCCAGCATCGCCAGCGCAACGCGATCCTTGACCGAGCCCGTCGGGTTGTGGCCCTCGAGCTTGGCGTACAGCCTGACCGACGGGTTGGGGCTGAGGCGGCTGACATCCAGCGTGGGGGTGCCGCCGATCAGCTCGTCGACGGAGCGGTAGACGGCCACGCTGCGGCTCAGCCGTGGAGATGGAGGCGGGGCCGTACCGACTCAGCCGCCGGCGACGGCGGGAAGGATCGACAGCTCGTCGCCGTCAGCGAGCGCGGTATCCATCTGGGAGAGGTAGCGTACATCCTCGTCGTTGACGTAGACGTTCACGAAACGGTGCAGGCTGCCGTCGGGGGCGAGCAGGTTGGGCGCGATAGCCGGGAATTGGCCGACGAGCCACGACACTGCCTCGGCCACCGTGGAGCCCTCTGCATCGACCTTCGACTGCCCGTTGGCATGCGGTCGCAGGACGGTGGGCAAACGGACGGTGACAGGCATCGGAGCTCCCGGTTGGGTGGCTGGTCGGTTGATGGCCGGGAACCCGCACGTCGCCTCGGCAATTCCCGACTAAGTGACTCAGGATTCTAGGGGCCGCATCAGCCGTACCCTCGGACAGATGGAGGACCGGGTCGTTGTCGCGTCGAACCGGCGTGCGCGGCGCAACTACGAGGTGCTCGACACCTTCGAGTGCGGCATGGTGCTGCGCGGCACCGAGGTGAAGTCGCTGCGCGCCGGCGGTGCCCAGATGAGCGATGCCTACGCCCGGGTCCGCAACGACGAGATGTGGCTGATGGGCCTGCACATCGCCCCGTGGACCCATGCCTCCCCCGCGATGGGTCACGAAGTCGAGCGCCCCCGCAAGCTGCTGATGCACCGCGCTGAGATCAACCGGCTGCGGGCTCGCACCGAGCAGGACCGCCTGCAGCTGATCCCGCTGGAGATCTACTTCCGCGATGGACGCGCCAAGCTCGAGCTCGGCCTGGCCCGCGGCCGTCGCCTGTACGACAAGCGCCACGCGATCCGCAAACGGGAAACGGATCTCGAGGCCCGTCGGGCACTACGCGACCGGTCCGCCTAGCTCCGGCGCGACCGCTGCGGAGGCGACAGGAGCCGTTGAGTTCTCAGGCGAAGGCAGCGATCGAACCGAACGCCTCGGGCCGTACCGCTGCCAGCTCGAGCGCGAGCATGGCACCCACGCCGGAGGCCACCAGCGGCGCCCCGGCGAGCCCGGCCAGATCGACTACCTCGCTGGTCGCGACCACCCAGTCGTGCAGTGTTCGCAGCCCCTCGGGCTCGCTGGAACCGGTGAAGCCCGGCAGGCTCGGCGCCACCACACGGTGTCCCGTTGCGGCGAGCTCCTCGAGTACTGCGTACACGCCGGGGTTGCCGAGCATCCCGTGCAGGTAGCCCACGGTCGGGCCCTCGCCCAGCTCGACGATGCCTATATGGCCGTCCCGGTAAGGCGGCGCGAATGCGGCAAGGAGATCGAACGAGGCACTCGCCCTCGCTGAACTCGATCCTCAGAAGCCGAGGGCGGTGAGGGGGTCGGTGTAGGGGATGTCGAGGGCGGCGGCTACGTGGGGCTCGGTGACGTGGCCCTTGTAGACGTTGAGGCCTGCTCGCAGGTGGGGATCGGTGCGCAGGGCGTCGAGGCCGTTCTCTGCGATGGCCAGCACCCGTGGCAGGGTGGCGTCGCTGAGCGCCCGGGTGGAGGTGACCGGCACGGCGCCGGGCATGTTCGCGACGCAGTAGTGCACCACGCCGTCGACCACGAAGGTCGGCTCGGCATGGGTCGTTGGCTTGGATGTCTCGAAGCAGCCGCCTTGGTCGATGGCCACGTCGACCACTACCGATCCGGGACGCATCTGCTTGATCAGGTCGGCCGTCACGAGCTTCGGCGCCCGGGCCCCGGTCACCAGCACGGCGCCGATCACCAAGTCGGCGTTCTGCACCTCGGTCTCGACGGTCGCCCGCGTTGAGGTCACCGTGACCACTGACGCACCGAAACGCTGCTCGAGGTGATCCAGGGCAGCTGGGTCGATGTCGAGCACCCGCACGTCGGCACCCATGCCGATGGCGATCTCGGCGGCATTCTCGCCCACAACTCCCCCGCCGATGATCGCCACCCTGGCTGGCGGCACACCGGGCACCCCACCGATCAGCAGGCCGATGCCCCCATGTGCGGTCTCGAGCGCCCACGCCCCCGCCTGCACGGCAAGGCGACCGGCGACCCGGGACATCGGTGCCAGCAACGGCAGCCCGCCACGCGAGTCGGTCACGGTCTCGTAGGCGACACAGGCCGCGCCCGAATCCACCAGATCGGCGGTCTGGTCGGGGTCGGGAGCAAGGTGCAGATAGGCGAACAGGATCTGGCCCGCACTGAGCATCTTGCGCTCGGACGCCTGCGGCTCCTTCACCTTGACGATCAGCTCGGACTTCTCCCACACCTCGTCGCAGGAGCCGATGCGAGCACCCGCGGCCACGAAAGTGTCATCAGGCACACGGATGCCGGAACCCGCGCTGGCCTCGACGACGACCTCATGCTCGTGCAGCACGAGCTCACGAACAGCGTGCGGCGTCAGCCCGACACGTTGCTCGCCCGCCTTGGTTTCGCAAGGCAAGCCGATCAGCATGCGGCCACCTCCTACCCAGGTGCCCAACTACCCGATGTGCCCCAGACATCAGTGCCCCGGCCGGGGCTTGGATGCACCGGCGAAGTCTACGATCCTCCCGATGAGCCCCAGTGACACGCCGAGCCTGACCGACGGCGGCGCAGTCGACGGCTGGACGCTGCCAGATCTGGTGCGGCGGGCAGCGGCCTCGCACCGTAACCCGCGGCTGAGCGGGCGCACCAGGCTCGTCTACAGGTCGGGGCGGAGCAGGACCCGGCCGGTGGTCTTGCGCTGGTGCAACGCCTGCAGGCCGTCGATCAGGCCGTCGAGCGGCAGCTCCTGGCTGACGAGCGGGTCGAGCCTGCCGTCGGCCACCTGCGGCCAGATCTCGGCGTAGCACTCGTCGAGCACCTCGTCTTTGCGTCCCCGGTAGCCGCCCATGTGCACGCCGACCACCGAGTAGTTCTTGACCAGCAAGTGGTTCGCCGGGGCCTGCGGGATCGTGCCGCTGGCGAAACCGACCACCAGCAGGCGGCCTTCCCATGCCACCAGCCGCCGGGCCACGTCGAAGTACTTGCCGCCGACAGGGTCGTAGATGATGTCGCAGCCCCGCCCCCCGGTGGCATCCATCACGGATTGGTACAGATCGTCGTTGTCGTAGTCGATGACGATGTCGGCGCCGAGCTGGCGGCAGGTCTCCACCTTGGCGGGCCCGCCAGCAGCAGCGAGCACAGTGCAACCTGCCGCCTTGGCCATCTGGACCGCGGCAGAGCCGACGCCGCCCGCTGCGGCAAGCACCAGCACCGTTTCGCCGGCCTGCATCTGGCCTCGCCGGTACAGCGAGAACCACGCGGTGCCGTAGATCACGTTGGCTGCACACGCATCGGGGATCGACACATCGTCGGGCACGCGCCGCGCTGTCGCACCCCTGATGAGCGCTTCGCTGGCGTAACCGCCCCAGCCGGCGGTACCCGAGCCGATCACGCGATCGCCAACCTTCAGGTCGCAGTCGGGTCCCACGGCGACCACCGTGCCCGAAGCGCCCATCCCGGGCGTGAACGGCGGGTCCCACCGCTCCTGGTAGGTGCCTTGGCAGTGCAGGATGTCCGCGAAGTTGAGATCGGTGGCCTCCACGGTGATGCGCGCCTGGCCCGGACCCGGCTCGGGTGAGTCGTACTCGCCCAGCTCCAGCACATCCCACGGATAGCCCAACTCGTTCAATCGCCACGCTCTCATCGGTTCCCCTTGAAGTCGCTCGTATCGCTGGTCGGGCGGGCTCGATGCAACCCCTCCGAACCGGCAGAACCGTACCAACGGCCCGTCACACGTTCAGAGGCTCAGCCCCTCCGACACACGAGCCGCCGCACGCGTACGCTCGGGAGAGCGCAAGGAGGCACCGTGGCGCTCACGACGCAGGACTGCAGCACGGCAGGGCCGACGACGGACACAGCAGACGTCATTCCGATCTTGGACTTGGCACCGCTCAACGAGCCGATGCCCGATCCAGCGGCTCAAGCTGCCCTCGCCGCCGAACTGCGCGACGCCCTCACCGAGGTGGGCTTCTTCTTCATCGTGAACCACGGTGTGCCGGCCGAGACCATCGAGCACATGTTCGACGAGGCCCGCCGCCTGCATGCGCTCCCCCAGCCGGTGAAGGACTCGATCCCGATGGGCAAGCTGGCAGGCGGCTATCTGGGCATGGGCGGCGGCACGTCGTACGCCTCCGACATCGCGGGGCCCGTGCGCAAGCCCAACCAGAACGAGGCCTTCTTCTGCCACCGGCACAGCTACCACACCGAGAATCAGTTCCCGCCGCTCGAGGATTTCGCGCAGAGCTGCGAGAGCTACATCGACCAGCTCATCGCCTTGGGCTCACGGATGCTGCCGATCCTGGCGCTGTCGCTGGACCTGCCCCCCGACTACTTCACGCCGCACTTCGACGAGCCCAGCGTGACACTGCGCATGTCGCACTACCCGCCGATGGACTACGACGACAACGAGTGGGGCCTCGCGCCGCACACGGACAGCTCGGTGTTCACGTTCCTGCCGGCCAACGACGTGCCGGGGCTGGAGATCCGCCCGGCTGGCTACGACTGGATCAAGCCGCCGCAGATGGCCGGCTCCTATCTCGTCAACAGCGGCGACATGCTGAAGCGCTGGACGAACAACGTGTACCTGTCAACCGCGCACCGGGCACGCAACCTCTCGGCCGGCGACCGCTACGCAGTGCCGTTCTTCTACGGAGCCCGCGACGACGCAGTGGTCGACCCCGTGCCCACCACGGTCAGCGACGAGCGCCCGGCCCGCCACGAGCCGATCACCTACGGCGACTACCAGCGCTGGTTCCTGAACCGCAACTACGAGAACGTCACCGGCGAGAAGGTCGGCACGTTCCAAAGCTGAGCCCTCCGCTCCGGGGCCAACCAATCCGACCGTCGGCTATTCGAGCACTCCGGCAACCGCCAGCTCGGCGATCTGATCCGCGTCGTAGCCGAGCAGTCGCTCCAGCACTTCGAAGGTGTGCTCGCCGTAGGTCGGCCCGCCGTGGTGAATGCCGTCGGAACTGCGTGACATCGCGAACCGAGCGCCTTCCACCCACATCGTGCCGTTGGTGGCATGGGTGACATTGCGAAAGTGATTGCGATGCACGAGCTGACCGTCGGTCGGCATCGTCACCGAGTTCGGGATCGCATGAGCGGGTATGCCCCCACGCTGCAAGAGAGCGTCGGCTTCGCTGCCTTCCCGGCACGACGTCCACGCCGTGATCGCTGCATCGATCTCATCGGCTCGCTCCCGGCGCTCAGCCACACCTAGCTCGCCGAACTCAGCCAGCGAATCACCGACAATCCAGCACAGCGCCTTCCATTGGTCGTCGTTCTCGCAGGCGATGGCGATCCAGCGGTTCTCGCCCGCGCTCGCGTACACGCCGTGGGGCGACATCTGCGGATGGGCGTTGCCCAGCTTGGCGGGCAGCTGGCCGTTGAGCGTGTAGTCGAGCACCGCCGGCGCCAGGAACGACATGGACGCCTCGGCCTGGGAGAGGTCGATGTACTGGCCCTCGCCGGTCCGGTCTCGATGGTCCAGCGCAGCCAGAATCGCTGTGCTCAGGAATCGTGGCGACACGTAGTCGGTGTAAGCGCCGAAGACACCGGCGGGGTCACGGTCAGGCCAGCCTGTCATCTCATAGAAGCCCGACATCGATGCCCCCATGGTCCCGAAGCCTGCGAGCGACGACAGCGGCCCGAACTGCCCGAAGAGGCAGCTCGACGCCATGATGAGGTCGGGATTCACCTCGCACAGGTCGTCGTATGAGAGGCCCCACTCGCGCATCGCCCGCGGCGAGAACGACTCGCAGACCACATCTGCCCAGCGCACCAGGTCGAGCACCAATTCCCGACAGGCCGGCTGGTCCATCTTGGCCATGTCGATGGTGATGCCGAGCTTTCCTGCGTTCATGTTCTGGTAGAGACCGCCGTTGTCGGGGCCGCCCTCGTCGTTGAGGAACGGCTGGATGGTGCGGGCCGCCTCGACCTTGTTCGACGACTCGACTCGCACCACGGTGGCGCCCCAGTCGGCCAGCACTCTCGTGGCCGCCGGCCCGGCCATCACCCACATGAAGTCGAGAATCTTGACGTCGGCGAGCGGCTGGGCGGGGTCGCGGTGACCGGCGGGCACCGCTGCGGTCAGGCGCGCCGACACCTCCTCGGCAGCCAGCGCGGGCGTGCGCGGCGTCCCGGCGGAGTCAGCCAGCACCGCATCGGTGTGCTCGCCCACTGTCGGCGGCGGCCCCGCGAGCTCGATCGGCGTGCGGCTCATGAGCGCGAACGGGCCCGGGAATCGCACACCCTGCTGGTCGCCGACATCGATGTCGCGCCAGAAGCCTCGCTCTGCGTAGTGCGGCGCCTCCACCACGTCTTGCACCGTGGTGATGGGCACCATCAGCAGCCGATGCTCGAGTGCTGCCTCGAGCAGCTCAGCCTTGGTGCGCCCGGCGGTGAAGTCGGCCGCGACCTGCTGGATGCGGTCGTACTCGCCGAAGCCGATGCGGCCCGTCATGACGCCCTCGACGAAGTTGATCCAGTCGATCTCGAGGTCGGCGTCGGAGCAGCCGCCTTGGGTGTGCATCCACTCGAACAGCCGCTGGCCGAACGGGCCGATGGACTCGCCGAACAGGACCGTGGTGGACACGTACCCGTCCGCGGCCGGGGAGCGCAGGCGGACGGTGAACGGGCCCAGCTTCACGCCGCCGCTGAATCGTGTGGCTTCGGGCGAGTTGTACAGGTGGCACAGCGACATCGACTGCAGCGCCTGGCCGGCGGCCTGCTGGGCGCTCACGTCGACGTGCTGGCCCTGCCCTGAGCGGCTGCGCTCGCGCAAGGCGATCATGGTGGCGGCCGCTGCTTCGGCAGATGCGTGCAGGAAGCACTGGTCGAGCGGGATGCGCAGCGGCGGTCGATCCTCGTCGCCGATGATGTTGGACAGCATCGAGGCCGCCGAGACCACGAGATCGGTCGCGGCCCAGTGCGCCTTGGGGCCGGTCTGGCCGAACGGCGTGATCGACGTGTAGACGAGTGCGGGATTCGCTGCGGCCAGATCGTCGGCGCCCAGGCCTCTCGCGGCCATCGCACCGGGCACGTCGGACTCGATCACCACGTCAGCGTCGGCTGCGAGCCCGAGCAAGCGGCCGCGGCCCTCATCGGTGTCGAGGTCCAGCACGATGCTGCGCTTGCCCCGGTTGTACGACCAGAACCACAGCGAGGACTCGGGGTCGTCGTCGCGGCCTGCCACGAAGGGGCCGACGGTGCGCGCTGCCGACCCGCCCGGCGGTTCCACCAAGATCACATCAGCACCGAGGTCGGCCAGCATCGCCCCGGCCAACTGGCCCCGATGATCCGACAGATCCAAGACGCGGAGGTCGAGCACGGCAGTCTCCTAGTGGTCAGCGTCCCTCGCTGGCACGCAGTGGCATCGGTGTTGCGCTCAGAACCTAATGCGCTCTCGCGTGGCCTCTGATCAACGCTCCAGCACGGCTTGGGCCTCGACGACTCGCAGCGAGACCGGCGTCGGAACCGCTACGGGTCCGGCGGTTCCGGACAGGCCCGTGCTCGATGTCCACCGAATCGTCCAGAACGTCTGCACCGTGGCGCTGAAGCGACCCGGCAGTCGCGATGTCGATGCCCGCTGGAAGATGTGGCTGCACAGCGATCGGCTTCCCGGCCACAGCCAGGGCGTGCCCGGACCGGGGCACGACACCGGCGGCGAGCCGTCTCCGGGCACGAGCTGCAGCGTCACCGGTGTCGCGATGATCGTCACCACCACCTTGCCGATGGGGATGATGCGCACGACGGGCCGCCAGCTGGCAGGCGTGACCCAGAACCACGTATCGACGCCAACCAGGGTGCGCACCCGTTGGGCCGGGGGCGCGAAGAACGGGACCGGTGGCGGCAGCGCAAGCGCCGACAGCATCCCGGAGGTCGCTGTGCCCACGCTGCCGGTCTGGAATCTGACGCTCTGGCTGGTCGTGGCCCCGC
The DNA here is from genome assembly GCA_022826045.1 of Acidimicrobiia bacterium. Classification (GTDB taxonomy): domain Bacteria; phylum Actinomycetota; class Acidimicrobiia; order Acidimicrobiales; family Poriferisodalaceae; genus Poriferisodalis. The sequence continues at coordinate 9,690 of JAJDVQ010000041.1, read as the reverse complement.
CGACGGTTGCCGCCGATGCCGGCTGCGGCGCCAGACCGAGCCCGGCAACAATCAGCGCCGCCATAATGAATTTCGTGATGTTTCGCACAGGCATACCGTCGTGCCTCGGCATCAGCGGGGCAAACGGTTTTCTGGCGGCGACCCAACCGGGCGGCGGGCGGGGACGGCGAACTAGGTTGCCTGCCGAACACGGCACCGTTGCACTAGGAGGGCGCGCTGATGGCCGCAGACGACTTCGCCTACGCCACGACCACACAGACGGCTGCAGCCGTGGCCGCGGGAGAGGTTTCCTCCCGGGAGCTGCTCGAGGCCGCGCTCGCACGGGTGGATCGATTCGACGGCCCCGTCAACGCCGTGGTCGCTCTCGACGCGGAACGTGCGCGCGCAGCCGCGGACGCCGCCGATGCCGCGGTGGCCAGCGGGGATGAGCTCGGCCCGCTGCACGGGGTGCCGGTCACCATCAAGGACTCATTCCAGACCGAAGGCCTCGTCACGACCTCTGGCGCCCCAGCTCTGGCCGACTTCGTGCCCGAACGCGACGCCGATCCCGTGGCCCGCTACAAGGCTGCCGGTGCGATCGTGTTCGCCAAGACGAACTTGCCGATCTTCGCTGGCGACGCCCAGTCCTACAACAAGGTGTACGGAACGACCGGCAACCCGTACAACATCGAGCACACGCCCGGCGGCTCCTCCGGCGGCTCCGGCGCCGCGCTGGCCGCGGGCTACACCCCGCTCGAGCTGGGTTCGGACATCGGCGGCTCGATTCGCATCCCGTCGCACTGGTCAGGGGTGAGCGGGCACAAGCCCAGCTACGGCATCGTCTCGGCCCTCGGCCAGATTCCCGGCATGCCCGGGACGCTCAGTCAGGCCGACATCGCCGTGGCCGGCCCGATGGCGCGCGATGTGGACGATCTCGAGATGGCGCTCGATGTGCTCGCCGGACCCGACGAGTGGAACTCGAAGGCCTACTCCATCGACCTGCCGCCGGCTCGTCACAGCGACATCTCCGATTTTCGGGTGGCTGTCTGGCTCGACGAAGAACTCTGCCCGATCGACTCCGACTACCGGGAACTGCTCATGGGCGCAGCGAGCGCGCTCGAGAGCGCGGGCGCCCGGGTCGACACCGATGCCCGCCCGACGTTCACCTTCGAGAAGGCGGTGGACACGTTCTTGCACCTGCTCTCGGCGGCCGAAGCCGGGACGTGGACGCTCACCCAACTCGAGGAGATTGCAACCTCCGGAGAGGAACCGCAAGGCGATCTGGGCATCTGGTATGCCTCCATGCGGCACCGCGAATGGCTGAGCTGGCACGAGCGTCGGCTCCAGCAGCGCAAGCGCTGGGAAGAGTTCTTCGCCGACTGGGACGCGGTGCTGCTGCCGGTGACCCCGACTGCTGCCATCCGCCACGATCACAGCAAGCCCGCGACGAGCCGCAGGATCACCGTGAACGACCAGAGCCGCCCCTACTTCGACATCATCAAGTGGATGGGGCTGACCGGGGTGTCCTGGCTGCCTGCGACGGTGGTGCCGGTGGGGATGATCGGCGACCTGCCGGTGGGCGTGCAGATCGCGGGACCGTTCCTGGAAGACCGCACCACCTTGGCCGTGGGACGTTTCCTCGAGGAAGCACTCGGCGGCTTCCAACGCCCCGACGGCTTCTGAGCGTCTCAGCACCCAGCCGCACGCCCTGCCAGATGACCACCCCGAGCCGCTTGCCGTGACAGCGCGCAACCCATGCTGAGCCCCGAGCGATGACGGACCCCCGAGACCACCTCCACGCCGTGGTGCACGACGGCGCCGGGCCGTTTGCGCTCGTGCTGCACGGTGCGCTCGGCAGCCGCTCGTACTGGGACGACAACGTCGCGGCGCTGCAGAGCGTGTGCCGCCCCGTCGTGGTTGAGCTGTGGGGTCACGGCCGCTCCCCCAGTCCTGCCGATCACGAGCGCTACCGGCCCGGCGGATACGTGACCGAGTTCGAACGCCTGCGGTTCCGGCTCGGCGCCGATCGCCTCTGGCTCATTGGCCAGTCACTGGGTGCGGCGCTGGCCCTGCACTACGTGCTCGCACATCCCTCTCGGGTGTTCGGCGCTGTCATCACCAATTCGTCATCGGCATTCAGCGATTCTGCGGCGTGGGCCGAGCGCATCGCGACTCTGGTGGAAGACCGCTGCCGGGAGCTCGAAGCCCATGGCGTCGAGAGTCTGCGGGACAGCTGGATCAATCCCGGCCGTTCGGCGCGCATCTCCTCGGAGGTCCGGGCCAAGCTGGCCGGCGAGTTCTCTGAGCACGACGCCGCCGGCCTGCTGGGAACCTTCCGGCTCACCAACGCCGGCATTCCGCTGGGCGAGCGCTTGAGGGAGATCGCGGTGCCGGTGCTGCTCACCAACGGCACCGAAGAGGGCCGCTTCCAGCAGCTCGTGCCGGCAGCGAAGCGCATTCCCGACCTCGAGATCGTGGATCTGCCAGCGTCGCATGCAGTGAACGCTCACGACCCCGCTGGCTGGAACGAGGCCGTGACCCGCTTCATCCGCCAGCACCAGACCGCAGCCGCACCGGCTCACTAGGGGGCACCGATGGGAACCGGACCGCTCGACGGCATCAAGGTGGTCGATGTCTCTTCGGCAGTCGCCGGAGCATGGGTGTCATCGCATCTCGCCGAGATGGGCGCCGATGTCGTGCTGATCGAGAAGGTGGGTGCTTCTGATGTCATGCGCCTCACTGGTGCGATCGTGGGCGATCAATCGGGCTGCTGGGTACAGATGCATCGCAACAAGCGCGGCATGGATCTCGACATCCGCGACGAGCGCGGGCGCGAGATCCTGCTGCAGCTCGTCGAAGGCGCCGACGTGTTCGTCCAGAACTTCCGCCCCGGCGTGGCCGAGCGCCTTCGCATCGGCTACGACGATCTCAGTGCCGTCAACGATGAACTCGTGTACCTGTCGGTGTCGGGATTCGGCCCCGACGGGCCTTATGCCCACCAGCCGGTGTACGACCCGATCATCCAGTCGCTGACGGGCATGACCGAGGCGCAGGGCGGCGACTTCGTCAAGTCCGCCACGGCGGACAAGACCACGGCGATGACGGGGGCTCAAGCAGTCCTCGGGGCCCTGCTGGCCCGGGCGAACGGCGCCGGCGGCCAGCACGTCGAGGTGAACCTGCTCGATTCGACGCTGTCGTGGATGTGGCTCGACTACTTCTGGAACGAGTCGGTGCCCGACGCCACGCCCACGCCGTCCTACAGCGAGTGGTACAGCCCGTGGAAGACCACCGACGGCGCTGTGGGCGCCATCTGGCCGTCAGACGACCAGTACCGCCGCGTGTGCCTGGCGCTCGATGTGGCGCACCTGGCCGACGATCCCCGCTTTGCCACTCGCGAGGCCCGGATACGGAACTCGAATGAGCACCAGCAGGAGTTCGCCGAGCTGCTCGGCGAGTTCACCACGGCCGAGGCGCTCAAGCTGCTCGAGAGCGCCGACGTTCCCTGTGCGCCTGTGCTCGACATCACCGAAGTGTTCGATGACCCCCAGGTGCAGCACAACGAGACGGTGCTCACCCACCATCACCTCGTGGCGGGCCAGGTCCGCACCACCCGCTTTCCGGCCCGGTTTTCCAAGACACCGACCGCGCTGGAGCGCCTCGCCCCGGCCAAGGGCGAGCACACCGACGAAGTGCTGGCCGAGCTGGGCCGCTCCCCCGCCGAGATCGCCGCCCTCCGCAACAAGGGCATCGTCGCCTGAACGTCCCTGCTGCCGGCCGCAGCTGCGGGCCGGGCAGGGCAGAGCAGCGGAGCGCGTCAGAGGCGGGCGAGGGCTTCTTGGACTGCGGTGGCCACGAGGCGGCCTTCTTGCCAGAAGCGAGCCTCGGCGGTGCCGCGGTTGCCGCCTGCCATCAGCGGACGCTGCTCGCAGTAGATCCACTCGTCGGCGCGGGCCGGAGCGTGGAACCACATCGCGTGATCCAGGCTCACCACCTGTACTTCGCTGTCCAGCCAGGTGACCCCATAGGGCACGATGACGTTGTCGGCGAGGCAGTCGTCGCTCATGTACGCGATGACCGCTTCGTGGATGGCCGGATCGTCGGGCAGCCGCCGGGGTGTGCGGAACCAGTAGTCGATACCGCCGCGTGGCGAGGGCCCGGTCGGCGCCCACGGGGCGTGGGCCAGCCGGTACTCCACGGGGCGGGTCATGTAGGACCACTGCTCGCCGAAGATCGGGCCCACCTCGGCGATGCACTCCTGGTACGTCGGCAGCGATTCGGGCGACGGCGCGTCGTCAGGCAACGGGCACTCGATGTCGACTTTGCCTGACTCGGGCACGTGGAACGTCGCCATGAGCTCGAAGATGAGACGGTCGAACTGGTGTGCCTGAGCCCGACGGCTGCAGAACGCCCGGCCGTCGCGCACGCGGTCGACCGTGTACTCGACATCGGCCATCCCGTCGCCGCCCCGCAGGAACACGGCGTGCACCGAGTTCATCAAGCGGCCTCCTTCAACTGTCCGCTGCGCAGCAACGACCGCCTGCGCCAGCACGTGGCCGCCGTACAGGCCGAACTCGTCGAAGCCGGAGCCCTTGCCGCGGAACGTGTCGGTCCCATCGCCGTTGTGCTGCAGGTCCAACAGGTCCAGCAGTTCGTTCAAGGCCGCATCGACGGCCCCTGTGTCGTCTGTCGCGGGGGGGTCTGTCGCGGGGGTGTTCGTCACGGCCTAGTTCTCTAGCAGACAGCGCGCCCGGCGAGCCCGACATTCGATGGCGGTGCCGGCATGGCCGCCAAGCACCGCGCCGGCAGTCTCGGCCGCCTACTCATAGCCGGGGGGCGAGACGAAGCCGCCGAGCGTGCGCTCGATGAGCGATGCATAGCGGATGCCGCGCCGGTCGCCCAAGTGCGGGGCAACGATCTGCATGCCGACCGGCAAGTTCAGCCCGTCAGCCGTCAGCCCCACAGGGGCAACGGTGCCCGGCAGGTACACGCTGCAGCTCCAACCCGCCCAGAAGAGCTGATCCACGCCGAGCTCCTGGCGGCCGTCGATGTCGATGGTGCGAGAGGGACGGGTGCCGGTGTGGTCGTGCACGAATGCGGCCGACGCAGCGATCGGACACAGCAGCAGGTCGTAATCGTCGAAGAATCTCGCCCAGGCAGCCCGGTAGCCCTCGCGCTTGTTGTGGTGCATGAACCACTCGCGGTGGCTCATCGTCATCGCATAGTCGACCAGCGACTGGTAGTCGCCCTCGCCGTCGTTGTACCGGTGCGCACGCGACTGCGCGTCGCTCCACATCGCCTCGTCGGCCAGCGCACCGGTGGCGGCGCGCAGCAGCATCAGGTAGTTCTCGTGGAACTCGTGCTGGTCGATGTCGGGCGCGGCTTCGCTGACATCGGCGCCTGCAGCTGCCAGCGCATCCACAGCCCGCTGCAGCGTGTCGATCATGGCGGTCGAGTTGCGGATCACCGGCGTGTCGAGCATCACACCCACCCGGAACGCCCTCAGCGTGTCGCGGTGTTCGGGCTGCAGCGCGACGCTGTAACCGTGCGCGTCCAGGCCAGCCGGACCGGCCAGCACATCGAGTGCCGCACCCAAGTCAGCAGCGCTGCGCGCCAGCGGGCCGCACACCGCGATGTCGCTGCCGACCAGCGCGCCGGGCACTGCGTGACCGCCGTCGGGCACCAGACCGAAGGTCGGCTTATGGCCGAACACGCCGCAATAGTGCGCCGGGTTCCGGATGGACGCACCGATATCAGAGCCCAGCTCCAGCGACGCCATCCCGGTCGCCAGCGCCACCGCCGAGCCCCCCGAGGAGCCGCCCGGCGTGCGGGTCACGTCCCACGGGTTGTTGGTGCAGCCGTAGATGTCGTTGAAGCTCTGCCAGTCGCCCAGCATGAGCGGCACATTGGTCTTGCCCCAGATCACCGCGCCGGCGTCGAGGCAGCGCGCCACCGTGACGGCGTCAGCTTCGGCCACGTTGTCGGCCCACGCCGGATTGCCCCATGTGGACGGCGTGCCTGCCCAGTCGAACGCTTCCTTGATGGTCATCGGCACGCCGTGCAGCAGCCCCCAGCATTCCCCGGCCGCCAAGGCCGCGTCGGCGGCAGCAGCCCGCTCGCGCGCCTCATCGATCCGGGTCACGATCACCGCGTTGACTGCGGGGTTGAATCGCTCGTACCGGCTGATCGCACCCTCGAGCGCCTCCGCCGCCGACACGCGCCCCCGGCGGATCAGCGAGGCCAGCTCGACCGCTGGCAAGAAGTTCGGATCTGTGTCGGTTTCGCCCGTCATCGTGCTGAGACTAGGAGCCAGTTGGAGTCCGCGTCGGGGCTCGATTCTGCGGCGTCGTCTCGACTCAGGCCGCAAACGCAGCCGCGGCGCCGTCGAGGAGAAATGCGATGTCTTCGTCGGTGGCAGCCAGGCTGAGACTGCCGAATCCGCCGCCGGAGAGATAGACGCCAGCCGCTTGGACGGCGTGCTCGAAGCGTTCCAGTTCGGCTGCCTCGTCGCTGCTGAGGTGAGCGTCGCGGTAGTTGCGGATGTGCCTTGTGTGGGGATGCACCTTGAACAGGCTCCCGCGGCCGGTTACCTGCCAGTCGACTCCGGCCCGCTCAATGGCGGCACGCAGGCCGCCGCGCACGGCCTCGCCCATGTCGTCCAAGCGGACGAAGGCGTCGTGGTCGAGTTGGCTCATCGTCGCGAATCCGGCGGCCATGGTGACGGGATTCGCCGTGAACGTCCCGCCCGAGGGCACCTTGGCCCGAGCGCCGCCGGACCGGGCAAACGTCGACATCGGCCCATCGCGCCCTGCCACCCCGCCGACAGGGAAGCCTCCGCCGATGATCTTGGCCACTGCGGTGAGGTCGGGCTCGATGCCCAGCAGCGTCTGCGCCCCGCTGTAACCCAGCCGGAACGAGATCACCTCGTCGAGCACCAGCAGCGCACCCACCTCGCGGGTGGTGTCGCGAACCGCCGCTATGAAGTCGGGCTCGATGGCCGGCAGCCCGACCTGGCTCGGCATCACGTCGAGCAGCACCGCGGCCAAGCGCTCGCCCTGGCGCCGGATCGCCGCACGAGCCCCGTCGGCATCGTTGAAGTGGATGACGCTGACCTCCTCGGTCACCGAATCCGGCGTGCCGACCGAGTACGGCACCGTCACCGGCGCCGCCGCGTCGCCCCAGTTGGTGGGGTTCGACGCCAGCGACGCTTCGGCGTGGTCATAGGTGCCGTGGTACGCGCCCTCCACCTTGATGACGTTCGGCCGTCCGGTGAATGCACGGGCTGCCTTGAGCGCTCCCATGACCGCCTCGGTTCCCGAGTTGCAGAAGCGGATCAGCTCGAAGCTCTCCACCCGATCGCACAGCAGCGCCGCGAGCTCGATCTCCGCGTTGCTGGCCATCGCGAACGCGGTGCCGCGGGCCATTTGCGCGCTCACCGCCTCCGTCACAGCCGGATTCGCGTGCCCCACGATGATCGAGGTGAAGTTGTTGTTGCAGTCCAAGTAGCGATTGCCGTCGACATCGGTGACCCAGGCACCCTGGCCGTGATCCACGTAGATCGGGTTCGGCCGCCGCAACAGCGTCGCCCGCGACACGCCGTCGGGAATCCACTGGTGCGCCTTCTCATACAGCGCAGCCGACTGCGACTCCGAGCGTCGGCCTCCCGCAGGTGACCCGATCCGTTCCGTCATCGGCTCAGTGTCGCAGAGCCGATGCAACGGCGGACGGAATGCTGCAGCGGCTGGATGGCTAGATGGCGCCGGCGCGGCGGTAGGCGTCAAGCACAAGCCCGTGGAAGTGGTGCACGCCGTGCTCGGAGAGCCCGGAGCCGTCTGGATCGCACACGATGCGGCCCTGGGTGAACGCCGGCGTGCGCATCCCGTTCTGGACGCTCTCCACGATGCCGATGTCCTCGGGCTGGAGGATCTCGTCGATGTAGCGCATCGACTCGATGTCCCCAGGGTCCAGCTCTGCCGATTCGAAGTAGAAGTCGATCGTCTCGTGGGTCGTCTCGGGCCCGGTGGGCACCATCTGCATGATGCTGAAGTTGCCGCGTCCGGGGTAGCGCATCAGGCAGGTGTTGGGCCACAGCCACCACACGGCGAGATCCTTCACGCTGGAGCCTTCGACGTCGTAGGCCGAGTTGTCCGAGTGGCCGGCGCGTGCCATGTGGCTGGAGTAGATGCCGTGGGTGGTGACGCGGTAGGTGTCCATCTCCACCAGCGTCACGAAATCGGGATGGGCGATGTGGCAGTGGTAGCACTCGAGGAAATTGTCGACGACGTTCTTCCAATTGGATGCGATCTCGTAGCTGAAACGCCGGACGTGGGTCAGCTCGGCCACGTCGGGCGCCCAGCGGGCGATCTCAGCGCCGAAGTCACCGGATTGGACAGCCAGCGCTTCCGCGTCGGGGTCGAGGTTGACATAGACGAAGCCGCCGAACTCCTCGGCCCGCACTGCCTGCAGGCAGATCTGCGACGGGTCGAACCCCGGCACCCGGTCCGTCTCGCGCGCCCGGTGCAGCCGACCCGACAGATCGTAGGCCCAGCCGTGGTAGGGGCACACGATGCTGCCGGTGTTGCCGGCCCCGGCAAGCACGTGATGCGCCCGGTGCTGGCAGACGTTGTAGAACGCCCGCAGCTCGCCGTCATTGCCTCGCACCAGCGCGACCGGCATGCCGGCGACCTCCAGCGCCACGTAGTCGCCGGGGTTGCGCAGCGACTCGACATGGCACGCCCACTGCCAGCTGCGAGCGAACACCTCACGCTGCTCGATGTCGTGCCATCGCTGGGAGATGTACGCATCGGCATGCAATGACAGCGAGTTGGCAGGGTCGGCGTCGAAGCCCGTAGCGATATTGACAGGAGCGTCGTGGTCAAGCGGCGTCGTCGGCATTGCCCCGCATTATCCCCCCGGCAGCGAGGCTGTTGCGACCATCAGGAAGTGCTCGATGTCGTCGTCGGCGGTGGCCAGATTCAGCGAGCCCAGGCTGTCGCCGATGAAGCAGACGCCGTTGGCCTGCATGCGCAGCCCGAACTGCTCGATGACTGCCTTCTCGTCGCTGGACTGGTAGGAGCCGCGGTAGTTGCGGATGTGGCGCTGGTAGGGGTGCACCCGGAACAGGCTGCCCCGGCACGTCGCTATTCCTCAGCGTGTCCCCGCTGACGCGTCATTCGACGTGAAGGGCATCCCCTACTGCAACCGCGGATGCAGGCAGCGTCGGCGCCGACAGGGAGTACGCCGAAGCTGGCCACGGTCACTCGAACCCGGCTCACCCACCGGCCCCGCCCGAGCCGTTCGTGCGTCACCGCCAACGCCGCCGACGCCAGCCGCTCCGGCAGCGACGGGCTCGACAGCCCGCCATCCGGCGCTTCGCGGCCACCCGTCCCCAGCGGTGCATCATCAGCGAGCACGACGCACGCACCGCCGTGGCGCTCGTCACCCCACAGCGCAGCCTGCGGCCGCGGATCGCTCACCCCAGCATTCTCGCCATCAGACCGTCACGACGCCGCGCTCGGCCCGTCACAGCCCATCGCTAGGGTGGTAACCCGCCGAACGGGACCCGCACAGCGCGGGCTCCGCCAACCACCTTGGGGGTGATCGGTTTCGACTTTGACGGTTGAAGTGAGAGAAGCGAGCCGTGGTCTCCGGATCCACGAAAAAGAGCCGGAAACAAACACAAACGCCAACGTCGATCAAGACGACCTGGTGCTC
>JAJDVQ010000015.1 GCA_022826045.1 Acidimicrobiia bacterium | reverse complement strand
ACCGATTGCCGCGGGGCGGCGGTGATCGCGAAGACGACGGTGGTGGAGGACGCTGCGGCGGCGAACATGCTGGCTGAGGCGCTGCGGGCGCTGTCGCCGGGCGGGGCGCAGCGCTGCCTGCTCGACGCGGGCCTGCCGCCGGGCCGCGGCCGGCCGCCCAACGAGGGGGTGCCGCCCGAGGCGGTGTATCGCTCGTCGGCGGGCTTGGCGGCCGCGGTGTACGTGGTGGGCGGCCCCGAGGCGATCCCTGATTGGTGGCTGGCAGAGCAGTTCGGCGTGACGGGTTTCACCCGCGTGGCGGGAGCGGATCGGTGGCAGACCCAGCAGAGCGTGGCAGCGGCGATGCTGGCGCTGGCCGCCGGCAGACCGGTGCAGCCCTACCGGGAGTCGGTCGCGGCCGCGACGCGTGCCCTGCCGCCCAACGGCGACTGCTACGGCACCGCAGTGCTGGCAAAGCTGACCATCGCAGAAGAGCGCGCCGCGGCCAACATGCTCGCCGCGGCACTGACGGCGATATCGGGTGACCCCAACAGCCGCTGCCTGGTCGATGTGGGCGACCCCGGCGCGGACCGCCCGCCGAGCGCGGTGGCTGTGGCAGACGCCGCGCAGGCATCGGGCGCCTATCTGTTGGGCGGCGAGGTCGCCGTGCCGCAGCCCTGGATCGACGGCGGCTTCGACATCCGCTTCCTGGAACGAATCTCCGGCCTCGACCGCTGGGCCACCCAATCAGCAGTAGCCGAGACGATCATCGACATAGCCCAAGACGGCACCCTCCCCCACCAATACACAGACGATGACGGTGACACTATCTCTGTCTATGACGATCATCGTGTGAACGAATCTGCAGACGAGCTTTATGCGGCAGGCGGCCAGGAACGCGCCAGCGTGGGCACCTTCAACATCAAAGTTCACTTCTGCGGGTCGGAAGAAAAAGAAAGTTTCGAGGCAGGAACGGCCAAGCTGAATGAATGGGTATCAGATCTGAACAATGTTGTCGCAGCATTTTATGCGCATCAGTCATCAGGTGAAGTTCGGCTCCAATTTCAGAAGGGCAACATAATTGCGATAAGCACCGAGTTAGCTTCTTCTTTAGCGTGGGGAAAACCGTTTGTGAATCACCCGGTGACGACACGAAAGAAAGGCGCGGGATACTACCATTCGAACGAAGCCGACCGACCCGACCACGCGGCAGCGCCAAGTGAACAATGTCTCGCAAAATTCGATGACGGTTACGCATTCATAGATCAGAAAGCGGGGATTGGAGGGTTCGCCGCCGGCCGTGACAAAGCGATTGGACTGTCACCAGACTATGCGGAGGATTGGCATTATATTGTCGCTCACGAACTTGGTCACGCGTATTTCGATCTATGCCATCCCATCACTAGTATTGGTACAGACCGGCCAACGTACTCCGACACACCACGCAAGAGTACATGGAGATGTCGGAATGGCCATGAGGAACTCGTCCGTGCACCCTTCTTGAAAGGGAAACCTGCCGGGGAGAACCGAGTTGAAGAACCTTACCTGTGTGGCCTTATGTCATACTGTGGCGAACGCGGGACAGCAGATAGCAAGAGTCCTGAAGGACTCAAGACATTTGTTGCGTGTGGTCAGCGTAAGTTGTTGGGATGGCCCGATGGTCCTGCAACACAGTACGGCGTCTGTGACGACGGCGAACTCAAAACACCAGCGAGTCAGACAAGTCCCGGCACGCCGGGCAGGCCGGTCCTGAGCGAACGCGGCACAGACTTCATCAGCATCACTTGGACCGACGCGTCGGGTGTTGTTGCGTATCACGAGGTCAATTGGCGACGGGCAGATTCTGGTTCGTCATGGCAGACTCGCACGCTGTCGAACCCTCTCGCCATATTCGGCACCGACGGCCTGAGCGCTGGGGATTGCTATGAGTTCCGGGTTCGTGCCGGGAACGACGCGGGAGAGAGCGACTGGTCGCCACGCGCCGAGTTCTGCACGAAAACTGAAGTGAAACCACCGCCTCCTCCGGCCCGTCCGAGTGTGACTGCCGGTGACGGGCAGTTGACGGTGTCGTGGTCGGAGCCTGCGGGCAACGGTGCTGCCGTGACCGCATATGCCTTGCAATGGCGGCGCGGCGCTTCGGATTGGTGGGACAACAAGCAGCCGTTGTCCGGCACGAGCCACACGATTGTCGGTCTGCGCAACGGGTCGCAGTACGAGGTGCAGGTGGTTGCGCGCAACAGCGTCGGCTGGGGCGACTGGTCGCCGTCCGCGTATGGGACGCCCGTCGGCCCGCCCGGTGAGCCGCGCGGTTTGTCGTTGACGCCCGGGGTCGGCGAGATACAGGTGTCGTGGCGGGCTTCGCAGGAGAACGGGTCGCCGGTGACGGGGTACAAGGTGTATTGGGAGGGCGGCAACAGGCTCTCCGGCACGGCATATCCGCAGTCGGCTTCGACGCGCAGCTACAAGATCACCGGCTTGAAGGACGGAACTCGATACGAGGTCCAAGTTGTCGCGGAGAGCAGCGCCGGCAGCAGCCTGCCAGCTACAGCCTATGCAACTACGGATACGCCCAGCACTCAGCAGCCGTCGGAGAGGGTGACGATTGCCCGGGGCGATGTCAGTACTCGCGGCAACTGCGCGAATAAGTGTTACGACTTGGAATATCGGATCGACGGGAGCTTGGGCAACGGGCCGTACACGCTGGAGTGCTGGCAAAACGGACGCCGGTTGTGGCGCGGTCAGTGGACTGGGCGGGCGTCGACGGGATGCTATTTCTCGGGGGGCACTGTGTACGTCGTCATCGACGGCGTCAAGTCGAACACTTTGACGTTCTGATCGACTGTGAGATTTCTGATTCTGCCAAGAGGAGGTACATCTTAGACATGAGATGCAAAATAGCAATCGCCGCATTTACCGCTGTTGTTATCGCATCGTTACAGCCGATAACGCCTGCCGGTGCTGAACACAAATGTGAGGAAACAGGGTCCCAGTGCACGATCATCTATCACGGTCACAGAAGTCGGGATATCGTTGACTGGAGTCCGAGCCTGTATGAGGTAACTGAAGACAATACATGGCGAAAAGGAAGCGCTTCGAATACCGGCTCCTATGACTATATGTACGCGTCCGGCGGGCGCGACTTAGATGATTATGCACAATGGCGGTTCAGCAAGGCACATGATGGTTCGCCCATTCGAGGCATCTTCAGCATTGAGGTGCGCGTGCCTGACAATAGTGCGACTGTGCCGGCTACTGCCGCTGTCGAATACTCGGTTAGCATTCAGGAGGATCGGGATAACGAGCATACGCTCTCAACCAGCTTTGTGATTGATCAGAGACACCAGCGCGGATGGGTCGACTCCGGCAGAGTTCTCACCCTCAGCGCACCGCACCAGGTTCAGGTTACCTTGACGGACCAGGCCGCTTGGCCGGATTGGCAGAATGGAAGGACTGCACACTCAGTCGTGGCGGCCGATGCAATTCGATTGAGGCACATAAAATTGTTGCCGTCTGATCGAGAATATGCACAGACGCAATGTGCCGCGAATACCGTCCATGGTCGTCGAATCAATCTCCATAAGGAGATTGATCATCTGCAACCCATACGTGGAGTCAATGCGGCAATCGCCACAAGCAGCGCTGCGTTGTCGTTGCTGTCCCTGGGGCCAGTAGGTCTTGGCATCATTACAGCTATTGCATTAGCCGATCCATTGAGTGAACTCATCTATGGCACCACAATACTCGGCGAAATTGGCAAGATAGCTGAGAACAATCGAAGAGCCGAAGTTCGGGCAGTCATCAACGGCTCAAGGTTCGGCGGCCGTTGGTATGCCGGAAGCGGCTTGTTTGGAAACAATCCGCGCTATCTGTCTTTTCCCAACCAAGGACCCTGTGAGCTGCTTGAAGACTTTGATCGATATCTTCCAGCCGGTGCATAGTAGGGAGAACAATCGAATGCCAAATCATAATAACGCTGCAAGGTCAACCGGACGATACATGCAGAATTGAATGGCGACACGAGTAGTAGGCTGACGTTCTGATCGAGAGCGCACGGGCAGGCCGATGCCGACAGCTGTTGTGACCGAGAAGCGGAAGCCCAAGCGGCATCGTCGCCGAGTTTGCCGTTGTCGTGGCTGGGCGGCGGCTTCCGTGCTGCTGCTTGTGCCGTTGCTGGCTGTGCCTGCGGCGGCGCAGAGTGCTGGTTCGGGTGCCGGGTTGGCTGCGGTGTCGGTGGATCGCTTCGGTGGGGCGGATCGGTATGCGACGTCACTGGCGGTGGCTGAAGGTGTGGCTGCTGGCGCAGGCGGGTCGCTGGCGTCGGTGGTGATCGTGTCTGGGGAGCGCTGGCGCGATGCTGTAGTGGCTGCGCCTCTGGCGGCAGCGGGCGGGAGCGGGCGCATCGCGCCGATTCTGCTGTCACACCCCCGGACGGGCCTGTCGGCGGACGCGTGGGCGTTCATCGAGCGGGTGAGCGTGGGTGGTGCAGTCATCGTTTCCACCGATGCGGCTGGGCGGCGGGCGGTGCCCGGCAGCGTCGACGACGGGCTGCGGGAGCGCGGGGTGTTCGTGCAGCGTGTGGGCGGCAGCGATGCGTATGCCACCTCGGTTGCCGTGGCCGATGCGGTGTCGGTGGTGCTGAGCGGCAGCAGCGGTTCGCAGACCAGCAGCGGCTCATCGGGTGTGGGGGGCACGGTGTTCGTGGCGTCGGGCGAGTCGTTTGCCGATGCGCTGGTTGCCGGGCCGCTGGTGGGCAATGCTCAGGCGGCTGTTCCGCTGCTGTTGACGCCCAAGCAGGGCTTGGATGCTGCGGTGAGCGGGTGGCTGACGCGGCACCAGCCGGCGAGGGCCGTGATCATGGGCGGCACCGCGGCGGTGTCCGCCCAGGTCGAGGCACAGATCGAGGCCGCAGGGGTGAGGACGGTGGAGCGGATCGCAGGCAGCGACCGCTTCGACACCGCCGCGAAGGCCGCTGCGTGGGCGGCGACGCATATCGCGCCGGGCTGCGGCGGTCCCGGCGAGGCCGGGCTGGCGCGTTCGGACGTGCCGTTCGACAGCTTCTCTGCGGGGCCGCTGCTCGCGTCGCGATGCGCGCCGCTGCTGCTGACCGCGCCGGGCAGGATTCCTGACGCCACCGCGGCAGCGCTCGACACAGCGCTCGACCGGTCAGACCCGCAAGGCACGCCGCGCCTGAGCGTGTTCGGCGGCGAGGCTGCGGTGTCGACGGCAGCCATCGACGGCTGGCTCAACCCGACCGTCGACGACGAGGTGTCGGCCGCCGCGATAGCGGCCGCTGAGCAGCAGATGGCCCGGTTGGTGAACGTGCTGCGGGCGAGCGTGGGCATCGATGCGCTGACGGTGAGTGCGGAGATCGCCGGCGTGGCTCGCGGTTGGTCGCGGACCATGCTCGCGACCGGCGAGTTAGAGCACAACCCGAACTACTCGGCCCAGTATCCGCCCGGCTGGCTCAGCAGCGGCGAGAACGTCGCTACCGCATCCGGCTACCCGTCGATCGCTGATGCTGTCGAGGTGATGTTCGACGGTCTGGTGAACAGCCCAGGGCATTACGCCAACATGACGAGCCCGGCATTCACCCACATCGGCATCGGCATCGGCAGCGACGGCGACAAGCACTACGCCACCCAGAACTTCGCCGAATACCCCACAACGCAGCCCTCGGGTGCCGGTAGCAGCAATGGCACTATCGGCGCGGGCACGCCGGGTACGTCGACGGTCGCAGCGCTGGAAGCGCCGCCTGCGCTCAGCCCCGGTTTGTCTGCCTCAGTCGGCGCCTCGACGGCTCTCCGGGCAGTCTCGTCGGCGAGGTGGTGGGACACGAGCGTTATCAGGCCCAAGTCAGGCAGCGAACTGGTCACTGTGTTTCTGTGCGATCTCGACGGTGACTCGCGGACTCAAGACATGCATGCGGCGACGAAGACGCTGAACGATCGTGTCAGCCCGTTCTACAAGTGGCAGTCATCTGATGCGTTCCAGTTCATTTTCGAACCCGGGGCTGTGCTCAGGCCCAACAGCGCTTCCACTTGCCTGGATGCTGCCGAGCAGCACGCGTCGTCCGCCAGCTATGTCGTCATCGCACGCGGCACCGATGCCGCAGCGAGCACAGGATTCGGATGGATCGGGAGACGTGCAAGCAAAGCCGCTGTCGTGATCGGCTCTGACGGGCCGACAGGCCTCGAAGCCAACGTCTCCCAATACCACAGTTCAGCCGACTACCACTTGGTCTCCGTCATCGACGTGCTGGCTCACACACACTTGGGAGTAGGCTTCTACAGCAATCGCTTCGTGGCCGATCAGGACGGTACGCCGCTGCTTGCCGGATGTGTCTCACCGATCTTGGGAGCCTTGGGAGATCTCGAGGTTCCCTCCCTCGTTTCGCAGCAGAATCCGTCCGGTTACGCGGTTCGTCTCTCATGCTGGGAAATAGGACTCCTTGGATGGCCACCCCACAGAAGTTCCGGGGCGATACGGGACGGAAACTGTTCTCTGTTGCCCGCGGAGGGAGTCCAACTGAAGACACGCGACATTGGCGAGGAATCAGTCAAACTGACGTGGCATGCGCCCGAAGCGAGACCGTATTCTCATCCGTTTGCCGCCTATCGCGTCGAGCACTACGAATACCGCACCGGCAACGAGGACAGTATCGTTACTCCGAAGTCGATTTATCGATTCGATGCGGATGTCCGAGAGTTCACCATCACAGGGATGTCACCGGTGAAGGCGCATGAGGTCCATGTGTACACAGAGTACAAACCAACGACCAAACAACTTACTTTTCTGGACAGCAAACTCAATCCTCAGAATCTAGGAAACGATAGACGCAATAACCTCACCTTCAGCCCGCGCGCGCGGTCAGCTACCGCTGTTATAGATGCCCTGAGGCCGACAGTCCAAGACGCTGACAAAGTCACTCCTTCTGACCTGACCTACAGTATGAAGTGGGAACCGCATCCCGAGGCTGTGGATTACCTCATCATGGGTTTGGGTGGTTCAACTTTTACTCGTTATAGCGAGCTTGGATTAGGTACCTCAGAGTTTAGTGCAAGTAGCGGCCCGACTGTTCGGACACCTGAATACCGGATCGATGGCTGGTTGGATCAGCTAGCATTCGATACCGAATATGACGTTGTCATTGTCGCGTGCATGCCTGTGAGATTCGTGAATGCGTTTTCCTACAGCCCTGATGCGACGAAATGCTTCGAGTACATCAGAAAACAGTTTATCACGCCGACAGAGCGGGAGTTCCGGGAATACGTAGCATCATTTGCTCCACCTGTCTTTGACCCCAACTGGACGCACAATGACATTGTCTGGGATCGCGGTGCCGTCGCGCCGTCTGACGTGCCGTCGAACCTACAGATCACGTCAGTCAGTCGTCCTCATGAAAGTGCGAATGCGCCGAATGCGCTTGTGCTGACATTCGCGTGGGAGGAGGCATCGGCAGCAGAAGCTCACCTTATCTACAACCCGACCCGCAACGAACCTGTGCCATCAGATCTAACGGACGACGAGCGCCACCTCTGGAACTCCCATTCCTATCCCGTAGACTCCTCGCCCCAGACGATCGTTATGATGGTTGATCCCGGCTCATCGGTCACGTTCGAGTACGAGGCCTGCAACGTGGGCGGCCGCTGGCCCAATGGATGGCCGACATCGTATGTCTGCGGCCCGACTCAGACTGCCGTCTTGCCCATCCCACAGCCCTGAATAGCCCAAGCGGCGGTGTTCAGTCCAGCTGCGGACATGTGACTCCGATTCGGTCTGCGATGGCACAGGCGAGGTCTCGGTAGTCGTGGTAGCAGTCGCGGACTGCGTTCACATGGCCGCCTACAGCACCGTCGGCAGCCTTCAAGAAGAACATGGGCTTGCGGGCATCCTGGGCATACGGCATGAGACTTCTGTAGTTCTTGAGCAACCCGAGGCAGTGCTTGTCATTCTCGACTTGCTTGTTTTGGCCGTCCGATTTCTGCAGGACCGCTGTGCGGTACTCGCCTGGTATGGCATCCATCCATCGCGTATGCGCCCTGACCAGTCGGTCCAGGCGAACTGCGTGCTGTTGCACCACATAGCCGATTGGTCTCATTCGTCCGGCGGGAAGGTCCAGCGTCTTGAGTGCGTCGGTCATGCGTGCTTGCTCCAGACGCTGCTCCCAGCCGTGTCTCCAGGTCGCCAGCGTTGGACCCACGTTGTTGAGGCCTTGCAGCGAGAACAAGTCGGGCGCCAGCGGGACGACGACGAAGTCCGCCGCGATGAGCGCGGCGCGGTTGATGGCGCCGAGGTCGGACCCGACATCGACGAGGACGAGTTCTGCCTCTGCCTCCTCGCGGGCTTGCTGCAGGATGCGGCTGAGCGCCGAGATCACTCGGAAGGCCCGCACGTCTTGGTCTAGGCACAGCGGCCATTGACCGGAGAACTGGTCTTCGGCCGCCGACAGCGACAGATCGCCAGGCACGAGGCACAGCGCCGGCTGCGGCATGAGCGTCACGGGCGCGCTGATGTCGTCGGCGCCCTCCAGCAGCGGCAGCAAGGCGCCGTGAACCGTGTTCCTCGGTGGCGGTGGCGACCAGAGATCGTCCATCTCCCACTCGTCGAGAAACATGCTCGTGAGGTTCGCCTGAGGGTCGAGATCGGCCGCTACGACTGTGACGCCCAAGTCCGCGTACATCCATGCGAGGTGGTATACGAGCGATGTCTTGCCAACGCCGCCCTTGTTGTTGAAGAACGCAACAGTCGTCATGACGCGGGCCTCAGCGTGACGAGCACGCGATGATGCTCGACATCGAATTCGTCGGTGTACCCGTTCGGCGCCACGCTCGCAGAGTATCTGCCACGCTTGGCTGCCCTTCGCGGGATTATCGCTCTCGACGCGCCGCGGGCAACCTGTGCAGCCTCGCGTGCCGCTTGGGGCGAGCCGTAGTCTGTTCGCGAGCCGGCTCGCGGCCGCGATGCCCGGCGTTGTGCTGGCTGCGAAGCCGACAAGCGAGGTTGCGATGTCTGAGTACTCCGCCCCCGTCGACGACATGCTGTTCGTGCTCGAGCACATCGTCGATCTTGACGAGCTGGCCGGGCACGAACGGTTTGCGCACGCCGACTTGGAGACTGCGAGCGCGCTTCTGGACGAAGCCGGCCGCTTCATGTCGGCCGAGGTTGCCCCGCTGAATGTGCCCGGCGACCAGCAGGGGCTCGACTTCGACGACGGCGTCATCACCCATCCCGACGGCTTCGCCGATGCCTACCGCAAGTTCGTCGACGCCGGCTGGAACGGCATGGCCTTCGACGACGACTTCGGCGGCGGCGGGATGCCGTGGTGTGTCGGCCTGGCCGTCCAGGAGATGCTGACCTCGGCCAGCATGGCGTTCAGCCTGTGCCCGCTGCTGACCCAGGGCGCCATCGACGCCCTCACCCACCACGCCGACGAGACGCTGCGGCAGACGTTCCTGCCCAAGATGATCAGCGGCGAGTGGTCGGGCACCATGAACCTGACCGAGCCGCACGCCGGCTCGGACGTGGGCGCCCTCACCAGCCGTGCGATCCCGCAGGACGACGGCAGCTACCTCATCACCGGCACGAAGATCTTCATCACCTACGGCGAGCACGAGCTCGCCGACAACATCGTCCACCTGGTGCTGGCCCGCACGCCCGAGGGGCCCCCGGGCACCCGCGGCATCAGCCTGTTCCTGGTGCCCAAGTTCCTGGTGAATCCCGATGGCTCGCTGGGGCCCCGCAACGACCTGCGGGCGGTGTCCACCGAGCACAAGATCGGCATCCACGCCAGCCCCACCTGCGTGATGTCCTACGGCGACGAGGGCGGCGCCGTCGGCTATCTCGTGGGCCCCGAGCACGGCGGCATGCGCGCCATGTTCACCATGATGAACAACGCCCGGCTGTCGGTGGGCCTGCAGGGGCTGTCGCTGACCGAGCGGGCGTACCAGCAGGCGCGGGAGTACGCGCTGACCCGCAAGCAGGGGCGGGCGATCGGCGCCGAGCTGCCGCCGGGCGAGTCGTCGCCGATCGTGGATCACGCCGACGTGCGGCGGATGCTGCTGACGATGCGTGCGAACGCCGAGGCCATGCGCTGCGTGATGTACCTGAATGCGGCGGCGATCGACCGCTCCATCGTGGCGACCGATCCCGACGAGCGCGAGTGGGCCGACGAGCTCACCGCGATCCTGACGCCGATCAGCAAGGGCTGGGGCACCGACCTGGGCGTCGAGATGACCTCGCTCGGGGTGCAGGTGCACGGCGGCATGGGCTACGTGGAGGAAACCGGCGCCGCGCAGCACTGGCGCGACAGCCGGATTGCGCCGATCTACGAGGGCACCAACGGCATCCAGGCGGCGGACCTGGCCTTCCGCAAGCTGCCGCTCGGCGGCGGCGAGGCCATGGCCCGCCTCATCGGCGAGATGGGCGCGACGGCGGGGGCGCTGGCCGCCAGCGACGATGCCGATCTGGCTGCGATCGGGGCTGCGCTGGCCGACGGCGTCGCGGCGATGGGCGAGGCGGCGATGTGGCTGGGCGGTCAGCTCTCGGCAGCGCCGAATGACGTGGCTGCCGGCTCGTCGCCGTTCATGCGGCTCGCTGGCGTTGTGGTGGGCGGCTGGCTGCTGGGCCGCAGTGCGGAGGCCGCTGCTGAGCTCTTGGCGCAGCAGGGCTTGACCGTTGCGGATGCTCGCGAAGGGGGCTCGGGCGGTGCGGACGGCGCTGCGTCGTCGGCATTCCTGGCCGACAAAGTCGCTACCGCTCGCTTCTATGCCGACCAGATCCTGCCGTCGGCTCGTGGGCTGGTGCCTGCGGTCACCGGCGGCGCCGAGCTGTTCTACGCCATCCCGGCCGACCGGCTCTGAGCCGCCCGGCGCCGCACTGATGACGCTCGGCGAAGGCGGGAACGGGGGCGGCGAGCTGACCGGCCCCGAGCGCCAGGGCGCGGCACGGATGACGCTCGCCGTTGGCGGGAACGGCGAGATGCCCGGCCCCGAGCCATCGAGCGCCGCATCGACGGCGCCGGCCTCGCTCGGCGCGGAACGGTTGAGCGTGCCGGATGCGTCGGTGGCCGCCGACGGGAAACTTGACCGGCTGCGAGACTTCTTTGAGCAGTCGGGACCGGTGATCGTGGCGTTCAGCGGCGGCGTCGACTCGTCGCTCGTGGCCTGGGCGGCCAACGACGTGCTCGGCGGCGATGCGCTCTGCGTGACCGCCGTCTCGCCCAGCCTCGCGACCGATGAAGCAGCCGACTGCGCTGCCTTGGCAGCCGAGTGGGGACTGGCATGGCAGACGGTCGAGACCGACGAGATGTCACGCGCTGCGTACCGGGTGAACGACGCCGACCGCTGCTTCTGGTGCAAGTCGGCACTCATGGACCAGCTCGAACCGCTCGCGTCGGCCCGTGGCGCGGCAGTGGTGCTCGGCGTCAATCTCGACGACCTGGGCGATCACCGGCCGGGTCAGCACGCTGCGAGCGGGCGTGGCGCCCGCTTCCCGCTGGTGGAGGCCGGTTTCACGAAGGCCGAGGTGCGGCGGGTCAGCGCGGACCTCGGCTTGCGCACCTGGGACAAGCCGGCGGCCGCATGCTTGGCCTCGCGGGTGCCCTACGGCACGCAGGTGACGGTGCCGCTGCTGGCACGGCTGGATCGAGCCGAAGCAGCGCTGCGCCGGCTGGGCTTCGGGCAGCTGCGGGTGCGCGACTACGGCGACACCGCGCGCATCGAGCTGCCGCTCGACGACCTCGCCGAAGCAGTCCAGCGGCGCGAGGCCGTCGTGGAGGCCATCCGCGGCGTGGGCTACCGCTACGTCACGCTCGACTTGGAGGGCTTCCGCTCGGGCAACCTCAACGGCGCGTTGGCGGACGGCAATTGTGTGAACCCCGCCCCGGAGGCCAGCCGATGAGCGCAGGTGCCGTCGGGACCGACCGATGACGGCAACCGGCGCCGGCGTACCGCAGGCGCTCGTCGTTGCGGCGCCCGGATTGGCGGACGAATCCGGCGGGCGGGGTGGTGAGAGTGCTGCCGCTCCGGTGCCGGCATCGGTGCAGGAGGCCGCTGAGCTGCTCGCCGACGGGGCGATCGCCGCGTTGCCCCGGTGGGTGGAGCGTTGCGTGGCGGAGATGTGCGAGCGTGCAGGTGTCGTCGCTGCAGACCTCAGCGAGCAAGCGCGTGCAGCGGGCATGCAGTGCGCCGCCGAGACCGGTCCGCCGCTGCGGGAACTGCTGGCGGCCGATGTCGACGCTCAGCAGACGACGCCCCTGAGCGTGCTGCGCAGCGCCGTGCGATTCCCGACCCGAGTGCTGGCGGACGGCGGTGTGCCCGAACCCGAACGCGACGATTTCGAACGGTCGCGTTTCGGGGACGATCCCTACGGACTGACGCCGGCCTCGTTCGTCGACATCGACCCCGAGCTGGGTCCGATCGGCATCGCCTGGGGCGCAGCCAAGGCGTTCGAGGTGCTGCGACGTCGGCGCGATGGCTCGGCCGAGCCTGCGAGGCGCGGTGGCACGGCCGAGGGGCAGCGATGACGGCCTTCACCGATCGCCGGGCGGTGCTGGTGCAGACGGCCGACGCTGCCGAACTGCCCGGGGCGCTGAGCCAGCTCACCGATTCGTGGCTGGCCGAGCGGTTCGCCGCCGAGGCTGCTGACTGGGGGCTGAACGGCGACCACGGCTCGGGCAGCGGCGTGGCGCTCGTGGCCGTCGGCGGCTACGGCCGTGCCGAGCTGTGCCCCGGCAGCGACATCGACCTGCTGCTGCTGCACGACGGCCGCGAGTCGCTGCTGGCGAGCGACGGTGCGCTGGGGGACAGCCCGCAGCGAGGCAACTTGGCAGACCGCCTGTGGTACCCGATCTGGGACGAGAAGCTGAAGCTGGGCCACGCCGTGCGCTCGCTGGCCGGGACGCTGGACTTGGCAGCCTCGGATATCGATACGGCAACGGCGCTGGTTGATGCCCGCCACCTCGCGGGCGACGAAGCTCTGACTGCACGGCTCATCGAGGGTGTGAACGCCGACTGGCGCGACAACGCCTCGCAGCGGCTCGACGACCTGCAGCGCGCCGTCAACCGCCGGCACAACCAGAGCGGCGAAGTGGCCTTCCTGCTGGAGCCCGATCTGAAGACCGGCCGCGGCGGGCTGCGTGACGCGCATGCGATCCGCTGGGCCCGGCTGGCGGGTGCCGACCTTCCCATTGCCGACACCGATCGCCTCGCCGACGCGTACCAGACGTTGCTGCGGGCGCGAGTGGAGCTGCACCGCACCACCGGCCTGCGCAGCGACGTGCTCTCGGCCGACGACCAAGACGCCGTGGCCGAGCGATCGGGCGCCATCGACGCCGACGCATTCATGGCCGAGATCGCACAGGCCGGGCGCATCATCGCGTTCCTGTCAGACCAGCTGTGGTCGAGCGTCGCTCGCAAGCAGACCGAGTTCGAAGCACCCGACGTCGACATTGCCGGATTGGCCATGCGCGACGGCGAGCTGGTCGTCGACGGCGATCCCGCCGCCGACGTGGTGCTGGTGCTGCACGCGGCCGTGCAGTCGGCCCGTGGCGACATCCCGATCAGCCGGGCGAGCCTCGACAAGCTGGCCGAGCGCCAGGCGCAGTTTCCCGATCCGTGGCCGCACGGCGCCCGGGACCTGCTCGTCGAGCTGCTCGGCTGCGGGCACCAGGCCATCGACGTCATCGAGACCCTCGACTATTTCGGCGTGTGGACCAAGGTGCTGCCCGAGTGGGCGCCGAACCGCAATCGCCCCCAGCGGTCCCGCTACCACCGCTTCACTGTCGACCGGCACCTGCTCGAGGCCGTCGCTATCGCGGCCCGCTTCACCCACCGTGTGGCACGGCCAGACCTGCTGCTGATGGGAGCACTGCTGCACGACATCGGCAAGGGCTATCCCGGCGATCACACGCAGGCCGGCATGCGGCTGGCGGGCCCGATCGCTCGGCGCTGCGGCTGGAGTTCCGACGACGCCGACACGCTGGTGCGCCTGGTGCAGCACCATCTGCTGCTGACCGACATCGCCACCCGGCGAGACCTCGACGATCCGCTGACGGCGGCCACCGTTGCCCGCGCCGTGGACACCCAGGAGTTCCTGGAGCTGCTGGCCGTGATGACCGAGGCCGACTGCATGGCGACGGGGCCGATGGCGTGGGGCGACTGGACCGCAAACCTGGTCTCCGCCCTCGTCGAGATGACCTCCGAGCACTTGAGCGGCGCGGATCAGGCGCAGTCCAGCCATCGGCGCCTGCTCACCGAGGTGGTGGTGGAGCTGATGGCAGCGGGGAAGACGGCGCTGCGAGTCGACGACGACGTGCTCACCGTGGTGGCGCCCGACGAGCGCGGGCTGTTCAGCCGGGCTGCGGGCGTGCTGGCGCTGCGGGGGCTGGATGTGCTGCAGGCCGACGCCTATTCGAGCCCGGCGGGCATGGCAGTGTCGTCGTTCCGCATCGTGCTGCCCGATGCGCCCGTCGACTGGGACCGGGTCGTCTACGACGTGCGGCGGTCGCTGCGCGGCCATCTGGCGCTGGAGGCGCGCATCGCCGAACGCGCCCGGGTGTACCGCCGCCGCCGGGCGCTGTCAGCCACGAGGGCCGCGACCAAGGTCATCTTCGATGCCGAATCGGCTACCGGGGCCACGATCGTGGAGATCCGCACCGAGGATCACATCGGCGTGCTCTACAAGGTCACCCGGGTGCTGGCCGAGATGGGCCTCGACATCCGCTCGGCCAAGATCCAGACGCTGGCGAACGTGGTGGTCGACTCGTTCTACGTGGTCGGCCCCGACGGGCCGGTCATCGACGAGTCACACCAGCGCGAGGTCGAGCTGGCCCTGCACCACGCCCTCGCCTAGCCGCACAAATCGCTTGCCGGATGCTGTGGCATCCGGTTACAGTCCGAGAAGACGCAGCGCCCCCGTGCTCGTTGGCAGAGAACTTCATCTCGTGGGTTCGCAGGGGCGCTGCGCAGATGATCAGTCAGGTTCCTGCTGACGCAAGAACTGCTCCAACTCGTCGATGAGGCCGTCGGGGTTCTCGACCATCTCGCTGAAGTCCTCGACGGCTTCGGCGGCGGACTCTTCGAGAATCTGCTGCGCGTACTGGGCGAGCGTGTCGTCGCCGGCGACCAGCTCGTCGATCTGGCGGCCGTAGTTGGCGGCGGCGCTGTGCAGCTCTGACTCGCCCAGCGTCACGCCCATGAACTGCCCCACCCGCTCGGCCAGCGCCAAGGCGGCCTTCGGTGATGGGTAGTTGTGCACGTAGGTGGGGACGGTGGCCCAGAACGACACGCTCGCGAAGCCGGCCCGGTGGCAGGCGTCGTTGAGCACGCCGATGATCCCCGTGGGGCCCTCGTAGGTGGACTGGCGCAGGCCCATCGTGAGATTCAGCGCGGCGTTGTTGGAAGCCCCCACCACGTTGACCGGCGCATTGTGATGGGTGTCGGTGAGCAGCGCGCCCAGCGTCACCACCGTGGAGACGCCCAGCGTCTCGGCCATCTCGATGATCACGTCGCAGAAGGTGCGCCAGCGCAGCCGGGGCTCGACGCCCAGCACGGTGATCACCGACCGGCCGTCGTCGGCCTCGCCGACGCGAACGTCTGGCGTCGGCCAGTCGATCTCCCGCTCGCCGTCGACGACGTGCACGCTCGGCCGCACCGAGGCGAAGTCGTAGAAGAACTCCGGGTCGATCTGGGCGACGGGATGGCAGCGAAAGCGCCGCCGCAGGTACTTGGCCGACTCGGTGGCCGCATCGCCGGCGTCGTTCCAGCCCGAGAACGCTGCGATGAGAACGGCGTCGCTGCCTGGTTCGGGGTGCTCGAACCACTCCATATGGCCCACAGCCGGGAGGCTATCCGCGCCCCGCTGCGCGCCGACCCTGCTGTCACAGGATGCACCTACCATGCGCTTCATGGCTGATCAGACCGGTGCCGGCGGCGCAGCGCCCGCCTCGGCGCACCCCGATGTGCGGATCGAGGTGTGCGAAGGGGCCAGCGACGAGCTGGTGGCCGCGTTCGCCCGCCTGCACCCGCAGCTGTCGAGCTCGCCGCCGCCCGCCGCCGCAGCGCTGGAACGCATCGTGGGCCACGCTGCCAACACGGTGCTGATCGCGCGAGACAGCGCCGGCGGGATCGTCGGCGCCATGATCCTGGTGCTCTTCCCGCTGGCCAGCGGTCTGCGGGCGTGGATCGAAGACGTCGTGGTGGACGAGTCGGCACGGGGCCGCGGCATCGGCGCCGCGCTCAACCGGCGGGCCGTCGAGATCGCCCAGCAGGCGGGCGCCCGCACGGTGGACCTGACCTCTCGACCCGACCGGGAGGCCGCCAACCGCCTGTACGCCCGGCTCGGCTTCAACCAGCGGAATACCAACGTCTACCGGCTCGAGTTGTGAGTACGGTGCGCAGCCAGACAGCTCGCCGCAGACGGCTGCAACACCCTTGAGGAGGCCCGAGCACCATGGACCCGGACAGCATCAACCTGGGCCTGCTCGTCCTGCGAGTCGTCGTGGGCGTCACGCTGGCGCTGCACGGCGTCGCCAAGTTCCGCGGCGGCATCGGGGGCGTCGGCAACTGGTTCGCCGCCGAGGGGCTGCGCCCGGGTCTGCTGCATGCGTACCTCGCGGCCCTCACCGAGATCGGCGCCGGCATCGGCCTGGCGCTCGGGCTGCTGACGCCCCTCAGCTCGATGGCATTCATCGGCGTGATGACCACCGCTGGGTGGGTCGGCCATCGCAAGAACGGTTTCTTCATCATCCGTGAGGGCTGGGAGTACGTGTTCGTGCTGGCCGTGGCCGCGGCGGCTGTGGCGGCGACCGGTCCCGGCGACTGGTCGGTGGACAACGCGATCGGCCTCGACTGGAGCGGGCCGGTCTGGTTCGCTGTCGCCATCGCCGGCGGGCTGGCGTCGACGGTCCTGCTTCTGGCGGTCTTCTACCGGCCCAACGCCCCAGCGGAGCAGTGACCGCCGCGTTTCGCCTGCGGCACCTCGCCAGAGCCCCTCGCGCCCTGACATTCGGGCGCACTGAGATCGACCCACTGAGATCGACCCAGTGAGGCGCGGGCGATGAGGTGGGGACTCCTCGGGCGGCTGGTCGGCTACAGCACGGTGTCGGTCGGCACCGTGGTGGTGACCCAGGCCGTGCTGGTCGTGGCCTATGCGGTGCTGGAGTGGCCCGCCGTCGTGGCCAACGTGGTGGCGGTGTGCGTTGCCGCCGGGCCGGCGTACTACGCCAACCGGCGCTGGGTGTGGTCTCGCACCGACCGCCATTCGCTCACCGGCGAGATCCTGCCGTTCTGGGCTTACAGCCTCGCCGGGCTCGGCATCTCGTCGCTGGCAGTGGCACTGGCCGACCGGTGGTGGCAGTCGACCGTGGCCGTCTCGGCGGCGAATCTCATCGGCTTCGGGGTGTTGTGGGCGGGGAAGTTCATCCTGCTGGACCGGGTGCTGTTCGCCCGACCTGAGGCCCCCGCCGGCTCGGCCTCTGAGGGGCGATGAACCCCGAACTGGCGGCGCTGGCCCAGCAGGTGAAGGGCTTCATGCCCCACGACGAGGGCCTGGCGCTGTACCGGGCCGCCGCCGAAGCGGCCTCGCTGGGGCCATTGGTGGAGATCGGCTCGTACTGCGGCAAGTCCGCGGTGTACCTGGGCGCGGCTGCCGCGGAGTCCGGCGGGGTGCTGTTCACCATCGACCACCACCGTGGTTCGGAGGAGATGCAGGCCGGCTGGGAGCATCACGACGCCGAGCTGGCCGACCCCAGCACCGGCCGCATGGATTCGCTGCCGGTCCTGCGCCAGACCCTCATCGACGCCGGCATCGAAGACGCGGTCGTAGCAATCGTGGGCGACTCGGTCACGGTCGCGGCGCACTGGACACGTGCCGCCCTGGTGTTCATCGACGGAGGACATGGCGAAGCGCCGGCCCATGCCGACTACGAGGCTTGGGCGCCCAAGGTGATGCCGGGCGGCCTGCTGGCCATCCACGACGTGTTCCCCGATCCCGCCGACGGCGGCCGGCCTCCGTATGAGATCTGGCTGCGCGCGCTCGACGACGGCTTCGTCGAGCGCAGCGCGCACGGCAGCCTGCGCGTTCTGTGCAGACCCGTCGACGGGTGAAACTGCCCGGCACGACGCATCTCGATTGCCGCAGCCGCTAGCCCCGTTCGCGGGCCGGTTGAGCCCACGGCCTCCGGCCAGACCGGCTACGTCCCCGGGGTGGCCGTGAGCGTGCCCGCAGCCGCGCTGCGCCGGTCGAGCGCGTCGGCGGCCAGCAGCACCGCCGCGGCGGTGTAGCTGGAGCGCTCCCCGCCGGGGAACGTCTTGGCCTGCGGCACCACCCAGCCGGTGTAGTAGCTGCCGTCGTCGGCACGCAGCGCCCGGGTGGCCTCGACGAGCCGGCGGGCTGTGGCTGAGTCACCAGTGCGCAGGTAGGCGATCGCGCACTCGCATGTCTCCGCCGCGGTTACCCAGACCTGATCAGCCACGCAGCGCACCCCTTGAGGCAGCACAAACTTGGGCGCGCCGACGGCGAGGTGGGAGCGGGCCTGTGCGCCGGTCAGCGCGCCGCACAGCACCGGGTAGTACCAGTCCATCGCCCAGCGGTCCTTGGGCTCGAACCCGTCAGGCCGGTGTCGGATCTGGTGTTCGGTGCGGGCCAGCGTGCGCGCCCATGCGGGGCGCTCGTGACCGGTCAGCTCGGCCAGTGCGAGGCCGCAGCGCAGGGACTGGACGATCGACGACGAACCCGTCAGCAGCGCGTACGGCCACGGCGTGCCGTTGGCGTGCACCGCCCAGGGGATGTGCCCGCTGGCAGTGCGCAGGCTCACCACGAAGTCGAGTGCCCGTGCCACCGTCGGCCACATCGCCTCGACGAAGCCCCGGTCGCCGGTGGCCAGCCAGTGGTGCCAGACACCCACGGCAATGTAGGCGCAGCAGTTGGTGTCGACCTTGAAATCCTTCACTCCGAGCGCGGTGTAGTAGTTGTGCCAACTGCCCGCGTCGTGCTGGTTCGCCTGCAGCCACTCGTAGGCGTTTTCGGCCGCCCGGCGGCGCCCCGCCGACGCGAGTGCCATGGCCGTCTCGACGTGATTCCACGGATCGGCGTGCCCGCCGTCGAACCACAGGATGAGACCGTCGAGCTGCTGGCACGCCTCGATGGCATCAGCCGTGGCAGCGACCTCAGCGCCTGTCAGCAGCGGCGCGGTCTGTTCAACGGTCTGCGCTTGGCGGACACGTCTGCGGTCGGGTGCCGTGGCGAGCCGTGAGTGACCGTTTGGTCCGACGTCAGGTGCCGCAGCGAATTCCGAGGGCGCGAACTCAGGCTGCATGCGCGGCTCCCGCTGGTTGGGCGAGCGACTGAGACGCTTCGTGCGCACGGGCTTTGCAGGCGTACAGCACCGTCGACTTGGGCAGCACGGCGTTGAGCAGGCGGTCGAGCGTGCGGGTCAGCGGCGGCCCGTCGGTCATGTCCCACACCAGCAGCCGGTGGTAGGCCCGCACCAGCGGGTGCTGGTCGTTGCGCGGCCCGACCAGGCAGCGCAGCCACCAGTAGGGCGTGTGCAGACCGTGCGCGCCGTGACTGTCGGAGACAGACAGCCCGGCCGCTGCCAGCTTCGCCCGCAGTTCTCCGGCGCGGTAGATGCGTACATGGCCGTCGGGCACCGCGGGTGCGTGGTAGTCGGTCGACAGCGCCCAGCAGACCCGTTCGGCGGCTCTCGCCGGAACCGTCACCGCAATCGTGCCGCCGGGCCGCAGCACCCGTGCCAGCTCGGCGACGGCCCGCTCGTCGTCGGTGATGTGCTCGAGCACTTCCGCAGCGATGATCCGGTCGAAGCTGGCGTCGGGGTAGGGCAAGGCGGTGGCATCGGCCACGACTGCGTGGCCGAGCTGCTGGCCGTCCGGCGAGTCGATCTCGCCGGCGTCGTCCATGGCTGCGAACATGTCGGTGACGGCGCGCAGCTCGTCGGGATCGCGGTCGGACGCCACGGTAACGCAGCCGCGCCGGGCGCTCTCGAACGCGTGACGGCCCGCGCCACAGCCCAGGTCCAGCACCCGGTCGCCGCGAACGGCGCCGAGACGCTCGTAGTCGACAGTGAGCATCAGCGATCAGCGAGCACCCGGAAGTCGCGCCTGCGCGGCGGCGCCGCTGGCGCGTCGGCCAGCAGCGCTCGGTACTGCTCGACGGTCTTGCGAGCCGTGGCAGCCCACGAATAGTTCGCCTTCACCCGCGCCCGTCCAGCCGCTCCCACGGTTGCCCGCAGATCGGGCTGAGCGAGCGCCCAGCCGATGCGGGCCGCGAGCGCCTCCGAGTCGCCGGGAGGCACCTGCAGGCAGGTCTCGCCGTCGGCGCCGGTGACCTCGGGCAGAGCGCCCCCGGTGGTCGCCACCAGCGGCACGCCGCACGACATCGCCTCGACGGCAGGCAGCGAGAAGCCCTCGTACAGCGACGGCACCACGGCCAGTTGCGCCTCGTTGTAGAGCTCCACGATGCGCTCGTCGGGTACCCCGCTCACGAACTCGACGCTGCCGGCCAAGTCGAGCCGGTCGATGAGCCGGCTCGCCGCCGAGTCGTCCTTGGGACGCCCGATCACGACGAGATGCAGCGAGGGGTCCTCGGTGCGCAGCTTGGCCAGCGCTTCGAGCAGGTAGGCGAGGCCCTTCATGGCCACGTCGGCGCTGGCGGTGGTCATGAGCCGACCGGGCACCGGCGTCACCTGCGACAGGGGCCGGAACTGGGCCGGATCGACACCGACCGTGACGATGTTCAGGCGGGCGGGGTCCACGCCGAGGTCGGTCACGATGTCGTCGAAGCTGTTGGCGGACACGGTCACGATTCGGTCGAGGCGCCGCGCCACCCGGTTCTGCATGCGGGTGAAGGCATAGAAGCGCCGCATGGCGAGCCGCTTGGCGCGGGTGGGCGCGTGGGCGATCTCGAGCCGCCGGTCCACCGTGATCGGGTGGTGGATGGTGCCGAGCGTGGGCATGCCGGCCCGCCGCAGCCAGTCGATGCCGTAGCCGAGGCATTGGTTGTCGTGCACCAAGTCGAAGTCGTCGAGGCGGCTGCGCAGGGCACGGAATGCCCGCAGGCTGAATGTCAGCGGCTCGGCGAACGAGGCCGTGCAGGTGATGAGCCACTCCAGCACGTCGATGGGCGAGCGGAACTCGGCCAGCTTGGGCACCCGGAACGGGTCGGGCATGCGGTACAGGTCGAGGCTGGGCAGCTCAGTGAGCTTGATGCCCGGGTCGAGGTGCGGGTAGGGCGGCCCGCTGAACACCTCGACGCTGTGGCCGAGCGCCGACAGCTCACGTGCCAGGTGGCGCACATAGATGCCTTGGCCGCCGACCCAGGGATGGCCGCGGTAGGTCAGCAGTGCGACACGCAGCGGCGGCTCGCTGCCGGCCGGCTCGTCGCCGGACTGCATGTCTGCCGACCCGGTGTCGGGACCCATCGCAGCCTCCGTCGGAATGCGAGAACCCGGCAGGCGCCGACCCGGCAGAGCCGGATCGACCAAGCGAGCTCGTTAAGGTCGCGTGAGGCTACTTGCCAGCCTGCCGACGCGAACCGGACGCCCGCTCGGCAGCGGAGCACCCACGACATGACCAGCCCCACCGACTACGAACAAGCCCACACCGACTGACCGACCCTCCTACCTTCGGGGAGAAGCCCAAGGTCGGCTTGATTGTGTGAGCCGTCACGGGGGCGAAGCGGCCGACCTCGGCTGTCTGGCTAGCTCCAGAGCGCGCAGATGGGAATGGCGTGGATGCGGTGGTCGAGAGCGAACTGGGCTGGGCCGGTGTGAAGCACCGCACCTGCGATGAACCGGTCGCCCAGCCGGTCGCGCAGCCATATCAGATGGCGGGCATGGCTGCGGCTGGGTGCGCTGTGAGCCTTGATCTCGATGCCGACGATTCCTCGGGCGCCGAGATCGGCGATGAGGTCCACCTCGTGCCGGCCGTCGCGGTCGCGCAGGTGGTAGAACTGCGGCCGTGCCGGGTCGACCGCGGCTTCGGCGCGTAGCTGGTTGGCGACGAACGTGTCGATGAGGCGGCCGAGCAGGTCGCCGTCGCTCATCACCAGGCCTAGGTCGGCTCGGATCGCCGCTCCCCACAGCCCGGTGTCGGCGACATATCGCTTCGGGGAACGCGCCAGGCGCTTGAGGCGGTTGCTGGCCCATGCCGGAATCTCGGCGATCACCCCGATGTCGGCCAACAGCGCAGTGTGGGAGCGCGCAGTGCGCCGATCAAGCCCGACAGCTTGGTACAGCGTGTTGTCGTTCACGATTCCTGCCGAGTTCAGGGCATACGCCTGAAAGAACTCAGCGATCTTGATTGCGCTGCCACCGTTGCCGCTCGCGGGCACGTCGTGAGTGAGCATCTGCTCGATGTAGCTGCGCAGCCAGTCGTCTCGGATGCTGCCGGACAGCTCGATCGCGGACTCCGGAAAGCCGCCGCGCAACGCGATCTCGGCATAGTCGCGCAAATCGGGAGGATCGCCTGGCAGGTCGACAGTCTCGCCGTTGATCAGCCCGCTCACGAAATGGCGAGGAGGTCTGGAGAGCTGTTCACGCACGGTGAGCGGGTGCATGCCCATCCTGATCAGTCGGCCGGTGCCAGGCCAGAGCGCCGGATCGGTCTCAGATCGAACCGAGCCCGTCAAGATGAACCTCCCCGGTCGGCGCTCCGTGTCCACGGCCCGCTTGACCGCGCCGAGCACCCCGGGGCACGCCTGCCACTCGTCGAGCAGCAGGGGTTCGAGGCGGCCGCGCAGCGCAGCGTCGGGATCGGCCTCGAACGCAAGTGCCTCGGCCGCGTTGTCCAAGCGAACAGCACTAGCGGCGTGCCGCAGCGCCGTGGTGGTCTTGCCCGAGGCCCGAGCACCGGTGATCATGACCGCGGGAACAGCGGTCAGCACCTCGGTGAGCCAAGGATCCACAAGGCGGTCCAGATATTGCTCCACAACGCCAGCGTACCGTGCAGCAGGGACAGCGATGTCGTTTTTGCGCACAGTTTCATACTGAAATAGCGCACTGTTTCATGCCGATTTGGCACCTAGTTTCATGCCGAAATGGCGCTTGCATGGATGCTGATGCGACGCATCCAGTGACGGCCGGCGATTCCCAGACAGCACCCCGCTGTTGGATGCCACCTCTACGCATCGGGTCGCAGTTGGGCCGTGTGACGGCTGCGGCGGCGATTCACTCGCTGACCGTCGAGCAGCGCCCTCTGGTCATGCGGGTACCCTGCGGGGCGACGGTTGACCATGAGGTTCCGACCCGCACGCCGCGAGGAGTCCGCAGGGTGAGCGACGAGCAGTTCAGCGCTTTGCTGGAGGTCATGCCCGAAATCGCAGCGGCAGTCAACGGCTTCCAGTCTGAAGCCGTCCAGCGTGACGCGTTCCGGGTGCTCGTCGACCTTGCCGGATTCGATGTTTCCCGCATCGACTGGAATGAATCGGCAATGTCGGCAGCGCTCCTCGAAGGACTCCTCGGTCAGGCCGGTTTCGGGGAGCTCATGGACAAGCTGGCGGCCATCGAGGCCACTTCGTCCTCGCTGGCACCCGATGAGGTGGAGCGACAGGGCGCTCTCTCTCCCGAAGAGCTTCGCGAGATGGCTCGACAGGCGGGTCGTGGCGAGCCGGTCAGCTTCGCATGACGTAGTGGCGTGACTTGGCGCGTAGCTGATCCACACAGCTGCTTCGATGCGTGGGCCGATGGAAAGAGCGACGACGACCGAGAGCGGCTGCTCGTCGGACTCGCAGATCTCGCCGACCGGCCTCGTGACGAACTGCCGGGATTCCGATTGACCGCTCGATCGTCGCTGAACCGCTGGACGATCATCGGTTCAACTCTCGTCGTCATTCGGACTTACGAAACCGCCCGAGTCTTTGATTTGGTGGACCGTCGGGACCTGTGAGTTCGGCTCGTGCCGGTACCGTTCGCAGCGTATGGCTGAGTCAACTGCCGCGGCGCCGGCTGCAGCGCTGCCGGCGGATCACCCGATCCACCGGTTGGGCGACAGCCTGTACCTGCGGGCGGCCCGCTGCCGGCGGACCGAACAGGTGCCGGTGTGGTTCCAGCGGCAGGCCGGGCGGTCGCTGCCGGAATACCGGGCGCTGCGAGGGCAGGGCAGCATTCTCGACGCCATCGCCGATCCGGCCACTGCCGCCGAGATCACACTGCAGCCGGTACGCCGCTACGGGGTGGATGCGGCCGTGCTGTTCTCCGACATCGTGGTGCCGGCCGCCGCAGTCGGCTTCGGCATCGACGTGGTGCCCGGCGTGGGGCCGGTGGCCGGCCAGCCGCTGCGCAGCCGCGCTGATCTGGATCGGCTGCCGGAGCTTGACGCCGAGGCGCACACCCCGTACGTGCTCGACACCGTGCGGCTGCTGGCGGCCGAGCTCGACGTGCCGCTCGTCGGCTTCGCCGGGGCGCCGTTCACGGTGGCGAGCTACCTGGTCGAGGGCGCACCGTCCCGCCAGCACCTGCGAACCAAGTCGCTCATGTACACCGACACGGCGCTGTGGCACGACCTCATGGAGCGGCTGGCGTCCATTGCCGTGGCCTCGATGCGATCGCAGGTGCTGGCCGGCGCCAGCGCCGTGCAGCTGTTCGACTCGTGGGCGGGCACGCTGTCGCCCGCCGATTATGCGGCGTTCGTGGCACCGCACAGCAAGCGGGTCTTCGACGAGCTGGCCGACTTGGCCGTGCCTCGGGCGCACTTCGGCGTGGGCACTGGGGAGCTGCTCGACCAGATGGCTCAGGTGGGCGCCGACGTGGTGGGCGTGGACTGGCGGGTGCCGCTCGAGGTGGCCCGCGAGCGGGTCGGGCCCGGCGTCGCGCTGCAGGGCAACCTCGACCCGGCCCTGTGCGTGGCGGGATGGGATGCCGTGCGCCCCGCCGCCGACCGCATCCTGGCCGCAGGCACGACCGAGAGCGGCTACATCTTCAACCTGGGCCACGGCGTGCTGCCCGAGACCGACCCTGCCGTGCTCGAACGGCTGACCGACCATGTGCACGCGTACCGGCGGCCGCTGCCCAAACAACCCGACTGAGCGAGCGGTGGCCTGCGTCGTGGCACCCCGCAGTCGTGGTGACCTGTAGCCATGGCGACTCAGCGGGTTGTTGTGGTCGGCGGCGGCATCGCCGGGCTGACCGCCGCCTACCGCCTGCTGCACCCCGCCGACGCGGGGGCCGAGGTGCCCAGGGTGGTGCTGATCGACAGCGCCGAGCGCCTGGGCGGCAAGATCCTCTCGACGCCGTTCGAAGGGCGGTTCGTGGACGAAGGTGCCGACGCCTTCTTGCTGCGGGTGCCCTGGGCGACAGAGCTGTGCGAGGAACTGGGCATCTCGGCCGAACGGATCTCGCCGGCGATCGGCGGCGCCTCCGTGGCGCATCCGGCCAGACGCGGCACGCAGCTCACGCCGCTTCCCGACGGGCTCGTGGGCGGTGTGCCCACCCGCCTCGGTCCGCTCGTCCGCTCGCCGCTGCTGGGACCCGCGGGCACGCTGCGGGCTGCGGCCGACTACGTCCTGCCGCGCCGCTCCACGGAACGTCGGAGAGGCCCCGATGGGACCGACATGATGATCGAGGGCCGCAGAGGCGCTGTGAGTGTGCGTCCCGGCGCCGCCAGCGTGGGCGACATCGTGCGCGCCCGGCTCGGAGCGGCGGTGGCGTCGCAGGTGGTCGACCCGCTGCTCGGCAGCATCAGCGCGGGCGACATCAACCGGTTGGATGCCGCGACGTCGGCGCCGATCCTGGGCCAGGCGTTGGAGCGCAGCCGCTCGCTCATGCGGGGACTGCGCCAGATGCAGCCGCCCACGGCTCCCGACGGGTCTGGCCCGGCGCCGATCTTCGGCAGCTTCGAAGGCGGGATGGGCCGGCTGATCCAAGCGCTGACGGAGCGGCTGGACGGATGCGTCTTGCGCCTGGGCACCCCGGTGGAAGCAATCCGGCGCCCCAGCACTCGATTCGCTGTCGACACAGGTTCCGAGGTACTCGATGCAGACGCGGTCATCATCGCTGCACCGGCCGACGCAGCAGCGCAGATGCTGCCGGCCGCACCTCACGCTGCGGCGGCGCTTGGCCTCATCAAGTACGCCTCGGTTGCCGTCGTGACGCTGAGCGTCCGCGCCGACGCCATCGAGGCGCCGGCCGAAGCGGGCTTCCTGGTCACCCGGGACACCGGCTGGCTCACGACGGCCTGCAGCTACGGATCAGCGAAGTGGCCGAACTGGGCTACGGGTGGTGATCAACCCGACGACAGCGCTCCGCATCCCGTTGGCGACGGGGTCGGCGACGATGGCAGCCACGACAGCGGCGGGAACGTTGTGCTGAGGGTGTCAGTGGGCCGGGACGACGACGACCGACACACGCGCCTTGACGATGCCGAGCTGCGCGACACCGTTCTTGGTGAGCTGTCGAGCCTGCCGCCGCTGCGGGGCTTGAGCGACCCCGGCGCTGTCGCCGAGTGGAGGGTCTCGCGCTGGCCGCAGTCGCTGCCGCAGTACCGGCCCGGACACGGTCAGCTCGTCGACCGGATCTCCGAGGCGCTGGCACGCGAGATGCCGGGCGTGTTCGTGGCCGGGGCCGCGTACCGGGGCCTCGGCATTCCGGCATGCATCCGGCAGGGCAACGAGGCGGCAGCAGCCGTCGTGCAGCACCTCGCCTCGGTCCCCGCATCCAGCGCGCCGTGACTCGAGCAGCTGTCGCCGATCGGCTGCCGTGCGACGGCCGGACGGTTGCCTCGCCGTGAACCGGCTGCTGCGCGACGGCCTTGCGCTCGTGCTGGGAGCGCTCACCATGCTGTCGCTGCCGCCGTGGGGGCTGTGGCCGCTCGGCCCCGTCGGCATCGGCCTGTGGCTGCGCTTCTGCAACCGGGGAGCGCTGCGCTGGCGCGACCGGCTCGAGGTGGCCGCGGCCTTCTGGCTGGGTGCCTACCTGCTCGGGCTGTTCTGGATGACCGAGCTGACCGTGCCGGGATGGATCGCGGCAGTGCCGGTCGAGACGCTCATCATGGCGCTGCCGCTGTCGCTCGTTCCCGCCAGCGGCCGATGGCGTGCGCTGGGCGTGCCCGCCGCGCTGGTCCTGGGCGAAGCGGTGCGCTGGCAGGTGCCCTTCGGCGGCGTGCCCATGTCGAACCTGGCGCTGGGCCAGGTCAGCGGACCGTGGCTGGGCACCGCGGTGCTCGCGGGTCCGCTGGGGGCGATCGTGCTCGTGGGCGTGGGTGCCGTCATCGTTGAGCGCCTCTGCGCGCGGGAGTGGTGTGCCGTCTCCTGGCCGGCGGTGGTGGCCATCGCCGCGCCCATTGCGGCGCTGGCGTGGCCCGCCACCACGGTGGACGCCACCGTCACGGCGGCTGTCGTGCAGGCCGGCGGCGAACTGGGCACCAACGTCGACACGCCGCAGCGCAGCGTGCGGCTGCGGCACCTCGACACCACCAATGCCTGGCAGGGCACGGCCGACCTCATGGTGTGGAGCGAGAGCAGCACGTCTGCCGACGGCCCGCTGGAGGCCTCCGACAACCTGGCCGAGCTTGAGGCGCTGGCCGGGTGGCGCGACACGGTGCTGATAGCCAACTTCTACGAGCGCGCCGTCGACGCCGAGCGCTTCCGCAACGCCACCGTCGCCATCGACCCCGCCACGGGGCTGGCAGATCGCTACGACAAGGCCCACCTGGTGCCCTTCGGCGAATACGTGCCGCTGCGCAGCGTGGTGGAACCGTTCGCCGACCTGTCGCTGATCTCCCGCGAAGCCATCGCCGGCGAGGGCCCCGGCGTGCTGTCGACCTCGCTGGGCGACATCGCCGTCGTCACGTCGTTCGAGGTGTACTTCAGCGAACTCGTGCGCGACGGGGTGCGGGCCGGCGGCCGCATCGTGGCGAACCCCACGCTGGCGTCGTCCTACAGCACGTCGGTGGTGCCTTCCCAGTCGCTTGCCAGCGCCCGGCTGCGGGCCGTCGAGACCGGGCGCTGGGTGCTGCAGGCGTCCACCACCGGCTACAGCGCCATCGTGTCGCCCGCCGGCGAGGTCACGCACCGCAGCGAGCTGCGCGAATCCATCGTGCTGGCCGGCGAGGTCGAGCTTCGCTCAGGCGACACCCCGGCGCTGGTGCTGGGCTCCTGGCCGCTGATCGTGGCAGCGGCCGTGGTGCTCGCCTGGTCTGTTTTGCCAGCCGGCCGACGCAGAGGCTGAGCCGGCAGGCGAAGCCGTGGCCCGAGCGGCCCGTGAGCGGCAGCGAACAAGAGCGGGAGACAACAGGTACGACAACGAGAAGGTTCACCTGTTCGCGCCGCCTCAAGTCCGGCCGTGCGGCGGGGTGACGAGCCGCGAGTAGCCTTGATCAGCCTCAAAAGCGGTGACGAGCCAAGCGTGAGCCATCCGGAAATCCAGGCAGAACAAGCTCATATCGACCGTGCGTACGCGCTGCTGGAGTCGTCCCGGCAGCGGGCGACGCGGCTGCGCGACATGGTCGAGGTGGGTCGAGGCGGCACACGGCAGGCCCGCTTCGAACGCGACGTCATCGAAGACGCCGTTGCAGGGCGCCTGAGCCAGCTCGAGCTCGGCTCGTCGTCGCTGGTGTTCGGCCGCATCGACCGGTCCGAGCGGCCGAGCGGCGACGATGACAAGTCCGACGGCAGTCCTGATGGCAACGGCGCCAGCGAGACCTTCTACATCGGCAGGCTTGCGGTGGCCGACGAGCGCCAGGAGCCGGTGGTGGTGGACTGGCGGGCCCCGATCGCCGAGCCGTTCTTCCGGGCCACCGGTGGCGACCCGCTCGGCCTGCTGCGACGGCGGCACTTCGTGTGCCGCGGCCGCGTGCTTGCCGACCTCGAAGACGAGTTCTTCGACCTCGATGCGCTCGACGGCCAGAGGGGCGACGGCCCACGCTCCCGGCTGAACGCCCACGGGGCGCTGTACGCCGCGCTCGAACAGCGCCGCGACGGCCAGCTGCGCCAGGTGGTGGCCACGATCCAAGCAGAGCAGGACGAGATCATCCGCAGCCCGCGCAAGGGGATCATGGTCACACAAGGCGGTCCCGGCACCGGCAAGACCATCGTGGCGCTGCACCGCGCCGCCTACCTGCTCTACACGTACCGGTTCCCGCTGGCCGGGCAGGGCGTGCTCGTGGTGGGGCCCAACCGGCTCTTCCTGCGCTACGTGGAACGGGTGCTGCCCAGCCTAGGCGAAGCCGGTGTTCACCTGTTCGTGCTGGCCGACCTGTTCAACGAGATCTTCGGTGACGTGCGGGTGCGCCTGGCCGACGCGCCCGACGCGGCGCGCATCAAGGGCGATGTCCGCATGTCGCAGGTGGTGACCAACGCTGTGCGCGACCGGCAGCGGCCGATCCGCAGCGATCTGCGTCTCGAGTTCGGCTTGGGGTACGTCACGCTGACCGCAGGCACGTCGCGGGCCATCGTGGCCGAGGCCCGGCGCCGTTTCCGCCATCACAACGCGGGCCGGGCGTACGTGGAGCAGGCGGTCTATTCGGCCATGTCGGCCTCGCACCGCCGCCGCCCCGAGCCGTCCAAGCTGCGCGAACGGTTCTCGCGCCATCCCGACGTGATGGAGGCGTTCGAGCGCATGTGGCCGCTGCTGACCCCCGCGCAGCTGCTGCGCGACCTCTACGGCTCGCGTGCGCTGCTGCGGTCGGCGGCCGGCGAGGTGCTGGCCGATGCCGAGACCGAGCAGCTGTACCGCCCCCGGGGCGACAGCGAGGCCGACTACGAGTGGAGCGACGCCGACGTGCCCGTGCTCGACGAGGCCTACGCGGTGCTGGGACCCCGGTCGCGCTCGCGCAAGCGACGCAGCGACACCGAGATGCGCACCTACGGCCACATCGTGGTGGACGAATGCCAGGACCAGCCGCCGATGGCGCTGCGGATGATCGCCCGGCGGTCGCTGAACGGCTCGATGACGCTGGTCGGCGACATTGCCCAGGCCACCTCCGCGCATGCGCCGTCGAGCTGGCACGAGATTCTGGCTCACCTGCCGTCGGGGCCTGTTGCGCCACGGCTGTCCGAGCTCACGCTGAGCTACCGGATCCCTCAGCCCAGCCTCGAGCTGGCCAACCAGGTGCTCGCCGCGGCTGCGCCCGGCTTGGCTCCGCCCGCCGCGGTGCGCATCGACGGCGCGCCGCCCCGCTTCGTGCAGGCACCCGAAGGTCCAGAGGCTGAGCCTTCAGGCGAAGCCGTGGCCCGAGCGGCCCGTGAGCGCAGCGAACAAGAGCGGGAGATAACAGGTTCGCCAACGGGAGAGTTCATATCTGAGCGTTCCCTGTTAGCCCAGGCGGTGCTGGACACTGTGGTGTTCGAGGCGGCCGAGCTGGACGGCGGGAGCATGCTGGTGGTGTCGCCAGCGGAGCACATGGACGACATTGCCGAGCTGCTTGCCGACGCCGGCGTGGACTTCGGCCGTGCCACTGCGGCGAGCCGCAACGCCACCGGTGCGCTGCATCCGCATGTGACCCTGGCGCCGGTGCGGCTGTGCAAGGGGCTGGAAACCGACGGCGTGGTGGTGGTGGAGCCGGCAGCGATGGTCGATGAGGAACCGCAGGGCCTGCGGGCGCTGTACGTGGCGCTGACCCGTGCCACCAAGCGCGTTGCGGTGGTGTCGTCGCGGCCGCTGCCCGAACCGCTCCATTCGGCTGTTGCATCATGCAGCGCTGGGGCGTGCAACACTGGCCGCACTGCCGCTCACGCCGCTGCGGCAGAGGCGAGCTCGGGAGATTCGCATGGCTGATGTCACGGTGACAGTGCTGGACAATGGACCGCTGCTGGTGCGTGGTCCGTGCCAGGTATCGGACCACGAGGGGAACACGCTGTCTGAGGGCGATGCGGTTGTTGCGCTTTGTCGGTGTGGTGAGTCGAATACCAAGCCGATGTGTGATGGCAGCCATAACCAAGGGTTCGACGGGACTTTGAACCCGCCTAGCTAGAACGCGCCCGCTGCGAAGGCGGGTGTGACACCGGGGTTGTAGTAATGGCCTTGGATGGCTGCTTCTGCCGCTGAGGGCGACATCGCGGGTCGGCTGCACCCGGCGCTGGGGTCGTTTAGCGCGCCTACTGGGGCGTGGTTCGCGTCGACGTTTGCGGCGCCGACTGAGTGCCAAGTCTCGGGGTGGCAGAGCATTTCGGAGGGGCGGCATTGCCTGATTGCTGCTCCTACTGGGTCGGGCAAGACGCTGGCCGCGTTCTTGTGGGCGATCGACCGGATCATGAGCGAGCCGGAGCCGACGCGTGCGGAGCGCACCCGGGTGCTGTACCTGTCGCCGCTGCGGGCGCTGGCGGTCGATGTCGACAAGAACCTGCGGGCGCCGCTGGCCGGCATCAGCCTGGCCGCCGAGCGGCTGGGCGTCGACGTGCATATGCCGACGGTGGGGGTGCGCACGGGCGACACCGGCGCTGCTGAACGCCGGCGGCTGGTCACCCGGCCGCCCGACATTGCGATCACCACGCCGGAGTCGCTGTACCTGATGCTGACGTCGCAGGCGCGCGAGACGCTGCGGTGGGTGCGGTGGGTGATCGTCGACGAGATCCACTCGGTGGCGGCCACCAAGCGGGGCACGCACCTGGTGCTGTCGCTGGAGCGGCTGTGCGAGCTGACCGGCGAGCCGCCGCAGCGGATCGGGCTGTCGGCCACGCAGCGGCCGCTCTCGGAGGTGGCCCGGTTCCTCGGCGGCACCGATCCCGAACAGCCGGCGTCTCGCCATGTCGAGATCACCGATGCCGGGATGACCAAGCAGCTCGACGTGGAGGTCATCGTCGGCGTGTCCGACATGGGCGATCTGGCGGCTGCCAGTGTCGGCGCTGCGCCCAATGGCGCAGTGCGCGTCGATCATGATGACGACTTCGCCGCGCCGGTGGCGGTGGCGCCATCAGACACGGTCGTGCCGGCAGCTCAGGCCGACCCAGCGCCGAACGAAGCGGTGCCTCCTCAGACTGCGCCCCCAGAGACGCTGACCCAGCCGGACGCGACGGCGCCGCAGACGCACTCCAACAGCATCTGGCCGGCGATTCATCCCCGGCTGCTGGAGCTCGTCTATGCGCACCGCTCCACCATCATCTTCACGAATGCGCGCCGGCTTGCCGAGCGGCTGGCTACCCGGCTGAACGAGCTGCATCTGGAGGGGCTCAACCGGGCTGCCGAAGCCGAGGGCACCTCGCCGCCGGAGGGTGCCGAGCTGGTGCGGGCGCATCATGGCTCGCTCAGCCGCGAGCAGCGACTCGGCATCGAGGACGATCTCAAGGCGGGCCGGGTGCGCGCCATCGTGGCCACCTCGTCGTTGGAGCTGGGCATCGACATGGGCGCAGTCGATCTGGTGGTGCAGGTGGCATCGCCGCCGTCGGCGGCGGCAGGCATGCAGCGCATCGGGCGGGCCGGGCACCAGGTGGGCGAGCCCAGCGTCGGCAAGATCTTCCCCCGTCACCGGGGCGACCTGGTCGAGGCGGCGGTGGTGGCGCAGCGCATGGGCACCGGCGAGATCGAGTCGATCCGCTACCCCCGTCAGCCGCTCGACGTGCTGGCCCAGCAGGTGGTGGCCATGGTGGCGGTTGACGACTGGTCGGTGCCCGACCTGCTGGCGGTCATCCGGCGGGCCGCGCCCTACGAGCAGCTCAGCGAGGAGGTGTTCAGCTCGGTGCTCGACCTGCTGGCGGGCCGCTACCCGTCCGAGGAGTTCCGCGAGCTGCGTCCGCGCATCGTGTGGGACCGCACCACCGGGATGCTGCGGGCTCGCCAGGGTGCGGGCCGCTTGGCCGTGACCAACGCCGGAACGATTCCCGATCGGGGCCTCTACGCGGTGTTCACCGCCGACGGTTCGCGTGTGGGCGAGCTCGACGAGGAGATGGTGTACGAGGCGCGAGTGGGCGAGACGTTCCTGCTGGGGGCGTCGACGTGGCGGATCGCCGAGATCACCTTCGACCGGGTGGTGGTCACGCCGGCGCCGGGTGAGCCGGGCAAGATGCCGTTCTGGCACGGCGACGGGCCCGGCCGGCCGCTGGAGCTGGGCAGGGCAGTCGGGGCGTTCATTCGCACCATCGGTGACGCGCTGCCGGCCGATCTCGAGTCTCACCTGATGCAGCTCGACGCCGAAGCGGAGCGCATTGCTGTCATGGCCCGGCGCGGCTACGTCGAGTCGACGTCATCACCCCGTCGTGCGGGCGAGAGCCTGAGCCCGACGGCGACGCCCGGATCCGAGCGGCCGGCGAGCCAGTCTTCGCGCGGGACGGAGAAGACAGGCGGGAAGCAGCAGGAGACGCAACGGGAGGGTGCATCTGTCCGCGCGTCCTCGAAAGCCGCGGCGCCGACCGCTCGGCTGGTGGAACAGCTGCAGCGGGAGAACTGCCTCGACCGTTCTGCCGCGGTCAACGTGCTGCGGTATCTCGACGCGCAGCGGGCGGCCACTGGCGCGGTGCCCGACGACCGAACGATTGTGGTGGAGCGCTTCCGCGACGAGATCGGCGACTGGCGCATCTGCATCCTCACCCCATTCGGCGCCCGGGTGCACGCGCCGTGGGGGATCGCGCTGCAGGCCAAGTTTGCCGAGCATGCCGCTGGCA
Organism: Acidimicrobiia bacterium; assembly: GCA_022826045.1. Classification (GTDB taxonomy): domain Bacteria; phylum Actinomycetota; class Acidimicrobiia; order Acidimicrobiales; family Poriferisodalaceae; genus Poriferisodalis. The sequence continues at coordinate 47,294 of JAJDVQ010000015.1, read as the reverse complement.
GCGGGGAAGTCAACGGCATGGGCGGCGTCGAGCTGCTGTGGAGCGACGACGGGATCGTGCTGCGGCTGCCCGATGTCTGGTCGCCCGACGACGACGGTGCAGGCGCGGCCGGCAACGGGTCTGCGTGGGACTCGCCGGGTACCAGCGACGCTCCGATGCTGGATGCGACGGACTTGGCGCTCGATCCCGACGAGGTGCGGGACGCCATCGTGAGTCATCTGCCCTCGACGGCCCTGTTCGCGTCGCGCTTCCGGGAGGTGGCGGGCCGGGCGCTGCTGCTGCCCCGCCGCCGGCCCGGCGAGCGGGTGCCGCTGTGGCAGCAGCGCCAGCGCTCGGCGGGACTGCTGGAGGTGGCGGCCAAGTACCCGAGCTTCCCGATGCTGCTGGAGACCTCCCGGGAATGCCTGCAGGAAGTGTTCGACGTGCCGGCATTGGCAGAGGTGCTGTCCGATATCCGGTCGCGCAAGATCCGCATGGTCACCGTGGACACCGACGGCGCCTCGCCGATGGCGCAGAGCCTGCTGTTCGACTGGATCTCGGTGTTCATGTACGGCGGCGACGCCCCGTTGGCAGAACGCCGAGCGGCGGCGCTGGCGCTCGACCGCGACCTGCTGGCCGATCTGCTCGGCGCCGAGGAACTGCGGGAACTGCTCGACGCAGAGGTGCTCGCCACGCTCGAGCTGGAGCTGCAGCGCCTGGCCGACGGCCGCCGGGCCCGCAGCGCCGACGAGCTCGCCGACGTCCTCAGCCGAGTCGGCGACCTGACCGCAGAGGAGCTCTCCTACCGCTGCGAGCCGAGTGCGCCGGGCGAAGGCTGGCTGGCTGAGCTGGTGGCCGAGCGTCGTGCTGTTGAGCTGCGGGTGGCGGGCGAGACCCGGTATGTGGCGGTGGAGGACGCCGCCCGCTACCGGGATGCGCTGGGGTGCGCATTGCCCGTGGGCCTGCCCGCGGCGCTGACTGTCGACATGCTGACGCCGGGCACCGATCCGCTCGACGAGTTGGTGGCCCGCTTCGCATCCACGCATGTGCCGTTCGAAGCCGACGCGGTCGCCGAGCGGCTCGGCATCGCGGAGGTTCGGGTCACGGCAGCGCTCAACCGGTTGGAGACCGCCAAGCGGGTCACCCGGGGCGCGTTCCGGCCCGACGGCACCAGCACCGAATGGTGCGACACCTCGGTGCTGCGAACCGTGCGGCGGCGCTCGCTGGCACGGTTGCGGCGTGAAGTGGAGCCGGTGCCGCCCGAGGCCTATGCCCGTTTCCTGTCGGCGTGGCACAGCATCGACCGGCCACGGCGCGGCGCCGATGCACTGGCCGACGCCATCACCCAGCTCGCCGGTGCACCCGTGGCCGCCTCGATCCTCGAGACCGATGTGCTGCCCGCACGCGTCGCCCGCTACAGCAGTGCCGATCTGGACGCGTTGCTGGCCAGCGGCGAGCTGGTGTGGATCGGTGCGGGATCGCTCGGCCCCAACGACGGCCGCATCCGTCTCTACTGGCGCGACGAAATCGCCACTCTGGCACCGCCAACCGAGCCTGAGCCCGACAACCCGGTGTCAGCAGCCCTGCTGGCCCACCTTGCCGAGTACGGCGCCGCCTTCTGGCCCGACCTGCTCAGCGCAGCCCACGCCGCCACCGCCGACAGCCGTGAGCATGGCGACAGTGCGGCACGTCCCGCTGAGCCGGCGGATGGTGCACCCGATGGGCGAGTGCCCGCACGGAAGCCCGCTGCCTCGGCGCGGCCTACGGATCTGGCGAACCTGTCCGAGCGGGTGCTGGCTGCGCTGTGGGACTTGGTGTGGGCTGGTCTCGTCACCAACGACACCCTGGTGCCGCTGCGGGCCCTCGGGCTTCGCCGCGGCGGCCGAAGCAAATCGTCAGGCGCTGGCCGAGCCACGGGCGCCCGTCACGGCGCGCGTCGTGGTCGCTCGGGCGTGCTGACCCGTTCGGGACCCCGCCGTCCACGTCTCGGCCGCCTGCGCAGCGGCGGGCCGCCGAGCGCGGCGGGCCGCTGGTCGCTGACCTCGCTGCTGCGCGAGCCGGTGCCGTCGGCCACCGAGCGTGCGCACGGCGGCGCGCAAGCGCTGCTGGAGCGGCACGGCATCGTCACCCGCCCGGGCGTGCTGGCCGAGGGCCATCCGGGAGGCTTCGCAGCGGCCTACGGCATCTTGCGGGCGCTCGAAGAACGCGGCAGCGTGCGGCGCGGTCACTTCGTGGAGGGCCTCGGCGGGGCGCAGTTCGCCACCGCCGCGGCAGTCGAGCGCCTCCGCGACTACCGGCAGCACTCGACGCCGTTATATACCGACCGCCCTGCGACACCCGAACGCCCGAACGATCGGAGTCAAACCGACGTCGTGGTGCTGGCCGCGGCCGACCCAGCCCAGCCCTACGGCGCCGCACTGAGTTGGTCAGCCAGCGAGGGCCGACCCAGCCGCACTGCCGGCGCTCATGTGGTGCTGGCCGACGGCGCGCCGCTCGTAGCACTGGACCGCGGCGGCCGCACCCTGCACACCTTCGAGCACGCAGCAGACGATCTGCGCTGGATCGGCGCCCTGCGCCAGGCACTCGCCGACGGCCGGCTCGCCAAGGTCGAGCTGTCCCGCATCGACGCCGGCCCCGCAGCCGAGCACCCCATCCATGACATTCTCTTAGAGCACGGCTTCACCCCCGGCTACCGCGGCCCCACCCTCCGCCCCTGATCTCGAAAATCACTAGGAGTCGCGCGAGTCGGGCGCCTACGCTTGTGGTCGTGACCGGTACGGCACCCCTTCCGATTTCCGAGGAACTGGCTGAACGTCTGCGCGCCGAGGGTGAGGCCAGCGATCAACCGCCGCCCGTGCTGGCCGCCTCACTGCTCGACGAGGGACTCAAGACCCGCCAATTCCCAGGCATCGTCTACATGGACGGCCCGTCGGGACGTCGAGCCAGCTTGGCGGGCGGCCCCGACATCGCTCTCAAGTTTCTATTTTCGACGGCTTGAACTTGCATGAATCGACGGACACGGTTGTGCTGCTAGCGCCGCCCCGGCAGTGGGTTCAGTCGATGGTGCCTCGGGGGACGATCCATTCGCATGGCTGGCCGGTCACCGATGCGATGAGGTCGAAGTCGCTGTCGTAGTGCAACACCGTGAGCTGCCCGGCTTCGGCTGCTGCGGCGATCAGCAGGTCGGGGACCGGCCGCCCGCGCAGGCCGCGCTCGGCGAGCAGGCGCTGCACTTGGCGTGCCCGATGCACATGCTCGGCCGACGTCTCGACTAGGTGCAGTTCGCCGACGCTGCTGGCCAGGGCATCCCACTCGTCGGTGTTGCGGGCCGAGAAGCCGATCTCGAGGTCGCTGATGCCGGCACGGGCTGCCCGGCCTGCGGCCACCAGCCGCTCGGCCGCTGCGCGGACTCCGTCATGGGACAGTCTGGTCAGCACGCTGGTGTCGAGGAGGTGGGTCAGCGCCACGCGCGCTCACGGTCGTCGAATTCGAAGCCGGCCAGGGTGTCGAGCGCCGCGGTGACCCGCTTGCTCCGGACGGCGCATGCAGCTCGCAGTGCTGAGTTGACCGTGGCCTTGATGGTGTCGGTGCCCAGCTCGGCGCGCGCCGCCGACAGGGCCTCCTCGTCCAGATCGATCAGGTGCTTTCCCACGGCTCAGAGTATATATTCAGCCACGTAGCTATATACCGGGGTCCCACACTGCGAACCTGAGAAAAACCTGAACATGGGCGGCAGGTCGGCGTGCGTAGAGTTGCGCGCCGGTCTGCAACCTCTCCGGGAGGCTTCATGTCTGTCGCGGCTCCACCCACGCATGCAGCGGCGAGAGCCATTGCCGCCACCAAGATCTACGGCTCGGGCGACACGGCGGTGCGCGCACTCGACGCCATCGACGTCACGTTCGAGCAAGGCCAGTTCACCGCGATCATGGGTCCGTCGGGCTCGGGCAAATCGACGCTGATGCACTGCATGGCTGGGCTCGACCGTGCGACCGAGGGGCAGGTGCTCATCGGCGAGACCGACCTGTCCACGCTGTCCGAACGCGACCTCACGCTGCTGCGCCGCGACAACGTGGGGTTCGTGTTCCAGGCGTTCAACCTGGTCCCCACGCTGACAGCGATCGAGAACATCATGCTGCCGATGGACCTCGCCGGCAGCACGGGCGACGCCGACTGGGTCGACGAAGTGGTCAGCGCCACCGGTCTGGCCGACCGCCTCAAGCACCGGCCGAGCGAGCTGTCGGGCGGCCAGCAGCAGCGCGTGGCGGTGGCACGGGCGCTGGCCGGCCAGCCGCAGGTGATCTTCGCCGACGAGCCCACCGGCAACGTCGACCTCAACACGGGCGCCGAGATCCTGGGCTTCATGCGCAACGCCGTGGACGAGATGGGCCAGACCATCGTGATGGTGACCCACGACGCCGTCGCGGCCTCATACGCCGACCGGGTGGTGTTCCTGGTGGACGGCAAGATCGTCGACGAACTCGAAGACCCCACGCCCGAGCGCATCCGCGCACACATGAACCAGCTCGGCGCTTGATACATGCTGCGACTCGGCATCAAATCGCTGCTCGCGCACAAGGTCCGCTTTGCGCTGACCGCGAGCACCATCGTCATCGGCGTGGCCTTCGTGGTGGCTGCGTTCGTGACGGCCGACTCGTTGCGCTCCGGCTTCGACCAGCTCGCCGAGGACATCAACACCGGCACCGACTACACGGTGCGGGGCGAGCTGCCGTTCGGCGATGTCTTCGATGCGGTGGCGCCGCCGGTGCCCGCCGAGCTCGTCGACGACATCGCAGCCGTCGACGGCGTGGAGATCGCTGCGGGCGGGTTCTTCGTCGACGGCGTGATCCCGGTGGACGGCAGCGGTGAGCCGGTCACCACCTTCGGGCCGCCGGCCGCCGGCTCCAACTGGATCGAAGACGAGTCGCTGTCGCAGTTCTACCTGATCGACGGCCGCTGGCCCGTCGGTGTCGGCGAGTTCGCCCTCGACGTCAACTCCTTCGCCGACTATGACTTCGAGCTGGGCGGCACCTACCAGATCGTCACGCCCACCGGCCCACGCGAGTTCGTCTTGACCGGCACGGCGCAGTTCGGCTTCCCCGAGGATGCCGGCGTGGGCGCCATCTTCTCGCTGTTCGACTCGGCGACAGCCCAAGAGGTGCTCGGCTATCCCGGCGAGTTCACCGCGATCAGCGTGCGGGCCGAGGCGGGGGCCGACATCGCCGAGGTGCGCAGCCGCATCGAGGCCGTGTTGCCCGACGGCGTCGAAGTGATCACCGCAGCAGAATCCGCCGAGGAATTCAGCGAGGGCACCGAGACCATCATCGGGCCGTTCCAGACGATCCTGCTGGTGTTCGCGTTCATCGTGCTGTTCGTGAGCATGTTCATCATCTCCAACACCTTCAACATCGTGCTGGGCCAGCGGGTGCGGGAGCTCTCGCTGCTGCGGGCCGTGGGCGCCACGCCCCGGCAGGTGCGCACGTCGGTGCTGACCGAGTCGGCGATCATCGGCATCGTCGCCTCGCTGGCCGGGCTTGGCCTGGGCATGCTGGGAGCGCTCGGGATCAAGGCCCTGTTCAGCGCGCTCGGGGCGTCGCTGCCCGAGAGCTCGCTGCCGCTGACGCCCCGCACCGTGCTGTGGGCCGTCGTGGTGGGTGTGGGCTTCACCGTGCTGGCGTCACTGGTGCCAGCCTTCAAGGCCTCGCGTATCTCGCCGGTGGCGGGTCTGTCGGAGGGCACCACCGGCGACGAGCGTGCCAGCCTCGGCTGGAAGCGACTGGCTGGCGGCGGCGTGCTGCTGGCCATCGGTCTTGTTCTCACCGGTCTCGGCCTGTTCGGCGACTTCGACGGTGCGACGCCGCAGCTCAGCACGCTCGGCGCCGGCGCTGCGATCACCTTCGTGGCGGTGTCGGTGCTCAGCCCGCTGGTGGCCAGATCGGTGGTGTCGCTGCTGGCGCGGCCGCTGGTGTGGATCATGCCGATCTCGGGTCGGCTGGCCCGTGCGAACGCTGCCCGCAACCCCCGGCGAACCTCCGCCACCGCGGTGGCGCTCACGATCGGCCTGGCGCTCGTGACGATGGTGTCGATTGTGGGTCAGTCGCTCAAGGTGTCCTTCGGCGACCGCTTGGCCACTGCGTTCACTGCCGATTTCATCGTGACCGTCGACACGCAGGCCGGGTTGCCGCAGACGCTGAGCAGTGACATCCGCGCCGCCGACATCGGCACGCCGGTGGGCTTCAGCTTCGATCTCGCGCAGATCGAAGCCGACGCCGGCGGTGTTCAGACCGGGGTGACCCGGGTGATCGAGACCACGCTCACCGTCGCCAGCATCCGCGACCTCGACGCGGTGATCAACATCGACGTCACCGAGGGCAGCCTGGACGGCTTCGACCCCCAGAACGGGCTGCTGATTCACAGCGACGTGGCCGGTGACGAGGGCCTTGCGGTCGGCGACCAGGTCGACCTGACGTTCGTCAGCGGAGACCGACGGACCGTCAACGTCGCGGCCATCTTCGACGGCAGCGGTTTCTGGAGCAACTGGTTCATCGACAGTGCGCTGCACGCCCAGGTGGCGACCACTGCGTTCGACGACCTCGTGATGGTGCAGTCGGCCATCGACGACCCCGAAGCGGCCCGCGCCGTCATCGACGACGTGCTGGCCGACTACCCGCAAGCGCAGCTCGAAGACCGCCAGGAGTTCCAGGACAGCATCGAGTCGGGCCTGAACACGGTGCTCATCCTGGTGAATGTGTTCTTGGCCTTCGCCCTGCTGATCGCGCTGGTCGGCATCGTGAACACGCTCACGCTGTCGGTGTTCGAGCGCATCCGCGAGATCGGGCTGCTGCGGGCGGTCGGCATGACCCGTCGGCAGATGCGGCGCATGATCCGCTGGGAGGCCGCCGCTGTCTCGCTGTACGGCGCCGTGGTGGGCGTGGTGCTGGGTGCGGCGTTCGGCGTGGCCACCTCGGCGGCGATCCCCGACGACATCATCGACACCATCGCGGTGCCGTACCTGCAGCTGCTCGTCTTCCTCGTCATCTCGGTGGCGTTCGGGCTGATCGCTGCGCTGTTCCCGGCATTCCGGGCGAGCCGGATGAACGTGCTGGACGCCATCGCAGACGAGTAGTTGACTCGCAGTGCTGAAGCTCGCCCTGCGGAATCTGCTCGACAAGAAGATCCGCTTCGCGCTCACCGACAGCCTGCGCTCGACATTCGGCGATCTGGCGCAGGACATCGCCGGCGAGACCGACCTGACGGTGCGAGCCGCACAGGAGATCGGCCTCGCAGCCTTTCGAGCTGGTCGGCATCTTCAACTTCGGCTCGCCCGACACCAGCACTAGCCTCGGCCAGACCGTGTCGGTGTTCGACACCGACACGGCGCAGCAGTTCCTGGGCTTCGGCGACCGGCTGGCCGAGATACGCGTGCTCGTCGGCACGGTGCTGGGCGTGGCCGGTTCGCTGGCCACGCCCGACTCGTTCATCACCACCGTCGATGTGCCGTACGCCACGCTGGCCGTCTACATCGTGGTGGCGGGGCTGGCCGGTCTGCTGGCCGCACTGCTGCCGGCTCGCCGCGTCGGGCGCATGAACATCCTGGAGGCCATCGCCCACGAGTAGCGGGCCTGTTTCGGGCGCCGTTTCTAGAATGCTGCGATGAAGTGTCCTGCGTGCGCCACTGAGGTCCCGCAGGGCGCACGCTTCTGCCATACCTGCGGCAACCTGCTCGTCTCCACCGAGGAACGGCGCGTCGTCACGGTGCTGTTCGCCGACCTGGTCGGGTTCACCTCGATGAGCGAGGCCGCCGACCCCGAAGAGATCAAGCACCTCATCGACCAGTGCTTCCAGCGGCTCGTGGCCGACGTGACCGCCTTCGGGGGCACGGTCGACAAGATCATCGGCGACGCGATCCTGGCGCTGTTCGGTGCGCCCACGGCGCATGAAGACGACCCTGAGCGGGCGCTGCGGGCCGCCTTCCGCATGCAGCGCTCGCTGGAGGCTTTCAACGCCGAGCGCAGTCTCGACCTGCGGATCCGCATCGGCATCAACACCGGCGAGGTGTTGGTGGGGGCGCTGCGGGCCGGCGGCGACTACACGGCCATGGGCGACACGGTGAACATCGCGAGCCGACTGGAGACGCTGGCCGAGGCGGGCGAGGTGCTGGTGGGGCCGACCACGCAGGCAGCCACGGTCAGCATCGTGAACTACACGCCCCGGGGCGAGATCGGCCTGCGCGGGCGTGACGAGCCGGTGCCGGTCTTCCTGGCCAGCGGCGAGCTGGCGCCGCCCGGCCGCCACCGCAGCGCCACGATCTCGCCGCTGGTGGGGCGCGATCTCGAACATGCCCTGCTGGAGACCGCGATCGACACCGCGGTGGCACGCAGGCGAGCAGGGCTGTGCCAGATCGTGGGCGAGGCCGGCATGGGCAAGACCCGCCTCGCCCGTGAGGCCGCGCACGGCGCCACCGAGCGCCATGACGCCATGGTGCTCGAGAGCATGGCGCTGCCCTACGACGAGACCAACCCGCTGCGCTGCCTGGGCGATGCCATTGCGACCGCAGCAGGGGTGAACGCCGGCGACTCGACCGTGCAGGCCACCCGGCGCGTCTCGTCGCTGGTGGCCGATGTGCTGCGGCCCGCCAATGGCGAGACTCAAATCGTCAACTACGAGGAGATCGACGAGATCACCGACGTCGTGCTCGCCGTGCTGGGCCGGGTGGGCAGCGGCGACCCCGCCGAGATCGAGTGGCGCGCCGAGGCCACCTTCCGCTCCCTGCGCCGCTTCCTGGGAGCGATGACGCGCCGCCAGCCCGTCGTGCTGCTGCTGAGCGACGTGCACTGGGCCGAGGAGCGGCTGCTCAGCGTGCTCGAGCAGTTGCTGGCAGCACTGGCCAACCAGCCGTTCGTGGTGATCACCACAGCCCGGTGGAACGTGGACGAGCAGCGCTGGACGGTGCCGCCGGGCCGCCACAGCACAGTGGTGCTGAACCTGGATCCGCTCAGCCGCGAGGCCACCGCTGAGCTGGCCGCTGAGCTGCTCGGCGGCAGCGCTCCGGCCTACCTGGCCGATCAGCTCTACGAGCGCAGCGGCGGCAACCCGTTCTTCCTCGAAGAGATGTGCGTGCTGCTGCGTGAGTCGGGCGTGGTGGGCCCCGGTGCTCGCCCAGATCACGAGGAGCGCTCGCTGGCGGAGATGCCCGACACGCTGCGCGGGCTGGTGGCCGCCCGTCTCGACACGCTGAGCTCCCCCGAGCGGCGGCTGGTGGACGCCGCGTCGGTGCTCGGCGGCGGCGGCTCCACCAGCGAGCTGCTGGAGATGACGGCGGCCACGAATCCCGACACCAGTGCCGACAGCGACGCTGCCACCTTCCAGCGGCTGGTCGACAAGGACATCTTCACCAGCGAGGCAGACGTGTGGACGTTCCGCAGCGACGTGGTGCGTGACGTGGCCTACAGCATGCTCACCAAGACCGACCGGGCCGAACGGCATCTCGATGTCGCCCTGTGGCTGGCGCAGAACCGCGACGACCCCGCCAGCGACTCGGTGGGCGTGATCGCGGATCATTTCGCCTCGGCGGTGGAGCTGGGCGCCGACGCCGGTCAGCCCGGCGCCAGCAAGACCGCAGCAGATTCTGAGTCGTTCGAGGGCGGCATGACCGAGGTGGCCATCGAGTGGCTGGGCCGTGCCGGCACGCGGGCCGCGGCCCGAGACAGCCACTACGCAGCGGCGCAGTTCTACCGGCGCGCCATCGAGATGCTCGGCGATGCCGACCCGCGCCTCATCGACATGGCGCTGGGCCGGGCGGCCGCACGACTGCGGCTGGGGGAGCTGCACGGCGCCCACGCCGACGCCGAGCTGGCCCGAGCCCTCGCAACGCTGAACGGCAACCGGCTCGCGGCTGCGCACGGGCTGCGGGTGCTGGGCGAAGTGGCGCTTGCCGGCGACGAGCACACGGCGGCCGACAAACTGCTGGCCGACGCGCTCGACCAGTTCCGCACGCTGGGCGAGGTGCGCGAGGCGGCCGAGTCTCTGCGGCTGCGCGGGCTGGCCTCGCTGCGAGCCGGCGAGTACGCCCGGGCCGACCGCTACATCAACGAGGCCAACGGCACGTTCGGGCACTTGGGCGACGAGAGCGGCGTGGCGTGGTGCCTGCAGAACCTGGCATGGCTGTCGTTCGAGCAGGGCTTGATCGACGAGGCCGGGGATCGCATCACCACCGCCATCGAACGGTTCGGCGATCTGGGCGACACGGTCGGCCTGGCGACGGCGGAAGGGCTGCTCGCGTTCCTGCGCTTCCATGGCGGTGATCGCGACCAGGCCGAAGAGCTGGCGACCTCGGTGCATGCCATCGCCCACGAGCGGGGCGAACGCTTCACCGAGGCAATGATGGATCTGCTGCTGGGGTCGCTCAGCCTGTGGTCGGGCCGTGCTGCGGACGCTGTCGAGCGGGCCAAGGCTGCCGAGCAGGTGTTCCGCGACGTGCACAGCGATTTCGGCGAGGTGCAGGCGATGGGGCTGCTGGGCCGGGCCTACGCGGCCGTCGGCGAGATGCAGCGCAGCCGGGCGATGCTGGCCGAATGCCTGCAGCGGGCCAACGACATGCCGGGCCAGCCGCTGGACGGCTTTGCGCGAGCCGTGCGTGCTGCAGCGGCTGTGCAGATGGGGCACCCCGAGATCGTCACCGAAGACCTCGCTCGCGCCGGTTGGGATGCGGTGCCCCAGCGCGGCGCCTCGTCTCCATCGCCGCCGGGCGCGGCCGGCCATGCCGCCGAGCGGGCGGTCGTGATCGGCGAGCGCGACCTCGAGGTTTCCCTAGGCCTCGCGCTGGCACAGCAAGGACGAGGCGCCGACGCAATCGCGGCACTCGAGGCGGTGCCCGCCGCCGATCTTCCCTCGACGTACCTGTGCTCGTGTCTCGCCATTGCTTATGCCGTCGAGGGGCGCACCGTCGATGCGCTGGAGCAGTCGCGGTTCGCCATGGCGAGCGGCACCGGCACCTACGCCGACATGCGTAACGCCCTGACCGCTCGCGCCATGGCGCATGCCCGCGACGCGGACCGGCCGGCGATGGAGGCAGCGTTCGAGCAGGCGCTGGTGCTCATCGACGCCACCGACAGTCGGCTGAGCCAAGCGATCGTGCGGCTGGCACGCGCCGTGGGCCATGAGGCCCTCGAAGCGCCCGATGCGGCAGCGCTGTGGTCGGAGGCGGAGGTGGCGATCGCCCAGCTCGGGGCGCGCCCGAGCGGCTGGGAGACGGCGTTCCGGCTTGCCGCCGGCTTGGAGGCGGCGGTCCCGGTCATCACCGGTCCGCTTCCCGAGGCCATTCCGTTCCCGGGACTGATGGACAACTAGCCGCTGGACAGGTCGGCACGGCAGATCGTCAGGGCAGGCCGGTAATCTCGGCCCGTGTCTCGGGTGCTGATTGCCAAGCTCGGCCTTGACGGGCATGACCGCGGGGTCAAGGTGGTGGCCCGAATGCTGCGCGACGCGGGCTTCGAGGTGATCTACACCGGCCTGTTCCAGACACCCGAGAGCGTGGTGGCCGCCGCCATCGACGAGGACGTGGACGCCATCGGGGTGTCGATGCTGTCGGGGGCCCATGAGGCGCTCATGCCGCTGGTGGTCGAGCGCCTGCGCGAGGCCGACGCCGAGAGCATCCCGGTCATCCTGGGCGGCATCGTGCCCGACGGCGACCTCGAAGCCATGGAGCAGGCGGGCGTGGCGGCGGTGCTCACTCCCGGTGCGACAGCCGACGAGGTGGTGGCTGCCGTGCAAGGCGCCATCGAGCGGTCCCGCAGCACGGGTCATGAGTCTCCGGCCCCGGCCAGATAGTCAGCGGGCCATGAGCGGTAGATTGCCCACGGCGTCGAGTTGAGGGCAGGGGCTCATGGACAAGATCGGTGTGGTGGGCTGCGGCCTGATGGGGTCGGGCATCGCCGAGGTTGCGGCCCGCAACGGGTGCGATGTGAAGATCGTGGAGGTCAACGAGGATGCGCTGACCGCCGGCATGGCCCGCATCGAGAAGAGCCTGAACCGGGCCGTCAACGCCGGCAAGCTCGACGATGCCGGGCGGGAATCGGCGCTGGGCGCCATGTCGTTCGGCCTCGATCTCGACGAGCTGGCGGATCGTGAGTTCGTGATCGAAGCGGTGGTCGAGTCTGAGCCGGCCAAGCTGGAGGTGTTCGGGCGGCTGTCCAAGGTGCTCGACGATCCCAGCGCCGTGATGGCCTCCAACACGTCGGCCATCCCGATCATGAAGCTGGCCATGGCCACCGATCGGCCCTCGCAGGTCATCGGCATGCACTTCTTCAATCCTGTGCCGGTCATGGGGCTGGTGGAGGTCATCTCCTCGCTGCTGACTGCGGAGGAGACGGCCGAGCGCTGCCGGTCGTTCGCATCGGAACGGCTGGGCAAGCGGGTGGTGGACAGCCAGGACCGAGCCGGGTTCGTGGTCAACGCCCTGCTGATCCCCTACATCCTGTCGGCCATCCGGATGCTCGAATCGGGCTTCGCTTCCACCGAGGACATCGACGCCGGCATGGTGCTGGGCTGCAACCACCCGATGGGGCCGCTGGCCCTGTGCGACCTGATCGGCCTCGACACGACGCTGGCGGTGGCCGAGTCGCTGTACGAGGAGTTCCGCGAGCAGCTCTACGCCCCGCCGCCGATGCTCAGCCGCATGTGCGATGCGGGGCTGCTGGGGCGCAAGGCCGGCCGGGGCTTCTACACCTACCGCTGACATGCCGGCTGACGGTGAGGCGCCGACGGGCATCGATGCCCCTGCGGTCAGCGAGTGGTTCGCCGCCCATGTGCCGCAGGCTGCTCAGCCGCTGCGCTTCGAGCTGATCGCCGGCGGGCATTCGAACCTGACCTACCGGGTGCACTGCGCCGACGGCTCGTCGGTGGTGCTGCGGCGGCCGCCCTTGGGCCATGTGCTGGCTACGGCGCACGACATGGGCCGGGAGCACGAGATCATCTCGGGTGTAGGGCAGACCGAGGTGCCGGTGCCCCGGGCGATCGCGCTGTGTGCCGACGAGACCGTGAACGAGGCGCCGTTCTACGTCATGAGCTACGAGGAGGGCGCGGTGCTGCATTCGGCTGACGAGTCGGCGCTGGTGCCTGACGGCGAGCGTGTGCCGCTGAGCCGGCGGGTGGCCGATGTGCTGGCCGAGTTGCATGCGATCGAGCCCGACGATGTGGGATTGGGTGATCTGGGACGGCGTGAGGACTACCTGGGTCGGCAGCTGCGTCGCTGGAAGCGCCAGTGGGAGCAGTCGAAGACTCGTGAGCTGCCGATCATGGATGAGGTCGCCGCCGAGCTGGAGGCCCGCAAGCCCGAGCAGATCGGCTCGTCGATCGTCCATGGCGACTACCGGCTGGGGAACATGCTGTCGGGTTCCGGCGACATTGTTGCGGTGCTCGACTGGGAGCTGTGCACGCTCGGCGACCCGATGGCCGATGTGGGCTACCTGATGAACAACTGGGTGTCGCCCGATGAGGTGTCGGCGGGCTCCTCGGCGCCCACGCAGGCGGGCGGATTCGCTTCGCGCAGCGAGATGCTGGATCGGTACGCCGATGCGTCGGGGCGCGACTTGTCGCAGGTCGACTACTACCGCGCGTTCTCGTACTGGCGTCTGGCTGCTATATCGGAGGGCGTGCTCAACCGGTACCTGCGCGGGGCCATGGCGGACGCCGAGGGCGCCGACACCGATCTGTTCCGTGAGAACGTCGATTTCCTGTCGGTCAGCGCAGCCGAACGCCTTGCCGTCGGCTGAGACACTCGGTTGAGGTGCGAGGTGAACGAACCCGAATCCCGGCACAGCGAGACGGAAGCCGCTCCGCCGTCCCCTGCTTCTTCAGAGGCGGCGACAATTCCAGACGGGCCGTCTGCGACGCTGCCGCGTTTCGGCTGGACACCGTCCAGCGTCCGCGGTGCGCAGCCGGAGGCTGCGGTTGGGCCTGACCCGCAGGCTGGACACGCGCTTGGGGCACTGTCCGACGCCGATTCCAGTGCCGAGCCGTCGATGGGCTCGGTGACGCTGCCCGAGCCGGAGATCGAGTCGGCGAGCACTCCAGCGCTCGGGCCTGAGGCTGTGTTGAGGTCCAGGCCCGCGCAGCTCCCGCAAGACGGCCGGCAGGCGATGCCGCGGTCGGGGTGTCTGCTGACGGCTGTTGCCGCGTCGACGGGCGCGCTGGTCGGGGCTCTGGTGACAGGGCTGATGCTGTTGGTGGTCTTGGCCGACGACGGTTCTTCGTCGACGCCGTCGGCGCCGGTTCCGGCTGTGCAGCAGGCTGCGAGCCCGGTTTCCTCCGATGGCGTGGTCGGGCCGTCTCAGGGGTCGACTGCCGTCGTTGCCGAGCCGTCCGGCACAGCCCAGCCGTCCGACGGCCCAGAGCCTCGAGCAGCCCGCGACGAGAATGCGCCGGGCGACGGGTCGGTGCTGTCCGAAGGCGCCACGGGAGATGCCGACTTCTGGAGCCAAGTGTTCGCCGGTTATGACTTCTTCAACCCCGGTGGCACCCGAGAGGACGATTCAGCAGGCAATGGCGACCCTTCCGATTCCACAGCGGATGCCGGAGCGGACCTCGACCCGGCCAGTTTCACCGACTTCTGGGCCCAGATGCTCACTGGCGGCCTCAATCAGCCTGGGCAGCCACTGGGCAGCCGCATCGAAGGCATCAACATCAAAGCGGTTCTCGAGGCGGTGCAGGAGTCTGTGGTGATCGTCAAGGTCACGACCGACGAGGGCGAAGGCAGCGGCTCGGGCTTCATCGTGACGCACCAAGGCCATATCGTGACCAACGCGCACGTAGTCGAGGATGCTGAGGCGGTAGACGTGCGGCTCTTTGGCGGCGAGTTCGTGCCGGCAGACTTGGTCGCCAGCGATCCCACGCGAGATCTTGCCGTTCTGAAAGTCGACCGGGAGGGGCTGCCGACCGTGCGGCTGGGATCCACCGACGGAGTCGAAGTGGGCGACGAGGTGATCGCGATCGGCAATGCGCTCGACATCATCGGCGAGCCGACGGTGACATCGGGCATTGTGTCGGGGCTTGACCGCTACATTGAGTTTCCCGACGGCAAGCGGCTCGTCAGGCTGATACAGACCGATGCTGCGATCAACCCGGGCAACTCGGGCGGTCCGCTGGTGAACGCCGCCGGCGAGGTGATCGGCGTTAACACGGCAATCCGGGCCAGCTCGTCGAATCTCCGCGGGATCGCCGAGGGGATCGGCTACGCCATCTCGATCGACCATGCCCGCCCGATCATTGACCAGCTGCTCGAGGGCGTGGTGCGAGCGAAGCCGTATCTCGGTGTGCGCATCGTGTCGGTGGAGGATGTCGTCTCTTCGGGTGATGATCGCGGCGCAGCAGATGACCCCAGCGGAGGGTTGGGCGACGGCGGCCCGGAGACCGTCGAGCCGGGCCCGGATCCCGACGACGAACTCGCGGGCATCGACGTTCCTCCCGGGCTGGCCTACGGAGCGCTGGTCGTGGGCCTCGACCCAGGCGGGGCTGCCGACCGGGCTGGCATCGAGCCCGGCGAGGCGATCGTCGAATTCGATGGCGCGGAGATTCGCACGAGTCAAGATCTCGTCGTGGAGATCTTGACTCGGCTGCCGGGAGACCGGGTTGTGCTGGGCGTAGTCGACGACGACGGAAGGCGCCGGAGCGTCGAGGTGGATCTGGGCTCCTTCGTTCCCGATGATGCCGAGGGGTGATCCGGCGCGTGTCACAGCGGTTCGCGATACTGCGGGGGTTGAACGCAAGGAGAGCACGATGAGCCGAATCTTCGATACCGGGACCGACGACATTGCCGTCGAGATCACCGACGGTGTGATGACCGTCACGCTGAACCGTCCCGACCGTCGCAATGCGATGTCGACGCCGATGCTGGACGGCTTGGTCGCTGCGCTCGCCGACGCCGAGACGGCTTCCGACGTGGGGGCGCTGGTGCTGACCGGCGCCGGCGGTGCGTTCTGCGCCGGCGGCGATGTGAAGGGCATGGCGGCGGCAGGCGGCGAGGGCGGCGGTAGCCCGCTGCAGTACGACGCACGGGTGCACAACCAGCGCCGCAGCCAGCGCGATACCTCGGGGAAGCTGTACGAGATGCCCAAGCCGACCATTGCGGCGCTGCCGGGTGCGGCTGCGGGGGCGGGCCTGTCGCTGGCGCTGGCGTGCGACCTGCGGTATGCGGCGCCCAACGCGATCATGACCACGGCGTTCGCCCGGGTGGGGTTCAGCGGCGACTACGGCGGCACGTGGTTCATGTCGCGGCTGATCGGCTCGGCCAAGGCGCGTGAGCTGTACTTCCTGTCCGACCGGGTCGATATGGATCAGGCGCTGTCGCTGGGCCTGGTGAACGGGGTGTTCTCCGCGGAGAGCCTGATGGACGAGGTGGGCGCCATTGCTAGGCGCTTGGCCAGCGGGCCGACTGTGGCGTACCGCTACATGAAGGAGAACCTGAACCGGGCGGTGCACGGCGACATGGGCGAGTGCTTGGACATGGAGGCCGCGCACCACATCCACACCGGCCAGACCGACGACCACAAGGAAGCGGCGCAGGCCTTCGTGGAGAAGCGCGAGCCCGTGTTCCACGGTCGTTGATCCAGATCTTCTAAAACACGTTCGATTTCCGCGGTTGGCGGCGCAGGCTGAGCCGTACGCTGGTACGGATGCGGAACGAGGTCGAACCGGGTCAGGTTGATCTGGCGCGCGTCCCGCAGGTCCCTCCTGCCGGAAATGATCAGCAGCGAAAGAAGACACCCATCGGGGCCGACGCTCGGCGTCGGGCCGGCAGTCCGGTCGAGTCGGATGCGCCGGTGCTGTCTGGGCTGGCGCGTACTGCGAGAACAGCCGACGCCGCCGAGACACCAGCGGCTCGACATCGTGGGAGCGGCCGCCGGCACAGTGGCACTGCTGGCAATCGTGACGCCGCTCATGCAGGGAAAAGACTGGGGATTGCTCTCACCTGTCGCACTGGCACTCGGGCGCGTCGGTGTTGTGGCACTTGCGCTCTTCGTCTTCAATTCATCACGCCATCATGAACCGTTGCTGAACCTGCACCTGTTCCGTCGGCGCAACGTGTGGGTGACGCAGCTGGCCAACTTCCTCGTCGGCCTCTCGTCGCAGTCGCTGTGGCTGCTGTGGCCGTTGTTCCTGTTCAAGGTGTGGGACTACGGGAAGCCAGCGGCCGGGCTGGCGCTGACGCTCGGGCCGATTGCCGCGGGATTCTCCACGATCACCTTCAGTCGCTTGGGCGAACGCTGGAATGCGGTCGGTTTCTGCCGGACCGGCGCGGCACTGCAGATCGGCTCCGTCGGTTGGATGGTGCTGACGTTGGGAACCACGCCGAACTACTGGTTCGCCATGGCACCCAGCATCGCCCTGTTCGGCTTGGGCTGGGGCATGTGCGTGCCGCTGCTCAACAGCGTGGCGCTCAAGGCAGTGCCTGAGAAGTACTTCGGGGAAGTCAGCGGGCTGTTCAACACGCTGCGCTACGCATCCGCGGCGATCGGCATAGCGGCGTTCTTCGCAGTGCTCACCGAGGACTCCGGTCCGGGTTCGCTGATCTACTACCAGCGGGCGCTCGTGTTCTTCCTGATTGCCGCCAGCGTGGGATTCATGTCGCTGTGGATTCCGATGGATCGGGCGGGCCGCTCCGCCAGCTGAAGCCTGTCGCGCGACGATCAGCGGCCTTCCGTGTCGGGTGCTGCGGCACGGCGCGCGGCGTTGATGGCGGGCGAGTTTGTCTGGCACCCTGAGGCCCTGACTCTCGACCAGATGCTCCGGCTGTTCGCGGTGGCAGCGTTGGCCTGCAATGTCGCGACGTTGAGTCTCGTGGCTGTGCGGTGTGGTCAAGGTCGTGGCGCTGCGGTCGGTGCACGGGCTCTTGTGGGAGTCGCGGCGCTGCTGGCGGTGGGTGCCACGCTGGGCTCGCTGTACCTGTCGGAGATTGCGCATCTGGAGCCGTGCCGCTGGTGCTGGTTTCAGCGCATCGCCATGTACCCGCTGGCGCTGGTGCTGGTGGTGGGCTGGTTGCGCCGGGACCGTGGCGTGCATCTGTACGGGCTGCCGATGTGCCTGGCGGGCGCTGCGATGTCGACCTGGCACTATCTGCTGCAGCACTTCCCGGATCTCGGGGGCGCCACCACATGCAGCATCACGAGCCCGTGCACGGTGCGGTACGCGTGGGAGTTCGGGTTCGTGTCGATCCCGTACATGGCAGGCAGCGTGTTCGTGCTGGTCGGTGTGCTGCTGAACATGTCGCGCCACCGAGCCTGAGCATGAGTCGGTCTGCGGTGCTCCTACGGTGTGCACCATGAACAGAATTGCGAGCGAGCGATGAGACGGCTGTTGCGTCTCATTCCTCGATCTACCGGCGGGCGCTGGGCAGCAGGCCTCGGCGTTTCGGCCTTCATCGGGGTCGGCATCTACCTGGTCTTCTTCTACTTCGCCGTCCACTTGCTCCTCGTGGACGAGGTGGTGGACGAAGAGGGTCCCGAGTTCGCCGTCGAGGCTGACATCGACGAGCTGATCAGCGAGGCGCTCGAGACCGGCCCCGTTGCGACAACCGCTGCGGCGGGCGGCAGCGCCGAGCCGGCGGAAGATGCTGAAGGGTCGGCTGACGATCAGTCGATGTCCGTGGGTGAGCACGACGTCGAATCAGACGTGTCGGCCGAGTCCGACGATGGCGCCGAGGCTGCTGAGCCCGCAGGGTCCGATCAGACCGAGGCGGCCGCCGAGCCAGGAGCTTCGGACGAAACCGAGGCGGCTGCTGACCCCGACGCGAGCGATGGATCAGACGAGGATCAGGGCGTTCGGGTGGCCTACGTGGGCAGCTTCGGGCCCCGGTCTCACCCGGCCGAGGGCACGGCGGTGGTGCTGACCGACGGCACGCAGACGTTCCTGCGGTTCGACGACGACTTCGCCACCGACAACGGGCCGGACCTCAACGTGTACCTGCACACGGCGGGTCCGGACGCGTCGGTGGATGATCTTGTGGGCGACTTCATCGACTTGGGAGACCTGAAGGGCAACGTCGGAGCGCAGAACTTCGTCATTCCCGGCGATGTCGATCTCGACCGCTACAGCACCGTGTCGGTCTGGTGCGTCCGCTTCCGCGTGGTCTTCGGCACCGCCGAGCTGGCACCGATGAACTGATGAACTAGCGAGCCGCCGGCATTCCGGCCGCTAGATCCACGGGCCATGGCTACGGATGCGGCAGGAGACGCTGCAGCCTGCTCGATCGCTGGTCGCAGAGGATTCTGCTGCCCCCGCAGCGGGCGCACTTGTTCGTGCGGCTTCTAAGGTCCGGGTGCGGGAACGGCGGCGAGGGCGGTCAAGGACGGGCGGGCCCATCTGGCTGCGCTCGACATCGACCGGTCGGTGTCTCTCGATGGCGAGCTGATCACCCGCGTCGCTGAGCACCCGGCATTCGCCGAGAGCTGCAAGGCCATGACGGCGTGGGCCGAGCTGCATGCGGGCTTCATGGGCCGCTCGCCGGATCATCCGGCGTGCGCCGTGTCGGGGCAGCTCATGGCGCTCGATCTGTTCGAAGAGCACAGCCCCCGCTGCGCGAAGGCCTAGTGGGACTACTGCGAGTGGGCCCGGGCCAGCGACATCTTTCTCGCCTACGTGATCATCAACCCCCAAGGCGACCGGTCCCGGGCGTGGGGCGATCAGCCGAAGCAGATCACCACTCGCATCGTCGACGAAGGGCCGGACGGACCGGTGGTGCGGGTGGCTTCGCGCTGTTGTCACTGCGCGTGGCTTGCCGCTGTTGTCAGCTGGCGCTTGCCGTCCACCTGCCGGACGCCTCGCACGGCGGCGCCACCGCTCGATCAGGCGGCCAGTCCGGCCACGCCGCCTGCGTCAAGAGCAGCTCGCCGACCCGATGTCACACCGCAGCGCAACCAGACGGTCAGGCGGCGGTCATGAAGCGCACGTTGAGGTGGAGGTAGGCGTTCGGGTTGGGGTGCTTCGCCCAGACGTCCTGCCACTCCTGGCTGCCGAGCGTCGACCTGAACCCTTCCTCGCGGGCCTCCCGGCTGTCCCACCGGATGATCCAGCACACGTTCGGCTGGCCGTGCGGCGACACCTGCGGGTCGGACCCGGCGACCTCGGGCTCGTGACCGTCGTCGACCCAGAAGTCGATGACGTCGAGGTTCTCCCGCAGCCACGGCGCTGCGTGCTCGGCGGCCCACTCCTTGTACGCCTCGAACCACTCCGGATCGATGGTGTAGTCGCGGACTTCGACGATTGGTTGTGATGTATCAGCCATAGGCACTCTCTTCGCTGCCGCAGAATCTCCTGCGGTTGTGAGCGCAGTCTTGCAGCACCCTGTGACACGAAGCTCAGCTGCCGTCGGTGGCGATGGCCTGGATGTCTTGGATCACGTCGGGCGGCAGGTCGGCGCCGATGTCCATGGCGACGCTGGCGTTGATCTCGTCGACCAGCCCGTCGAAATGATCCGCAATGGCGCCGGCGATCTGGTCGTGTCGCCCCACGGCGGCGAACAGCTGCACGACGTCGTCGTCGACGCAGCCGGCCATCTCGCCCCAGCCGTCATTGCGGGACAGGTGATTCAGCTTCTCGCCGAGATCGCCCAGGTCGTGCTGCTCGAGCACCGGCCAGTACGCCCTTGTGCTGCCGTAGAAGCCGATCCGGTAGCGCACCCACTCGACCATGCGGTCGACCGTCTCGTCGTCGGGGCCGGTGCAGATGAACCCGCCGCCGGTGATCCAGAAGTCGCTGCGGCTGCGCCCGGCCCGGTCGAGGCCGGTCTGCAGCTCGGGCATGACATGCTCCCGCAGATAATCCGGCGTGCAGAAGCCGTGCAGGCGCACGCCGTCGCAGTGCTGCCCGGCCACCCGCAGCATGGCGGGCCCGACCGCGGCGATCATGATCGGCGGCGTTGCGTCGATGGGCTCGGGCGTGAAGTTCGGCGTCATCAGCGAGAACTGGTAGTGCTCGCCCTCGTAGCTCAGCTGCTCGCCGGTCGACCATGTATGCCAGACGGCCCGGATCGCCTGCACGTACTCGGCCATGCGAGGCGCCGGCGCCGACCACGGCACGCTGAACCGCCGCTCGTTGTGCCCCTTGACCTGGCTGCCGATGCCCAGCACGAACCGCCCGTCCGAGGCCGCCTGCAGATCCCACGCGGTCGAGGCCGTCACCATCGGGCTGCGGGGGAAGCTGATCGCCACGCTGGTCGCCAGCCGCACCCGCTCGCTGTGCACGGCGGCGATGCCCAGCGGGATGAACGGCTCGTGGCGGTTCTCCATGGTCACGACGCAGTCGTAGCCGTCGGCCTCGATCCGGCGCACCTCGTCGGGCACGGCTCGCAGGTTGTGCTGGGGCAGGGTGGCGCTGACGTGCATGGGGTTCTCCTCTTCGCTGGGGCCCAATGTTGCCGCGGGCGCCGGCCGGCTGCTGTTCTCGCTGGCGCCGCGCTGAACGCCGACGCAGTCGTGCGGCGCTGTCGCCGAGCCGAATTGAGGGCAGCCGGTCCGGCCCAGGCCCGACGCCCGCGCCGACAAGCGGGCGCGCCCACCCACACGGCTGCTGGACACATGAATGGCGAGTGGCATGTCACGCATCCGGCTCGGGCTCGCCCCAGGCGATGCGTCAGTGCCGCACGAGGCGAAACAAGTGCCAGTCCGTGCGACAATTGATGGCGCTGGGGCTAGGGTGGCCGGCGTGAGCGACACCACGGCCACGCTGGCCATCCCAGTGCCTTCGGCGGAGGTGTGGGCGGTGCTGGCGGACTTCGGCCAGAACGTTCGCTGGGCTCCCATCGTGGATCACTCGTGCCTGCTTAGCACCCAGCGGGAAGGCGTGGGCATGGTGCGGCGGATCCAGTCGGGCCGCAGGACCCTCGTCGAACGGGTAGTCGAGTGGGTTGACGGCGAACGGCTCAGCTACGTCGTGGAAGGACTGCCGTCGGCGATCCGGTCGCTGTGCAACACCTGGCAGCTCGACGATGGCGGCGGCTCGACTGAGGTCACGCTGACCAGTTCCGTGGATGTCGGGCCGCGCCCGCCGCAGCAGTTGGCAGCAAAGGTGCTGAGCCGCCAGCTCTCGAAGGTGTCGAACCAGATGCTGCACGGCCTTGACGATCACCTGCGAAAGGCCGCTCGATGAAGCTGTGTTCCTCTCTGCCGTGCCCCTGCCCGGATTCGACCCCGGACAACGAGGAGCTGCGGGTGCCCCTTGCAGATGACATCGAACGTGACCCGTCGATGACAAACCGTGGCCACGGTGGGAGGGCTCGATGAACGCTCGGCCCGACGTCGTGATCTTGATGACCGACCAGGAGCGGGCCGCGCCTCCCTACGAGCCGGCTGAGGTCAGTGCGTGGCGCGAGAGTCTGGGCGCTGCCTGGTTCACCGATCATGGCGTGTCGTTCGGCCGCCACTACACCGGCTCGCTGGCCTGCGTGCCGAGCCGGCCCACGCTGTTCACCGGCCACTACCCCGACGTGCACGGCGTCACCCAGACGAATGGTCTCGGCAAGATGGCCGACGACAGCCGGATGCGCTGGCTGCGGCCTGGCGAGGTGCCCACGCTGGGCCACTGGTTCCGGGCCGGCGGCTACGACACGCACTACCAGGGCAAGTGGCATATGAGCCACGCCGACCTGGTCGACGCTGCGGGCGTCCCGCTGGCAACCAACGACGACGAGGGAGCCGTCGACGGCGACGCCGTGCAGGCGTATCTCGACGCCGACCCGCTCGACGAGTTCGGCTTCTCCGGCTGGATCGGGCCTGAGCCGCATGGCGCCGCGCTGGCCAACAGCGGTCTCGTGCGCGACCGGCTGTTCGCCGACCGGGTGGTGGCCTGGCTGGAAGACCGGTACGCACGCCGACGGGCGGGCGAGGCGGCGGCGCTGCGGCCGTTCCTGCTGGTGGCCAGCTTCGTCAACCCCCATGACATCGTGTTCGCTCCGGTGTGGCTCGGCCCGGCGTGGCTGCGCCGCGGCGAGATCCCGTTGACCGCTGCCGAGCCGCCGCCGATCCCGGCGTCGCCGACCGACGACGAGGATCTGTCGACCAAGCCCGCAGCGCAGATCGCCTACCGGGCGTCGTACCCGACCACTTACGGGCTCGCCCCGGCGGTCGAGCGGGTGTATCGCAACCACGCGGCCGAGTACCGCAGCCTGTACTACCGGCTCCATGGCGAGGTCGACGGCCCGCTCGACCGGGTGCGCCGTGCGGTGACCGAGGGCGGCTCGTCTGACGCAGTGCTGGTGCGCACGTCGGACCATGGAGAACTGTTGGGCGCCCACGGCGGGCTGCATCAGAAGTGGTTCAACCTGTACGACGAGGCGACGCGGGTGCCGTTCGTGATCGCCCGGGTGGGCTCGAAGGCGACGGCTGGCCGGGCTGTCGATGCGCCCACGTCGCACGTCGATCTGGTGCCGACGCTGCTGTCGGCGGCGGGGATCGATGCGGCGTCGGCCGCCGAGGAGCTGCGGGCCAGCCACACCGAGGTGCACCCGCTGCCCGGGCGCGACCTGATGGAGGTGGTCGACGGCAACGCTGAGCCCGATCGGGACCGCGCCGTCTATCTGATGACACGCGACAACATGCCCGAGGGCGATTCGGGGGCCAGCGGGATGGCTCGCCGGATGGGCAGGACGCCGCCGCCGCTGCGCATCCGGGTGCCCGCGCATGTCGGCGCCAACTTCGAGAGCCTGGTCTGCCGCGTTGACGGGGATCATCTGTGGAAGATCGTGCGCACGTTCGACGATCCGGCCACATGGACCGAGCCGGGCGTGCGGCATCTCGCGGCCGACGGCCCTGGGGGCGAGATGTACCGCACCGAGCCGCTGCCCGACCAGTGGGAGCTGTACGACCTCGACGCTGACCCGATCGAGGCCCACAACCGCTGGGCGGATCCCAGCGCGCAGGAGGTGTTCGCCGAGCTGGAGCAGCGCTTGGCCGTCGAACGAGCCCGTGCCGTGCCCGAACGCAACCAGCTATGGCCCTACGCCACCCGAACGCCCAGCCTCATCCCGGCCAAGGCGGGTTCCGCTACGAGGCGGAATCGCCTTGCGCCGGACCGCCGGAGTGCGTCGCCCTCGTCGATAGACGCCACAGATTCGGCTTCGACGCAGGACCGCACGGGGTCGAGCAACCAGGCGGGACTCGTGCCATCTGAGGCCGCAACGGACTCTGCTGCGAAGAAGGCGCCGCCGCCTGCCCGTGTGCTGCGCAAGGTGCTGCAGCGGCTCGGCATGCACCCGGAAGACACCGAGACGACTGACGCCGACGGCGCCGGGCGGCGGGCGCTGATCGTGGCGACGAACCACGGCGTGCTCGACATCGGCAAGCCGACTGGCGTGTTCGCCAGCGAGATGACCGTGCCGTACTACGCCTTCGCCGATGCCGGCATGACGGTCGATGTCGCCAGCCCCGCAGGGGGCGTCGTCCCGGTGGATCCCCAGTCGGTGCGTGCCCCGCTGCGCACCGAGGCCTGCGACCGTTTCCTGGCCGACGACGAGTTCAAGGCCAAGGTGAACGACTCGCCCGCCATCGGCGAGGTCGACATCGCCGCCTACTCGATCGTCTTCCTGGCAGGCGGCTGGGGCGCCGCGTTCGACTTCGGGTTCTCCGAGGAGCTCGGACGCAAGATCACCGAGGCCAACCAGCGCGGCAAAGTCATCGGCGGCGTGTGCCACGGGCCGCTCGGACTGTTGCGGGCGGAGGCCGCCGACGGCAGCCTGCTGGTGGCGGGCCGCAGGGTGACCGGGGTGACCGACAAGCAAGTCCGGGAGCTGGGCATCACCGCTACGCCCCAGCATCCCGAGACTGAGCTGCGCAAGGCCAGCGCCCTGTTCGAGAGCGCGACCCGGTTCCGTGACGCTTTGGCCAACCACTGGGTGGTCGACGGCAACCTCGTGACCGGCCAGAACCAGAACGCCGCGCCCATGGTGGCCCGTGAGATGCTCCGGCTCGTCAGCGAGGACGGCGGTGACTGACCCGGAAACGGCGGTCTCCCGAGGCGGCGCGTCAGAAGCGGGTGCGTGCATCAGTGACTGATCGGGTGCCGCCGGGTGTGGAGGCTGGCCCTCCGCCTGATGATGCGACGCCGGCGGATGGCCGGGTGGCTCGGCGGGAGCGGAACATCAATGCGGTGCTCGACGTGGTGCTCGAGATGTTCGCCGAGGAGTCGCTGTTCCCGACCATGGAGCAAGCGGCGGCCCGATCGGGACTGTCGTTGCGCTCGCTGTACCGGTACTTCGCCGATCCGGGCGAGCTGCTCGAAGCCACGATCAGGCGCAACCGTGAGCGCACCGTTCCCCTCACACGCCTGCACGCCATCGGCCAGGGCCCGCTGGACGCCCGCATCGACGACTTCGTGGCGATGCGCCTGCGCTTGTACGACTCGGTCGGCCCGGAATACCGGGCGACCCTGGCGCATGCCCACCGGCTGCCCCGCATCAGCGAGCAGCTCGCCACGGCCCGCGACGAGATGCGGGAACAATTCAGGCTCCAATTCGCTCCCGAACTCGAAGCCCGCACGCCTGACTCGGGGACCGACGCCCCCGAGTCGGCGTCGCGCTCGCCTCGGCCTGAGACCGATACGCCGACGTCAGGCATGGCCGCAGACGGCGACGCAGTGCTCGCGGCAGGCGACCTGCTGACCCAGCTCGACTCGATCGACTACCTCCGCCGCCACCGCAGCCTGTCCGCCACTGAGACCAAGGCTGTGCTCACCTCGACCCTGAACACGCTTCTCGCCTGAACCGGCCGTCCATGCGCCCTCGGCAGGATTCGAACCTGCGACGCACGGTTTAGGAAACCGACGCTCTATCCCCTGAGCTACGAGGGCGGGGACTCCCTCGAAATGTACTGCTGGCCCTGAGCTGCCGGACTCGCGGCGTCATTGCGCTGAGGTGCGGGGCGGGGCGGCCCCGTCGGGTTCACGGGCCCAAGGCCCGGTGGGCTTCAGGGTGCTCGGGCTTGCTGTTTGCTTCGTCGGGGGGAGGGCTTGGGGTTTGATTCTTGGACGGTGGCCCATGTGCCGTCGGGCTGGGGGACCATCCGGTAGCCGTGCTGATGAAGGAAGTGGTGGTGCCGGTGGCACAGCAGCACCAGGTTGTCGAGATCGGTGGGCCCTCCGTCGATCCAGTGCCAGATGTGGTGCGCATCGCAGCGTGATGGCGGTTCGTGACAGCCGGGCCAGCGGCAGTGACGATCGCGTGCAACCAGCAATCGCCGCAGCCGCAGCGACACAGCGCGGCGCAACCGGCCCGCGTCGGCTGAGCCGCCTGGGGTGCCCAGGATGATCGGGATGATCTCCGCATCGCAGGCCAAGCGCCGCACGACTTCAGGCGGCAGCTCGACCCCCGCATCGGTCAAGCCCATCTCGTCGGTGTGACCCCGCAGGGCATCGAGACCGATCAGCACGCTGACTTGCGCCGGCGGCAGCTGCCTCGACGGGTCATGGGCTTCGTCCGGCAGGTTGTCGCTGCGGGTACTGGCGCGGGCGTGCAGCCGGCGGACGGCCGCTGCATCGGCGTCGGTGTAGGTGAGGCCTGCCAGCGCATACGCGAGCACGTCGGCGTCTCGCTGGGCAGGGGTGCGCCGCCCGTTGCGTACTTGCTTGTCATCGATCCAGTACTCGCGGCACAGCGCCGCGAGCGCGGCCTCGACGTGAGCGCCGGTGTCGGGGTCGAACTTGGCCCACAGCCGCAGCATCCCCTCGTGATCTCGCCGCCACCCCGCGCCACGGGCCGCCCGCTGACGCTCGAAGCGTTCCATCGAGGTTTTGACCGAGTGTGCGGCCTCGGCGCGCTGCACCCGGCGGCGGGTGGCGTCGGTGTCTTCGCCGGCCGCTGCCGCCACCAACTCGGCTCGCACCGGGTCGGGCACACGTGCGTCGCACAGCGTCTCGGCCTGTGCGACGTTGATGTCGCCGTCCGACAGTGCCTCCAGCACCGCGCCGTGCTCGCGAATCTTCTCTGCTGCACGAAGCATCCGGCGGGCGTCACGCTCGGACACCCCCGTCGCGTCGCGCAGCGACAGATGCGGGCTCGCATCGGGCGCCGCACCTGACTGGTTCAGCGCGTCCAACGCACCCAGCACTTCGGCTCGGTAGCCGTCCAGCCGGTTCGTCAGCCGCTCGATGTCGCTCAGCACGCTCAACAGCTCGCTGCGCCCAAGTCCAACAAGCACCGCAGCGCTCAGCCGAGTCAGCGACAGCAGTCGGGACGGGTGAGGGTTGGCCAGGCCAGCGCCTCGGCCGGTGGGACTGGCGTGGGTGACGGCGGCGCCGCGCTCGGTGTTGGGGTGGCTGACGGCAGCGCTGTGGTCAGGAACGGCGCGGCCAGCGGGGTCGTTGTCCGGAGGGGTGTGGCCGGTGGGATTGTGCTTGGCGCAGGCCTGGCTCGAAGGAGTGTGGTCGGCAGTGATGAGTTCAGTGGGTGCACCTGCGGCGGCATCGTCATCAGCGCCGATGGCGTCGACGTCTCGGTGACGCCAATTCCCGTCAGAACCGTTCCTCAACATGGGAACAACCGTACGAACGGGGTGTGACAGTCATGATCTTGGGGTCAGCAGTTCGGGCTTGGGTCTGGCTCTGGGTGTGACGGGCCAGGGTGCCTTGTTCGTGATCTGTCGGCCTGGTGCTCGGGCTGTTGGCGCGCACCGCAGACGATCGCCGGCGGCCGTTCGCCGATGGACAATCGTCGGAACTCACCCGAGCTCGGCCGGGGCCGCCATCACCCAGCCCCACTGCCGCCGCCGCTGGGCACCAGGTCGATGATCCCGATCGACGGCCGCACACCCAGTCGCAGCTGCGGGGCGTTGCCTCGCTCACGCCCCACGCCGGTCGACACATAGATCGGCGTGCCGTGCAGCTCGCGCAGCCCGCCGGCCGCAACGTGCCGAGGCACGTTCGTCAGCGTCAGCGGTGGCCCGAACAAGGGCAACGAGACCTGCCCGCCATGAGTGTGGCCCGCAATGGCGAGATCGACGG
Organism: Acidimicrobiia bacterium; assembly: GCA_022826045.1. Classification (GTDB taxonomy): domain Bacteria; phylum Actinomycetota; class Acidimicrobiia; order Acidimicrobiales; family Poriferisodalaceae; genus Poriferisodalis. Next base: position 19,337 of record JAJDVQ010000015.1, on the reverse strand, counting down.
GCGTCGCCCGCACCAGCTCGATGGCGTCGGGCTTGTGCCCGATCAGGATCCGCACCACGTCCGCCCCCTCCGGCCCTGCCAGCCGCGCCGCCATCCGCCGAGCCGCCGTCTCGTCTCCGAACAGCGTCGTGCCGCCCACCCTCACCGGCACGCCCCGCACCTCGAACGTGTCGATCTCGTTGTCGAGCACCCGTGCGCCCGACCCCCCGACGATCCGCCGCAGCCCCGCCACGGTGTCGGTGTTGCCGCTCACCAGGTACACGTGCGGCACCTCCCCGACAATCCGCTCGATCAGCCGTGCAAACCCCGGCGCTCGCTCGTCGAACACAGCAGCGTCGAACTGGTACAGATCGCCGGGCAGCACCACCACATCAGGCCCGAACCCCAGCAGACGCTCCACCGCATCCCGCTCGTAGTCGCCGACGCCCGTGGTCTGCAGGTCGGCCAGCACGCCGATCCGGATCCGCCCATCGACGGCGTCCGCGCCGTCGCCGCCGTCCGCCGTCCCCGCCTCCCCGACCGCCAGCATCGCCGGCACCGCCAGCTCCACCCGGTCCACCCTCAGCCAGAACGGCTCCACATAGGTCGCATAGACGCCGACCGGAACGGCAGCCAGCGCCAGCACGCACACCGCAGTGACCACCTGCGGCCGAGCCTGACCCCGGGCCCCCACCAGCACGATCCCGCCGGCCAGCGGCACCCCCACGGTCCCCACCACGTAGGCCACATGGATCAGCGTGAACCCGTCCACCCCGGTGATGAGCAGCCCCCCGCCAGCCAGCACCACCGTGCCCACGAATCCCACGCCCGCAGCACGCCCCAGCACCCGCCAGCTGCTCACGCCACCACGCAGCCAGCGCACCGCCAAACCGCCCGCGACGGCCCCCACCAGCACAGCCGCCGCAACGCAGTAGTAGTTCAGAAGCACCGGCCGCACCACCCCGCTTCAGCAGGGTGTCACAGTCGCGCCCCCTGCGCAGCTCGCGAGGCGGCGAAGGCCCGCTCCGTAGCAACAGCGAGCGATCACTTGTGCATTCTCTGGGACATGTCTGAGCACCGCCGCGAGCAGCACGTGCGGAAGGGGAGCTCTGCAATCGACTTCCTGATCGAAAAGGAACGACTGGAATCGGTATCTGAGGAAGGACGAGACAAGGCCGCTAATCGGTTGATTCACGACGTGTCGAAGAAGCTTCAGTGGGCGGTCAGCCTTGCCGGTGATGCGCTGTCGGGCGCACAAGATCTCACGAGCTCTGTCGAACTCGGTCCCTACCGCGCGACCTATTGATCTCGATTGCGACGACTGGGCGTTCAGTGACGGTCGCGTGGAAGCCGCCTGACCCGTCTTGCAGCCATTCGGAGTCTCGGATGACGACGTTGACAGGGCGCCCCAGACGCTCCTCGACGCCGCTGAGTGCTCGGTAGAGCTCTCCCCGGTCGGGTTCGCCCAGCACCAGCACGTCGATGTCATTGACAGGCCGCCTGCCCGAGACGCCGTGCAAGCGCGCCGCCCACGAGCCGAACACGTACGCAGCCTCGATCCCGGCGACGCCGTCGAGCGCCTCGGCGAGCACATGCGGCGGCCCGAACGCTTTGACCAACAGGTCAGACAGGCTGTCGAAGTAAGGGCTGTCGGTGTCCGCCCGCACGAACCTCGTGTTGCCCAATCGGTGGCTGGTGACGATGCCGGCTGCCTCTGCGCGCTCGACTTCGCGGTGCACGGAGCTGAGCGGAGCTCCGACACGGTGGGCCAGCTCGCTCATGCTGGTTTCCCGATCCGGGTCGCACATCAGATAGGTGAGCACTTCGCCTTGCTGACGCGATCGCAAGATGGGAAGCAGACTCGGAGCCGACTTAGTTTCCATTCATTGGAAATTATATACCGTTCAATGGAAGTTGAGTTCCGGTGGCTGGCTGCGTGTCGCGAGCCATGGTCTCTGCGACACATTTCGGCCGGTGTTGATGCGCGGAGCTGACCGCCTGCGCAGGGGAATCTGAGCCCTCGGCCCTGAGCCGCCATCAAGCTCCTCTACCTCGCCGTGCGCAACATCACCACCACCCGAGGCGGCGCAGCAGGCACCGGAACCCAAGGATGGACCAAATGCATCAACCAGCTCGCCATCCGCTACCCAGGACGACTCCCCCTAACATGACCACCCACCACCCCCCTTACACAGAACATGTGACACTCCCAGTCTGCGAGGCAATCGCCTGGCCGCCCTGCCGGCAGGCGTGTTCGACGATCTGGCGAGCCTGCACACGCTGGACCTGGCGGAGAACACCAGGCTGACCGAACTGCCCGAAGGCATATTCGCCAGCTTGACCAGCTTGGTGAACCTGAAGCTCGAGTTCACGCCCGTGTCGCCGCTGCTGGCCGTCACGGCGGTCAGCAACAAGTCGAGCGTTCGCACGTTGAACCTGTCCAAAGCGCATCGCCACCCCTGGAGCATGGAGCGCCCGAACGTCCTGACCGAGCTGCCCGAGGACACGTTCGACGGCTACACCAACCTGCGCGAGCTGGACCTGTCCGGCCACAGCTTGACTGAGCTGCCTGAGGATGTATTCGCTGGCCTGTCGAAGCTGCAGAAGCTGGACATCAGCCACAACAAGCTGACGGCGTTGCCTGAGGACGTGTTCGCTGGCCTGTCGCGGCTGTATTCGCTCGGCTTGTCCTACAACGAGCTGACGGCGTTGCCGGAGGACGTGTTCGATGGTTTGTCCGGGCTGTGGAGTCTGAACGTGACGCACAACGGCCTGACGGCGCTGCCGGAGGGTGTGTTCGACGGCCTGACCGGCCTGCGGTCGCTGGACTTGCAGAACAACAGTGTGGCCGAGCTGCCCGACGGCGTGTTCGCCGACTTGATCAAGGTCGACGAACTTGACCTGCGATACAACCGACTGACTTCGGTAACGGCGGAGATGTTCAACGCACTGCCCAAGCTGTACCTCCTGGATCTCACCGGCAACCCCGGACATCCCTTTGACCTGGACCTCAGGGAAGGCATCCGGCTCGATCGCAAGACTTGGGACATCGACTAGCCGTCACAGCGGCGGCAGCACGCGAGGCGACAACTCATCGTCGAGCAGCATCCGGTTCGCCCGTGCTCGGCTCGCCCGCAGTGGAATCAGGATTTCTGCGATGCAGCCGGGCGGCGCTGGCTCTTCGTCATCGACGTGATTGTCGAGCATGCGCTGGAACCGCCGCAGCGCCGCCGCAGCATCATCACCGCCGCCGCAGCCACCCGGTCCAGCCATCACGCGTCGCCGCGGCCCGGCCGTCGCCGTATCGGCGGCGGCGCCAGCTCAGGGATGGCTCGCTTGAGATACTCGTCGAATCCGGGAACGGTGAAGGCGGCGTAGCCGTGCTCGGTCGCATGCAGCAAGCCCTTGTCGATGAGCTGCTTGCGGGTCGGACCGCACTCAGACGAGGTGCGCTCGAGCAGGTCGGCCACCCGGCTCGCAAGCTGCGCATCTGGCCCGAGCTCTGCCATGGCCCGCAGGTAGGCCTTCTGCAGCTCGGTCGTGCGCTCCAGCCGAACCTTGAAGAACCCCGAATCCAGCTTCTCCTGCACCACCAGCTTGGCGCTCAACCCGTCCATGACGTCTATCGATGACCCTGAGGCAAGGTCCCACGCTGCCTCCCCGAATTCCTGCAGGAAGTACGGGTAGCCCTCGGAGAATTCCAAGCCCACGGCGAGGGCTTCGTCGCCGAAGCGCACGTCAAGGAGTCGCGCCGGTTCTCGCAGCACTTCCCGGGCGTCCGCTTCGTCGAGCCTCCCGAGGGAGGGGAACTTGAAGAGACGTTCCGCATAGGTCTTGGCGTCGCCGACGAGCTCGTGAATCTGGGGAAGCCCGGCAGCGGCCGCGGTGATGGGCAGCGAGCGCTGGACGGTCTTGTGGACGGCTGCGATGAGCGCCTCCATCTGCGGCCGGGACAAGAAGTGCAACTCGTCAAGCAGCAGCACCACGCCGGTGCCGTGCTCACGAGCGGCCTCGCCGACGCCCACCAGCAGATCGCTCAGGTCGGCATCGAGATCGCCGCTGTCGGCTACGCCCACCGAGGCGTCGGCGTCGAGCCCGATCGTGAGATGCCCCTCGGGGTCGACCTTGAGCGTGAACGATCGCAGCGCGCCCATGGCGCCCCTGAGCTTTTGAGACCAACTGCGGGCGCTGATGCTGTGCAGCACGCGCCGCAGCTCCCGGGCGATGCTCCGTCGGAACTGCGCGTCGTCCCACTTGGAAACCTCGATCTCCACGACGTGCCATTCGCGGTCGAGCGCGAGCTGACGGAACTCGCCGAGCAGCACGGTCTTGCCCACCCCGCGCAACCCGACAACGATCAGCGACTTCTCGGTGTGGCCGGCTTCGAGACGATGCAGCAGCACATCGAACTCCTCCAGCTCGTCCTCGCGGCCCACGAGCACCGGAGGCCTGGCGCCCGCATTGGGCGTGTACGGATTGAGACGGCGGTCCATAGCTGCGGCCCGACTCCTCGACGCGGTTCCTTTATTGATTTTATAGTGTTTTTGGTCTTAGAACAAAAATCCTGTAAACCTTGCAAAGTCGACAACTCGACCCTGCAAGCGAGGCTGGCTGACCGTCTCTCCGCTCTACGGCTGTGGCGGCGCCAGCTCCCACCTGTTGCCGCGGGTTCGCGGCTCTGCATGCGTGGGCTGCACCATGCCGTCAGCTCTGAGGCGGCGCAGCCAGTTCAGCACTGTCTGTTTCGACGCGCCGAGCGCCGCTGCGAGATCGGCACTGCTGCGAGGTCCGGCCTCGAGCAGGCGCATCAGCTGTTCTGGAGTGCCCTTGTACAGCCCGCTCGACCGAGCCTGGCGCCCGGCCTCCATTCCCGACGTGCGCTCCCATGGATCGTGGACGAATGCGCCAGGAAAGCGGTCGGAGCCGCCGATCGCCGACACACCGATGCGGAAGTACTGATCCCGTACCGTCACGACGAGCTCGCGTACCCGGTCGTCCAGTTCCGGCGGTCCCATTCCCATCCGGTCGAGGGCTTGAACCGCCGCACGCAACCCCGAACCCCGGTTCTCGCACACCGGCCTGCCGGTCCCCGGGATCACGACATCTTCCAGAAGTTTGGCGAGCAGCGCATTGCGGGTGCTGTTGATGCTCGATCCGATGAGCTGCGCCACGTCGCTGCGACCAGCGTGCACGCCGTGCAAGCCGCCGGGGCTGGCAACCTCGAATCGGTCCGGATACAGCGAAATGCGCACCTGCGTGCCATGCGCCGTCGGGTGGTAGTCGCGATGCATCAGCGCGTTGGCGACGATCTCGCGAATGGCCTCGGTCGGATAGTCCCAGATGTCGGTCCGGCCGGCACCTTCCACCACTGAGCGCCGTCGCATGTTGCGCTGCATCGCCGAGACCGCCTGCGCCACGATCGCCGGTATCGGCCCATCGAGCGGCTGGTTGTCGATGAACCGTGTTCCATCGGCGAGCGGCGAGCCATCAGCGGTCGGCAGCACGACGAATGAAGCGGCCAGCTGAGGCACGAACTGCTGCGGATAGCGGCCGAGCGCCAGCAAGCCCGCGAGCGTGACTGGCGAGTCGGGTCGCGCTTCGCTCAGCACGCCAAGCATGTGCAGCACTTCGTGGTCGGCGGCTTCGGTGAAGATCTCGCCGCGGCGCTGGCGAAACCGTCCCAGCAGGTCGCTCACCAGCGCATCGTTCAGGTGCTCCAGCCGTGCAGCCTCGACCGGCGCGGCATCGTCGGTCGGCTGGCCGCGGCCCGAGATCATTACATGTATCTCGTAGTCCGTGAGGCGTCGGTTGCCGTCGTGAACCCGCGTGTAGGAACCATGGTTCATGCCCTCGCCTCGGACATAACAGGGTCGATATTGGTGCCCCAGAGGTGGGATGCGACCTGCGACGACAGGTTGTCCCTCGACATCGCAGATGCCGATGTTGGGCCGGATCTTGGGCTCGAGGTCATCCGAGCATGCCGAAGCAAGGTCAGCAGCAAGCTTCGCAGGGTCGATCGGCACCGGCAGAAAGTCCGCATCGCTCAATCCGAAGATGAGCAAGCCCCCTCGGCCGTTGGAAAACGCCGAGATGGACTTCAGCACGCTCTCAGGGAAGCCGCCCGCCGCAGACTTGACCTCGATCGCTTCGAGATCGGTAGCCGCAGCCCGAAGCAGCGGCACTGCCGCGTCGAGTTCCGCTTGGAGTTCTGCCGACGCAGAATTGAGGTCGACCTGTTCGACGTTCACAGCGCTCATGCTACCGGTTTTGTGCACATTGTGGAAACTTTGTGCACAAATCAAACCATTGTGGAAACATTTGTGGAAAGTACTTGCGCGCTAGGTGAGTAGCGCTGGGGCACCGATCGAAATCTCAAGGACGCGGCGGGGTGTCACAGTCGCGCTCCCGAGGTAATGGCATGACTTTGGCGTAGCCCGGCACACTACGGTGTAGCGCACCACACTCAGGAGATCGCGATGAGCCATCCGACTTCGCTCCGGCTGCCAGACGAGGTGCGCACACGCCTCGACGACGAGAGCCGGCGGATCGCGAGCGCGCCCTCCTCGCTTGCGGTTGTCTTGATTGACGAGGGGCTCAAGATGCGGCGCTTTCCCGGCATCGTGTTTCGTGATGGACCGACCGGGCGTCGCGCCGGGCTGGCCAGAGGACCCGACGTGTGGGAGATCGTGCGCGACCTCAAGCGGCACAGCGCCGAAGACGATCCGATCCGTCTGGAATCCGAGGAAACGGGGCTGGCACCCGAGCTGATCGGTCTAGCGGCCGATTACTACGCTCTCTTCCCGGACGAGATCGACAGCCGCATCGCAGCCGATGCCAGGGCCTACGAAGAGCTTCGGGCACTGGCTGAACGCCGTGAACGTCTGCTCTCGACGTGAATTGGCTGATTGACGAGATGTACCCGCCGTCGACCGCTGCCGAACTGGGACGGCTCGGCCACGACGCAGTCGGCGTCGCAGGCTCGGCGCTGGTCGGCTCGTCTGATGATGAGTTGTACGAGTTGGCCGCGGCCGAGGGTCGCGTCGTAGTTACAGAGAACTACTCCGATTTCTCGTCGCTCCTGACCCGCGACGTCGAGCACGGTTCGTCACCTTGTGTCGTCGCCTTCGTGAGGAAGGCTGCGCTGCCAGCAGGGAGCGCGTTGGGGCCAGCACTCGCCCGTCGCCTCGACGCATGGGCCGATGCCAATCCGTCGCCACCACCAGGCGCACACTGGCCGTGATCTGATCAGCCGTATGCAAATGACAGAGGCCCCTCACAAGGAGGGACCTCGGGTCCTGGACGACGAAGCGCACAGGGTGTTATGTCTCGAGAATACTGCCGAGCAAGATTCCGATTGCACAGCGGGGCGAGCTGGCCGCGGTCGGCAGGATGGTTGAACCATGACTCCTGACGTAAGCATTTTGGGACATCGCGTCGAAGTCGTACAGTCCGGCGAGTGGTGGGCGATAGCGGTTCCGTCGCTTCGAGGTGTGTTCTCCCAAGCGAGACAGCTCGACGAGGTGCCGGTGGCCGCTCGTGAGGCCATCGCCCTGATGCTCGACGTCGATCCCGCCGACGTGGGCCCGATCGATGTGCATGTGCAGGATCAGGGCGGCGCCGGCGCACTGACCTGACGGCGAGATGCCCCACACCCTCGTCGCTATGGTGACGGTCGACTGGAGGCGCGGAGCCCACCGCTTGCGCAGGGGAACCTGAGCACTCGGCCCAGGGCCGACTTCAGGCGGGCCGGCCTCCCGTTCTGCGCGCCAAGTGCGTTGCCGTCTGGCCGGCGGACAGGGCGCAGTCCACGCGCACAGCGGTCGGGCATCAAGCAGCACCATCCCAGCTTCCGGCCGGTTGACGCAGCTCCGAGTTACAGTCCACGCTCGCTAGGAGGCCGTGCATGACATCGAAACGTGTCGACCCATCTGCCTCCGCGGATTCCGCCGAGCTGTCGTGTCCGAAGTGCGGTGCGGCGATGGTGCGCCGGGTCGCGAAGCGGGGCGAGAACGCGGGGAGCCAGTTCTGGGGCTGTTCGACGTTTCCGAAGTGCAGGTCGATCGTGCCGATCGATGTACCAGCGCCCAAGGACCCTCCGACTGCTGACGACAGAGATCAAACGTGTCCGTTCAGCAGCCCGCCTCCTGGACCGGAGAAGGGACTGTTGCGGAAAGCCGTCGCAGCGATGGACGGCATCTGGCGCTGGAGTCTCGAAACAGACGAGCCCGATGCGAGGGACCGCTGGGAGACCAAGCATCGCCGCAAGGTGCTCGAATACCTGCACATTCGTGACGGGGAGCGCTGCGGGCTGTGCGGCGGCACCATGAAGCTGAAAGGGGCCCATGTCGAACACGTGGTCCCAAAACGGTTCGCGGTGTTCGAACTCACCGCCGAAGGCGAGGCACAGCAGGGCACGTACTACACGAGCGTGCTGCACGGCATGGAGAACCTCCAAGCAGCTCACCCACGGTGCAACAAGTACAAAGGCAACACGCCCGACATCCGCAGATGGAGACACCCAAGCATGCCTCGGCTCGTCGTCGCCAAAGCCAATGACGGCCGGGTGCTGATGCTGCCGCCAAAGAATGACGTATAGGAAGGTCCGACCTGTCGTTTCGCGCGCCGAGTGCGTTGCTGCCTGGCCTGTGGCATCCCGCGTGGATCTTGCGGAAGGCGGCCGGTCAGGTTGCTCGCATCACCTGGGCGCCATGTTCGCTGGAAGCGCTGTCTCGCGGATGCCGGGTATCTGGTCAGCGCCTACGCTTCGGCCTGCGTCCATGAGCCAGTGTCATTCGAAAGGGGATCGCTTGACATGGAATCCCGTGCTGCCGGACTGTTCGACACCCCGTTCTCGGACCCTCAGCTCAGCGGCCGAGCGTTGTGCGAGTCGCTGATTCGAGCGGACAGCGAGGCCGAGGTCGAAGCCGTTCTCAGGGAAGCCGGCTACTGGGATGACATCGGTGCCTGGAGCGTCTTTGGCGACAATCCGGCGAACGCTTCGGTGATCGGCGGCCAGCAGGAAGCCCCAGAGGCCGCTCTTGTCGAGAAGATCGTCAATTCCATCGATGCTCGACTGCTGGATGCGTGTCAACAGCGAGACCTCGATCCCCGGTCGGTCGATGGCATGCCGTCTAGCGGGTTGGAGGCAGTGTCGTCATGGTTCGACCACGGCATGAACACCAGCCAGGTGTCCCGGGCAGGGAATGTGGTGGCGTGGGCGCCGGGCAAGCGCGAAGAGCAGGCTGACCGGATCACTGTCGCCGCAACCGGTCCCACTGACGGCTACGCCAGTATCTCGATCGCAGACGACGGAGAGGGCCAGGAGCCCGACGACTTCGCCGCGACGTTCTGCTCGCTGAACACCGGCAACAAGCGTTCCATCCCGTTCGTCCAGGGCAAGCACACCATGGGCGGGACCGGAGCACTGCGATTCTGCGGCGCCGGGCGAGTGCATGCTCACAATCTGCAGCTCGTCGTCTCACGGCGTAATCCGGCATACGCGTCGACAGGCGATCGAACCCCGTGGGGATTTACGGTGGTCCGGCGGTTCCCGGAACAGGACAACGAAAAGACCCCGACGTTCCGATTCTTGGCGCCCAACGGGTCTGTGCTTCGCTTTGAGGCAGACGAGCTGGCGATCTTCCCGCTGACGCCGACCGAGCGTGGGCGAGCGGAGCCATACACACGGACAACCCGCTGGGGCACGCTCACAAAGCTGTACGAGTACATCCGGGCCACCTACATCACTCGGTCAGCGACGGACACGAAAGGAAGGAACCGTCTGTCACTCTTGAGACAGCTCGAACTGCGCATGCCCAACGCGATGCTGCCGGTGAAGCTCTACGAATGCCGACCGTTCCGACGGGTCGCAGATCAGCACCCGACGATGGTGCTCACCGGCATCATGGGACGTCTCCACAATCTCCGGAATCCGTCGGAGTCGCTGGAATGGGACGGAACACCGAAGTCGCTTGAGTTCCGAGTCAACGGGCAGCTGATCAAGGTCGCCGTGTGGGCATTCAAGAAGCCGGCAGGTTCATGGCGAGGATCGCACGGCGTGCTGTTCACGCTCAACGGACAGACGCATGCCACCCTCCCCGACTCGTTCTTCGACCGGGCCGACGTCGAGATGAACCCGCTGCGCAAGTCGTTGCTGGTCGTGGTCGACTGCTCTGCGATCAGCAGCACCCACGAGAGCGCTCTGATGATGACGAGCAGGGATCGACTCGCTGATTCCCTGTTCGCAAGGCAGATCAAGGACAGACTCGCCAAGGACCTGAACGAGCATCCGGCATTGAGAACGCTGCGCAACGAGCGCTCCCGCTACCCGGGCGCAACAGACGAGCAGGCGCGCCGCACCGTTCAGGAGCTGCTGGACACGCTGATACGGGAGAACCCTGACCTGGGCAGACTGCTGATCGACGGCACCGAGATCTCGAATCCACACAGGCCGTTCGCACACGCAGACGAAAGACCCGAGCTCCGCCAATTCCCGACCTTCTTCCGTCTGAGGGGTGCCAGAGAGGGCCACCGACGTCGAGAAGCGCACCTTGGGCGTGACTATCTCCGGTTCGTATTCGAAACGGACGCCAAAGACGACTATTTCGATCGGGTCGACGCGCCGGGCGTGAGATGCCTCGACATGGAGACCGACGAGGGCTCATGGGAGAACGCCGATCATCTCGTGGATGGGTGGCATCTCAGCGGGGGCGTGGCCGAGATGAGACTGCGGCTAACAGACAGCGCGGCAGCCGGAGACGTGCTCCACTTCAAGTTCACGGTCTTCGACGACAACTACGAGACCCCCGATTTCGTCAGCACGATCGAACTCGTCATCCAACCTCCCAGAGAACCCAGCGAGCCTCCCGAGACGCCTCGCCAACCGCGACAGCGACCACCGAAAGGCGACGCGCCGGAAATCAGGGAGGTCCGCGAAGAAGACTGGGGCAAGCAGGTGCCCGAACCCTTCTATAGCGACACAGCTCTGCGCAGAATCGACAGCGGGAACGGCGTCTACGAGCTCAGGTACAACGCGGACAACAAGTGGCTCCGCAAAGAGATCTCGCGTTCCAAAGCGAGCGAGGACCAGGCTGCCGACCTCCGACACCAGTTCGGCGTGGTCATGGCGGCTCTCGGGCTCGCTGTGATGGGCGCACATCAACGGACGGCCAACGGCCAGTCCGAACACGAAGATGCCGCCGAGAATGGCAAGCCCGAGATGAGCATCAACGAGCTCATCGAGTGGTGCACATCAGCGGCAGCCCCAGTCGTCGCGTCGATCCACAGCCTCACAACCGCATCGCTGAGCGCCGACGACAGCGAATAGCAGCCAGAGTGCACGGATCGCGGTCGATGACACAGGTCGCGGGGATCCAGCTGGTCGCCCAAGCCGGGGCATATCTCTGGTTCGGTCGGCGAGCGCTACGCCCTCCTGGGGCGTGGCCTGGGATGTTGTTGAAGACGTTGTCAAGGGCCGTGTTCCAGAACGACTCTTCGTAGCGGCCTGAGACGATGTATCGCCAGAAGCCGAACGTGACTTCCGCGATGACCGCGCCGCGAGGTGCTTTGCGACCGCCGGCACGCTTGTGGGCCGCGGCGAGTGCCTCTCTTGCGTCCTTGTCCCACCAGTGGCCTTGAGGAGGAATCCAAGACGAGTCCCACATCCAGTGCTGAACATGCGGGGCGACGCTCGCCACATAGCCGCTGAGCGCTTGGTCGATGTGATTCCGGTAGACGACCTCAAGCGTTCGGAAGTCAGTGAAGAGGGCTCCGGCGACAGCGCCAGTCCACTCGTACAGATCGACTGCCCGCCGACGATCGCCGTTGGCGAGCGTCACGAAGGTCGCGAATCGGCCCGGAGAGATCAGCTTCGCGAGATTGGCTGGTGAGACCATTCGTCGCCCTCAGCGGTTGGGGGGTGTTGCGTTGGAGCCGGTGGTTTGGGCAGTGTCGTGTTCGACAACCCCGAGGGGTTGCTCCGGCGGCTTCCGGGGTTCAGTCGTTCTGGCACTGGCTTCTTCGCTCGTCGGCGCCGATTTTCGATGCCTTCATCCGGTCAAAATCGCAGCAGGGACAATTGCCGTTATCCCTCACCTTGAGTCCCCCTGGCAGGCCGGTTCCGCAGAGTACCAACGCTGCCGAGGGCCTTCCGAAAACGAGCCGCTACGTGTGAGTCAGGTCGCGTGAGGCGGCTCGCGGGTGCTCCGCAGGTGGTTGTAGAACTGCGCCACTGCGCCCCGGTCGGCGGTCTCGTTGCGGGTGTAGTGGGCGGGCATCGTCGGGGAACGCCACCGTCCCGCGGTCATCAGGCTGGGCAGCTCGACGCCGATGCGTGCAAGGTCCTGAGCCATGCCGACACGCGGCGAGTGCCCGCTGAAACCGTCGCCCAGGTCGGCCGCCGCGGCTGCCTTCTTGATCCGCAGCGAGATCTGATTCGGGCTGAGCTCGAACACCCGGAGCTCCGCCGGGGCGCCATTGCGGATCGACGCAAGGGCCGCCATGGTCTGCGGCGACACGAACAGCACGGCGCCTTCGCCGTCGGGGTCGGTCTTCGAGCGCCGGATCAGCAGCCGCCCGCTGCCGTCGGGCACCGTCTCGATGTCGCTCCAGGTCAGCGCAGCGCATTCGGAGACCCGCAGCAGCGCGTCGCGCATGAGCCTCACGAGAGCGATGTCGACGCTGCCTCGCCTAGCGGCGGCCTGGGGGCTCTCTCGTCTGCCGCTCTTGCCGAGGCGTGGCCGGCAGGCGATGGCCTCGATGGCGTCGAGTGCATCCGCGGTGAGGCCCTTCGCCTGCTTCTGGGCCTTGCCGGCCATCCGGGTCGCTCCCCTGAGGGTTCGCTTGACATCTTGGTGGTTGCACGGGTTCGGGAGGCCGCAGCTGCTGTGGACGTAGGCGATCGCAGCGGCTGCGACTCGCAGCGTCGCCGGCTTGTGCCCGTGCTGCTCGAAGCGCTCGGCCAGGTAGGCGGCGACATGCTCGGGCTCGGCAGGGACTGCTGGGATTCTGCGGGCGGTGGCCCAGGTGACGAAGCTGCGCCATTGGCTTCTGTAGCAGCGGATCGTGTTGTGAGTGACCTCGTGGCGCGAGAGGCCGTTCAGGCTGCGCGCATCGGACTCGGTGAGCAGGACGGGTTCGGCCGACGATTTCGGCAGATCCGCGGCCACAAGCTCCGTGTCAGAGACTCGCCCATGGAGCGCTGTCATGGGCCGATACAGCGAACGCACGATCGTCGTAAACACCCTTGGCTGTATGCGATATCCGCACACTTGTATGTAGTCATACGAACGGCAGAACTTAGCAGGCTGCTGAAAAAGTCGGTTTTCGCCAACCGTCCAACTCTCTGACCTGCGGTTTTGCATTCGCGATATCGCGATTGCGGCACTTTTTCAGCAGCCTGTGAGGGATAACGGCAATTTCACACAGCAGTCGGCCGCTGCGGAGCCGAACGGCCGTTGACCGGGATGTCCGACGCCCCGGAAACCGAGGCCACAGAGGTCGAATTCGACCCATCGGTTGACCCCATCCTCTGTTCACCCTTCGAGGAACCGCATAGCTATTGGCCGCTTGATCGGACCGGCCGCGCCCTCAGCGGGATCAAGCCCCAGTCGGGTCGCCGTCCTTCGATGCTGTTGAGCCCCGTGCCGGATGACCAGAAGCCAGGCCATCTGCAGCTCTCGCTAGACGATGTGCACCTGAATCGGCTGATCAACGACATCCGCGGCAAGGTTTCGACGTGGCGGGCCGACGGCTACCAAGGCGCAACGTCGGTGACCGTGCGACTGCTGGAGCACTGGGCCGACGAGCGGGGCTGCAAGCTGCGGCCGTTCTTTGCCCAGCGCGAAGCCATCGAGACCCTGGTGTGGCTGCGCGAAGTCGCCACACGACAGACGCCAGAACGCCGGGAACTGGAAACACTGTCGCGCCAGCACAACGACGAGATCATCCGCCACGCAGTGAAGATGGCAACCGGCACGGGCAAGACGGTCGTGATGGGGATGCTGATCGCCTGGCAAACCCTCAACGCCGCACGCACCACCCGCCGGCGCAACCTCATGCACGGCGAACGATTCCTCGTGCTCACCCCCGGCCTCACGGTGCGCAACCGCCTCGCCGAACTGAAGCCGTCCAGCCCGCACAACGTCTACGACGACATGGGACTCGTGCCTCGCGACCTGCGCCCGGTGCTCAACCGTGCCCGGGTCGAAATCATGAATTTCCAGGCGTTCAACCGCCAGAACCTCAACACGTTGGGCTTCCCACGAAGCGGGTCGAAAGGCGGCCGCGCGCATCGCGACCTGATCGGGAAGCCAGAGGGAGACGAGCACCTCGAGAGCTACGAACAGTCCGCCCAGCGCGTCCTCAAGTCGCTGCTGACGGCCAACGCCTACGGCAACCTCGTCGTGCTCAACGACGAGGCGCACCACTGCTACCTGCCCAAATCACAGGTCAAACGCAATGCCGAGGACAAGAAGGAAGACAAGCGCGCTGCGGTGTGGTTCAACGTGCTGCGCAGCCTGCGAGACATGGGCCAGCTCGGCCAGGCGAACCAGTACGGGCAGGCCTCGGTCGTCTACGACTTCTCGGCCACGCCGATGTGGATCGACACCTCTGGGCGGGCCACGCCCGAACCGTTCCAATGGGTCGCATCCGACTTCGGCCTCATGGATGCGATCGAGTCCGGGCTGACGAAGGTGCCACGAGTGCCTGTCGACGACGACTCGATCCAGGAGCGAACCGTCTGGCGCAACCTCTACGAGGCGACCGACAAGAAGAAGATCCCGAGGCCCAGCGAGGACGGCCCGGCAGCTGTCGTCCCCGCGCCGCTGAGCAATGCCCTCAACGCTCAGTACGACGACTACAAGGACCACTTGGCGCTGTGGTCTCGGGTGCGGCCCGACACCGCGCCGGTGATCATCGTGGTGGCAAACACCATCGACAACGCCAACGCCCTGTACGAGCACATCGCCGGCTGGGAGGACAGCGACGGCGTCCTGCACGAGGGCGCCTACCCGGAGCTCTCGAATGTCGTGCAGGGGCAGTGGACGGACGATCTGCGCACCATCGTCGTGCACTCCAACCTTGACGACAGCAGCGATCTGTCGGCCAAGGCGGCGAAGCTGATCAAGGCTCAGGGGCAGCGTCTCAACGAGCGGCGCGGACGCTCCAAGGACGCGCTCGAGACAGTGCGAGAGGTCCTGAACACAGTCGGCAAAGCGGGACTGCCGGGTGCCCGGGTGCGCTGTGTGATCTCGGTGGGAATGCTCACCGAAGGCTGGGACGCCCGCAACGTGTCGCACATCGTCGGCTACCGGGCGTTCTCGACGCAGTTGCTGTGCGAGCAGGTCACAGGCCGTGCGCTGCGCCGCACCTCCTACGAGGACTTCCGATTTGACGGGACGGGAAGGCTGCGCCCCGAGTACGCCGAAGTGGTCGGCATCCCCTTCGAGTTCATGCCCTCACGGGGCGGCAACACCGTCAACCCTCCGCCGCGCCCAGTCACCCGTGTGTACACGGTGCCAGGGCGCGAGAAGTACCGGATCGTGTGGCCGCAAGTGCGTGAGTACCGGCGAGTCACGCCCAGCCTCAAGCTCGAATTCGACGAGTCCAAGTCCAAGGCGTGGAAGATGGAACCGCAGTCGGGCGCGTCGATGGCTGTGCTCAGCCCACATGTCGGCGAGGACAAGATCCTCCACGCCAACGGGCGGCGCGGCGAGGCCGAATTCAGGATCGCCCAGGACATCGTGGCGGAGTTCCGCAGCAGCTCCGACGACGACACCGACGGTACGAGCCTGTCGCTGTTCAGGTCGGCTCGGCGCATCGTGGGTCACTGGCTCACGCTCGACTACGTCGAGTGCGACGACCCCGCCGTGCTGCTCGTGGAAGAGGATCAGCGGCGCGACGCCGTGCTCACGATTCTTGGCGCATGCACCAGCGAACGAGGCCACGAGCATCAGCGAGCAGCTGTGCTTGACAGCCCACCGCGGCTCGACACCAGCGACATCGACTTCGACACCACGCTGCACCACATTCACGAATCGCAGCGAAGCGAACTCTCCCACGCCGCATGCCACTCCCATCTCGAGGAGCGGGTCGCAGAGATTCTCGACACGCACAAGCAGGTCGAGGCGTGGGCACGCAACTTCCAGACCGGCTGGTCGGTGCCGTACTTCTTCAACGGCTCATGGCGACGCTACGAACCCGACTTCACCGCCCGCCTCGCCGACGGCACCAACCTGATCGTCGAATGCAAGGGCGTCCGCGACGACAAAGCCATCGCCGCCGAGAAATACGTGCAGGAGCACTGGATCCCCTGCGTCGCCGGCACCGCGGCCCTGCCCGACGCTCTGCGCCGATGGGCTTTCATCGAGATTCAGGACGCCAACTTCGCCCGGCATCAGATCGAGCAAGTTGTCGGCACCGCAACCGGTGACGGGCTCGCTCTGGCGACCGCGGACTGAAGGCCCCGAGGAGCACCGCCGTGGCTACCGACGCATACCGGCACAAAGCAGCCGCCCGGCGCAACAACCCCACGCCCGAGACCGAGTCGATGATGACCGACGAGGACCGCAAGCCCAAGCCGTTCACCATCAACCGCCACGAGATCGCCGCCCCCGTACTCGCCTGGCAGCGAGAGGGCGAGACCTCCGCGCTCAACGGGGAAGCGGCCCAGGACGAGCTGCTGCGCATGGAAGCGCTGCCGCTGTACGTGCGCGAGAAGATCGCACCGTCGGAGTTCGTCAACCAGCTGCGCAAGCCCGACAGCGGCATCCAGATCAGCACCGACGACTTCAATGGGCTGCCTGAAGGCGCTGACCCGCTCAACTTCTACGAGCACTCGGGCAACTGGCAGAACCGACTCATCCACGGCGATTCAGCCGACGTGATGAAGAGCCTGATCGCCAAGGACGGCCTCGCGGGACAAGTGCAGATGATCTACTACGACCCGCCGTACGGCATGTCGTACCAGTCCAACTTCCAGCCCACCACCGACAACCTGAACGTCAAGGACAACGACAGCGCCATCCCGGCAGGAGACGCCCTGCCCATCCGGGCGTTCCGGGACACCTATCGCAACGGCATCCACTCCTACCTCGACGGCATCCACAAGCAATGCGTTCTCGCCCGCGAGCTGCTGGCAGACAGCGGATCACTATTCGTGCAGATTGGTGACGAGAATGTTCACCGCGTCGCGGTATTGCTGGATGAGGTCTTCGGTGCAGACAATCGAATGGCGACTGTCACCTACCGCCCCGCAGGTGGTTCGTCATCCATCACACTGCCCGAGGTGACCAGCTATGTCCTGTGGTACGCCAAGGACAAGGAGCATGTGAAGTACCGGCAACTCTATGAATCGCTGGATCGTGCGCAGAAGATCGAATACATGACCTCCTATGCGCTGATCGAGCACTCCGACGGATCGATTGCGACCCCGACTGCGGAACAAAAGGCGTCCCCGGATCAGCACATTCCGGGCGGTGCCCGCGTCTTTCGGCGCATGAAGCTCGTGTCCCCAAAGGAATCCACAACCGGGCGCTCGGAGCCCTACCGATGGAATGGGCACCTGTGGCCGTGCCCGCAGGGGATGCAGTGGAGTGTCTCGAAAGACGGTATGGATCGCCTGGCGCAACTCGGGAGGCTCGATGCCGCGGGGCGCGATTCGCTCTTGGCGTGGAAAAAATACGAGCACGAGGTGGCTGGTCGTCGCATCACCAACTTGTGGCACTCGCAAATGTCACCCAACGCGAAGCGATACGCCGTGCAAACGGCAAATCGCATCATCGAGCGCTGCTTGCTGATGACGACCGATCCAGGCGATCTCGTGCTGGACCCGACTTGCGGCAGCGGTGCCACAGCCGATGTCGCGGAAGCGTGGGGCAGGCGATGGGTCACCTGCGACACCCAGCGCGTCGCTGTCGCCATCGCCCGCTCTCACTTGCTTGCCCGGGTTTACCCCTGGCACAAGACCATCGACTCGGGACTTGACCCGGCAGCGGGCTTCGTGGAGGAGACAATCCCACGGGTGACGGCAGCCACTCTCGCATACGACAAAGTGAATGAGCCTGAGAACCAGATACGGCTCGTCGACCAGACGGAGGTTGAACCTCGAAAGCCTCGTATCTGCTCTGCCTTCACTGTTGAGTCGATTTCCCCGTACACCTATCTGCCACTTGACGACGGGGAAGCGGACGACCTGCCCGCCGCGGACCCGACGGACGCCGAAACGCTGCTGCAGCTCCTGCGCAGCACACCGGTCTGCGATGCCAGCGGCCGGCCGGTCTTCGACGTGGTTGAAACGACTCCATGGCCCGACACGAAGCTCGTCGGCTACGGAGCACGCTGCACGTCGGCGACCCGCGAGGGCGAGTTCACCGCAGCTGTGATGATCGCCGCAGCCGACGCCACCGTCACCATCGAGGTCGCACGCCGAGCAGCCGTCGAGGCCCGCGACAACGACCCGGCCTGCGAGAACCTGGTCATCATCGGCTACGACTTCGAAGCGGGAATCTCGCCAGCCGTCGGCCCGGTGCACATCCACCGGGTCGTCGCTTCCCGCGACCTGCGCCTGCCTGAGACCGTCAAACGCTCGGCGGATGGCGGCTCGTTCGTGCTGCTCGCCGAACCCGACGTGATTCTCGACACCACCGACGACGGCAACGTCACCGTCGAGCTGCTCGGCTGTGACACCTACGACCCCGCAGCCAACCGTTCACGCGGCTACGGCACCGACGAGGTCGAATGCTGGATGCTCGACACCAACCACGACGGGTTCTCGTTCCGAGTGCGCCGCGCCTACTTCCCGAACGGGTTCCGCAAAGGCAGCGACATCAAGAAGCTCATCGCCAAGATCCCCAAGCGCGAACGAGACGAACACGCCCTCGACAAGATCCAGTCCACCGTGTCCCAGCCCTTCGCGCCGCCCGACCCCGGACGCAACATCGCCATCAAGGTCATCACCACCACCGGCGCCGAAATGACCACCACCATCGACGAAGGCTGGTAGCCCTGCGCCAGATTCCGCGTGAAGTCCCGGATGAGCCAAACTCGTGGGTCTGTCGGACGCTCCCTTGTCAAGTGGGGTCGTCAGGCGGCGTGTAGTCGGGCTTGTTGTCGGTGTTTTTCGTCGCGCCGCATGCGTCGGATGACGCGGTTGGCGAGGTGGCGTTTGTGGGCTCGTCTGGCTTCGCGTCGGGTCTTGTTTTCGCCGGTTTTGCGGTCGGGGCAGGGCGGCGGCGTCGGGCTGGCTGCGGGCCTGGGTGACCGACGCGATGTGCAGCGCCGAGTTGACGCGTCGGTTGCCTCCGAAGTCGAGCCGGTGCTTGGCGGGCTGGCCGCTGCGGTCGCCTGAGGACAGCGCG
>JAJDVQ010000045.1 GCA_022826045.1 Acidimicrobiia bacterium | reverse complement strand
TGCGTTATCGTCCTCACAGAAAGTGCCTCCCGGCCTGGCATCACGCCGAACAATCCTCAACGGCAAAATGCCACGTCAGGAGGCCTTTCCGGTGGACGCGACAACCCCAACCCCAACTCGAACCGGTGGATCCGGGCTTAGGCTGCGGGCATGACCGAGCCAGCCATCTCGACGTTTCCTGTGCCCGACATCGCAGACATGCCCGACGACCTGCGGGAGCGCATCGAGTTCATCCAGTCCAAGACCGGCTTCGTGCCGAATGTGTTCCTGGCGCTGGCGCACCGGCCCGAGGAGATGCGGGCATTCATGGCGTACCACGACGCGCTCATGGAGGGCCCGAGCGGGCTCAGCAAGGCCGAGCGGGAGATGATCGTGGTGGCCACCAGCGGGGCCAACAACTGCCTGTATTGCGTAGTGGCCCATGGGGCGATCCTGCGAATCCGCGCCAAGGATCCGTTGCTGGCCGATCAGCTCGCAGTCGACCCGTCCAAGGCCGATCTCAGCGACCGGCAACGGGCGATGATCGACTTCGCCCTCAAGATGTGCAGCGAGCCGTGGTCAGCTTCGACCGCCGATCACGAGGAGCTGCGGGCCCACGGCTTCAGCGATGACGACATCTGGGACATCGGCGCCATCACAGGCCTGTTCGCCCTGTCGAACCGCATGGCCCACCTGACCTCGATGCGGCCCAACGACGAGTTCTTCACCATGGGGCGCTAGCGGGCCGGGTACACCAGCTCGCCCTCGGCCGCCTCGGCAGGGGCGACCACCACGATGCGACCGTCCTGCACCTGCACGATCCCCATCGGCTTGGCAACGTTGACGCCGCGCTCGTCGAAACGGACCGGGCCGTAGAAGGTGTCGATGTCGAGGTCTCGCAGCGCTGCGCGCACCGCATCGGTGTCGAGGCTGCCGGCAGCCTCGATGGCGCGGTGCAGCGCGATCGCGGCCGTGGTTGCCCCCGCTGCCTGATAGATGGGCAGTTCATCCCACAGGCTCTGGTAGGTGTCGGCGTAGGCACTCGCCGCGCCGAAGCTCGGGCCCTCATAGGCCATCACCGATTCCCACCCAGTCGGGCCGAGCACCCCGTCGGCGCCGCTGCCGATGTCGGAGATCAGCTGCGGGTTGGCCGGGCCGACGGTGATGAGCATGGCGTCGGGGCGGAAGCCCTGCTCTTGTGCTGAGCGCAGGAACAGCACGGCGTCGTCGTAGTGGCCGCCGCCCACGAAGATGTCGGGCTCGAGTGCCGCAAGCTCGGTCATGAGATCGTCGACGCTCTCGACGCCGACCGGGTAGCTCTTCATCGCCAGCACCTCGACGCCGTTGGCTTCAAGGTGGCGTTGCGCTCCCCGTGCCACCGACGTGGCGAATGGGGTGTCTTCGTGCGCCACCACAGCGGTGCTCGCACCGCGTTCTGCGAGCAGCTCGATGCTCGACCGTGTGTAGTCCGAAGCGACGACACCGACATAGAACAGGTTGCGATAGCCCCGCTCGAAGAGGCTGTCGGACGCGCCATTGCCTTCCACCATGATGACGCCGCGTGCCTCCGCCGCCGCGCTGGTCGGCCCGGTGAGCGTGCTGGAGTACGGACCGAGCAGGAAGTCGACGTGGTCCTCGTCGATGAGCTGCTCGATGAGAGCGGCCGCCCGGTCGGGATCGGACTCGTCGTCTCGATAGATGATCTCGGCCCGGTAGCGGCCATCGCCGACCTGGATCCCGCCGTGCTCCTCGTTCACCCACTGCAGCCAGGTGTCGTAGCCCTGGCGCACGGCCTTGCCCTCGGCAGCGAACCGACCCGTCTCGCTCAGCGCCACGCCGATGCGAACCGTGCCATCGAAGTCGTCATCGGCGCCGTCGCTGGCGTCGCCCCCGCCCGTGCAAGCCGCCGCCAGCACGACTGCCGCCGCCAGGACCGCTGCTGTGTGCGCCCTGCGCCGCCGCGGCAAGCGGAGTGGAGATCGAGTCATGTCCGGGCCTCCGGTATCGGGCAGGGGTGCTGCCCAAGATCCGGTCGGCAGGGTATGAGCAAGCTGGCGACGCGGCACGCTGCTCTGTTCATGCTGGTCCTGCTGGCCTCACGTCCTGCGCATCTCCCGCTACCCGCGCATGGCTGGTAGAACCGACCGGGTGGAGCCGAAAGCGCTGCCGGGTCCTGCATCGGAGCGCATGTCGAAGCAGAAGTCCCGCGACACGGGACCGGAACGGCTCATCCGCGCCTGCCGCCTCGCCAAGAGGTAGGCCGCGGTGCCTCGACATCTGCCTGTTGGCACCCTTTGGCCTGAACACCTCGACTGCGGCGGTCCCCTATTGAGAAGGCAGCCCCGGCGCGGGTACGACTGGATCGTCTGCAGTGGCAAGACGCCAAAACAGACCGTCGATCATGACGCTCGAATTCTCCCCAGGCAAGGCAGGGCAAACGCGGGCGGCGACGGTGTCGCCAAGTCCTGGAATCGGCAGGTGCAGGGCTCTTGCAATCATTCGGTGGCGCTCGTACTGACCCAAGATGATGATGCCCTCTGCTCGCAGATCGCCCCGGGCACCACCGTTGCCTCTTAGCCGCTTCATGTAGTCCGCCTGCTGAGCCACGGTCGCGACGATCTCCCGCCGAATGATGCGGCACTGCACCAAACGGCAGAGGCGGCGAATGCGCTCGGCCCCAGATTTGCCAGCCATGGTCTGGTCGACGACGCCTTCAGGCAAGTGAAGCAGCGTGTTCTCTGCGAGTCGGCCGCGAGCGAAGATCCAACCAATGGCGTCGCGCCCGTTCCTGTTCAGCGTCGTCTTGGCATCGCGGTTCGTGCTATCGCTCAGCAGTCTCCTCTCGGCTCTGACCACCCCCATCTTCCAGCGCGACTCATCGTCGTTTGCCCACAGCACCATGCAAATCTCGCCTTGGGCCTCTGGCGGAATCATCCAACGGCCATCTGTTTGGGAGTACTTGCAGTCGACATCCACGCCTGCGATACGGAAATCAAGCTCCTCGCCATCGGCGAAGCCGAACTCACGCTGCATGTTGATCTCGACCAGCGTGCCACAGTGGGTTTTCTCGGTCTTGTGCAGATCATCCCACCGGTACCGGCCCGTCCGTACTCCGTCATAGAGCTGATCCAGCGTTGCTCGAAGAACGCGTGCCGTACGATCGCCATTCGGGTCGACACCCCGCAATGCAGCCGCGACTGCTGTCAATGCTGGATCTTCGTCGGTCTCCAAGCCTTGCGTGTCGCTTGAACCGATGCTGCCGGTCACGCCAAGCATGCAGCCAGGGCACTGGCCATGGCCTCAGCTAGGGGCGGAGGGAGCGCGTTGCCGATCTGCCGGTACTGACGCGTCTTGCCGCCGACGAACTTCCAGTCGTCAGGGAACGCCTGCAATCGAGCGACCATGGGCATGGTGAGGCGGGGCATTCCTCTGTGAGTTTCCGACGGCGGAGCGTCTGCAAGGCCGAGGCCATCGACGCCCATCGACGCCCATGCCGCTCGCGCCCGGGTGGGGCCGAGGTCGGGACCGCCGTGCTTGGCTGATCCGCCGACAATCGTAGGAGCAACATGTTCGGCCTGTTCCGCCCACGCAGCGGCCCACGGCCAGCCGTCCTGGGCCATGAGATCACCGATAACCGCACCGACAGAACTTCCAGGGGTGCTGGGCAGCGGAAACGAGAAAGCACTTCCCTGAACGGCGACCATGAACGACCTAGTACGCGTCTGGGGCACGCCGAAGTCGCACGCGTCCAGCAATCCCCACGTCACCGTGTAGCCCATCTCAGTGAGGTTCTGTTCGACATTGTGTCGGAATCCGTCGAAACGCTTCGCCATGAGGCCGCGCACGTTCTCCACCAGCACGGCACGAGGATGCAACGCCGAAACATGCTCCAGCAGCGCGGGGAAAAGGTCGCGATCGTCTCTGGCACCGAGTTGCTTGCCCGCAACGCTGAACGGCGGACAGGGGAGTCCCGCCGCAAGCACGTCAGCCCCGTCCCAGCGCCGCAAATCGACCTCGTTCAGGTCAGCCTCGACGACGGTCCACAAAGGCCGGTTCAGTCGCAGGGTGTCACAAGCGAACGGGTCAAGCTCCACAAGAGCATCGTGAGCAAATCCTGCAGCCTCGAAGCCAAGCGCCTGCCCACCCGCGCCAGCGCAGAGTTCCACGACGTGAAGCTGACTGTCAATGCTCACGCTGCGGTCCGTCCGTGGAAGAGCGCCATGAGCGAACCCTAACGACCCCTGCTGTTTGGACTCGGGATACTCGCCTACGCGCTTGGGCGATGTCGCCATGTCCGATGTCCTTCCCACGGAGGAATAGTGGCCGAAGGGTGTGACTCCACGGTCGATGTGGCCGCTCAGTCACGCACACTCAGTTCCACCACCGTGCATCCTCCCGCCGGAGGACTGGTAGAACCGACCGGATGGAGCCGAAAGCGCTGCCGGGTCCTGCATCGGAGCGCATGTCGAAGCAGAAGTCCCGCGACACGGGACCGGAACGGCTCATCCGCTCAGCGCTGCACCGGCGTGGCCTGCGTTACTTCGTGCACCGTCGGCCGTTGCCTGATGTGCGCCGCGAAGCCGACGTGGTGTTCCCTCGCCTGCGGGTAGCGATCTTTGTGGACGGCTGCTTCTGGCACGGCTGCCCCGAGCACGGCACCAAGCCCCGCCGCAACGCCGAGTACTGGGAGACCAAGATCGCGCGCAACCGAGCCCGCGACGCCGACACCGACGCTCTCCTGCGAGCAGCCGGCTGGACCCCAGTCCGCATCTGGGAACACGAACCCCCCGACCAAGCCGCCGACCAAATAGAACAGATCATCCGCAACCGAGCCCGCGGCTTGGGCAATAGCTAGCCCGTCTTTCTGGCCGGCACTCACAGGTGTGTGCAAGACCGGCATTCGTGACTGTGCGAAATAGGCAGTCAGACCTGTGCAGAAGCGGTAGTCGCAGATGTGCGAAATGCGCATTCGCGACTGTGCAGAAGCGGTAGTCGACGCCATCCCTATCCGCGCCTTCTGGGCCTGACGCCTGCTGTCCCGAGTCGCCGCCAGTACGTTGGTCCTACGGCAGCGTGTCTTGATATATGCGTTCGTAATGCCAGCGCAGGTAGCCCGGATGCGGCGGCTCAATGTGGGACGGCAGCGCAAGCACTTCGTGCAGCGAGCTGCCGAAGTTGTGCTCGACGCCACGTCAATCTCCACGCTCGACTGAAGGCGACGCGAACGATGCACTCGTAACCCGCCGTTGACGGTGATCAAGCCTCGGTCGAATGCCGCGTCGTGGGTCGGGCAGGCAGCGACGCCGTTACGCGGGTCACGCCGCTCTCGGTTGTTCGAATCGGCCCAAGGCTTGATGTGTGAGGCAACGATCAGTCGACTGCCCCGAAGCGATCGCGGGGCCATGCCACAGAATCCGCAAGTACCGCCGAAGCGCCGCACGACCTCATTCGCGAAAGCTGTATGCCCGACGCGAGCCCGGTGTTCAACAATGCGAGTGGTCTCGGCAGCCGAGAGCATCTGATGGTGCCTCAATTTCGCAGCTCTGAGCCTGGCGGCCTCCCTTTCGAGTTCCTCGTACCGGAACCCTGAAACATCATCGAGACCGAGCAGTGAGTAGTCGGTCGTCTCCGAGAAGCGCAAGAAGTCGGGCAACCTACCCTCACCAATGCCCATGCTCCGCGCACCGCGTAATGCCGTTCGGTACAGGTCGATGTGGCGAGTGACGTCGTTACCCATCTCCATGAAGAACTGGACTTCGTGCCTCGCTCCGTTCACGCGAGAACCGTCCAGATTCATCATCTTGCTCGTGATCGAACTGGGAGAGCGCACGAAGAGCGCCGCTAGCTGATGAACGAGCGCGGGTGCCGTGTGGATGGTTTGTCCTCCGTAGCGATGTGGGTCAACCACCGGATCGTCGCAACGGAACAGGCAATAGCAGAGCACAGTCTCGACCGGCGTGAAGTTGACCTGTCGCTTGCCCGGTGGCGGCACTCGACGCTGCACGATGCTCCGCCACTGTGAAGCCGCCTCACTCTCGGTGAGGTCTAGGTAGTCGCTCAGCGACGCCACTTGGACACTCTGTCAGGTTCGCAGTTCCAGCGGGCGACACACGCAGGGCTCGGCGCCACCCCGCAACAGCCGGCTGTGATTCACCCTGGGACGTTTGCGCAGGCTGTTTGTTGCGCAGGCTGTTTGTTGTGGTTTCCTGTCGTGTCGTGGTCGGTTCTGGCCGCAGCGTAGGCGGTCTCGAATTGGTCAGGGCTGAGGTCGTTGAGGTAGCCGTGGATGCGGCTGGTGTTCCACCAGTGCACCCAGCCCAGGGTGGCGAGCTCGACGTCGTCGGTGTAGCCGATCGGCGCCCATTCGTGGGGGGCGATGGCCGCGATCGCCCTGTCGGCGGCGGGGTTGGCGGCCACGGCGATCAGGAACCGGCAGTCTCGGTCGGGACTGTCATTTGCTCTGTGTAAGGGGGGTGGTCTGAGACAGTTGCTTCGGTGATGGATTCCGGAGCGGCGGAGAGGATCACATTGACTGAGAATTCACGGCAGGACCGACCGGCGGATGCTGTGTCGCTGGTGGACGGCGGCACGCTCGACGCGCTGTTGGAGCGCGCTCATGAGGAGGTGTCGTGCGCGGCGTCGTCGGCCGCATTCCTCAGCACCCCGAGCAACGCTGTCGCAGTGGCAGCGTCGCCGGTGCGGGACACCGTGCGGGCCAGCACGTCAGCTTCGATGCGGCGCTCAGCCTCCGCGGTGTCGTTGTCGGCTTCGCAGGGTGCCATCCGCCGCAGTGTGCCAGCTTGCTGCGTACGGGCGCTCAACCCGTCAGCAGCCCCAACACAACGACGCGCAAGACCCCTCAGAGCCGACCTGAGCCGACCCTGAAGGGTCCCGCAAGTTCTCTAGGGCACCCGCTACAGAGCGAGTGAGCGCACTGGCAGCACGTCAGACACTCAGCCCGACGAAACCGCCTCAGCCTCGCGACTCTGCTGGCGCTCTCGCACGTCCAACAGAGCAAACGCTCCGGCAGCTACGCCGAAAAAGACCAATGCCGGAATCCAGCCAGCGATGTCGCGTATCGCTAGGAACACCACGACCACCAACCCGACGGCCCAAGCCTGCCGCGTGCTTCGTTTTGTGGATCGTTTGGGGGTGGTCATGGTTGGGGCTCCGTTTCGGATTGTACCCGGCCCTGTGCGGCGGGCCGGAGCGTCAATCTTGTCGAAACCATGGTGTCAGTGTAGTTCTCGGCGTTCATCGGTTGCACCACTTCGTTTGGCCCATTTCCTCGCAGCGCCAGCGCATCCAGCGCCGAAACGCCGCCTGATATTCCGCCAAGGTGATCTCCTCGTCCCGGTAACGGCGGGCTGCCTCGTTCAGCTCGTCGTCAT
>JAJDVQ010000016.1 GCA_022826045.1 Acidimicrobiia bacterium | reverse complement strand
TGCGTTATCGTCCTCACAGAAAGTGCCTCCCGGCCTGGCATCACGCCGAACAATCCTCAACGGCAAAATGCCACGTCAGGAGGCCTTTCCGGTGGACGCGACAACCCCAACCCCAACTCGAACCGGTGGATCCGGGCTTAGTGTCCGCACACCGCCGGTCCCTGGATCGGGGTCGGCGGATGAGCGTCACGGCTCGGAGTAGGGGAGACGTCGATGAGCGCTGATTTCGAGTTGGAGATGCTGAGTTCGGGATGGGGCCTGATCGAGGGTCCGCGGGTGGACGAGCACGACAACTTCTATTTCTCCGATGTGCCCAACGGCGGCGTGCGCCGGCGGCGGCCCGATGGCGAGATCGAGATCGTGGTGCCGAAGCGCAGGGGCGTGGGCGGCATGGTGCTGCACGCCGACGGCGGTGTGGTGGTGAGCGGTCGCAACATCCAGCACGTCACCGACGCCGGCTCGGAAGTGCTGTTCGCTCCCGATGTCGCCGGTTTCAACGACATGCACACTGATTCGCTGGGGCGCGTCTACGTGGGCTCGCTGAGGCGCAACCCGTTCGACCTGTCGTCACCCGATGAGGCCGGCGAGCTGTATCGCATCAACCTCGACGGCACAGCCGAGGAGGTCTACCGCGACGTGCAGCTCACCAATGGCATCGGCTTCTCGCCTGACGGGTCGCGGCTGTACCACTCCGACAGCATTCCGGGCAGGGTGTGGGTGTCGGATGTGGACGGCGACTCAGTGACCAACCGCCGGGAGTTCGTGCGCGAAGGCAAGGTGCCAGACGGCCTGGCCGTGGACGTCGAAGGAGGCGTGTGGGTCGCGCTGGCCGAAGGGGCACGCGTGCAGCGCTACACACCCGACGGTGAGTCCGATCTCGCCGTACCGGTTCCTGGCCAGTTCGTCACCAGCGTCTGCTTCGGCGGCGCCGACATGCGCGACCTCTACATCGTGACCGGTGAGGCGTCGGATGGCGGCGGCACCGGCGGTGGCGGCTGCATCTTCCGCACTCGTGCCCCTGTTGCCGGCGTCCCGACGCCGCTGGCCCGGGTGCGCTCGCGCCAATGAGCTCCGTCCAGTGAGCCCGAGTCCCATGTCCGGCATCTTCCGCTGGTCCTATGGCGCGCATGACGCACCGGTGCTGCTGTGCCTGCACGGCATCGGCTCGTGTGCCGACGCCTTTCTGGGCCAACGCCCGCTCGCCGAGCGTCTGGGCGTGCGGCTCGTGGCGTGGGACGCTCCCGGCTACCGACATTCAGCCGATCCCGCGAGTGCCCCCGGCATTGACGGCTGGGCTGACGCAGCCGCATCACTGATCAGGGCTGAGTCAGACGGCCCGGTAGCAGTGCTGGGCGTCTCGTGGGGCGGCGTCACGGCGACCCGGTTGGTCCTGCGGCACCCTGAGCTGGTCTCTGCGCTCGTCCTGGCCGACTCCAGTGCCGGCGCCGGCACGAAGCCTGAGCAGGCCGACGCCATGCGGGCGCGGGCGATCGGTTTTGTCGACCTCGGCCCCGAGGGCTTCGCTGAGGCCCGGGCGCAGCGGCTCGTCAGCCCTGACGCTTCGGAGGAGCTCCGGTCTCGCGTTGCCGACATGATGGTCCCGTCGATCCGCATGCCCTGCTACCAGTGGGCCTGCGACTCGATGGCAGAGTCGAACCACTACCCGGACCTCGTGCGCATTGCTGCGCCGACGCTGGTGGTGGTGGGCGAGCACGACGAGGTCACCCCGCCCCGCACGTCGCAACGGCTGGCGGAGGGAATCGCAGGCGCTCGTTACGCGGAGATCGCCGACGCCGGCCATCTCGCCAACCAGGAACAGCCCGACGCCTTCAACGACGTCATCGCCGACTTCCTGGCGTGACAGTGCAGCTCAGCGGGGGGGCAGCCGGATGCCGCCGTCGACGCGGATCACCTCGCCGTTCATGTACGGGTTGGTGATGCACTCCATCACCATGAAGGCCAGCTCCTCGCCGTAGCCAAGACGCTTGGGGAACAGCACGCTCTGGCCCAGGTGCGCCTTGAACTGCTCAGACTGCTCGCCCTCGCCGTAGATCGGCGTGTCGATGAGGCCCGGCGCGATCGTGTTGACGCGAATGCCGGTAGCGGACAGGTCGCGGGCGATCGGCAGGGTCATGCCCACCACGCCGCCCTTGGAGGCCGAGTAGGCGGCTTGGCCGATCTGGCCGTCGAAGGCCGCCACCGAGGCCATGTTGACGACCGCGCCGCGAGACCCGTCTTCGTCGACGGGCTCGGTCTTGGCCATGGCCGATGCCGCCTGGGCGAGCATGTTGAACGAGCCGATGAGGTTCACGTTGATCACGAAGCGGAACTGTTCGAGGTCCATCGGCACGTTGTTGCGGTCGATGGTGCGACCCGCACGGCCCAGCCCGGCCGAGTTGACCAGCGCACGAAGTGGCCCCATCTCCGATGCGGCATCCACCGCGGCGCTCGCGTCGTCGATGCTGGTGACGTCGCAGCGCACGAACAGCCCGCCGACCGACGATGCCACCTCGGTGCCGAGGTCGTCCTGCAGGTCAGCGATGACCACATGGGCCCCGGCATCGGCAAGCTGGCGGGCGCTGGCCTCGCCGATGCCCGACGCTCCGCCGGTGACGATGGCTGATGCTCCGCTGAGATCAAGACGCGGCATGTTGCTTTCCTCCAAGTCGTTTACGCCGGATCGAAGCTAGCGTCGGCAGTCGGCATGTCGGAGGGTCCACCGCGATGAAGAGCGAGCGCACGGCGACGTTCGCCGCACTCGGGGTGCCAGCTTTCCGGCTGCTGTGGCTGAGCGGGGTGTTCTCGTTCATGAGCATCCAGATGCAGTTCTTGCTGCGTTCGCTGCTCGCCTGGGACCTCACCGAGAGCGAGGGGGCACTGGGCGTCGTGTTCTTCGCGTTCGGATTGGCGCTCGGGGTGTCGACGCTGTTCGGCGGCGTGGCCGCGGATCGACTCTCGAAGCGTCGGCTCATGCTGTTCGGCCAGATGGTGCTGCTGCTCGGCTCCATCGGCATGGGTGTGGCGCTGGCCACCGACGTCATCCACTTCTGGATGCTGCTCGTCTCCAGTGCGCTGCAAGGCCTGATGTTCGGCTTGATCGGTCCTGCTCGCATCTCGATGACGACCGAGCTGGTCGGGCGCGAGCGGCTCGGAAACGCGATCACGCTCTCGTCGCTGTCGCTCAGCGGCAGCCGCGTCATCGCCCCGACCGGGGCCGGATTGCTGGCAGGGTGGGCGCTGTTCGGCCTCGCCGGGGCCTATTTCGTCTCGGCGGCCATCGCGACCCTCAGCTATGTGCTGCTGCTGCCGCTGCCGGAGACGAGCACGCGGGAGGCTTCGCCCGCCGGCAGCGCCCGGCTGGCTCGGCTCGCGGTCGGCAACCCCCTGGCCGAGATCCGCCAGGGAATCCGTTACGCGATGAGCCGCCCCGAACTGCGGCGGCCGATCCTCACGTCGATCATCGTGATCATGTTCGGCTTCAGCTATGTCGCCTTCCAACCGGCGCTCGTCGAAGGGGTCTTCGGGCTCGGCGACAGGCAGGTCGGGTTCATCGCCGGAGCGTCGTCCATAGGTGCGGTGGTCGCGTCGATTGTGCTCGCTTCACGTGCCGACTCGCCGAGCGCCGGCTCGATCCTCGTCGGCTTGGGTTACGCCTTCGGTGCTTCGGTGATCATTTTGAGCTGGGCCCCCACCTACATCTGGGCACTGGCGATCACCGCCGCTGTCGGCGGGGCATCAACCGGGTTCATCTCGCTCGTCCAGACCATCGTGATGCGGGCCACCGACGAGGCATACCAGGGACGCGTTCAGTCTCTTGTGCAGTTGCCGTTCGCGGCGTTCGCCATCGCTGCCGCGCCGCTGGGGGTGCTGGCCGAATGGGCTGGCGTGCGCACCATGTTCCTGACTATGGGAATCGCCGTCACGCTCAGCATGGTCGTGTATTCGATGGCAAGCCTGGGCAGCGGCAGGTCGTCCCAGCCAGCCGGTTCTCGCTAGGTGCAGCAGGCCAGCTCAGTGCGCGGGCGGGTCCTGCGCCTTGCGCCGGCTGGTCAACCGATCTGCTCGACGATCGAGGTCTCCGACAGGCTCGTGCGGATGTCGGTGTCGGCAACCGTCGGCACGTCGGGGCACCAGCGTGACATCGCTGCCTCCAGCGCTGACTTGACATCTGCGGCTATCGCCCGAGCGTCGGCTTCGTCGCACTCGATGACAACGCTGTCGTGGACGGTCTGCACAGCGTCGGCTGTGGGGTAGTGAGCCAATACTTCGCTCAGCCGACCGTAGGCGTCGAGCATCACGTCGGCCACGCCGCCCTGGATGGGGGCGTTTCGGTAGGCGTTGGCCATCTGGCCGACCCGGGTGTGCAACGCGCGCCGCAGCAGGAACTGCTGATCGGCGTCGCCCATGACAACGCCGACCTCGTCGATGACAGCCCGCCGCAGGTGCCGTTGCTCCAGCACCTTGTCCACGGCCGGCCGCAGCGTGCCGCCCGCCACTGCCGTCGGCGGAGCGAGGTCAAAGCGGGCCAGCACCCGCCGCCACACATCAGCCGGCCGAGGCTTGGTCGAGCAGCCCACGACAGCAGCGGCTTCGCCAAGCACCCAGTCCACGGAGAACGTGAACTGCTGACGGCGGCCCGCTGGTGTGTGCGAGCTGAACGACAGCGGCGAGCCATCGGAACGGACGACGACCGGCGCGGCAAACGACAGCGCCCACGCCACCTCGGCAACGTCGATCTCGCTCAGGCCGATCGTCGGGCCGCCGGCGAACCGGCCCGGGTCGATCGCGCCGGCCCGATCGGCTGCGAGCAGGGCCTCGTGGACCTCCTCGGCGCTGTGATGCCGGCGCTGCTGGCTCCGAAGCGTCCGCCGAGCGTCGTCGGTGCGGGGCCACAGGGCCCCCAGCCGCAGCGTCAGCGGCCAATCGGCATCCAGCGAGGTGGCGGCGAAGTGACCGATGAAGCGGTCCCGCTCGTCCACCCAGTGGGCGATGCCGGGGTACGCGCTCAGGTAAGCCTCGATGAGTGCGTCTGCCTCGCCTCGGCTGGTCGGCACGCCGGCGTCGGTGAGGCCGCGCGACAGCCCAGCGCCTCGCTGCCCGTACAGGATGCCGAAGTTGATGCGCTTGGCCTTGGTGCGGAACTCCTCGTAGCGAGGCCGGTCGAGCGCCGCCAATCCCGCCGGTCCGTCGAGGCGCACGCCGAACATCCGCTCAGCGGTGGCGGTGTGGATGTCGAGGCCCTGCTCGAACGCCGACCGCAGGCCGTCATCGCCCGCGAGCTGGGTGGCGAAGCGCAGTTCGGCCTGGCTCAAGTCTGAATAGACGAAGACCCGCCCGGGCGGGGGTTTCATGTAGGGCTTCAGCCGAGGCGTGAAGTTCTGCGCATTCGGGTTGCGGCTGGCCAGCCGACCCGTGTTGGTGCCCACCACCTGCAGGTACTCCGGGTGCAGGCGGCCGTCGTCCCACAAGTGCTCAGCCATGGTGTGCCCATACGTACTCAAGGTCTTGGACAGGTCGCGGTAGGCCAGCAGCGCGCTGCAGAGCTCGCCGCCGATGCCTGCCAGCACCGAGGCGCCGAGCGAGTCAGTCGGCGCCAGCGGCCGGGCTCGGCCGTCGGTCTTGGCCGTCCAGGTCTCCACTTCGTGGGCGGCGAAGCGGTTCAGCACGTCACGCGCCTGCTGCTCGCTGTCGGGGTTCCAGCTGGGCTCGAGGCCGCCGCCGAAGAGATCGCCTTGACCGCCGCCGGTCAGCTCGGCCAAATGGGTGAGCACCTCGACGCGCCGCGACGCCAGCTCTGCCAGCTCGGCTTCCCAACCTTGTACGTCGAAGGGCAGACCGGCGCGCTCCATGCGGTCGAGAAACGGCCGGGCCGCCTGCTCCAGACGGCAGACCTCCTCCAGCCCGGCGTCTCGCAGCCCCTCACGCAGCTTGTCGGACACCCACAAGGTCTCCACTGCGTCCGCTGCTGCGTAGGCCACTTGGCTGTCGCTCAGCGGCCCGTTGGCGGAGTAGGAGAGCTGTGTCGTGGCCTTCCCTTCGACGCTGAGGCCGAGATAGCGCTCGGCGGCCCACGCAAGCCCATGGAAGAAGCTGAACCCGGTCAGCCCCTGATGCAGCAAAGCATCGGCCAGCTGTGCGTCCCACCAGCGCAATGACCCCACCGCCGCACCCGCAGCCGCGGCCGGCTCCATGAGATGGGTGTCGATGACACGATCGTCAAACGTCGCGTTCCAGGCATCAGATGCCAGGTCCTGGAGCCGCAAGCCCTCGTGCAACGCTGTCGCCAGTTCACACAATTCGTGCGAGGCGACATCGACGACCCATGCGTGCTCGGCACCGTCGGGAGTGCGAGTTGCCGCGGATATCACCCGCAGTTGGGGAACGCGACCGCGCGACCCCGCATAGCGAGGCTCATAGACCGTCTCGGTATCCATTGCACGGGCTGCAGACGCCGACAGCGCACCGACGAACTCGCCGAGCCCGTCGCGGTCTACGACCGTGATGGGCACCTGAGCCGGATCTCGCGAGGCTTCTGGACGCGAGTCGAGTCGCCGGACGTCCGCTGGGGCACGGGCAAGATCGACAACGGCGTCCACGAGCGCACCCTAGGACGGCCCTGTCACAGCCACCGGACAGCGGTCGACACGCGCACACTGCGAGACTGGCAGCAGCACTCGGCCGATGTGAACTGGGTCGGCCACCACCGGAGAGCCAGTCATGTCGCTGCACAGCCCGCCCCATCCTGGCGAAATCGTCAAGCGGGAGTGTTTGGAGCCGCTCGGTCTCACGGTGAAGCAGGCGGCGAGCGGTTTGGGCGTGACCAGACGGGCACTGTCGAGCCTGCTGGACGGCCGTAGCGATGTGTCAGCCGAGATGGCCATCCGATTATCGGCAGCGTTCGGCTCGACCCCAGAGATTTGGCTGCAGATTCAGATGTCGTACGACCTCTGGAAGGCGCGCGAGCGGTTCGCGTCGTTGCGCGTGGAACGCTTTCCCGGCGCGCTCGCACCAGTAACTTCCGCAGAGTGACGGCCAGACCAGACTGCGGCTCAACTGGAGGGACATGACCAGCGAGGCGACGAACAACTACGCGGGATTCATCTGGTCGGTGGCCGACCTGCTGCGTGGTGTGTACAAGCAATCCGAGTATGGGCGGGTGATCCTGCCGCTGACGGTGCTGCGCCGTCTCGACTGCGTGCTGGAGCCCACCAAGGCCGCTGTGCTGGAGGCTGACGAGACACTGCCGGTCACGTTGCAGAACCGCGACCCTGTGCTGTACCAAGCATCGGGTCAGTCGTTCTACAACACGTCGCATCACACCTTCGCCACGCTGCTCAGCGACCACGACCACGTCGCCGGCCACCTGCGCAACTACATCGCAGGTTTCTCAGACTCCGCCCGCGACATCGTCGACAAGTTCAACTTCGAGTCTCAGATTGAGCGGCTCGACAGCCACAACCTGCTTTACCTGGTGGTGTCGAAATTCGCCGAGATCGATCTGAGCCCCGATGCGGTGTCCAACCTTGAGATGGGCTACCTCTACGAGGAGCTGATCCGCAAGTTCTCGGAGTTGTCGAACGAGACCGCGGGCGAGCACTTCACGCCCCGCGAGGTGATCCGCCTGATGGTGAACCTGCTGTTCCGCGAGGACGACGAGCTTCTGACTCGCCGCGGCGTGGTGAAGACTCTGCTCGACCCGGCTTGCGGGACCGGCGGGATGCTGTCGATCGCCGAGGACTACCTGCGCGACCTCAACCCCGACGGCGAACTGCTGGTTTTCGGCCAGGAAGTGAACGCCGAGACCTACGCCACCTGCCGCGCCGACATGCTGATCAAGGGCCTCGAAGCCGACAACATCCGCTTTGGCAACAGCTTCGACAACGACCAACATGTTGGGCAGCGGTTCGACTACCTGCTGGCCAACCCGCCGTTCGGGGTGAAGTGGGCGATGGTGGCCGATTTCGTGCGCGACGAGCATGCCGACAGGGGTTTCGCCGGTCGTTTCGGTGCTGGGCTGCCACGCATCAAGGACGGCAGTTTCTTGTTCCTGCAGCACATGATCTCGAAGATGAAGCGCCCCGACGAGGGCGGTGCCCGGCTGGCGATCGTGTTCAACGGGTCTCCGCTGTTCAACGGGGGCGCCGGCTCGGGTGAGTCCGAGATCCGCCGCTGGATCATCGAGAGCGACATGCTCGAGGCCGTGGTTGCCCTGCCCGACCAGCTGTTCTACAACACCGGCATCTCCACCTACTTCTGGGTAGTCACTAACCGCAAGGAGCCCCGACGGCGGGGGAAGGTGCAGCTCATCGATGTCCGTGAGAGCTACACCAAGTTGCGCAAGAGCCTCGGCCAGAAGCGCAAGGAGATCGCCGCCGAGCAAATCGACGACATCACCCGTCTGTACGGCGCCTTCCAGGAAGGCCCGCGCTCGAAGATCTTCTCCAACGAGTCGTTCGGGTTCCTGCGCATCACTGTGGAGCGTCCGCTGCAACTGCGCTGGGAGATCACCGAGGACACGCTCGCGATTGTCGAGTCTCACAAGGCCGTGGCCAAGCTCGATTCCGAGGTCCGCGAGGCACTGCTCGACACGTTGCGGGAACGTCTCGGCGACGAGTTCGAATCCGAAGACGCAGTGCAGGCCCTTGTGCGCGCGGCAGCGTCGCCAGCGGCGGGCACGAAGGTTGCGGCGATCGGCAAGGCAGTTGCGGGCGCGCTCGCCATCCGGGACCCATCAGCACCGGTACAGGTTGACCGGCGGGGCAATCCTCAGCCTGATCCGGAGCTTCGCGACCACGAGAACGTGCCGCTGCCTCCGATGCCTGTCACTTTCGAAGCCGACCCGACCGCCCGCATAGACACCATCGAGTACCGCACCGCGATCAGCGATCACCTCGATGTCGAAATCCTCCCGTATGTGTCTGATGCTTGGCACGATCCCGGCAATACCAAGATCGGCTACGAAATCCCTGTCACTCGCCACTTCTACACGTACACGCCGCCCCCTCCCATAGAAGAAACAGATGCCGAGATACTGGCCTTAGAAACCGAGATTCAAGCGCTGCTCCTAGAGGTCACAGCTTGAACTCATCTGTTGTCCCCATCCGACGTGTGTTTCGCATTGTGAATGGTGGAACGCCATCTGCATCTCCCGAGAACTGGGATGGTGACATCGCGTGGGCCACGCCCGCCGACCTAGCGAAGTGCGATGGTGCGCGAATCTTGTCCACTCAGCGTAATCTCACGCCCGTCGGACTTGAGTCGGGCAGTAACCTCGTCGCCGGAGGTGGGCTCATTGTCTCTTCGCGCGCCCCAATCGGTTACGTTGTCGAAACGGTCAAGTCCACCGCCATCAATCAAGGCTGTAAGGGCTTGGTTCCCAAACAAGATATCGATATTCGCTTCTTTCGGTATCAGCTGTCAGCAATGACGGCGCGTCTACGATCCCTTGGTCAGGGATCAACTTTCCTGGAAGTTTCATCAGAAGCTCTCGCGTCCTGTCCAATCAGAGCGCCCTCTCTGTCAGAACAACGAGAGACAGCGGATTCTCTTGATGTTGCGACAGCACAAATCGACTCACTCATCGCCAAGAAACACCGCCTCGTCGAACTCCTGCAACTGCGCATCGATTCAACAGTATTTGCTGGAATTCGGGGGAAACTAACTTCGCAGTATGCTATCCGGATTCCCTCAGGTATCGGGTGGCTCGGAGAGATCCCAGAGCATTATTCTCTACCGTGGATTGGTGCATACTATTCGACTCAATTGGGCAAGATGCTCAACGGGCAAGCAGCAACCGGCCCTGAGCAATACCGCTACATCAAGAATGCCAACGTGCTGTGGGACGAACTTGTTCTCGATGAGCTGCCGATGATGACATTTGATGCCCACGACCGGAAGCGCTGCGAGCTGAGGAACGGGGATCTTCTCGTGTGCGAAGGCGGTGAAGCCGGCCGCAGTGCGATCTGGCAACACGGCAGCGGCATCTACTTCCAGAAGGCAATCCACCGTGTCCGGCCACGAACACAGGGCGTTAATCGTTTTCTCATGTATTGTCTATGGGCCGCCGCAAAGCAGGGTGTGTTCGCCGTTGAAGGCAATCAATCGACCATTGTCCATCTCACTGGAGAGAAACTCCGCGCTCATCGAGTGCCATGGCCGCCCATAGATGAACAAGAGGAAATCGTATCGCTAATCGATGCCGAGCGACAGAAGGCGGATAGCGCCATTGCGGTATTGGCAAAACAAATCGAGTTACTCCATAGACGCCGTCGGACATTGATTGAGGCCGCGACCTGCGGAAGCCCCGTTGTTGCCGAATCCGCGTGACTCGGTTTGCGCACATGTTTCGAGTTTTCGTACCGCGGGAGTGTCACTTAGTGTGTACCTGCTGTTCGGCTCGAATCCGAGAACTTTGACCCTCTTGGGGATTGGGCTGATGGCAAGGGAATGTGGTTCCGCGGCTACGGGGAAGTATCCTCGAGGACAGTCAGCGCCGCCAAGCCGCGCTCTGCAGTATTGATGCTGCATCGCCGAGATCGCAATCTTGGGAGAATGCCATGAGTTCGCTGCCGATGTGGCTTCGTCGGGCGCTGTGGCGCAGTCCGAACTGGAGGATCCTCGCGTCTGAGTAGAGATTGTTGACGACACGATCATCGACATCGTAACTGACAATCCATGGCAGACTGCACGACCGTAGTGTGCGCGCTAGCTCCTCGTGGCGCTCATAGGTCATCGTGTCGAGGTATAGATCGGTTGATTTGGTGAGGTATGGTGGATCGGCATAGATGAAAACGGGCTCGTCGAGGTCGCTGGCAGCATAGGCGGCTAACTCGACACCATCGCCTTCGTGGACGACGATCTGGCCTGCGAGACTATGGACAGTCTTTAGCCGCTCGATCAGGTTCGACTTGTTGAATCGACAATCCAAGGGCCAGGGACCTTCTTGGGCGAGACCCCCGATCGGGCGCGCGTCAATCACACCAGAGTGGTTCGTTCGGTTCAGGAAGAATGTTGCGAAACCCAATTCCACATCGTTTTCGGTGCCTGTGGCGACGATCTCTGCCTGTTTGTGCCAAGCATCGATGTTCACTTCGCATTGCTCCACCCGCTCAACGAACTCGGAGTGGTGTTGGGTGACGGCACGCCAGAAAGCAGCGATGCGCGGGTCTGCGTCGCCGATGATTGCTCTCTCGACGGTATTCGACTGCAAGAGTCCGAGCGCCACGCCTGCACCGCCCGCGAAGGGTTCCACATAGGTCGCGTCGCGCGGAACATTCCGGCTCAGGACCTTCTGCATGAACTTCAGTAAGAGGCCTTTGCCTCCCGGGTAGCGCAGCGGACTCAAGAATGCCATCGCTCAGCGGGCCGTTCGTCGAGATGCAACCGCAGCCGAAATGCCCTCGATA
The DNA here is from genome assembly GCA_022826045.1 of Acidimicrobiia bacterium. Classification (GTDB taxonomy): domain Bacteria; phylum Actinomycetota; class Acidimicrobiia; order Acidimicrobiales; family Poriferisodalaceae; genus Poriferisodalis. The sequence continues at coordinate 23,730 of JAJDVQ010000016.1, read as the reverse complement.
AGTGGGGCGTAGTTCACCGAGATCGTCTCGAGATCCTTTGGGATCGGAGCATTGTGGAGGTTATGGACGTACTGGTTGAGATTCCGAGCAGAAACCAGGCTGTACTGCTTGCCCAGATCAGTCTGGATCGCCTCAAACCGCTTGTCGCCTGGACTTGTGGCAGCAAGTTCGTTGATTGACGCCCTGATCCGTTTCGCGAGTTCGGTGTCAGGTGCAGGCCTGCGACCGAGTGCCTCAAGGTGTTCGTCGACGCTGAGTTCGATGGCGCTGCGAAGCAGTACGGCGGCGGCGTTCGGGAACCTGAACAGATCGAGACTTCGCAACTCTCTGAAGATGCTTTGTGTGCGGTGGTGCAAGCCGTCGACGTTGACCTCTCGAAAGAGCCGCGGTGTTTGGGGCCGATCAGAGGACGCTGGCGGTTCTGGGCTCTGCGTGTTGTTCGCTGCAGCCGCCGAACCCTCGGTGGCTTGGTCATCAGCGGCCGATTCTGTCTCGACGGGACCGGTTTGCTCGCTCATCTGGAGCTGCCCCTCGTCCTCGTGCGCAGGTTCGGACGCGGCCCGATCGTCGGTCTGCTGCTCGTGCAGGTCGGAGCCCAACAGGCCGCGCACGTACGACTCGCGTTGTTCCTTCTTGTGAATCTCGGTGACTGCTCGCCCTGACGCAAGATCGCTGACGAGGACTGACAGGCGACGCGCCAAGTCGGACTCGGAGGCATCAGCGACGACCTCGTGCCCGTCGAAGTGGAACCCGACAAGGCGCTGCACAACCTTGGTCTGTGCCAACCGGCCGAGGTTGGTCGTGGCGTTGCGCTCGACGTAGCCGATGTGGCGCTCAACCGCATCTGCACCAGCGACGCGAGGACGCAGCCAGTCCAGAATGTCGATAGCTCTCGATGTCTGGGTCGGCCGTCCCAAGGGCCGCCAGCGATGCTGAGCCGCTGGCGTCCAAGCAAGGGTCCCGATGCCGTCGAGCTGACCTTGATGGGTGCGCTCAAGCCACACGTCAGCTTCTTCGCGCCGCTGGACCACATAGCAGTCCACCGAATGCGGCCGCTGTCCTGCTTGTGCCACTCGTTCAGCGAAGTCGGGCGGCTCTGCCTCTGGCGGCAGCAGATCGGGGCGCTCAAGAAGGCGCAAGGCGGCGAGCCGCCGGTTCCCGTCGAGCACAGTGAACCGACCGGCAGGCTCCTTGAGCACGGTGAATCGTAGAGTCGGACTCAGACCACGTTCGTGGATGTCGAGAGCGAGGTTGGTGAGCAGGTTGTCCTGCTTGCGCGCCTGCTCGTCGACGAGCGCCTTGATGGCTGCCTCCTGACTGGTAAGCGGTCCATGGCGAGGATTCCGAATGTCGAGATCCAGATCGGCGACAGCAATGTTCCTGAACTTCACGCTCGCACCCCCGTACTCCAGCGGGAACGGCCTGATTCAACCGTGCGCAATCGAATTCGTCACGCGCTCGACCGAACCGGTCCGCGTCCACAGCGTGGCCTCTCAGTCGTCACCTCGGGGAGTTCCGCCGACGACGCAGTACTCACGGACTCCGCGACATCGCCGTTTCCGCTCTGTTCGCCATCTGTGGATCCGGTGACCACGCTGCAGCCCAGGCTCGGAACGGCCATGAAGCGAAGCGGAGTCTGGGCTGAGGGGGCACTCGAGGAGGTAGCCGAGTTGGCTGGCTTGGCCGTGCGGGCCCACGACTTCGGCTCGGGCGGCGCTGGTGGCGCGTCTTTCGGACGCTCCCTCGCTATCCGCAGAGTGTGGCAGGAGCAACCACACCGGCCGCACACCCAACAGCAGGCCACCGGACGGCGCACCTGGCGCTGAAGTATCGGACAGATCCCGCTCGTCCGGGCCTACGTCGCGCGCGTTCATCGCGCGCGTTGTCGGCTCGTGGCGGGGTTTCGCGGCGCATCGCGCAGAAATCAGGTCAGTTGCGTGTTGTCGCCGTCGGCCTCTCGGTCTCGGACCGACATCGCTCCGCTACCCCGGCGAGTCGCTACGGCACTACGACTGGCAATGGAACGTGGTACTTCGACAGGCACTGCGAGGTACTGGTATGGATACCGCTGTGAAGGCGATTCAACTGTCTGGCACATGGCATCTTGCTCTGCTGGCAAGGTGGCTTTTACACGCTGTCGATGTACGTTCGAGGGCATGGCAGATGCACGCGACGAGGACGAGCTTCCGGCCACGGCCAACGAGACCATTGAGGCCATCGTAGTTGAGGCTGGTCGCGATCATGCCCCGCTGCGCAGGGCCTTCCTTCAGAAGAAATCCTCGGAAGGGACGGATGGCGGGTCAGTGCTGGCCGAACTCGTACGAGCTGGCGATTCGCTCGGACTCCGCTTGTATTTGACGGCCGTGCTGAAGGCGTCATCGCCACCGTGGGACACCGCGTTGCCTGCCTCGGTATGGGCACGTGCTCTCGGAAACCCGCTGCCGAACACGAAGGGCGCGACTGGCGCGATCTCCAAGGCATGGCGACGGTTGGATGATCACGGCCTCATTCGTCGTGGGCGTTACGACCGCATGGCCCAGATCACGCTGCTTCGCGAAGACGGCTCGGGGCGCGACTACACCCATCCGGGCGACAGGGATTGTCGGAAGGAAGTTGACGACAACTACATCAAGGTCCCGGTGGAGCTGTGGCGGCTCGGGCCTGACGATGAGGCGCGCTGGATCAGGGAGCTGAGCGTTCCCGAGCTTGCGATGCTGTTGATCTCGTTGAGTTTCAACGATGGATTTCGGCTGCCGATCGAGGACGTCCCGAACTGGTACGGCGTCTCGGCCGACACAGCCCAGCGGGGCCTGTCTGGCCTGCGGTCGCGTGGCCTGTTGGATGTCGACGTTCGTGTGAAGACAGCACCGCTGTCCGCCACGGGTGTCACAACAGAGCATCGCTACACACTGCAGCCGCCTTTCGGGCCAGTAGGCCGAAGCCAGCGTTCCCGGCGCAGGGGGGCCAGGCGGCGATGAGGTTCAGTGATGGCCAACCAATACACGGCGATGTGGTGGCCGTGATTGATGAATCGTCGCCTGTTGCTGGCGCGGGGCTCTACTACGTCGTCACCGCCGCCGTGGTCTTCGATTGGCCTGACTTCCGCCAGCGTGTTGCCGGGGTTGTCGGCGAACGGACCTCGCCGTTTCACTACCGCCGCGAAGGACCCGAGGCCATCGGGCGGATGGCGGCTGTGCTTGAGGAAGCACAGCCGATGGCCACGGTGCTGTGGCGATCTGTTGCGCGGCGCGGCCAAGTCGCGGCGCGGCGGGATCTGCTAGCTGCCCACGCTCACCGGCTGGCTGATGACGGCATCACTCACCTGATCATCGAGTCCGGCGACGAGACCAGTGACCGGCGTGACCAAGAGACGCTGCTGGAGACATTTGCAGCTGACGGCGGCGTGCCGTTCAGCTACGACTGGCGATCGAAGGCCGAGCCGCTCCTGTGGATAGCCGATGCCATCTGCGGCGTCACCACCGAACATCTGCTGGGACGCAACAGCGCGATCTTCGAGCGGCTGTCGGGCGCAGGCATCGTCGAGGTGGCCAACGGGTGACCAGAAATGCGAAAGCCCCGGCTCCCGTCCTAGTCGGCTTGCCTTGCGGCAGGCCCTCGGCCTGGCACTCCGGGACTCACGTCTTCCCTCCAGAACAGCACTGGAGGGCACGCTCATTATCGGCCCATCAGGCCCGAATGTCAACTCGACGTCAGAGACGATCCAGGGGCGACGAACGATCAGCCACCAAGCGTACGGACACTGCGGCGATGCCGGACGCGGAGCACGCCAACGGTGCTCAGGCGGGGAGCATCTCTCGTCACCAGGGTTCTAGTGTGAATCTGATGTCTGGTCTGAGCCGGTAGGCGGCGGAGTGAACTCTGTCTCCGAAGCGGCGTTCGAGGCGCATATTGCCGGCTGGCTTGCGGCCGAGGGCGGCTATCGGTGGGTCAAGGTTGGCAATGCGGTGGACGAGCCGCGGGACTTCGATGCTGCGGCCGGGGTCGATACGGCTGATCTATTCGAGTTCGTCGGAAAGACACAGGGTGCTGATTGGGAACGCTTGGTCAAGACTGCCTACGGCGGCGACCGTGACAAGGCGCAAGCCGGATTCGCGCTGCGGTTGGCGGCCGAGTTGGACAAGCGGGGCACCGTCGACGTGTTGCGCCGGGGTGTGGTGGATCGCAACGTCACGATCCAGATCGCCTACTTTCGGCCTGCTCATAGCTTGACGCCCGAGTTGGCTGAGCGCTACGACGCGAACGTGCTGTCGGTGACCCGGCAGTTGCCCTTCGAACCGGGCAGCAACCAGACCGTCGATCTGGGCCTGTTCGTGAACGGCGTTCCGGTCGCTACCGCTGAGCTCAAGAACCCGCTCACAGGTCAAGGTATCGAGGATGCCGTCGCTCAGTACCGCAAGCGTCCGCAACGGAACCGGACCTTGGGCCGGCTCGGCGTGGTGCATTTCGCTGTGGATCCGTTCTCGGTGGCGATGACCACGAGGTTGGCCGGAGCGAGCACTCGGTTCCTGCCGTTCAACCGGGGCCATGAACTCGGTAAGGGCAATTCTCCGAACGTCAACGGGCACAGCACTTCGTACCTGTGGGAGCAGGTGTGGCACCGTGACGCCTGGCTGGACATCTTGGGCCGTTTCATTCATGTCGACAAGCCGTCGAAGGGTTCCAAGGCGCGTCCCGATGTCATATTTCCGAGGTTCCACCAGTGGGACGCCGTGCGGCGTCTTGAGGCCGACGCCCGGCAGCACGGGCCGGGCCGCAGCTACTTGGTGCAGCACTCTGCGGGTTCGGGCAAGTCCAACTCGATCGCATGGCTGGCTCACCGGCTGTCGTCGCTGCACGCCGCAGACGACGTCAGGGTGTTCGACAAGGTCGTGGTGATCACCGATCGGCTCGTGCTCGACCGCCAGCTGCAAGACACGATTAGCCAGTTCGAGCATGCGGTGGGCGTGGTGCAGCGCATCGAGGAGTCCTCCGCGCAGCTCGCTGAGGCGTTGGCTGGTGAGCAGGCGCGCGTCATCGTGACGACGCTGCAGAAGTTTCCGTACGTCTTCGACAAGATCGGCTCGCTGCCCGAGCGCAGCTATGCGGTCATCGTCGATGAGGCCCACTCGTCACAGACCGGCGAGGCCGCCAAGGAACTGCGGCGGGCGCTTGGCTCGGCCGAGCCTGAGATCGACGACGACGCAGACATCGAGCCCGGCGAGGCCGAGGTGCTGCTGGCCGAGGCCGTGGCGGCGCGGGGTCCGCAGCCCAATCTGTCGTTCTTCGCGTTCACCGCGACCCCCAAGGGCCGGACCTTGGAACTCTTCGGCGAGCCCGACGACGACGGCAGGCACCAGCCGTTCCACCTGTACCCGATGCGCCAAGCCATCGAAGAGGGCTTCATCATGGACGTGCTGGCCGGGTACACGACCTACACGCAGTACTCCCATCTGGAAAAGGCGATCCTCGAGGATCCCTCCTATGAGACCGGCAAGGCCCGCAGCGCGCTGGCCCGGTTCGTCACTCTGCACCCCGACAACCTGGCGCAGAAGGCCGAGATCGTCGTGGAGCATTTCCGCTCGAAGATCGCCCGCCAAGTCGGGAAAAAGGCGAAGGCGATGGTGGTGTGCTCGTCACGGCCTCATGCAGTGCGGATGTGGGAGGCGCTGCGCGGCTACGCAGCGAACAACGGCTATGAGCTCGGGGTGCTGGTGGCCTTCTCGGGCGAGGTCGACGGGCTGACCGAGACGAAGGCGAACGGCTTCGGCGAGTCGCAGACCGCGGCGCAGTTCGACACCGACCAGTGGCAGATCATGGTGGTGGCCGAGAAGTTCCAGACGGGATTCGACCAGCCGAAACTGGCCGCCATGTACGTCGACAAGACGCTGACGGGACTGGCCGCGGTGCAGACGCTTTCGCGCCTCAACCGCATCCATCCCGACAAGTCAGGAACCTTCGTCGTGGACTTCGTGAACGATGCCGACGAGATCGGCGAGGCGTTCGCGGTGTACCACGGCAAAACTGTCGCTCCGCCGACCGACCCGAACCTGCTGTTCGACACCCGGCACGACCTCGACGGGTTCGGCGTGCTCGATACGGGCGAGATGCAGCGGGCCGCTGCGCTGCTGCTGAGCGAGAACGCACACGCTCAGGTCCACGCTGCACTTCAACCCGCGGTCGAACGTTTCGGCGGGCTGTCCGACGAGGATCAAGAGTCCTTTCGGGACGCGCTCGGACGCTTCGTGCGCGTGTACAGCTTCTTGTCGCTCGTGGTGCCGTTCCGCAACCCTGAGCTCGAGCGGGACTACCTGTTCTGCCGTGCGCTGACCGCGATCATCCGAGACTCCTCCGCAGGCGAGACCATCAACCTCGGCTCGGAAGTGGAGTTGACCCACCTGCGGCACGAACTGGCATTCGAAGGCTCGATCGACCTGCCGGGCGGCGAGGCCGAGGTGACGACCATCTACTCCGGCACCGGGCCGATGGTCGACCCCGAAGAGGAACGCCTGTCGGAGATCATCGCCCGCATGAACGAGCGCTTAGGCACCAACTGGACCGACGAGGACCGCCTGGTGTTCGAAGCAGCAGCCGGCGATCTGATCGCCGACGTTCACGTACAGCACCAGGCCGCCAGCAACGACGAAGCCACATTCCGCGACCATGTGTTCCCCGACCGATACGAGAAAGCGCTGCTGGATCGTCTCGATCGCAACAGCGGACTGATCTACGAATACCTCGACGACGAGGACCTGCAGGCGGCGGTGCGCGACATCTACGCCGTCGAAGTCCATCGGCGTGCCACGGTGGCTCGCCAGCGAACATGCCCCATCGGCGACCTGCTGGGTCCCGACCGGGAATCACAATTCTTGGAGTACAAGTCCACGCTGCGCTGGGACATCCACCAGCAACGCAAGGGGGGCCACCCTGAGGACGCCGCGATCAAGACCATCGCGGGGTTCGCCAACTCGGCCGTCGGCGGAACGCTGCTGGTCGGCATTGCCGACGACGGCACGGTGCACGGCCTCGAGGATGACTTCGCCACGTTCTCCAAGCGAGGCGAACGTGGCGACTACGACCTGTGGGGCCAACACCTCGAAAACCTGATCCGCAACCGCCTCGGGGACTCTGTGCTGCCGCTGCTGGCGACGGAATTCCACGTGATCAACGGCAACCATGTCGCGCGAGTCAGCATCGACCCATCAGGCTTCCCGATCTACGAACGCAAGGGCGACAGCCAAGTTTTCTGGCTCCGCACCCCCACCTCCACGGTCGAGGTCCGCGACGCCGAAGAACGCGACCGCATCATCGCCCGCCGCTGGCCCCCAGCACCCCAAGCAACAGCTAGCCGTTCGTAGCAACCCGATCGCAGCATTCGGAAACCGAGTAGCGGAAGCGGTCGAACGAGGGGCTCCGACCTGTCGGTTGGGCACCCGCCTCGAGGGCGGCGGCCACACGGCCGGCGACGCGTGGCGAGTCGGCGGCACTGTAGGCGTCGCGCCGATTGGTTCGACCGGTTCTTCGGCGCAGAGCTTCCTTCGGGTTCTGCACCGCGTCTCGATCTGCTGGAGACCGGTCGAGTTGGCCTCGCCACGAATTGCGCACTTCCTCCGCTGCGTCGGGAAAGAGCATCCACCACGACTCGATTTCTTGGACAGGCACGACCGCATGGGCATCGGACAAGCCTGCTGCCCGAAGCGCATCTTCGGTTTGGGCTTGGAGTCGACCCGTGGCGTCGGGCACGTCGGAGTCTCTATGAACGAAGACACAGGCGACGGGTCGTCGGTTCGCACGTACCACATCGGCAACACGTTCTGTCCATGCGTGAACGGCATCAGGCGAAGCAGACCGCTGCAGCGAGGGAGGTGCGTTCCGGGCCTTGACTCGCCCTTGGAGTTCGGGGCAGAGCCGCCTCGATCAGGCGCGCGACAGAGCGAGCATCGTTGGCGTTCTCACCGAAGACGAGCACGACTGAGGCGCGTGCGTTCGGTGTTCGACGGGCCACCGTTGCCATCTGTCGGCTCAGTCGGGAACGCCACCGAGGGCGCCGCCGAACCAGAGTTCACCGAGGCCCAGCTTGGACTTGAGGGCCACCCGTCGCAGCTTGCCGCTCGGGATACAGGGAATGAGCGAAGCGCCCGTTTCGGCGTCTCGGTCACACACAACTAGTTCGCCTGGTCGAAGGCGGTTGACGAAGGTGGGAGCGTGTGTCGTGACGAGCAGTTGTGTGTGCTGGGAAGCAGCCCTCATTCGTTCGACGAGCAAGTCGAGCGCGTAGGGATGCAGCCCGTGATCGGCTTCCTCGATCGCCGTGAACGGGGGCGGGTCTGGTTCATGCAGCGCAGCCAGCAGTGCAAGCAGCCGTATGGTGCCGAATGATGCGTCGGCCAAGTCGATCGGTGCGCGGACACCCTGCTCGCGCAGCATCACGGCCACGCCGCGACTGGCGCCGCCGACTGGTTCGAACTCAATGCCCTCGAGACCCGGCAGGCAGTCGCGCACCTCGTCTACGAGGATCGAGAACGTGTCAGGTGCCTCCTGCGACAGATGGTGCAGTACCGAGGCCAGATTGCTGGCATCGTCCGCGAGAGTCCCTCGGATGATTCGGGACGGTTGCCGGGCGGCCATCATGTCTGGCTCCAAGACCCGGATGTCCGTGAGAAATCGTGCCAAGGAGCGGATGCCTTCGCCGCCTTCTTCGTCGGACCAGTCGGGAAGCGTCGCTAGGCCCGTGGTTTGCGGGTCTGCAAGGCGGCGAGTGGTCGGCTCATGGTCACCCGGATCGTCTCGAACAATCTCGACTTTCTGACCCGAGACGGTGATGCGACGACCCTGGCCCTTGACACGCTTGAACGAGAATGTCTCTCTACGGCTCAGCGCGCCGCGTGGAGTCTGACCGAATGCCAGTTGGTATTCGTCGGGGGCGCCTGCACTTGCGTAGCGGGTCACGTTTCCTTCGACACCCAGCACCACCCGTTCCGTCTTGGATGGGTTGTCCTGTCGTCGGATGAACTCGAATCCTCCCCACTCATCAATGGCGGCAGCAAGGTCGAAGCGGACCGTCGATGCCAGGAATCGCAGCACGTTCAGGACGTTGGTCTTGCCCGAGCCATTGGGGCCGACGAGCACCGAGAATCGACTGAGGGGCAATTCGACATCGGCGAGCGAGCGAAACCGCTTGGCCGTCAGCTTGGTGAGCATCGGACGGGACACGTGAACTACCGGTTGCGGCTAGCCGTTTGACACGTGGTGGCCGTGCGACTCACGTTCGTACCGTAGCTAGCGACGAGCATCAATTTGTTCAGTTGGCGTACTGCACTTCGATGAAATCCTCGGGTGAGCCTTCGCCTGCTTCGGTCTCAGAGGTGATGAGCTCGTGCAGCCGCTTCGCCACAGGGCCGACCGCGCCGTTGCCGATCGGAGCGCCGTCCCACTCCACGACCGGGAAGACGTGTGTGTCGCCACCGGACATGATGAGCTCCGCACCTGCTCGCGCCTCGTCGGCCCGCAGTGGGCGCTGTTCCACGCCGCGCAGCAGCCCTTCGTCGTTGAGCGGCCCCCTGGCCAGATCCAGCAGGCGCCGCATGGTGGTGCCGTGCAGGATGCCCTCGAACGGGGGAGTCACGAAGACGCCGTCGTGGCTCACGCTGCACACGTTCAGCACGCAGGCTTCCGCGATGAAGCCGTCGTCGTCCACGATGATGCCGAACGTGCCGCCGCCGTCGGCCGCCTCGAGGTGGGTCAGGACGTTCAGCAGGTAGTTGTTCGACTTGATCTGGGCCAGCAGCGGCGGCTTCTGGGGCGTCTCGCGCACCGTCGCTTCGCGGAAGCCGTCCCGCATCGGGTCGAAGCCTCCATCGCCGAAGCTCATCGGGTCGAGCACGACGCAGTAGAAGCACGGCTCCTCGCACTCGGCCGGCATGAACGAGAACCCGCCCGGGCCCGCCGTCAGCCAGTAGCGGACGATGGCGTTGCGGGCACCGGAGGCTGCCGCGGTGTCGGCGACCATCTGGATGAGCTCGTCGCGCGACCACGGGACCTTGAGGCGGGCACCCGCCGCGCTCGCAAGCAGCCGATCGATGTGGATGCCGAGCCGGTACAGCCGGCCGTTCACCAGCGAGCACGTGTCGAAGACGCCGTGGCCCCGGTGAACCATGTGATCGTCGAGCGGCACCGTCATCACAGTGGGGTCGGTGACGACGCCGCCCAGGTAGGAGCTGAACATCGCGTAGCAGCCGCGCTTGCCCTGGCGTCGAGCGGCCATGCGCTCCACAGCCTGGGCAGCACTCAGGATCTGCTGGGCCGGGCGCAGCCTGCCGCCGGGCTCGTCTGGTGCGGCAGCGTCGCCATTCCCCGAGCCATTCTCAGAGACCGTCCGCAGCGCCACGTGCCGATACTAGGTGGACCGCCGTGCCCGGCTCCCGGAGCCGCTGCTGATCCCAGTCGGTCGCGGCAGAGTCGCAGCGTCCATTGAGGGCCACGCCGTTGCGGGTCGGCGCGCGTAACCTCGCTGGGCAATGGCGGTTCCGGATGGGGAGGACGCGCCCCCGGCGTTCGGGCCGACGGCGCTGGCGACGCCGGCCAACTTGGTGACGGTCGCCCGGATTGCGGCCTCGCCGGTGTTCATCTGGATGATCGTGCGGACCGACGAGGCCCGCTGGCTGACGTTCGTCGTCGGTTTCGCCATCGCCATGACCGACTACCTCGACGGCTGGCTGGCCCGCCGACACGGCACGACGCGTGCGGGCGCGTTCCTGGACCCGCTGGCCGACAAGGTGCTGGTGCTCGGCGGCATGGCGGCGCTCGTGTGGAACGGCCAATTCCACGCTGTCCCGGTGATCGTCATCGCGGCACGGGAGCTGCTGATCAGCGCCTACCGGTCACGCGCCGGCCGCCGAGGCATCACGGTGCCGGCGACCAAGCTCGCCAAGTGGAAGACGTTCGTACAGCTCTGGGCCATCGGCTTCGCGGTCATGCCGCCGCTGGCCACCAATGCCCACTGGGTCGCCACGCTCACGCTGTGGCTGGCGGTCGCGCTCACTGCGTGGACCGGCTGGTCATACCTTCGGTCGGCTCGTGGCGTGGCGGCCGCGCAGCTTGGCGACGACACTTCCGGCTGAACCGGACGAGCCACGGCTTGGAGCCGTGTTTCTCGCTCTTGTTCGCTCCGCTCACGGGCCGCTTGGGCCGGGGCTCAGCCTCTAGGGTCACCGCTTGTGAAGACAGAGATCGTCGCTGTGGGCACCGAGTTATTGCTGGGCCAGATCGTCGACACGAACTCCTCGTGGATGGGCGAGCAGCTCGCCCTGGCCGGCATCGACAGCCACTACCAGACCAAGGTGGGGGACAACTGGGATCGCATCGAAGACGCGTTCCGGCTGGCACTCGACCGCAGCGACTCCGTCATCGTGTGCGGCGGCCTGGGGCCCACCCAAGACGACATCACCCGTGAGGTGCTGGCGTCGGTGATGGGGGTCGAGCTGGTGCTCGACGAGCGCATCGCCGAGCGAATCCGGGCGATGTTCGCAAGCCGCAGCCGCCCGATGCCCGAGAACAACCTGCGCCAGGCCATGGTTCCCGTCGGCGCGTCGCCGATCCCGCAGCAGCCCGGCACTGCGCCCGGCCTGGTGGCGCCCATTCGCTGGGTGCAGGGCACCGGGGCCGTCGCTCCCGGCGCTGAGCCGCCGGACGGGGCGGAGGTACTCGACCGCGTGGTGTACGTCGTGCCCGGTGTGCCGTATGAGATGCGCGAGATGATGAACGGCACCGTGCTGGGCGACCTGCAGCGGCGCGCCGGTGTCAGCGCAACCATCGAGAGCCGGGTGCTGCGCACGTGGGGCCAGAGCGAATCGGGTTTGGCCGAGATGCTGGCCGGCCGCATCGACGAGCTGGACGAAGCTGGCAACCCGACCTTGGCGTTCCTGGCCAGCGGCATCGAGGGCATCAAGGTGCGGATCACTGCTAAGGGTGCTGACTCGGCCGAGGCGTGGCGCCTGATCGAGGCCGAGCAGGTGGTGCTTGAGCCGCTGCTCGGCGACCTGGTCTTCGCCTACGACGACGACAACATGGAGTCGGCCGTGCTGGCCGAGCTGGACCGGCTGGGCTTGACGCTAGGTGTCGCCGAGACCATCACCGGCGGGCGGATGGCCAATCGCCTGTCGTCGGCGGAGGCGGCGATGCGCACTGGCCGTGCGCCGGGCGGCGCCAAGCTCGGCGATCCTGGACTGGCGCCTGCCGGCGACACCGACCAGTCCGACGGCGGGACCGGCCCGCGCACCTTCGCGGGCGGCATCGTGGCCCGCTCAGAGCACCTCACGGAGTACATGCTGCACGCCGGCTCGGCGGAGGTCTCGCCGCTGGGCGATGACCTCGTGCCGCCCCTCGCGTCGGCCGCCGGCGCCGAGGCGCTCGCCCGTGCGGCCCGCCTGCGCACCGGTGCCAGCGTGGGCCTCGCGGTCACGGCGATCGAAGACCGTGCCGCCGCCACTCCTGAGCATCCCTTCGGCACGGCGTTCCTGGCAGTGTCGATCTCGGCGCAGCCGGCGCGTGGCGATCTTCCCGCAGTCCCTCACCGCGACAAGGCCGACGAGATCCGCCTGCCCGGTGACCGCGAGCGGCTCGCCGACTACAGCGCCATCTCGGCGCTCAATCTGCTGCGCCTCACACTCACCGGCCGCCGCTAGAGGCTGAGCCCCGGGCCCGAGCGGCCCGCGAACGCAGCGAGCTAGAGCGGGAAGCTCAGGGCGAAGCCGTGGCCCGAGCGGCCGACGGACGGCCATTCCCACACTCCGCGAACGCGATCTCTGGATGGCAGGCTGTCCCGATGCGATTCGGATTCTGGACGAAGAACGACCAAGAGACCTCGGCGGTCATCGAGTGCTGCCAGCACGCCGAGGCCACTGGCTGGGACGGGTTGTGGTTTGCCGACCACTTCATGCCCAACGAGGAGAACGTGGACCAGCCGGTCCACGAGGCGTGGTCGGTGCTCGCGGCGCTTGCGGTAGCAGTGCCCCGGGTGCGTCTCGGCCCGCTCGTGGCCGGCAACACCTACCGCAACCCGGCGCTCACGGCCAAGATCGCCACAACGATCGACCACCTGTCGGGCGGCCGGGTGGTGCTGGGCATCGGCGCCGGATGGCAGGAGAACGAGCACGAGGCCTACGGATTCGATTTCGGCACGCTGCGCAGCCGCATGGATCGCTTCGACGAGGCCGTCGAGATCATCAGCTCGCTGCTCGGCAACACACGCACGAACTTCGACGGCGAGCACTACACGGTGGCCGGGGCGCCGCTCGACCCCAAGCCGGTGCAGTCACCGGTCCCGCTGCTGATCGGCGGGGGCGGTCGGAAGCGCACGCTGCGGACCACTGCTCGCTGGGCCACCGAATGGAACTACTGGGGTATGCCCGATGACATCGCCGAACTGTGCTCGGTACTCGACGGGCACTGCGAGGCGATCGGCCGCGACCCCGGCGAGATCAGCCGGTCGGCGTGCGCGCTGCTGTTCATCCACGAGGACTCGGCGAAGCTGGACCGCTTCCGGTCCATGGACCTGGGCCGGGCCACCATCGTCGGCACTCCCGACGAGGTCAGCGAGGTCGTCGAGCAGTACCGGCAGGTCGGCGTCGACGAGCTGATCATCCCCGACTTCACCTTCGGCCCCATGGATGCCAAGAAGCACTCCATGGACCTGTTCATCAACGAGGTAGCACCCAACTTCCGCTGACGGCAGCGCAACACCACACCAGACGACACTCCGACGACGGGAGAACAGGATGAAGATCGGTCTGTTTCAGATCAACATGGGGGCGCTGGGCGATGCCGCCGGCGCCGAGGGCGCCGGCCGCATCGCCGTGGCCGCCGAGCAAGCCGGCTTCGAGTCGGTGTGGACGGGGGAGCACGTGGTGCTGCCCGACCCGCAGGCGCCGCCGTCGCCGCTGCCGCCGTTGCATCCGATGCTCGACCCCGCCGTCGCGCTCGCGTACGTCGCGGCGCTCACCAGCGAGATCAAGCTGGGCACCGGCATCATCATTGTTCCCCAGCGCAATCCGCTGGTGCTGGCCAAAGAGCTGGCCAGCGTGGACGTGCTGTCGGGCGGGCGGCTGCTGTTCGGCGTGGGCGTCGGCTACCTCGGCCCGGAGTTCGAGGCGCTGGGCATCCCGATGGAAGACCGTGCCCGCCGCACCGAGGAGTACATCGAGGCCATGCGGGCCATCTGGTCGATGGACGCGCCGGCGTACGACGGTGAGTTCGTGAAGTTCTCGAACGTGCAGGCTCGTCCGAGGCCGGTCCAACAGCCGGGCCCGCCAGTGGTGATGGGCGGCCACACCGCGCCCGCCTACCGCCGATCGGTCACGATGAGCGAGGGCTGGTACGGGTTCGCGCTCGACTACGACGCCACGCAGCGCTGCATCGACGGTCTGTCGGAGGCAGGCGCCCGCTACGACCGCCCCGCCGAACTCGGCAGGCTGGAGATCACGGTCACGCCCCGGGTGAGGCCGACGCCGGAGATGGTCGAGCGATTCGCCGAGATGGGCGTAGACCGTCTCGTGCTGCTGCCCAACGGCCAGACCGTCGACGAGATCGCCGCCTTCGTCGACCACATCGGCTCGACGATCCTGAACTGAACGCTGAACCGAGCCCAGCCGGGATCGGGCGTGATGGCCGGACTACCGACGCCCCGGAGCGCTCGGGCGGCGGATTGCCTCGCCGGCGGACACGATGCCCTGGTCTTCGAGCGCATCGATCGCTCCGTCGTCGAGGCCGGCGAGATCGCGCAGCACCTCGCGATTGTGCTGACCCCGGTCACCGGCAACCGCTCCCGGCGCCACACCGGCATCGGCCGCCCTGAAGCGCCACGGCGACTGCGGAACCGTCATCGGTGCGGCGGCTTCGCCTCCCACGATGTCAACGAACGCACCGCGCTCGGCTGCCCAGTCGGTTGCGGCGAGTTCAGCCACGGTGCGCACTTCTGCCGCCATCACCGATTTCACGCCGATCGACGCCTCGACAGCCTCGGCGCTGTCGAATTGGCTTACCCACTCACCGAAGATGGCCTCGATCTCGTCACGATGCAGCACACGGTCCTCGATGCGCGCGAAACGGGGGTCTTCGCGCAGGTCCGGCCGGTTCATCGCCGCCGCGATCACCTTGAAGCCGAAGTTGGCAGTCAGGTCGAGCGTCACCGTGACGTGGCGGCCGTTCGACAGCGCGTACACCGCTGCCCAGTTCTGCCCGCCCTTGAAACCGATCAGCGGATCCTGGCCGGTCAGGTCGGTCGCTGCCTGGTCGTTGCACATGAGCGTGCTCTCGGCCATGGACACCTCGACGGTCTGGCCGCGCCCGGTCCGCACACGCATGTGAAGCGCCGCCAGAACGGCGCCCAGTGCATGCAGCCCGGTGTAGGTGTCGGCATGCGACATCGGGTCGTTGCGGTAGGCATCCCCGCCCCGCCGCCGGGAGACCATCTCGGTCACGCCGGCCTCAGCGTGCAGCACCGACGCGAACGCTCCCCGGCCGCTGCGACTGTTGCCGTGCCCCCAGCCCGAGACCGACGCCACGATGATGCCGGGGTTGATATCGCTGAGCACGTCGTAGCCCAGCCCCAGCTTGTCGAGCACTCCCGGCCGGTAGTTCTCCAGCACGATGTCGGCCTTGGGGACCATCGACAGCAGCACGTCGCGGCCGGCGGGCTGGGTCAGGTCAAGCGAGATGCACTCCTTGCCCACGTTGAACTGGGCGAAGTAGGGCGAGAACCCGTCGACGTTGGGAACGATGAACCTGGTGAGGTCGGCATCTGGAGGCTCGACCTTCACGACGCGAGCGCCCAGATCGGCCAGCAGGCGACCGGTGATCGGCCCCGCCACGGCGCGGGTCAGATCCAGCACGAGCACGTCTTCGAGCGGTCGTTCCACGGCGCACGACGATAGAGCCGGGCATCGCCCGCTGCCCGCCTTCAGCGGCCGATGCGAGGTCCGCGGTGCCGGCAGGACACGCAGTTCGCGCGCGGAGCGCCTCCTGCGCGCCCTCAGCCTTGGCGGTCGCTGCTCGTCGGCACGGGCAGCCAGACGCTCGGAGGCGACAGATGCAGTGGCAAGCGCTTCACCGGCGGACCCTCGGGCGCTGTGGCGGTTTGGGCGCGCAGTCGTGCCGGGGGAGACGGGTCCGCTGGCGATGGCAGCGGCACCGGATCGCGGGTCATCGGGCGGATGACCAGCGCGCCGACGGTGGCGACCGCTGTGACCAGCGCAATCGGCAGCACTGTCCCGCCGGAGGCTTCCTGCAGGAACAGCATTGCTGGGGGCCCGATCAGGCTGCCCACGCCGAAGAAGAAGAACAGCCTCCCCATGACCGAGCCGATGCCGGCCACGCCGAACAGGTGCGGCGTGACGTCGCCCATCAGCGCCACGTAGCCGCCGTATCCGATGCCCAGCACCAAGGCGAACACGACCATCAGCCCGTAGCTGTCGCCGGCCAGCAGCCAGATGGCGTAGGCCACCGGCAGCGTCGCGTAGCAGAGCTTGAACAGCCGCACCGAGCCGAGCATCGAAGCGAAGCTGGTCAGCAGGATCCGTCCGACGATGCTCGACGCGCCGATGATCGACACCAGCCATGCAGCGGCAGTGGCAGAGATGCCGACCGAGCGGGCAAAGGGAATGAGCGCCGCCAGCGAGCCGATGAGCGGTATCGAGAACAGCGACGCCCCCGCTGCCATCTGCCAGAACGCCGTCGTGCGGGTGACCCGGCGGACGTGGGGTCGGGGATCGAAGTTCATGGTGACCGGCGGCCGGCGCAGCATGAGGAAGCAGATGGCGAACGTCACGAGCGCGATGAGTGCGAGAAAGCGGAAGGCGATCCTCCAACCCTGCTCTGCGATCAGTCGCTCGGCCAGCGGTACCAGCACCATCGTGCCGATGCCGGGGCCGGTGGCCACTATCCCCAGGGCGATGGCACGCCGCTTCATGAACCATGCCGTCGATGTCGCGAACACCGGCGAGACGAACAGCCCAGATCCGAACCCGCACCCGATCCCGTAGATGAGGTAGCCCTGCCACAGCTCGGAGACAGCAGAGGTGCCTGCCAAGCCGCCGAAGAACAGCAGGCCGCCCACCGCCATCAGCGGACGAGGGCCGAGATGGTGCAACAGCGGTCCCGACACGATCCCGGTGCCGAAGAACAGGAACGTCGCTATGCCCAGCATGATCGATGCCGTGCCCTGGCCGGTGCCGAACTCGTCGGCCATCGACTCGATGAATGCGCCGAACGTGTAGATGGTGCCGAAGGCCACGCCGCACGACAGGCCGGCGCCGACCGCCACCAGCCAAGCGCGCCACGAGTCGATCAGCTCAGGCTGGCTCGCGAGCGGGGGAGCGGCATCTGCCACAGGAGTGGGCTTCAGTTGTCTGTGCTGTCGCCGTCGGTGTTGATGCCGGCGACGAGGTCGCCGACCCGCATCTCGCCGTCGCGCGTCTGGCCGCCCAGTTCGATGAACTGCTCCATGGCGGGCTGCGCCTGGGGCGTGCGCAGGAGCCGCTGGAAGAGGTACCGCTCCTCGAACATGCCGTCCCTGAGGGGAAGTTCGTCGGCCGCATTGACGGCTTGCTTGGCCAGCGCGACGGCTTGGGGCGGGAACTTCGCGATGCGGTACGCCAGCTCGGTGACGAACGGCCGCAGCTCGTCGGCGGGCAGCGCCCGGTTCAGGTAGCCCCACTGTTCAGCCGTGCGGGCATCGATGTCGACGCCGCCGAGGATCACCTCCATGGCGCGGCCGCGCCCGACCAGGCGGGGGAGCCGCTGCGTGCCGGTGCCGCCGGGCAGGATGCCGATCGGCACCTCCATCTGGTTGATGACCGTGCGGTCGAGCGCGCCGAAGCGCATGTCGCACGACATCGACAGCTCGCTGCCGCCGCCGCCGACCCGCCCGCCGATCTCGACGATGGTGGCCTTTCCCATCGTGCGGTACGTCTCGCACATGGCGTGGAACCCGACGTGCTCCGTGGGCCGTTCGGCGGGACCATCGGTCGGGTAGCCCAGAATCGCCGTGACGTCGAAGTGGGCGATGAAGAAGTCCGGGTTGTCGCTTCGCAGCACCACCACCCGCACCGAGTCGTCATCGGCGACGTGAACGCTGAACTTCGCGAGCTCGCGGAACAGCGCCGGGGTCATCACATTGATCGGCGGAGCGTCGATGGTGGCGAACACGACACCCGCGTCGCGCTCGATTCCCAGCAGCTCGAAGTCGCTGTCGGTCATCGCAGTGGATTTCTCAGCAGGGGGGCTCATGGGTGGCAGCGTGCCACATGCGCGCGACACGATGGGGTGCGCCGCCCCCGTCATCCGCTCCTGACACCCCCAGCAACAACGCAAGGCGAACCGGCGCTGGCCCGAAGTGTCGATTGCCTGTCTTGGTGTGCGAAGTTCTCAGTTCCGGCTCTGGCGGTGGCATTGCTGGGCCTCGACGCCGACGGCCTGCGCCGCGGCAGCGTGCCCGCACCGCTGACGGTCGATCAGCGCCCGCTGCTCGGTCGCTTGTTCGAATCGCTTGTGGCACTGAACTTGCGGGTTTTTGCCCAGCGCGCTCGCGCCACCGTGCATCACCTGCGTCGTCGCTCAGGCGATCGCGAAATCGACTTCATCGTGCGTGCGCGTGACGACCGTGTGGTGGCCGTGGAGGCCACGCTGTCAGCCACCGTGTCAGACGATGACGTCCGCCATCTGCCTTGGCTGCAGCGCGCCATCGGCCCCGGCCTGGCAGATGCAGCCGTCATCACCACCGGTCCCTACGCCTATCGCCGCCGCGACGGCATCGCCGTCATTCCCGCCGCGCTTCTGGCGCCCTGAGCCGCCCCGTCACACCTGCGCCACCACGCCGCCATGGGTCAGCGGGGGACGGCCGGTCAGATGAGCATCCTCCACACGCTCCCAGAGCCTCTGCTCGTCGCGTTCGAGGGCGATCAGCGCCCCCGCATCAAGCACCAAGCTCACGCTCGGCTGGCTGCGACAGGCTCAGTCGCCTTCGCCTTCGCCTGCGTCGGCGTCGCGCCACGGATTGATGACGTTCAGGCCGTTGAATCGACTGAAGTCGCCGGCGTCGCGCGTCACCACGCTCATCGAGTGAACCAGGGCTGTGGCCGCGATGAGGGCGTCGCTCACAGGAGCGGGGTCGGGAATGTGCAGGGTTGCCGCGGTGCGGGCGACCTCCACATCGACCGGGAGGATGCGGCCCTCGAACGCCGCATGGACGTCGTTGTTGAGCCATTGGCGCAGCACCATCCCCGATGAGCGATCACGACGCTCCACGAGCTCGTTGCGAGCCCGCAGGGGCAGATCAACCTCGCCTGCGCCGGGCGTGGCGCCGAGCAGATCCACCAGCGACGCGCTGCCTCCGGCGAGAAGCCGGTAGTTCTCATAGGTGAGCAGCACATGGGTCGGCCGGCCGCGATTCGTCACAAAGACCGGTCCGCCGTGAGCGGCCGTCTTGGCGTCGCCGGTCGCCGTCGTCGGCAGTGAATGAGCGAAATCAAGTTCACAGCCGAGTTCGGGGGCAAGATCTGCGATCTCGGCGCCATTGACGTACCCGACAGCGTTCTGCGCGCCACTCTGGTGGCCGCGGGCCTTGCGCAAGGCAGAGAGAAGGACACCCGACAGTCCCGGACTGGGGTCGGTGGTGACAGCCACCCTGCGCCAGTCGGCTGACCGCGGCCTCGCAGCGCTGCATTCGCTCGGCTCTCCACTGCTCGGGTTGCATCGTGATGATATGATGCAATGATGCGGACGACGATCGACCTGCCGGCCGATGTGCATGCCCTCGCCCGAGAGATGGCGCACCAGCAGCGCAAGTCGCTGAGCCAAGTCGTCACTGAGCTGATCCGGCTGGCGCTCTGCCCGGTCGATGCGCCCGCAACGCCGCCTGCCGCGGGGCTGCCGACCGTGCGGGTCGGGCGGGCCGTCACAGCCGAAGACGTCCGATCCCTCGAAGACGAATGACCGCAGCGCTCGCCGACGGCAACGTCCTCATCGCGCTCGTGGTCGAAGACCATGTCCATCACCGTCTGGCCCGAGCCTGGTTCGACGGCCACGACGATGAGCTGGCCACCTGCCCCATCACTCAGGGGACGCTGCTGCGTTTTCTGATCCGCGAAGGCATCGGCGCGCTCGACGCGTTCGGCGCGTTGCAGCAGGTGCAGTCGCTTCCCCAGCACGTGTTCTGGGCAGAGGAGATCGGCTTCGATGCCACAACGCTCGCCGGCGTCATCGGGCATCGCCAAGTGACCGACGCCTACCTCGCCGCGCTCGCCCGGCACTTCGGGGGCCGTCTGGCAACACTCGACCGCGGCCTCGCAGCGCTGCACCCCCAAACAGCGCTGCTGATAGCGAGCTGACGGCCCACCGCGCACCGTCACCGTCGAGCTCGGGACGATGTCTCAGGCGAACTCGGCTTGCCCCAGTCGTCCTTCTCGGCCCCGCTCAGGCCGTCGTGCTTGATGCCCTCGCGTGCGAACTTCAACGGCGCCGACACACCCCGCGGCGGCACCAGGCAGCCGTCCTCGCTGCCTTCGCGCACCAAGTTCACCGGCGCCGAATCGGGCAGATTCGTCTTGAACGCGTTCACCGCCTGATCCATCAGCGCAGTGCGATCGGCGAGGAACGGCACCCGCTTCACCCACCCGGCGCGCATCAGCAGGTCCACCAGCGGCCGGGTCTGTGTTCTGTGTCAGCAGGCGTCTTGGGCTGCTGCGTCTGCCGGGAATGGCTCGCTGGCCGGGATGGCGGTGATGTGCTCGCTGATGGGGTAGCGGAGGCGGCCGGGGTAGAGCACCCAGAGAGCGTCGAGCGAGAGGTCGCGCAGCGCGGCGGTCATGGATGGGGTGCGGCGGGGTGCATCGATTCTCTTGATCTCCACGCCGATCCTGCGGCCCCGCATGAAGAGAAGCAGGTCGAGCTCGGCGCCGGCGTGGGTCGCCCAGAAGTACGCATGATCCGGGTGGGCCTCCGCGAGGATCTTCTCGAGGACGAAGCCCTCCCAGGATGCTCCGAGCCGGGGGTCGGTCAGCAGTTCGTCCATGGTGGCTTTCCCGAGGAGGTGGTGAAACAGTCCGGAGTCGCGGAAGTAGAGCTTGGGGCGCTTGACCTGGCGTTTCTTGAGGTTCTCATGCCACGGGCGCAGTTGGCGTATGAGGAAGAGGTGCTCCATCAGGTCGAGGTAGCGCCGGACCGTGGTCTCGCTGATGCTCAAGGCTGTCGCGAGCGCCCGGAGGTTGGCGACTTGGCCGTGGCAGTGGGCCAGCATGTGCACGAGGCGGTGGATGGTCGGCGCGGCGAGCCCTGCCCCGAACTGCGGCAGGTCGCGCTCCACGAACGACTGCATGTACGACTTTCGCCATGCCAGGCTGTTCTCGTCGCTGTCGGCGAGCAGCGAGCGGGGGAACCCGCCGCGCAGCCACAGCGCCTCCATGTTCTCGGCGCCGACTTCGGCCACCTGCAAGCCGGCGAGCTCCAGGTACTCGATGCGCCCGGCGAGCGACTCCGCGCTCTGACGGAGCAGTTCGGGGCCGGCACTGCCCAGCACCAGGAATCTGGCCGGGTTGCGCTCGCGGTTCGCGAGGACGCGCAGCACCGGAAACAGATCGGGCCGACGCTGAACTTCGTCTATGACCACCAGTCCCGACAGAGGACCCAGTGCTGTCATCGGCTCGTCGAGGCGAGCAAGGCTGAGCGGGTCCTCGAGATCGAAGTAGTTGGGCGAGTCGGCCGCGACGAATTGCCGTGCCAGTGTTGTCTTGCCGCACTGCCTTGCCCCGATGAGCGCCACCACCGGGCTCCGCCCGAGCGCGGCTTCTACGACAGGAGCAGCCGCACGCGGGATCGGCTGGGTGTCCACACCTTGAAATTACACAGCAAAGTACTGTTATTTCAATGCTTGTGTCGGCTGCTTGTGTCGGCTGCGAAGCTGTCCGCCGCCAGGGCAGGGGTTGGCTGCGGCGCTTCCTCCCGTTCGGGCTGCGGCTTCGCCATTCGACGCGGCCTTCTGGGGCCTGTTGCGGTGATGCTTGCAGGATGCATGGCCTTGACACGAACTGACGTTCGGAACTACATTGCTGTCATTCGAAATGACCGCTTTTGCGGCGTGCAGTGCACGCTGGCAACGGTCGCCAGCGCATGGGTTCGCGGTGCCCTGGTCGATGCCGCTGCCCCGAGGAGACTGACCGGCAGAAAATCACCCGTGAGTTGTCACACCCGGCTTCTACGGTGCCTCCAAGACGGCATCGCACGCCGGGTGCGGCCGAACGGGAGTCCGAGGAGGACGACATGGCTCAACAAGATGCAGAACGGGACCGGGCGCTGGACATGACGCTCACGCAGATCCGCCGCCAGTTCGGCGACGGATCGGTGATGAAGATGGGCGAGAAGCACCACATGGCGGTCGAGGCGATCTCCTCGGGCAGCCTCGCGATCGACTTGGCGCTCGGCATCGGGGGCTTTCCCCGCGGCCGGGTGGTGGAGGTGTACGGCCCGGAGGCATCGGGCAAGTCCACGCTCGCCATGCACTTGGTGGCCGAGGCGCAGCGAACCGGCGGCGTGTGCGCCTACGTCGACGCCGAGCATGCGATGGATCCGGTGTACGCAAAGAACATCGGCGTCGATGTCGACGAGTTGCTGATCTCCCAGCCCGACACCGGCGAGCAGGCGCTCGAGATCACCGACATGCTCATCCGCTCGGGTGCCATCGATGTCGTGGTCGTCGACTCAGTGGCGGCACTCACGCCGCGGGCCGAGATCGAGGGCGAGATGGGCGACACCCATGTCGGCCTGCAGGCGCGCCTCATGTCCCAGGCGCTGCGCAAGCTCACTGCCAACCTGAACAAGACCAAGACGATCTGCGTGTTCATCAACCAGCTGCGCGAGAAGATCGGCGTGATGTTCGGCAGCCCCGAGACCACCTCGGGCGGCCGGGCGCTGAAGTTCTATTCGTCGGTGCGGATCGACATCCGCCGCATCGAGGCCATCAAGGTCGAGGGCGAGGTGGTGGGCGGGCGCACCCGCGTGAAGGTCGTCAAGAACAAGGTGGCGCCTCCCTTCCGCCAGGCCGAGTTCGACATCATGTACGGGCAGGGCATCAGCCGTGAGGGCTCGCTGCTCGACGTGGGTGTCGAGCACGGCATCGTGAAGAAGTCGGGTGCTTGGTACACCTACGAGGGCGAGCAGCTCGGTCAGGGCCGCGAGAACGCCAAGAGGTTCCTGATCGCGAATCCCGAGGTCACCGTCGAGATCGACGGCCGGATCCGCACCGCGCTCGGCATCGGGGCCGATGGCGATGCCGACGACGATGCCGACGTGCTCGACCGCCTCGACGATGCGCAGTCGGCACGCGCCGAGGGCGCCAGCGTCAACTGACGCCCGATCTGCCCAGAATTGCCACCGACCCGCAAGCCGCGGGCTCGGGAGTGCGACGGCATCAACTTGCAAAGGCGGCCGCACACTGAGGCTTCGACACGTCCACGAACTGGTCCACGTGCTGCCAAGAACCGCAGAAGCTTTCTCTAGCAGGCGGGACTGTCCGGTTTTTTGTGTATCCGGCTGTGGTGGTGTTCATCGGATGTGGTCGGCGATGCGGTCGCCGTAGTGGACGGCCGGTGTGTTCAGGATGGTCTTCCAGCCGTTGGTCTTGCCGGTGAGGTTGCTGCGGTTCTTGCGTCTGGCGGTGGCGACAAGGCAGCAGGGCCTTCATGGCGG
>JAJDVQ010000004.1 GCA_022826045.1 Acidimicrobiia bacterium | reverse complement strand
CGCGCTGTCCTCAGGCGACCGCAGCGGCCAGCCCGCCAAGCACCGGCTCGACTTCGGAGGCAACCGACGCGTCAACTCGGCGCTGCACATCGCGTCGGTCACCCAGGCCCGCAGCCAGCCCGACGCCGCCGCCCTGCCCCGCCCGAAAAACCGGCGAAAACAAGACCCGCCGCGAAGCCCGCCGAGCCCACAAACGCCACCTCGCCAACCGCGTCATCCGACGCATGCGGCGCGACGAAAAACACCGACAACACACCCGACTTCACGCTGCCTGACGACCCCACTTGACAAGGGAGCGTCCGACAGTCCTACATCTCTGGGCTTAGAGGTGGGGTGCGCCATCGCAGTAGACAGGTGGGCCAATGCCGACTTTGAGAGCCTGCTGTCAGAGAACAGGCAGAAAAACGACAACGACGACGACTCGGGCACCGATGACGACAGCGGCGATGGCACCGACGACGACTCGGGCGATGACTCTGAGCCCGACGACGACAGCGGTGACGGGCAGCCGAAGATCACACGGGCCGATCTCGACAAGGCGATTGCCGACTACCGGGCCGGACTCATCACCGCCGAGGAGATGAGAAAGATCGCCAACGGCTGGTCCTGCCAGCAATACGGCGGCCACTACTGCCGGTACGCGCAATGAACACCACGAACTACACTGACACCATGACTGGCGAGGCGCACACCGGCACGACAGACCCCGTCGGCATGACTTACTGGCAGGCGATTCGGTGGAGCATCGGGTCGGTGCCGTTCCTGGTCGGCCCTACCTTCCTGCTGATCTGGCTCTACGGGACGGCGTGGCTGGAACCGTTCGGCGCCAACCGGATCGCCGCGGTGCCGACCAGTGCAACTCAGCTAGCCGTGTTCGCGAGCGCTGGCGCTGCTGCTGCGGGCATGAGCTGGCTGAGCTTCGTGTGGCGGAAGCGGAGGCATCCCGAACGCTACGCAGCCTGCATGGCCACGCTCACCGCTGCGAGGAAGCTCGGCGTGAGGCCCGTAGAGCGTCGCTGAGACGCTGCCGAGCCGCTCGCAGCGGCTTCGTCGGGCTGAGTGTCTGATCGGCTGTCAGAGCGCCCGCACGCAGCAAGCTGGCACACCGCGGCGGATGGCACACAGCGAAGCCGACAACGACGCTGCGGAAGCTGAGCGCCGCATCGAAGCTGCGGTGCTGGCATGGTGGCTGTCAGCGCGCCGCCACGGGCACGGCGACGGCGCGGACAAGCTGTTCGCGCTGGAACCGCGCGAACAGCGTGAAGCGCTCCGGCGGCTCGGCTACGACAGCGCCCAGACGCTCGAAGCGTTCGGGTTGGCGTAGACGGTGTGAGCGCCACACCGTCGAGGGATGCCGGCCGAGCCCAGCAGCGATGTCCTCGCAGCGGACCCCCTCCGATCTCAACGCCTCAATACGAGCGCGCTCCAACGCGCTCAGCCGTGCAGCCATACTGGACACCTCCACTGGCGGTTGCTCTGTTGCAAGACCGGCCATCATGACCGATCACTCGCAACCACCAGTGGAGTTCGCCGTGCCACACAGCCACGGCGCTGACGGCGGCGAACGCCGCCCGCCGACCACCACCACGACAGCGCCGCCGCCGACCACCACCACGACCACGGCGCCTCCTCGGCCGCCGCGATGCGCTACAGGGCATCATCGCCACGGGAACACCTGATTCGCACTGGGTTTTGCGCAGGCTCCGGAGATTGGAGCGAGCATGGGTTCCATGGATGCGGAACCTCGTCCGGCGGCGACGTCGAGGCGGTGTTCGAAGGAGCAGAAGGACCATGCTGTGCGGATGGTGCTGACGCTGCGTGAGGAGCTGGGCTCGGCGGCGGCACGCCGCCCAACTTCGAGGTGCTCGGCACAGCACCGGCACATCTGTGGGAGACCGCCGAAGCGCCGCCGGGGATGCCCGACAGCTACATCGGCGAGCTCAACTGGGTGACCGAGCGGCTCGGCGGCGGTGACACGCCCGAGAACCGGGAACGCTTCGCACATGGTGCCGCGGTGATGGGATGGTTCGAGCGAGGTCTCGGCGAGGTGTTCACTACAGGTTGCACCGATTGGGCCTACGGCCTTGAGCATGACGACGTGGCGACGGTGACGCGCAACGTGATCGGTCGCTACATCGACCTCGCCGCCGACCGACCTGGGAGCTTGCAATGAGCGAAACCACCGAAGCCCGGCCTCAGAACACCTACAGCGAGGGCAACTTCGCTCCAGTGTCCGAAGAGGTCACGGCGTTCGATCTCGACGTGATCGGCGAGATACCCGCAGCGCTGGAAGGCCGCTACCTGCGCAACGGGCCGAACCCGATCGCGCCCACCGATCCGGCGACGAGCCACTGGTTCGTCGGCACCGGCATGGTGCACGGCGTGCGGCTGCGCGACGGCCGCGCCGAGTGGTACCGCAACCGCTGGGTGCGGGGCCAGGACGTGGTGGAGGCGTTGGGCGAACCTGCCGTGCCGGGGCCTGTCGGCACGCTCGACTTCTCTGCGAATACGAGTGTCTGGGGCTTCGCCGGCACGACGTGGGCGCTGGTCGAAGCGGGCGTGGTGCCGGTGGAGATGGGATACGAGCTCGAGACGGTGTGTCGCAACGACTTCTCCGGGACGCTGAAGACCGGTTTCACGGCGCATCCGAAGCTGGATCCCGGCAGCGGCGAGCTGCACGCCGTCTGCTATGCGTGGCAGGACCTGTTCGATCACGTCGAGTACGTCGTGGTGGGCGCCGACGGCCGGGTGCGCAAGACGGTCGATGTGCCGCTGCGGGGCATGCCGATGATCCACGACATGTCGCTCACCGAGAACTACGCCGTCATCTACGACCTGCCCGTCACGCTCGACCTGGATCTCGCGCTCAGCGGCAAAGCGTCGTTCCCGTTCCGGTGGGACCCCGACTACGGCGCCCGGGTCGGCCTGCTGCCCCGCGATGGCACAGCCGAGGAGATCATCTGGTGCGACGTCGGGCTCTGCTACGTCTTCCACCCGCTGAATGCCTACGAGGACAGCGACGGCCGGGTGGTGATCGACCTGTGCCGCTACGACAAGATGTTCGACCGCGACAAGCTGGGCCCGGCCGGAGATTCCCGGCCCACGCTCGATCGCTGGACCGTCGACCCGGTGAGTCGCAGGGTCAGCGAGGAACGCGTCGATGACCGGTTCCACGAGTTCCCCCAGGTCCGGGCCGACCGGACCGCCCGCGAACATCGCTTCGGCTACACGGTGGGCGTCGCCGACGGGCTCATCCCGGGGGCCAACTTCAAGTTCGACTACGACAGCGGCACGGCCGAGTACCACGACCACGGCCCCGGCCGAGGCAGCGCCGAGGCTGTGTTCGTCCCTGATCCCGAGGGCAGCGCCGAGGACGACGGCTGGCTGATGTCCTACATCTACGACGAGAACACCGACGGCAGCGAGCTGGTGATCCTCGATGCCCGCGACCTCGGCCGCTCACCGGTAGCCAGAGTGCCGCTGCCCCAACGCGTGCCCTACGGCTTCCACGGCAACTGGGTGCCCGACGAAGCTGTGCCGCCCTCGCAGTCGAGCTGAGGTGCGCTCAGAAGACGCCGGCGTAGCTCCCGCCGTCCAGCTGGAGGTTCTGGCCGCTGATATAGCCGGCCTGGGCGGAGCACAGGAAGGCGAACGCATCGCCGAACTCCTCGGGACGGCCGAGCCGCTGGGCTTTGATCATGGCTGCTTGGGCAGCGCGGGCCTCGTCCCAGCTGATGCCGCGCTGCTCCATGATCATGCGGGCCATGTACTGCTGTCGTTCTGTGTCGATTCGCTCTGGGAGCAGCTGATTGATCGTGACGTTGTCCATCACGATCTCGGTGGACAGCGCCTTGAGCACCGCTGTCATGCCGAGCCTCGGGCCGGCCGAGAGACCAAGTGCAGGGTTGGGCGCCTTCACCATCGCGGAGGTGATCGCCACGATGCGGCCGAATCGTCGCTCCCGCATGCCCGGAACGACGCGCTGCACGAACAGCAAAGGCGAGATCATCAAGCGCTGCGCTGCGTCCTGCCATTGTTCGGGCTCGATGTCGGCGAGCGCTGCCAGCGGCGGACCGCCTCCGTTCAGCAGCACGATGTCGGGCTCGGGACACGCCGCCAGCAGCTGATCCTGGGTGTCGGCCTCCGTTGCATCGCCGACGACGGTCTGGGCGACCACGCCATGGGTTGACGCGATGTCCTCGGCAGTCGCAATCACGTCGTCCGCAGTGCGACCGTTGATCACCACATCGACGCCTTCGCGGGCCACGCTGTGGGCGCATGCCCGGCCCAGTCCTCGACTGGATGCCATCAGGATCGCCGAGCGACCGGCCAGACCGAGATCCATCGGGATCACCTTCCTCCCCAGCACGGCCCGCTGCTGCATAGCGACCGCTAGCGATCGCTCCGGATGAGATCGGGCCGCTGGGTTACCGTACTTGCGCCGGTGAGGAGGCGACATGGCTGACACCGCAGTACTGCCCGACACAGCGACGCCGATCGTGAAGGCCGCCGACGTTGCCTACGTCCGGTTCTCCGCACCCGATCTCGATGCAATGGAGCGCTTCGTCACCGACTTCGGCCTCGTCGTCGTGCACCGGGACGACGATCTGCTGCTCTCCCGCGGATTGGAGCCGATGCCGTTCCTCCATGTCGTGCATCGGGGCCCCGCCAAGTTCGTCGGCTGGGCGTTCGAAGTCGATTCCGAGGAAGACCTGGCAGCCCTCGCCGACGCGGTCCCCGGCTGCTCGCCGGTGCACGACATCGGCGGCGCGGAAGGCCGGCTCGGCGGCGGCAAGCGAGTCCATTTCGTCGAGCCGATCACCGGATTCGTGCTCGAGGCGGTGCACGGCCAGCACGCCGAGCCGCTCGCGCCGCGGCGTGACCGTCACACCTACAACCGCGCCGGTGTGGACGATCGAGTGGGCGTCGAGCAGGACGTGGTCGGCAACCGCTATCCGATCAAGAAGGACCCCGGTCCCGCCGAGGTGTACCGGCTCGGTCACGTGGTCGCAGCGGTGCCGCCGGGTGCGCATCAGGCCTTCATGACGTGCTTGGCGGACACCTTCGGCATGCTCGTCAGCGACTCGGCCCGGATGATCATCCCGCCCGGGGCCGAAGAGCACTTCCCGCAGCCGCTCGTGGAGCTCATCGCGGCGACAGGATCGGATGTGATGTTCCAATTCCTGCGGATGGACCGGGGCGATGCGCTGACCGACCACCACAGCATCCTGGTGCTGGCGCTGATGGACGGCACGCCCGAGGCGCAGTTCAGCCACGCCGCATTCGAGGTGTTGGGCATGGACACTTTGCACAGTGCGCCCGAAGTGCCAGCTAGGCCGCTTGCCAGCTTGCAAACCCGCTGGTCACAAGCACAATCAAGCAATGGTGTTGCAAGCCTCTGACCTAGGGTGATAGGGCCTCTCTTGTTGGTGCAAACAAGGTACAAACACGGGAGAGACACCATGACAGCACAAGGGCTCACGGCAGCGTTCTGCCGAAGCGTGACGGATAAGGGCCGGTACTCCGACGGCGGGCGCAAGGCGAACGGTCTCTATCTGAACGTTCACCAAGGCACCGGAGGCAGCGTCTCGAAGTCGTGGCTTGTGCGGGCCACCATCGAAGGCAGGCGCACGTTTCGAGGCATCGGCACCTACCCCGAAACGACACTCTCAGAGGCTCGCCAGCTTGCCGCTGAGATACGCTCGGAGGCTCGGCAGACAGCGCCCGCCAAGGCAGCCGTTCGGAGCGTGCGGGCCAAGCCCAAGCCACGACGGGAAGCCGTGACGCTGCGCCAGCATCACGCCAGCTTCGTCGCTACTCAGATCGAAGGCGACGCCAGCGCCAAGACCGTTCAGGACTGGCATTCGAGCTTCGAGCGCTTCGTCTTTCCTGCCATCGGCTCGGCTGCGCTGGCCGACATCACGGCTGCCGACATTCAAGGCGTGCTGCTGGCAGTGCAAGGCAAGGGCGCAGTGTTCAACAAGCTGAAGTCTCGGCTGCGCCGAATCTTCGAGTCGGCCAAGGTGCTCGGCCATGTCGATGCCAACCCGTGCGAAGGCATCGAGAACGTGCTTCCGAAGGTGGCGCGCAGCACTGGGCACCGTGAGGCTCCGGCTTGGCAGGATGCCAGCGCCGAGCTTGGCAGGGTGCTCGATGTCGAAGCCGACGTGTTCCCTCTCTTGCTCTTCGAGTATTCGGTACTGACTGCTTGCCGCAACAATGAGGCTCGGCTTGCCGAATGGTCAGAGATCGACTTCGAGGCAGCTACGTGGACCCTGCCAGCGGATCGCACCAAGACAGACAGGGCGCACCGGGTGGCGCTGTCACCCGAAGCCGTGAAGTGCCTGCGCTCGGCCAAGCGCCATGCCGAGCGTGACGGCATCGAGTCGAGCTACATCTTCCCCAGTTCCAAAAGCAACATGGCGAAGGCAGGCAGGCCGCAGGGCAACGCGTGGGCAACAGCACTCACCCGCAAGGCAGGCGTTAGCTGGACACTTCACGGCTTCGCACGAAGCACGTTCTCAGACTGGGCCATCGAGGCAGGCTTCGACTCTCTGCTTGTCGAGCGTGCGCTTGCCCACGTTGACAAGAACGCTTCACGCAAGCCGTACACGCGCACCGATCTGCTGGAACAGCGCCGGGCGCTCATGGCGGCATGGGCGGAGCATCTCATCGGAGCCTCATAGCTCGACGCTGAGACGCCGCAAGAGCCTCTGCGGCACCCAAGACAGCGGGGAGGCTGCGAAACCCGTCAGATCGTCTCAGAAGCGGTCTGGCGGGTTGTCTTGTTTCCCGTGGTCTTCCCCGTGGTCTTCGGTGCGCCCGTGTCCTGGGCCGGTTCCGCAATCGCTTCAGGCGCGAAGCGATACGGCGAAGCCGCAATATGGTGGCACAGACTGTCGAGTTTCGAGATTCCGTTTGTTGCTCGTTTGTTGCTTGCAGCACGGCGGCAGGCCGCTGACCTGCCACTACGGGCAGTCTCGTTTGAGCCTCTCGACGCCTTCGAGACGACCGCGTTTCGCGCGGTCCGCGCGGGCGGGGAAGCGGTTGCGAAGTCGCGGAACGGCTAGGCAGCCGCAACCCCGACAACTTCGTTTGTACCTTCCGTTTGTGCCTTTCCCGGCATCCTGCCGAGCTTGGCGGGAATCGTGGCCCTACAGGCACCGACGACAAGCCGACGCGCACCGCGGCAACGGTCTGAAGCACCCTGCTATGGCCGCAGGCGAGCCTCTGCGCTGAGGCACCCGCCAGCACCCGACACAAGAAGCACGAAGACGCGCTTGCACGCGCCCGCGAAACGCGCGAGAGTCGCGCCTGCCTCAGTAACCGCGTGCCCTCCACGGGCCGCGCCAACCGACTCGCGGGAGTCGGCTACATGGTTCCTTCCTTTCGGTTGGCGCGGTTGCTGAGGCAAAGCAAACCGGACTCCTGAAGGAAGGAACCACCAT
>JAJDVQ010000031.1 GCA_022826045.1 Acidimicrobiia bacterium | reverse complement strand
CCGCCACCAGATGCCCCACCAGCCCATCCGCGTCCAGCAACCCGCGATCCAGCGACGACACACCCTGCATTCCCACATCGTCCCGCGCGCCCACCCCCAACACGCGGAAATCCGACCAAATAATTCAGCAGACTCCTAGGGTTGGGGTCATGGAGGCGGAGACGGCCGCGGCGACGCAGCTTGTCGTCGATGCATGGGCGGTCCTCGTCGCCGCCGTGGGCATCATGGCCAGCGTGATCGGCACTGGCTTGGGCGTCATCTCTCACCTCGGGGGACGCATCGACCATCAGTCCGACCGCATCGATGGCGTGACTGCCGAAGTCGCCTTGGTGCGCGAGCGCGTTGCGCGCCTGGAAGGCAGCACCGGCACACCCGATCCCGGCCCTCTGCAGCTCGCTTGAGCAAGTCCCTCTCGACGCTGCCCGCAGCGAGCGATCAGAGCTTCAGGGGCGCCGGGCGATCATCATGTTGGCTACTGAGCGCACGACCGTGGTGCCGTCCTGGTTGACCAGTTCGTGGGCCATCTTGACGATCCCGCGGTCGGGCTTGGAACGGCTCGGGATGACCTCCAGCACCTCGGCGACCAGTGTGAGTCGGTCGCCGGGCCGCACCGGCGCCAGCCAGCGCAGCTCGTCGAGGCCCGGCGAGCCCATGCTGGAGGGTCCCAGCAGATGCTCGCCCAGCAGCCTCATCATGATCGAGCCGGTATGCCAGCCCGACGCGATCAGTCCGCCGAAGATCGTCTCGCGCGCAGCCTCGGGATCGATGTGGAAGGGCTGGGGGTCGAACTTGCGGCCGAACTCGATGATCTCGGCCTCGTTGATCGTCGTGGTTCCGAACGTGAAGCGCTCGCCGGCCTCGAAGTCGTCGAACCACCGCTGCGGGCAGGGGATGTCGCTGGGCACCGGGACAGTCTGGCGGCGCAGGCCGGACATCACCGGCCATGTCCGTCGGCCGCGAAGCTCAGTGTGCTGCTGAGGACCAGGGGTCGGCGCTGTCGGTGGCCAGGCCGTAGCGCTTGATGGCCTCCGCAGCTGCCGTCGAGTCGATCTCTCCCAGCTCGGCGAGGCGCCACAGAACGGCGACCGTGATGTGCTCGGCAGTGATCTCGAAGTGCTCTCGCAGACGGCTGCGTGTATCGCTGCGCCCGAAGCCGTCGGTGCCCAGCGACGTGTAGTCGCGGCCGATCCAGCGCGACACCTGATCGGGCACGGCCCGCATGAAGTCGGTCACGGCGATGACGGGTCCGGTGCCGTCAGCCAGCTGGCGGGTGACAAACGGCACCTGCTGCGGCTCGTCGGGATGCAGCGTGTTCCAGCGCTCGCATGACAGCGCTTCCTCGCGCAGCGCTTTGTACGAGGTGGCGCTCCACAGATCGACGGCGACGTCATGCTCGGTGGCCAGCAGGTCAGCGGCTGCCCGGGCGGCGCCCTGTGCCGAACCCGAGAACAGGATCGTGCTCCCGTGCGCACGGCCCGACGGAGCGGGCGCATAGCGGTACAGCCCGGCCAAGAGATCTTCGACTGCGAGATCATCGGGCTCGGGCGGCTGGACGTAGTTCTCGTTGTAGATCGTCAGGTAGTAGAAGACGTCCTCGCCCACGCCGTACATGCGCCGGATCCCGTCGCGCACGATCGCTGCAAGCTCGTACGCAAACGCGGGGTCGTAGGCCTGGCACGGCGGCACGACCGAGGCCAGCAGCGGTGAATGCCCGTCCTGGTGCTGGAGGCCCTCGCCCATCAGGGTGGTACGGCCCGCAGTGGCGCCCATCAGGAAGCCGCGTCCGCGCATGTCGGCCAGCGCCCAGATCATGTCGCCCACTCGCTGGAAACCGAACATCGAATAGAAGGTGTAGAAGGGCACCATCGCCACGCCGCGAGTGGCATACGACGTGGCCGCAGCGGTGAAGCTGGCGAGCGCGCCCGCCTCGGTGATGCCCTCCTCGAGTATCTGACCGTCGATGTGCTCGGTGTACGACAGCAGCAGGTCGTGATCCACCGGCTCGTAGAGCTGCCCCTGGCTGGCGTAGATGCCCAGCTCGCGGAACAGCGAGTCCATCCCGAACGTGCGGGCCTCGTCGGGAATGATCGGCACCACCCGATCGCCGAATCCTGGCTCGCGTGTCATGGCGCGCAGCATCCGGGTGAACGCCATGGTGGTCGACACCGCCATCGCGCCCGAGCCAGCGGCGAATTCCTCAAACGGCTTCGAGCTGGGCATGGGCAGGCTCTTGCGGCACCAGTTGCGGATGCGCTTGGGCAGCGGGCCGTTGAGTGCCTTGCGCCTGGCCATCAGGTACTCGTGTTCGGCGCTGCCCGGTTCGGGCCGGCAGTACGGCGGATCGTCGGGATCGAACTCTGCGTCGATCTCGTCATGGAGGCGCAGCCGGTTGCGGATCGTCATGAGCTGGGTGCGGTTCAGCTTCTTGATCTGGTGCGTGGCGTTGCGTGCCTCCAGATCGGGCCCCAGCGACCATCCCTTGACGGTCTTGGTCAGGATGACTGTCGGGCTGCCCTCGTGCTCCACGGCCGCCTGGTAGGCCGCATAGAGCTTCTTGTAGTCGTGGCCGCCGCGGGGCAGCGTCTGCAGCTCCTCGTCGGAGAGGTGTTGGACCATCTCCCGCAGCCGGGGATCGGGGCCGAAGAAGCGCTCACGGATGTACTGCCCGCTCTCCACCGAGTAGCGCTGGTACTCGCCGTCGACGGTCTCGTTCATCTTGTTGAGCAGCACGCCGTCGCGGTCCCGGGCCAGCAGCTCGTCCCAGCGCCCGCCCCAGATCACCTTGATGACATTCCAGCCTGAGCCGCGGAAGTTGGCCTCGAGTTCCTGGATGATCTTGCCGTTGCCGCGCACGGGACCGTCGAGCCGCTGCAGGTTGCAGTTGACGACGAAGATGAGGTTGTCGAGCCGTTCGCGGGCTGCGAGGTGCAGCGCCCCGAGCGTCTCGGGTTCGTCGGTCTCGCCGTCGCCGACGAAGCACCACACCTTGGATGCCGCCGTGTTGTCGATGCGGCGGTTGTGCAGGTACCGGTTGAAGCGGGCGTGGTAGATCGCCATGATCGGGCCGAGTCCCATGGACACCGTCGGGAACTCCCAGAATTCGGGCATGAGACGGGGGTGGGGATACGACGACAGCCCGGTGCGCCCGATCTCGCGGCGGAAGTGCTCGAGGTCGGTGTCGTCGAGGCGGCCCTCGAGGTAGGCCCGTGCGTAGATGCCCGGTGCAGCATGGCCCTGGATGTAGATGTGGTCGCCGGGCTCGCCGTCGTCCTTGCCGTGCCAGAAGTGGTTGAAGCCCACGTCGTACAGCGCCGCTGAGCTGGCGAAGGTGGACAGGTGTCCGCCGATGCCGTCGGCCCACGAGTTGGCATGGGTCACCATTGCGACGGCGTTCCAGCGGATGAATGCCCGCAGGCGCTTCTCGATGTCGTCGTCGCCTGGGAACCACGGCTCGTGCTCTGGGGCGATGGTGTTGATGTACGGCGTCGAGACGGTGGCGGGAAAATCGACCTGCAGCTGGCGGGCCTTGGACATGAGCCGCCGGATGAGAAAGCGCGCCCGGTTCTTGCCCCGCTCCTCGACGACTGCGGCGAAGGACTGCAGCCAGTCGTCGGTCTCGTCGGGGTCGATGTCGGGTATCTGCTCATGCAGCCCGTCGAACAGCATGGGTTCTAGTGTCGCACTTGGATGAGCCGAGAATCGAACGCGACAGCAAGAGAAGTCTTCACCGACGGGTCCTGCCTGGGAAACCCGGGTCCCGGCGGCTGGGCCTACGTGGTCGACAGCGGACCCTGGGAATGCGGCTACGAGCCCGCCACGACGAACCAGCGGATGGAGGTCACGGCCGCGGCTCGCGCTGTCGATGCCTTGGACGGCCCGTTGCGCATCGTGAGCGATTCCACCTATGTCGTCAAGTGCTTCAACGACGAGTGGTGGAAGGGCTGGCACCGTCGCAACTGGCTGAACTCGAAGAAGGAGCCCGTCGCTAACCGGGATCTGTGGGAGCCGTTCATCGACGCTGTGCTCGCACGCGGCGATGTCTCCTTCGCCTGGGTGAAAGGCCATGCAGGCCAGCGGCTGAATTCCGCCGCGGACGCCTTGGCGGTGCACGCGGCAGGCGCTGCTGCGGGCCTGCGAGGCGGCCGATTCGACGACGGCGTGCTCGATCAGCTTGCCGATCCACGATCAGTGCCGGGTGATCCTGGCCCCCAGGCGACCGGCGGCCGCGCGGGCTCTGGCGCGAGCAGCGAGATCACCGGCCATGGTCTTGCCGTGCTGGGCCACCGCCCGCCCGAGCTCGGCGGCTACAACGAGAATCCGATCTCCCGCAGGGTGCTGCGCCAGCTCAGTGACGTGCTGGCCGCCAAGCGTGAGATGCAGCCCGATCTCGTGGTGGCCAGCGGTCTCGGCCTCGGCGCCGAGACAATCGGCGCCGAGGCCGCGCTCGCGGCCGGCGTGCCCTACGTCGTCGTGCTCGCCTTCGAGGGCCTCGACTCCCGCTGGCCTGCATCCTCACGTCGCCGTTTCGCCGAACTGCGCCAGCAGGCCGTGGGGGAGTTCGTGCTGGCCGCCACGGCGCCGGTCGACGGCGAAGCGTTCGGCAAGGCAATGCGCCGCCGCGACACTTGGTTCATGCGCAATTGCAGCGAGGCGCTCCTCGTGCGGCGATCCGATGACCGCGCCCTCGCGGACCTCCACCGGCGTCTCGAGGAGGCGTTCGACGGCGATGTCTGGGTGATCGAACCCGGGGACTGATCTCCGCGGCCGTGTTCGCGCGGGCTTGCTGGGAGGGCGCCGCTCAGGCTGCGTCGTCGTCGGGGCTGTTCTCGACCAGGGCAGCCAGCCGCTCGAGCGTCTTCTCCATATTCGACACGTTCTTGCGGTGAGCCCCGATGAGCTCGATGCTGCGCGGCAGCTTCGCCGTTCCCCACTCGAAGGTCTCGCGCACGAGCGTGCAGCCGCCGTCCTTGGGTTCGAGCTCGTAGCGCCAGCGCTGACCTTGCCAGTGCGCCCAAGCAATCAGGCGATTCTCTTCGAATTCCAGGACGCGATTCTTCACGGTGTAACGGATGCCGACGTTGATGCGCATCGAGAACGTGCTGCCGAGCGTGAGCGGGGCGTTGCTGGTGGTCAGCTTGGCCAACGTCCCCGAGCCGTCGATCTCGCGGTGGCGGCTGGGGTCAGTCAGCACGGCGAAGATCTTCTCCGCGGGAGCGGCAATCAACCGCTCGACGCTGACGCGGCGTTCCGTGCTGCGCTTCATGGGCGCAGCTATGCGGGTGACAGGGCGTCGGACACGATGTCGGGCGGCGGAGCACCGCCACCGCGTTCGATGCTGCCGTCGGCGCGCACGAGGACCCACCGGGGCTGAGAACTCACACCGAACTGCCCCCACAGCTCGCCGCCTTCGTTGGAGACTTGCGGAACGTCACCCAACTGGTGCTTGGCGACGAAGCTGCGGTAGGAATCCTGGGAGTCGCCTCCGGGAACCCCGACGATCACCAGGTTCTCGCCGTGCTCCTGCTTCAGCGCTGCGACCGCAGGCGCTTCACGATTGCACGCCGGTCACCAAGGCGCCCAGAACCACAGCACGACGTCGTTGCCGGCGGTCATGGCGAAGTCGAATTGCTGCCCATCGAGCAGAGCGCCTTGGAGATGCAGGATCTCTGCTCGCGACTCGGCCGGTGCCGCAGCGGCGGTCGTCCCTGCCGCATCCGCAGCGGCAGTCGTCTCAGCGGCTTGGTCAGCGGCCGAGCCGGCCGACGCCGCGGTGGGCGCAGGAGTCGCTCCCGGGTCCGCTGCGGCTGCCGTCGCAGGCGGTTGCTGCGTCACGCTGCCATCGTCGCCGCACCCGGCCAAGACGCCCAAACAGATCAACGCTGTCGCCGCAGCGACAGCGCCTCGAGAGCGCAGCAGTTTCACGGTGTGAGCCTACCTGGGGGCTCATCGGCGATAGGGCGGGTTACATTCGTCAGCGTGAGCACCCGGGCGCTGCTTGGCTTGGCACTCGCCACCGGCATGGTCATCCTGGTGGCGTTCGCCGTCCGCGTGCTGACGTGGCCGTAGAGGCTGAGTCGGCAGGCGGCGCCGTGGCCCGAGTGCTCCCGGTGCAAACGGACGGGCAGGGCGGCGTACCCTCGTCGCGCGATGGCAGATGAAGCGATGAACGGCGAGACAAGCGCCCCGGTTCGCTACGACCTCGTCGTGATCGGCGGGGGGCCGGCGGGCTACGGAGCGGCGCTGTATGCCGGGGCTGCGGGCATGAAGGCCGCGCTGGTGGAACGGGACCGGCTGGGCGGAACGTGCCTGCACCGCGGCTGCATACCGGCGAAGGAACTGCTGGAGACCGCAGCGGTCTGGCGCACCGTCGGCGAGGCAGCCACCTTCGGCGTGAACGTCGCCCCGCCGGAGCTGGACTTCGGCGTCTCGCAGGAACGCAAGCAGCGCATCGTGGACGGTCTCGAGGCCGGCGTGAAGGGATTGCTTCGCCGCCGCAAGGTCACTGTCTTCGAGGGCACCGGCCGGCTGGCGGCAGACCGATCCGTTGTCGTGGACAGTGACGAGGCGGGCTCGCAGACCCTCCTCGGCGACCATGTTCTGCTTGCGGCTGGCTCGGTGCCGATCACGCTGCCCGGATTCGAGCGCGACTCGACGCTGGTCATGACCTCCGACGAGGTCTTGGCCCTCGACGAAGTACCGGAGCGCGCGGCGGTGATCGGCGGCGGTGCCATCGGATGCGAGTTCGCTTCGATGCTCGCCGATCTCGGCGCGCAGGTGACGGTGCTGGAGTACGCCGCCCAGATCGTGCCCGGGGTGGACACTGACATCGCCAAGACATTGACGCGGGCGTTTTCCAAGCGGGGCATCAAGGTGCTCACCGGCTGCCGGGTCACCGGCCACACGCCGCTCGAAGGCGGCGGCACGACCGTGCAGTACACGACGGGCGGGTCGTCGGAGGGCGATGGCGAGGCGGCCGACGTGGAGGTGGACGCCGTTGTCGTCTCGGTGGGCCGCAGGCCCTGCCCAGACCATCTCGGCCTTGACGACACCGAGGTCAAGGTGGACGAGCGCGGCTTCGTCGTTGCCGACGAGCGGTGCCGTACGTCGATGGCCGGTGTCTACGCGGTCGGAGATCTCATCAACACCCCGCAGCTCGCCCACGTCGGGTTCGCCGAGGCCATGGTGGCCGTGCAGGACATCTTGGGCGAGGAACCCGCGCCGGTGGACTATGCCAACGTGCCGTGGGCCATCTACTGCCATCCCGAGGTGGCCTTCGCGGGTCTGTCCGAGGCAGCGGCCCGCGAGGCAGGCTTCGATGTCGTGACCTCCAAGCACCGCTACAGCGGCAACTCGCGCGCCATGATCGTCAACGACACCGAGGGCCTGGTCAAGATCGTGGCCGAGCGCGAGGCCGACGGGACTGCCGGGCGCGTGCTGGGCGTTCACATGATGGGACCCTGGGTCACCGAGCAGCTCGGCCAGGGTTACTTGGCGGTCAACTGGGAGGCCACCGTCGCCGAGGTCGCCGCCTTGGTGCAACCCCATCCGACACTGTCGGAGCTGTTCGGCGAGACCATGCTGTCGCTCACGGGACGGGGGCTGCACGGATGAGCGCAGCATCGGGCGCCGCACGCCCGGCGGGGCAGCGAGATGACTGACCTGGTGCTGCCGCAGCTCGGCGAGACAGTCACCGAGGGAACGATCACCCGCTGGTTCAAGGGTGTGGGCGACTCCATCGCTGTGGGCGAGATGCTCTATGAGGTCTCCACCGACAAGGTCGACAGCGAAGTGCCCTCGCCGATGGAGGGCGTCATCACCGAGATACGCGTGCCCGAGGGCGAGACGGTGGACGTGGGCACGGTTCTCGCCATCGTCGAGGTCTCCGAGGGGGCCGAAGCGCCGCCGTCGCCCGTCGCAGTCGGTGCAGTCGGTGCAGCCGAGTCCCGGCCTGTGTCGGCGTCGGCACCCGAGACGGCTCCCGCCGCCGCGACTCCGCTGCCGGCGTCCGCACCTGTCGCCGCGCCAGTGGCCGCGACCGCTCCGAACGACAGCGCAGCAGATGGGCCAGGATCGAACAACGGCGGCCGCTTGCTGTCACCGGTCGTGAGGCGGCTGGTGCGCGAGCACGACCTCGATCCGGCCAGTCTCGTCGCCACCGGCGTGGGCGGCCGAATCACCCGATCCGACGTGCTCAACGCCATCGATGACCAGCAGCGTTCCGCCACCGCACCGCCTGCCGCCGATCGAGCGTCGGCACCCGGCCCGCCTCCGGCGCCGACCCACGTCGCGGCCGCCGCTGCGGCCGGATGGACAGACGGCGATTCCCGCTTCGAGGCCTTCAACAACATTCGACGCCGGACCGGCGAGCACATGGTGCACTCGGTTGCCACGTCTCCCCATGCGCTCACGATTGTCGAGGTCGACTACGAGAACGTCGAGCAGGTACGCCGTGCACATCGCGAGGCGTGGCGGGCATCGGAAGGCTTCAGCCTCACCTACCTGCCGTTCATCGTGGCAGCGGTCACCGACGCATTGGGCCACTGGCCGCGGCTGAACGCGTCGGTCGAAGAGGGAGGCCTGAGGCTTTGGCGGCGCCGCAATGTGGGCGTTGCGGTGGATCTCAGCTACGACGGGCTCATCGTGCCGGTGCTGCGCGATGCCGATTCGCTGAGCCTGCGCGGCGTCGCGCGCACGATGAACGAGCTGGCGGGGCGTGCACGAGAGAAGCGCCTGACGCCCGATGACATCACCGGCGGCACTTTCACGATCTCCAACAACGGCTCATTCGGCACCTACACCACCGCCGCCATCATCAACCAGCCCCAGGTTGCGGTGCTCTCCACTGACGGCGTCGTGCGCCGACCGGTCGTGGTGACGGATCGGTTCGGCAACGAGAGCATCGTCATCCACTCCGTAGGCCACCTGGCGATGGGCTGGGATCACCGGGCGTTCGACGGCAGCTACGCCGCCGGATTCCTGGGGCACGTCCGCCAGATGCTCGAACAGCACGACTGGGGAGCGGAGCTCTGAGGCTGGTGCCCGGAACGCTGCGAGCGCGCTGGCTGGGACGGGTTCGTTACGCCGAGGCGCTCGATCTGCAGCGGCGGCTGTTCTCGCACAGCAACGACAACTACCTCTTGCTGGTTGAACACGACCACGTATTCACTGCGGGACCGAGCGCGGACGAAGCCAACCTGCTGGTCGATCCCGC
Organism: Acidimicrobiia bacterium; assembly: GCA_022826045.1. Taxonomy (GTDB): domain Bacteria; phylum Actinomycetota; class Acidimicrobiia; order Acidimicrobiales; family Poriferisodalaceae; genus Poriferisodalis. The sequence goes on along the minus strand of JAJDVQ010000031.1, from coordinate 5,987 downwards.
CGAAGTCGGCGCCGACTGCGTGCGCATCGACCGCGGCGGTGACTTCACCTATCACGGCCCGGGTCAGCTCGTGGGCTACCCGATCCTCACGCTGCCGGGACGCCGCGGCGGCGGGCTGGCCGAGACGGCGTCCTACGTGTGCGACCTCGAGCAGGTGCTGATCGACGCGCTGGCAGACTTGGGGCTGCCCGGCTGCGGCCGTCTGCGCAGGTACCCGGGGGTGTGGATCGACCTCGACGGCACGCCCCGCAAGCTCGCCGCCATCGGCGTGCGGCTCAGCCGCGGCCGCACCATGCACGGCTTCGCGCTCAACGTCGACACCGACCTGTCGTGGTTCGAGCGGATCGTTCCCTGCGGCATCAGCGAGTACCGGCCGACGTCGCTGCGGGCGGAAGGCTGCGCGGCGACGATGCGCGAGGTGGTCGATGCCGTGGCCCGGCGCGCCGCGGCACGATGGGGCGAGGGGAGCATCGAGCGGGCCGATGTGGCCTGGCGGCACCGGCCGTCCGACCTCAGCGCCTTCAGCCGGGGTCTGGGCCCCGGCCCCGTTGACGTCGCCCCGCCGCGCAGCCGGGCGCGTCTGGCTGAAGCCGGTGTGAGCGGCGGCTTGCGCCTCGCCGATCGGAAGCCGCCGTGGCTGCGCGCTCGCATGGATCTCAACGACGGCTACCTGCGACTGCGCCAGGTCATGCGGCGGCACGACCTCGTCACGGTGTGCGAGGAGGCGGGCTGCCCCAACATCTTCGAATGCTGGGGTGCGGGCACCGCGACGTTCATGCTCAACGGGGAGCGGTGCACGCGGGCGTGCGGCTTCTGTCTGGTCGACACTCGCCAGCCCGGCCCACTCGATCCCGGCGAGCCCCGCCGGGTTGCGGACGCGGTCGCCGAGATGCAACTCGACCATGCCGTCGTCACCGCCGTGGCACGCGACGATCTGCCCGACGGGGGAGCGGCTGCGTTCGCCGAGACCATCACGGCAATCCGGGCACGGTCGCCGGGCACGACGGTCGAGGTGCTGGTGCCCGACTTCGGCGGAGATGCCCCTTCGCTGCACGCAGTCCTCGATGCGAGCCCCGACATTCTGAATCACAACATCGAGACCGTCGCCCGCCTGCAACGCGCCGTGCGCCCATCGGCGGGCTACGCCCGCAGCCTGGCCCTGCTGGCGCGCAGCGCCTCAGCGGGACACGTCACCAAATCGGGCGTCATCGTCGGCATGGGCGAGGACGACGCAGAGGTCGATCTCACGCTGGCCGACTTGGCGGCTGTCGGCGTGAGCATTGTCACGATCGGCCAGTACCTGCGACCGACGAGCCATCACATTCCCGTCGCCCGCTGGGTGCCGCCCGAGTCCTTCGAACGTTGGCGGGAGGTGGGCGCCGCGCTCGGTCTCGCCCACGTCGAGTCCAGCCCGCTGACGCGCTCGAGCTACCACGCCGCCGAATCGGCCGCAGCCGTGCCGCTCGAAGCGCGCGCCCGGCCCGTCGGGGCATAGCCCCCTCCAGCAGCAGCAGAGTCAGCGCCCCGGTCTGCTCCGTCCCGGCCTAGAGCGCCAGTTCGGCTTGCAAGAAAATCTCCGCGATGCGAACCCGGGGCCTACCTATGCTGCCGACAAATGTCGAACTCGACTAGCTGGGTGAGGGCGTGTGGCAGCAGTCGTCGATGATGATCTGCTTGCGGCTGGACCGCTGACATGCGCCGAGCAGCGCCGTATCGCGCACGCTGAGGGGCTGAACGGGGAGGGCCGAGCGGAGCTTGGGCAGTACTTCACGCCTGCTCCGATCGCGAGACTGCTGGCCGGCATGTTCGAACCGCCCGAGGGGCGCGTACGCGTCCTCGACCCCGGTGCTGGCGTCGGGTCGCTTTCGGCTGCGCTGGTTGAACGAGCAGCCAGCGAGGGATGGCGGTGTTCGTTGGACCTGACGGCCGTGGAAATCGACGATCGTCTGCTCGATGGACTGGAGTCGACACTCAGCGATTGCCTCGACGTGATCCCGTCGGCTCAAGGTCGTGTCGAGCATTCGGATTTCTTGACATGGGCTGCCACTCAAGCAGAACCAGAGATGTTCCGGCAGGAGCGTCCGCAGTTCGATCTCGTCATCATGAACCCGCCGTACGGCAAGTTGCACACGGCTTCGGCGAGTCATCAACGGCTTCGGCGTCTTGGCGTCCGCACGAGCAACCTGTATTCGGCCTTTGTCTGGCTCGCCAGTCGCTTGCTCGCTCCCGGTGGCCAACTTGTCGCGATCACTCCGAGGAGTTTCTGCAACGGGTCGTACTTCAGGTCCTTCCGGCAAGCCCTGCTCGACGACTGTTCGCTACGGGACATCCATGTATTCGAGTCCCGCGGCACGGCATTTCGCGACGGTGCCGTGCTTCAGGAGAACATCGTCTTCAGGATTGCTCGGTCGCCTCAGCGATCACCGGTGCAAATCTCCGTGAGCTCAGGTTCAGGCCTCGATGAGGCCCGCAGGCATCACGTCAGCGCCGACTCCGTCGTTCACCCGACCGATCCTCGTCGCTTCATTCGGATACCAGAGGACCCGTCAAGCGTGGAGCTAGCGGAGCAGATGGGGAGCCTCCCGCTGACGCTGGCGGGACTGGTTGTCACGGCTTCGACAGGCCGGGTCGTGGATTTCCGCTCACGCGAGCACCTGCGTAATGACTGCGAGAGCGACACGATCCCGCTGATCTACGCCGCCCACCTGCGGCGGGGCCGGGTCGAATGGCCGGGTGCGTCTAGCTCCAAGCCCCGTGCCATAGCGGTGTCGCCGGAAACCGAGAGCATGTTCCTTCCGTCGGGTGAGTATGTCCTGGTCAAACGCTTCACCTCGAAGGAAGAACGCCGACGCGTCGTGGCAGCAGTGTTGGAACCAGAGGACCTTCCCAGCAATGTCGTTGCCATGGAGAACCACGTCAACGTGCTGCACGCCTCGAATCGAGGCATGGAACGCGATCTCGCATGGGGATTGACGGTGTACCTCAACTCGACGGTTGTCGACCTGTTCTTCCGACAGTTCAACGGCCACACCCAAGTCAATGCTGCCGACTTGGAATCACTTCGATATCCGGACGTTCAATCCCTGCAGGCCCTCGGTGCGGAGGCCCGCTCCGTCGAGTTCGGGCAGGCCGCGATGGATGCGTTGTTGGAGCGCCACGTCCCAGCCCTCAAGGGCCTGCGGTGAGTACTCAGATTGATCAGCGCATCGCCGAAGCGCAGTGGATTCTCACCGAACTCGGATTTCCTCGGGCCCAGCGCAATGAACGCTCCGCGCTGACGCTTCTCGCGCTTCTTGATCTGCGGCCCGAGGAGCCCTGGACGGCGGCGGACACGCCGCTTCGAGGCATCACCGAAATGATGTCCTTCATGCGTGAGCGCTACGACAAGGACTACGCGCCCAATACGCGCGAAACGGTCAGGCGGCAGACGATCCACCAGTTCCGCGCGGCCGGTCTGGCTACGAAGAACCCCGACGATCCCGGGCGGCCCACCAACAGCGGCAAGACCGTGTGCCAGATCAACAGCCTCGCTTGGACGCTTGCCAAGTCCTACGGCACGGACAATTGGACAGAGCGGCTGACCACCTATCTCGAACGGGTCGGGACCCTCGCTGGCCGCCTTGAGCGTCAGCGCCAGATGCGACGGATCCCGGTGCGTCTGCCCGACGGCACCTCGGTGGATCTCTCGCCGGGAGGCCAGAACCCGCTCATCAAGGAGATCATCCAAGAGTTCTGCCCGAGGTTCACGCCGGGTGGAGACGTTTGGTACATCGGCGATGCGGACGAGAAGTTCGCGTTCCACGACGGCAACGCATTCGAGTGTGCTGGCATTGGGATTCCGCATCACGGCAAGATGCCCGATGTCATCGTGCAGCAGGCCGACGAGGGGTGGCTTGTCGTGGTCGAGGCCGTGACGTCTCATGGACCCCTTGACCCGAAGCGCCGAGCCGAGTTGGACCAGGTCCTGCAATCGCCACGTCTCGGACTCGTCTACGTCACGGCGTTCGCAGATCGTGCAACCTTTCGTCCGTACATCGCAGACATCGCATGGGAAACCGAGGTCTGGATCGCCAACTCGCCTGACCACCTGATCCACTTCGACGGATCCAAGTTCTTGGGTCCCTACGACTGAGGTTGCCCCGATGACTGAGGGAGCCCCGGTCGATGTGGCCACGGTGATGTGTCAGTGGGCCACTGGTGGGTTGGCGTACTTGTGGGTGACCACGCGTCGGCGCGAAGTCGGACTCGGCTACGGCTGGCTGCTGCGCTCGCTCTACGCAGTGATCGCTGCCGTCGGGGCTGTCACCGGATTCGTGTTCCAGCCGAACGCGGTGCGAGACGTGGCCTGCGTTGTGATGGCGCTGTGCGCAGCCGCGACCCTCGTGCGCTCGGCAGTGCCCAACGTGCCCGCGAAAGACCTCCAGGCGCCGACCGGAGATGCCAGCAGCGATGGCGGCGCGACGGCTGGTTGCTCCCCGAGAAGGACGACTGAGGGCTTCGATCCGCGCTGGGACCTCGCGGCGCCTCTTGCCGGACTGGTCGGCGTCATCGCTGCAGGGCTCGGCGCGAGCGGCGACATCGCACCGGCGCTCCACCTCGCGCGTCTCGTCGTCGGCGCCGCGTTCCTGGGCGCCGTGAGCAATTCGATGCTGCTGGGCCACTGGTACCTCGTGCAGCCCGGTCTGCGCCGGGAGCCGCTACGGGAGCTGGTGCGCCATCTCGGCGGTATCTGGCCGATCGAGGTAGGTCTGTTGCTGCTGCCCACCGGCATGATCGCCGTGCTGACCGGCAGCATCGACGACGGCTACGGCGGGCTGCTGGGCTGGTTCTGGGTTGCGTGCGCGGTCACCACGGTGGCGCTGGCAGCAGTGGCCATGGCGGCGCTGCGGGAGCGTCAGTACGCGGCCGTCATGGCGGCCACCGGCCTGCTCTACTTGGCGATCCTCACGGGCTTCGGTACCGATCTCGTAGCACGCCTCACTCTGGCCGGATAGCTGAGTCTCGCGAGCACCCCGGCGTGCAGACGTGGACACCCAGAGCCTCCACCAAAACCGAGGCGATTCACAGCGCATCTGCAGGAGATTCTGCGAACCAAGGGCCTCGTCGAACTCCCAACCGGTCCGGCTCGCGTCAGGCGAATCGTCGCAGTGCTACGTCGACGCCAATACTGCGCTCGCTGCCGACGACGACCTCCGACCCGCCGCCGAGACAATCACCGAGCAAGTCGCTGCGGCGGGCATCCCACGCCAGTTACACAGACTTTCCGAGTGCCACTGTTGGGTGTGCCGGGGTTCTCAGCCAGGGGGTTGCGGTCCGGCCTCTCGCTCGGCGACGCCTTTGACGCCCTTGATGCTTGTCGGGCGCAGGCGCACCAGGCATTCGCCGGGGCCGGAGTTTCGCTCGCCGAACGACTCGGCCTGGTCCGGTCCCATGTAGCGGGCGCCGGCGAGAGTGGACACGCGCCGCAGGTCCTCGGAATCTTCGATGAGTTCCACGACCCCGTCCACCTTCACGAACGCGTACGGCGGCGTTTCGGTGTCGACGACCAGCGAGACGCGCGGTTCGCGCCTCATCGCTAGCGCCTTGCCGCTGCGCGTGCCGGTGGCGAAGAGCAGATCGCCGTCTTCGACGATGAACCACACCGGCGCCACATGTGGGCACCCGTCGGCTGCGACCCATGCGAGCTTGCCCGTCCGTGAGTCCTCGCCTAGGAAATCCAATGCCTCCGAAGTGCTCATCGGGCGCATGCGGGTTCCCTTCGTGCAGCGGAACGCGTGGAGGTGGCGGGAATCGAACCCGCGTCCTTCAACGTTTCGGTGAGTCTTCTCCGAGCGCAGTCGCTGGGGGATTGTCGGGCGATGGCGGGCAGCGACACCCTGGCAGTCGCCGTAGCCGTCTGTGCGTGTCCCCGCCGCCCCGTCGGCACGGGCGGCGGGCGAGCCCTGCAGATGGTGGCACCGGCGCCCGCAGGACGGGGGCTATCGGGC
>JAJDVQ010000069.1 GCA_022826045.1 Acidimicrobiia bacterium | reverse complement strand
ACGGATCTTCTACAACCAGGCGAACATGTCGGCGGCCGGCATCCCCCAGGTCGCGGTGGTGATGGGGTCGTGCACGGCGGGAGGCGCCTACGTGCCGGCCATGAGCGACGAGAGCATCATCGTGCGCCGGCAGGGCACGATCTTCCTCGGCGGGCCGCCGCTGGTGCAGGCGGCGACCGGAGAGGTGGTTTCGGCCGAAGAGCTCGGCGGCGCGGACCTGCATTCGCGGGAGTCGGGGGTCACCGATCACTACGCGCTGGACGACCCGCACGCCCTCGACATCGCGCGCCGCGTCATCGGCAATACCCACCACGGGAAGCGGATCGGGGTACGCACGCAGACCCCCGCTCCGCCGCGCCACGACCCGGAGGAGATTCTTGGAATCATTCCCCCGGATGTGCGCCAACCCTGCGAGGTCCGCGAGGTGATCGCGCGCATCGTGGACGATTCGCGTCTCGACGAGTTCAAGAAGCTCTACGGCGCCACCCTCGTCTGCGGCTTCGCCCACGTCGCGGGGATGCCGGCCGGCATCATCGCGAACAACGGAATCCTGTTCTCCGAATCGGCCCAGAAGGGCGCCCACTTCATCGAGCTCTGCGCGCAGCGAAGGATCCCGCTTGTCTTCCTGCAGAACATCACCGGCTTCATGGTGGGTCGCAAGTACGAGGCGGGCGGTATCGCCAAGGACGGCGCGAAGCTCGTCACCGCGGTGGCGACGGCCCGGGTGCCGAAGCTCACGATGATCGTCGGAGGCTCGTTCGGGGCCGGCAACTACGGCATGTGCGGGCGCGCGTACTCGCCGCGATTCCTGTGGATGTGGCCGAACGCGCGCATCTCGGTGATGGGCGGCGAGCAGGCGGCGGGGGTGCTCGCCACCGTCAGGCGCGACGGCATCGAGCGCCGCGGCGGGACCTGGACGAGCGACGAGGAGGCGGAATTCAGGCGACCCATCGTCGAGCGGTTCGAGCACGAGGGGCACCCGCTCTACGCCAGCGCCCGGCTGTGGGACGACGGCATCATCGACCCCAGGAAGAGCCGCGAGGTTCTCGCCCTGTCTCTTTCGGCGGCTCTCAACGCGCCGGTCGGTGAGACCCGGTTCGGCCTCTTCCGCATGTAAGGGGGCAGGAGTGTTCACCAGGCTTCTCGTGGCCAACCGCGGCGAGATCGCCTGCCGGATCATGAAGACGGCACGGCGTCTCGGCGTTCATTCCATTGCCGTCTACACCGATCCCGACCGTGGCCAGCGACACGTGGCAGAAGCCGATGAAGCCTGGAGCATCGGTGAAAGGGATGGCTATCTCGACATCGATCGGCTAATCGCTGCTGCCCGCGATTCCGGCGCCGAGGCACTGCATCCGGGCTACGGCTTTCTTTCCGAGAATCCGGCGCTGGCCGAAGCCTGTGAAGGTGCGGGCATTGTCTTCGTCGGTCCTCCCGCAAGAGCCAGCCGCATCATGGGCCTCAAGGATTCCGCCAGGGCCGTCATGGTGGCAGCCGGCGTCCCTGTCTCCGAGGGTCATGCGGAGGAATCGCCGGATGACACCGGCATTCTCGACCATGCCCTCGACATCGGCTTTCCGGTGATCATCAAGGCGGTTGCCGGTGGCGGCGGGCGCGGACTGCGCCGGGTGGAGAGAGAGGAGGACTTTCCGGAGGCGCTGCGCTCGGCGCGTCGCGAGACCGAGGCGGCTTTCGGCGACAGGCGGATGCTCGTCGAGCGTTTCATGGCCTCTTCGCGCCACGTGGAGGTCCAGGTGCTGGCGGATTCCCATGGCACGGTTCTTCATCTTCCCGAACGCGACTGCTCGGTGCAGCGCCGCTGGCAGAAACTCATCGAGGAATCCCCGGCGCCCGGTCTCCCGGCCCGGTTGCGCCAGGCGATGGGGGAGGCGGCGGTGGCCGCGGCCCGTGCGGTCGACTACCGGGGTGCGGGAACCGTCGAGTTCATCGTCGCCGACGGGTCGTTCTCGTTCCTCGAGATGAACACCCGCCTGCAGGTGGAGCATCCCGTCACGGAGGCGATCACGGGACTCGATCTCGTGGAGCTGCAACTGCGGGCGGCGACCGGCGAGCCGTTGGGCCTGGGCCAGTCCGATGTGACGTTCACCGGCCACAGCATCGAGGCCCGCATCAACGCCGAAGATCCGTACGACGGCTTCAGCCCGCGGGCAGGCCAGGTGCGCCACCTGTCGGTGCCTGACGGCGTGCGCTGGGATGCCTCGGTCGCCGAAGGTTCCGAAGTCACTCCCTACTACGACCCGCTCATCGCCAAACTGATCGTGACGCGCCCCGACCGGGCGTCAGCGCTGGATGCGCTGCGCGATGCACTCGACGGGCTCATCGTCGGGTCCGTGTCCACGAATGCCGGTTTCCTGAGTTGGCTGACCGACATGCCTGCCCTGCGAAGCGGCGACATGACCACCAACGTCATCGACGCACTCGGACCCGCAGAGATGGGTGAACCGCCGTCGAGCGACGACGCTGCCCCTGCAGCCGCGGCGGCATGGATGGCACGGCTGCGACGTCAACGGGCCACTCAGTCAGCTAGCCCGTGGTCGGCGCTGGGATCATTCCGCCTGACCGAGCACCGTGCTGAGGCGGCAGTCCTGTTGCGTGACAGCGCAGGCGATCTATGCGAAGTGTCTGCTGGGGCGCTGAGCGGCACCGAGACTCTCGCCACGGCCAGCAGCGCCGACGCCAGTTCGGTGGCGGTCAACATCGCCGGGCACACCGTCACCTTCGAAGTGCCCGACCGGGCCGACGCGTGGGCGCCTACCGCGACCGACGACACGGGCTCCGTCGACGCAGTCGCAGCACCGTTCCCCGCTGTGGTCGTCGAGGTGCCCGTCGTCATCGGCGATGTGGTGGCCGCCGGCGACGTGGTCGTGGTGGTGGAAGCCATGAAGATGCTCCACTCGCTGGCGGCGCACGGGGCGGGGACGGTCGCCGAGATCCGCTGCAGCGCCGGCGACGCTGTCGAAGCCGACCAGGTCCTGGTCACTTTCGAGCGAACCTGAGCACACAACCTCACGCGAAGCGACACCAGTGACCGAGCGCTTCGACACGTCGCCGTCGCATTCGACGCTGCGCCGCGCGAAGGCCGCCCATCGCAATGAGCTGGAACTCACGACGCCGGAGTGGCTGCTGCTGACGTCCGCGGTTGCGTCGCTCGCGGCGCTGGCCGTGGTGCTCGTGGCACAGACGGTGGACAAGACGGGCGAGCAGCTCGCTAACCCCGACCGGCAGATCACCGCCGCCAACCACGCCGCTGCCGCCGACGAGCAACCCCCCCACAGCAACCAAGGCCCAGGCCGACTGCGCCATGCAGTAGCGCCACATGCTCGGTCGGTCCCGGTTTCGGCTCCGCGCCGCTGCAGCAGGTCGGCAGCGATCGATGGCGCGTTGGTGACGAACGTGTCGCGAATCCGCCAGTCTCGGCGGTGCCCTGCGAGCTTCAGCCGGCCGTGAAGGGAAGGCCAGCACTCCTTGACGAACTGGACTCGCTCGTTGTGCCGCTTCAGCGAGGTGTTGCCGAGCGACGGTCGATGAATACTGACCCGGTTGTGTGGGTCTGTGCGGAACAGGCCGGCAACCTCGTCGACGAATCGATCGCCGGCGCGTTTGCGGTGACGGCTGATGTAGATCTTCATCTGGTGCGACTTGGCAGCGAGTCGACCGGTGGACATCTGGTCCAGCAGCGCTTCAACGGCAAACCAAGTGGCCCGCGCACCCCACGACACCAGGCGGCCCCCGGCCCCGTCGTCGCTGACCAGCAGAGGTCGCCGCAGCAGCGAGTGCTCTCGTGCGTAAGTCCACGGCGAGAATCGAGGGTCGAAGAGGTCTGGCTCGGCCTCACCGTGCCTGGGCCTCAGAGAGGGCATGCGGAGAAACGCAGGTGCCTGCCGAGCTGACAGCGGCGTCGCAGCGACGAGGTCTCTTTCGATCTCGGGAAGCGGCAGCATCGCGACCTGCAGATCGAATGATGCCGCGAGTTCTCTGAGACGCTCGATCCCCCGACAAAGCCGGCCAGCGGAATGCCGAATTCGATCTCGAACACGCGGGCTTCCTCGCTGCGAGTGAGCGCGTATGCCAGGTCTCGGTCGGCGATGAAGCTGCTCCACTCGGCGAGTGCGTCCTGGTGCACGAACGACTGAGCGTTGCGCTCCAGGTGGCTGTTCAGAATGGTGCGGAATTCATCTCTTGGGCCGAGGGCGAGCCGGCCGGGCGCTTCGATGCGCATCTCGGCGTCGGAGAGCCCGTGGCGATGTGCGTCTCCCATGAAGCCGAGCCCGATGATCTGCTCGGCGATCGCCAGCAGTTCGTCGTAGCGGGCCAGTGACAGCGGGCGGTGGCCATTCCCGGCGCAGCGAGCTGCGGTCTCGATGACAAACCGGCTCGCCAAGGCGCTCTGGTTGATCTGGTGGAACCGCGCAATGGCTTCACTGGCGTGTGCAGCACTGTCCGCATCGGCGAACTCACTCGGGATCGTGACGAGCATGCGCGTACGGTCGTTGTGCATCCGTTCTTGTTCGCACAAGAGGAACTCACCGGCTTGGACTCGTTCGATCTGGCGCAGCTCATCGACGAACCTGGCATTGAGAGCACGCATGATCCGCTCGATCACGCTTGCGCGCTCGCCCGAGGGCACGACGCCAAGTCTGCCGACAACCGCAGCGGCGATGGAACCGCAATGCGGTGCAGGAGCGCAAACGCGAGCTGGTTGGGAGCGAGAACGATCAGACTGCGTGTGTCCGCAGTGAGCGACAGCGGATACAGCAGGGCTCGGTCTTCGACCAGCCAGTTGCGGTCACGCCGGGGCGCATGCGCCCCAGAGGCCGCATCAGATCCTCGAAGGCCTCGATGCCGCCAAATTGCCGGACGTCGGCGCCCTCGATGTTGACGGCCTCCTGCAAGCGCTGGAGGCCGCGCTCTGCGGGGATGTGGACACCGCTGTCTGTGTCGTACCTCGGAGCCTGCCAGCGATGGAGCCCCGCACGGCGAACGACCATGTCGGACACCCACAGCAGGCGCGCTGCGTCCCATCGCATCGAGTCGCGTGCCTGCGCCGCGGCGTCGGGCAGAGCGCCCGAGGCGTCGAGCAGGACTTGGCACACGGTCGCCGCGTCCGCTGCCGCGCCCGGGAGCGCCAGGTGCTCGGCGTCGTCGAACACCATCGGTGCCACGAAGGGACCCTCAAAGGGATCTTCGTGGGCGAGAACAGTCTGATCCGCCACGGGCGGGCACGTCAGCAGCGTCTCGAGGTCCGACAGACACCGCCGACCCGCTCCCGCACACATCTTCACAGTTTGACGGCGAGTGCATTCACCCACCAACGACCAGTGGAGGCTGTGGGGATCATGACACGCGCTATGGACCCGGAGGTGTCAGACGCGATCTGGGCGGCTGTGAAGCCGCTCGGTGCCATGAACCCTCCTCACATCTCATGACAGCAGAATCCAACAACACCCCCGCGCGAAACTCAGGGAACACCAAAAACCCCTTCAGCCGAGCACCGCGGCGTCGCTACGGTGAGCCGTCGTGAGCGGCAAGGAGATCCTGATCGTCGCCGGGCCCAACGGCGTCGGCAAGACGACGTTTGCGCGCGATCACCTGGATCTTGATGCCCGCGGCTTCGCCTTCCTGAATGCCGACCTCATCGCTGCGGAACTGTCGCCGGGTGATCCGACGCTCGCCGATGTCCGGGCAGGTCGGCAGATGCTGACCGAAATGGACCGACTCGCCCGCGAGGGGCGGAACTTCGCGTTCGAGACCACGCTTGCCGGGCGTGGGCACCTGCGCAGGATCCGGCGCTGGCGCGCCGCCGACTATCACATCGCTCTGATGTTCCTGTCGTTGCCGTCGGCGAGCCGAGCCATCGCTCGCGTGCGCCGACGGGTATCCCTCGGAGGGCATCACATGCCGGAGGAAGCGATACGCAGGCGCTACCATGCGGGCTTGGAGAATTTCTGGCATCTGTACACATCTGCAGTCGACGAGTGGACGTTCTTGGACAACCGAGGAGAGCTTCCGCGAGTGATTGAACGGAGCGACGACTTTGCCTGAACCTGTTGACACGGCCGAAGCGCCAGCGAGCCTGAACGATTCGCCCGCCAATGGCCAACCGCAGTTCTCTGGTCCAGAATTCTGGGCGAGCGTGGAGCGTTCGCTGATTCAGGCAGCGAAACACGCACATCTCGAGGCGTACCTCGCAGGTCAAGGCGTGGCGTATGACCGTGACGGGGTCTTCGGCATCTACAAGCCCGACCCCGCGTTGTACGAAGAACTGGTCCCGCCAGACTTGGACCGCAGTCTCGTTCCGCCGCCGTTCGAGGACGAGGAGACCTTCCCCGACGAGCCGCAATCGCTTCCTCAGGAATATCTGGACAAGCTCGCGGCCCGCGCCAGGGGCGACTGACAGAACGCACCTTCCGGCTGCACCGCAGCCGCGTGCCGGCCAGCGCGGTCCTTGCAACAGCGTCGCAGCAGTGTCGGCCCATTCAGCACAGGCCGAGCGGGAGGGTCGTCAGCACCTCGTTGCCGGTCTCGGTGATCAGCACCTGTTCTTCCAGCTTGACGCCCTCGCCGCCGGACCGCGCGCCGATGAAGGCTTCCACGCACATCACCATGCCCGGTTCGAGCACACCGTCGTAGCCACCGGCGTCCCACTTGTGACGGTGGTAGACGGCCGGGTACTCGTCGCACAGCCCGACCCCGTGCGAGATGACCGTGTAGCCGCGGTAGCTGTCCGGGTCGGGATACCACGCCTTCTCAGTGATCTCGCGCAGCGTGGCGCCGGGCTGATGCAGTTCGGTGTTGCGATGGATCTGCTCGACGGCGAGCGACCAGCAGTCCTGCTGTGCCGACGTCGGGACGCCGCCCCCACACCGCCATGTGCGCGACATATCGACGCACATTCCATACGCGCCCACCAAGTCGGTATCGAAACCCATGAGCTCCCCAGGCTGGACCCGACGGCTGCTGGCCTCGTGATACCACGGGTTCGTTCTCGGCCCCGACGACAGCAGTCTCGTCTCGATCCACTCTCCGTAACGACGCAGGCTGCCGGCCCACAGTTCCGCCCACAGATCGAACTCGCTCACCCCCGGCTCGAATATGGCGTGCATCTCGCCGATGGCAGATTCGCACGCATGGATGGCGCAGCGCATGGCGGCGAGGTCGTCGGGACCCTTCACCGCACGTGCCAATTCCATGATCGGGCCAGCGCTCACCAGTTCGATGCCGCGGGATTCCAGGGCGCGATACCCCGTCAGATCCAGCTGATCCACCGCCAGCCGCCGTGTACCGCGGTCAACTGCCGCGAGCAGGTCGGCTATCTCCGACGCCCAGCGCTCGGCAATCTCCTCTGACCTCGGTCCCGCCTTGAAGTAGATGTACGACGTCCCCGGCCGGATCTCGTCGACTGCTTCTGAGTGCGCGTCCAAGAACTCCCCATCGGAGAACTCGAACACGACCACAGGGCCCTCTGTCGCAACGAACGCATACCGGACGGCGTTGTGCATGGTCCACAGCGACATGTTCGTGGTGTCGGTGGCGTAGCGGATGTTCAGCGGGTCATACAGCAGTGCCGCATCGCAGTCGGCGCCGCGCAACTGCTCGCGGACTCGTTCCAGCCGGTACCGGCGCAGCGCCGAGCGATCCGGAAGCTGCAGCCCCGCAGCCACCCACTCGGCCTCCAGATCGGCACCCGGGCCGAGCGCGTGCATGTTGAGGCCGGTGTGGTCCAGAAACCACTCCGGGGGTTCGGCCCGCCCGACGCCGATCTTGGGCCGGTGGCGGCGTTCGAACCCATGCAGTGCCATGACCGCTCGCCCCTCCCAAGATCTGCACAGCCCCGCTGTGAGGCCGAGACACCGGTGCGCGGCGAGCCTAGGGTCTAGGAATGACCGCAGAAGGACATGACGGCGAGGCCGCCGGCATGCTCGCCGGTATCGCCATTCACCCCATCAAGGGCTGCCGCCGCGTCGAGCTCGATTCGGCTCTGGTCGCTGCAACTGGGCTCGAAGGCGACCGTGCATGGCAGGTGGTGACGGCCGCCAACGACACCGACGCACTCGGGGAAGCGGTCACCCAACGTCGAAACGCGGCGCTCGCCACCGTCGCCCCCGTGCCGATCGACGGCGGGCTGACGATCAGCGCACCCGGCATGGGCACGATCGACGTGAAACGGCCCGATGCCAATGACACCACGGTTCTCGCACTGATCGGCGATGAAGTGGCATGCGCCGATGCAGGAGACGAAGCGGCCGAGTTCTTCAGCGACGTGCTCGGCTTCCCGGCCAGGCTCGCAGCGCTGACCCCTGAGTCATCCCGTCCGATGCGGCTGTTCCGGGGACGCCTCACCGGTTTCGCTGACGCGGCACCGGTGCTCGTGGCCAATACGGCCTCGCTCGACGATCTGGTGGCGCGGGCCTCAGAGCCGTTCGGCATCGAGCGTTTCAGGGCGAATCTCGTCGTGACCAACGACGAACCGTGGTCGGAAGACACCTGGACCGAGTTCTCGATCGGCCCGGCCCAGCTCACCGCTCGCGTGGTGTGGCCCCGCTGCGCCGTCCCCCAGATCGATCAGGACACCGGCGAGCGCCACCGCGAACCCGCCTTGGTGCTGCGCAAGCACCGCTGGTGCTCGGTCGCGGAAGGCTTCTCGCCTGGCATGCGGGGAATGCTGGAAGGCAACGCCATGTTCGGCATCGCGTGCACCATCGACCCCGAAGGCGTTGCGGTCTCTGTCGGCGACCCAGTCACCGTCTCAGCCACCGGTCCGCCCCTGCTCGACCCGCCCCAGCAGACACTCAGAATCATACCTGCCCGCTAATCTCCGTATGTCCCGCATCGTTTCATAGCAAACTGAACTTGGGACAGCAGCGGTGCTCATCGGGTGAGATGAGCAAGCCGTCTTCAGCGCACGCGTGCGCCGAACGGAACGGACAACGCAATGCATAGTACAATACCTCTTATGAAGCAGACGACGGTCTACCTGCCCGAAGAACTCAAGCATCAACTCAAGATGACGGCCGAGCGGGAGAACCGGACCGAGGCATCCATCGTGCGCGAGGCGCTTGAGGAAGCCTTTGCCCGTCGCGATGTTCGACCGACGGCGCCGCTCTTCGAGGAAGGCTGGGGCGATCCCACTCTGGCGGAGCGCGTCGACGAGATTCTCGAGGAACAGCGCTTCGGTTCGTGATCGTCGACACGAGCTTCTTGCTGTCGGCGCTGGTCCCCGATCAGCGACTGCACGGGGTATGCGCCACGGCCTTGGCGGATGCAGAGTTGCTGGTGGTATCGCCGTTTGTGATGGCCGAACTCGACTACTTCACGGCCCTCGTTGCCGGCGTCGATGCCGAGTTGGCGATGCTGTCAGAACTGGTGTCAGGGGCATATGAGTTGCCTTCGTTCGACAACATCGATCTCACCCGAGCACGAGCAATCGTGGAACGGTATCGGGATCTGCGTGTAGGTCTCACCGATGCGTCCCTCGTCGTGCTTGCGCACCGATACCAGACCAACGAGATCGCCACGCTCGACGAACGGCACTTCCGTGTGGTTCAGTCGCTGACAGGGCGTCCGTTCACGCTCCTGCCCGCTGACCTTCCCAAGTAATGCAGTGGGCCAGTTCAAGTCCGTCGGGAAGTCAGTCGGCTGCGCGGAGTACGCCTCGATCAGCCAGGTCCGCTGCTTGATCGGGAGTAGCGCCGAGTTCTGCCATGACTTCGGCATTGTGGGCTCCCTGAGCGGCCGCCAGCGGCAACGGTGATCAGCGACCCGTCCGCCATCTCGAAGACCGGCGACTCGGGAGCGCTCAGCGCCGTCGGCTCGCCCAGCGGGTCAAGCCCGTTGGCCTCCATGTGCAGCTGCCCGTTCACCGACAGCATCGTGGCCGTCATGGAGACATCGGCGTGAGTGCCACGACCGGTCATACTGCGCTGGAACAAGCCGGTGATGGCCGCCAGCGCGCCTAAACCGGCCGGCAAGCACCATTCCGGCTAGCTCATGCATGGCCCGCTTCTGGTTGGCAGCGCCGAGCTTCCAGTGCATCGAAGCCGACCGCGAGGCAGGTCGCGGACAGTACCAGCAGCACCGACGCGATCCCGCCGCCGAGCGGCCAGAACAGCAAGCCCACCAGAAGGAATACAGCGGGAGTCACCAGCCGTGCCCGCTTGCTAGCCAGCGGCAGCGGCACCCCCTTGGCTTCCTAGCGCCGCCGCCACCACCAAGTCCAAGCCATGAACGGTGCAGTCCAAACGGCCATAGCCACGGCCATTGCAGTGACAAACCTCCATCCCGACCCGCGACGGGCCGAAGCCCAGCAGGTTCACAGACAGGTAGGGAACGCTGCCGGCCAACCCCCCGCCGACGCCCAGAGTCCATCGCTGCCGACGCGTTGGCCTGCGCTTTACGAGCTTTGCCGCCGCCACCTCGGCAGTCATGTCTCGACTATAGGGACCGCTCATGCGCAGTCGACCTCCCGCCGACGCGGATAACACCCCGAACCCTTCGGGGCCCGCCCATGATGAACCAACAAGGTCTGCACCGTCGCTTGGGGCCAGGTCGCCCGGATCGAGGGGGGCAGGCCCCGCAGCCCGTCGCAGCACACGACCGGCGCGTCAGCCAGACCGCGGTTCGCGAGCTCGGCCGGCATCGCCGCCCACTGGGTGGCGCCCTCCCCGCCTGTCGGGCCCAGCCACAGGCCCCCCACGTCTCGTTCCCCTTGAAGATCCACGCCGATCGCCACATAGACGGGCCGGTTGGCGACCCCCGAGTCGCCGGCCTTGACGACGATCGCGTCGATCAGCACCACCGCACAGACCGGCTCGAGTGGTGCGGTTCTGCCACACGGCCATGTCGGCCACGATCCCGTCGGTGATCTTCCGGGATCGTCTCCCGGCTCACCGAGACGTCAGAGGTCTCCTCGAGATGCGCTTGGATCTCACCGGTGGTGAGCCCCTACCCATACAACGAGATCACGTTGCTCGACAGCCCCTCGAGGCGACGGCGGTGCTTGGGCACTGTCACCGGCTCGAAGGTCCCCGCACGGTCCCGGGGCACCGCCAGGTCGGCGACCCCGCACGGTTCGACCGCGAATCCAAATTCGCCCGCTGGTGCGGCACCGGCGCCGTCGCGCTGTCCTCAGGCGAAGGCAGCGGCCAACCGATCAAGCACCGGCTCGACCTCAGAGGCAACCGGCGCATCAACTCAGTGCTGCACATCGCGTCGGCCACCCAGGCCCGCAGCCAGCCCGACGCCGCCGCCTACCTCGCCCGAAAAACCGGCGAAGGCAAGACCCGACGCGAAGCCAGACAAGCCCACAAACGCCACCTCGCCAACCGAGTCATCCGCAGAATGCGGAGCGACGAACAACACCGACAACACACCCGACACCACGCCGTCTGACCACCCCACTTGACAAGGGAGCGTCCGACAGACCCTCCCGCGCGCCCACCCCCAACACGCGGAAATCCGGCCAAATAATTCAGCAGACTCCTAGGTCATCTCGCTGAGCACGTCGTCGGTGTGCTCGCCCAGCATCGGTGCTCGCTGCCAGGCCCACCAGTCGCCGTCAGTGGTGAAGGGCGAGCCGGGAACGGTGTAGGTGCCGAGCACCGGGTGCTTCTCGGGCCGCCACCAGCCCACGGCTTCGAGATGCGGGTCGTGACGCAGATCGCCGACAGTGTTGACCGGGGTGATCGGGATGCGCCGCCGCTGGCCTTCCACGAACAGCTCCTGTTTGGTGAAGCGGGCGGTGAGCTCCTCGACCCACGCGTCCACGGCTTCCAGCGCCTCACGGCGCACCACGATGTCGATGAAGATCTCGTCGAGGATGCCCTCGTTGCCGGTCAGCTCGTGCACCCACTGCGCCACCGCGTTCCAGTGAGCCGGCTGGATGGCGATGATCGCCACGTAGCCGTCCGAGGCCGGATACATGCCCATCGGGCTGGTGACCGGCCGGCGGTTGCCCGCCCGGGGCCGAGGCACCTGGTCGTCGAGATACAGCGGCACACCGGTTTCGGGCGACAGCCACAGTCCCACTTCCTGCAGCGACAGGTCGATGGTCTGGCCGAGCGCTGGCTCACCCGCCGCTGCCGCCAAGTTGCGTGCGCGCACCGACATCATCGAGCCGATCACCGCATGCAGCGAAGCTCCGTGCATCAGCACGCCGATCTCACCGGCTGGCGCCAGTGGGGGGCCATGCGGGAATCCGACGGTGGAGGCCAAGCCGCACGATGCCCATGCAACGAGGTTCGACGAGCGCCAGTGACGTCGCGGCCCGGTCATGCCGAACGGCGTGATCGAGACCCACGTCAGGTGCGGGTACCGCTCGACGATCCCGGCGACCCCGAGCCCTCCCTCGCCCACGTCTGCCAGCCATGGGTAGGCCTCTTGGGCAGCGGGCATCGCATCGTCGAGCACCACGTCTGCACTGGCAATGAGCTGCACGAGCGCGTCGATGTCGTTCAGATCGGTCGGGTCCAGCACCACGCTGCGTTTCGACGCCGCGTAGTACGCCCACCACAGGCTGGCCTCGGGGCCTTCGTGACCCGGCGCCAGCGGCGGCATGTTGCGGATGGGATTTCCCCCAGGGGGTTCCACGCAGATCACGTCGGCGCCGAGCGCTGCCCAGACGCGGGTGCCGTACGCGCCCGACAGCCCGGTCAGATCGAGCACGCGCACGCCGCTCCATGGCCCGTGGCCTTGCTGTGCCGGGCTCATTGAGCGCCGCCCGTGACGTTGCCCTCGGCGTCGTAGAACTCCGCTATCCCGACCGATTCGTACCAGCGGTCGAACGGCCGCTCCAGCACGACTTCGGGTCGGGCATCGACGAACGCCGTCCCGTCCGCGACCATCTGCTCCACGTCGTCGTGCGCATAGCCGATCTCGGTGAGGACGTCGACGGTGTCGCCACCCATGTTGGGGCCGGCGCGGGTGACGTATGGGGGCGTCTCGCTCATGCGCACCGGGTTGCGAACGAACAGGTCGCGACCCAGTCGTGGACTCGGGGCAATCGAATACGGACGCCGGTCGTGCACCTGGGGATCGGCCAGCACGCCCGTGTGGTTCAGCACCTCGTACGCCGCAATGCCCAGCGCCTGCAGCTCCGCAGCGGCTTGCTGGGGGCTGCGGCGGCTCGTCCAGGCCGACAGTTCGGCATCGATCGCATCGTGGTTGGCGATGCGATCGGCCAGCGTGGCGTGCGGGTAGGTCGACAACGCCGCCTGATCAACGGCGTCGTGTGCAGGAACATCAGACCATTCGGCCAAACCCGCCAGCGCCTGCCATGCCTCGTCGTCGAGCACTTCGACGGCGATCCAGCGATCGTCGCCCGCACATGGGTAGATCCCCGCAGGTGCCGCCCACGACACCCGGTTGCCATTGCGAAACGGCTCGGGCACTCCCAGGTCCTGGCCCACCAGATACGGACCCAGGAACGACACCGTCGTCTCGAGCTGGCTGATGTCGATGAATCTGCCCTCGCCCGTGCGATCCCGTTCGTGCAGGGCAGTGACAATCGCCAGCATGGTGTGCAACCCGCCCATGTAGTCCGGCGGAGCGATGGAGGGAATGCCGGCAGGTTCCTCGTGCGGGAAGCCGGTGAGCGCGTCCCAACCCACGAGCGGCGCCTGATTGGGGCCGAAGGCTCGGAAGGGGTAGTACGGCTTGTCGGGGTCGACCCCGAACCCGGTCATGCCGGCGTAGATGATGTCGGGGCACACCTGCTTGACGGACTCGTAATCGAGTCCCAGCTCGGCGATGCCCGGCGCTGCGAAGTTCGTCAGGAACACGTCGCACGTGGCCAGCAGGCGTCTCGCAGCCTCGAGCGCCTGGGGCTGTTTGAGCTCGAGGCCAACCGAGCGCTTGCCGGCCGACATCTCGGGCACGTAGGGGCCGGTGTCGCAGAAGACATCCGCGAGCTCAGGATCGCGAGCCCATGCCGAGCCGAACGCTCGCGCCACATCGGGATAGCTGTGGGCCTCCACCTTGAAGACCTCAGCCCCGTGATGCGCCATGGCCTTGCCGCAGCACGGTGCCGCCACCGCGATGCTGATCTCGAAGACCCGGATCCCAGAGAGCGGTCTGCGGTCAGCGCTCGCCGTCATCGATGACACCTCATGTGCTCCGATCCCATAGCCCGGTGACCTTACTCCCGGCCGCTTGCGGGACTTGTGCCGGCTGACTGGGCTCAGTATCGCTAGCGACAGCAGCCGCGGCACCGACCGGCGGCGCGTGCTAGGACAAGATCCCGGCGGCGGGATCCGCTCGCCGCCAGGCCAAGCCGGAGGGTTGCCCCGACATGACTGATTCCGCCGATTCACCGACCGAGGTCGTCGGCAAGTTCATCGCCTGCATCGAAGCGAAGGACCTCGACGGGGCGGCCGCCCACGTTTCCGACGACGTCTATTACGACAATGTGCCGGTCGGCGACATGACTGGCCCCGACGCCATGAAGGAGTTCCTGAGCGGCCTGACGAAGGGCGACGGGCCCGTGGAGTTCGAAGTCGTCCGCCAGACGGCCACCGGCAACACCGTGATGAACGAGCGGGTCGACCGCTTCCACACCGGCTCCGGCCGGCTGATCGAGCTGCCGGTGATGGGGATATTCGAAGTCAATGACGGCCTGATCACGTTCTGGCGGGACTACTTCGACAACGGCATGTTCATGCGCCAGATCAAGGGCTGAGACCGCGTGGCGTACCAGTACGACGGCTTTGACCTCACCGGCAAAGTCGCTGTCATCACCGGCGGCAACGGCGGCATCGGGCTGGGCTACGCCCGCGGCGTCGCTGCTGCCGGAGCCGACGTCAGCATCTGGGGCACGAATCCCGACAAGAACGCGGCGGCCGAGGCCGAGCTGCGCGAGATCAACCCGTCCGCCAGTGCCCTGCGCTGCGATGTCTCCGACGAGGAGCAGGTGGAAGAGGCCATGGCGGCGGTGGTCGAGCGCTACGGGCGCGTCGATGCCTGCTTCCCCAACGCCGGCATCGGCACGCAGAACCAGCAGGGCTTCCACGAGCACTCCAACGAGGACTGGTTCAGCGTCATCGACGTGAACCTGCACGGCGTGTTCTTCACACTGCGCGCCGCCACCCGGCAGATGATCGGCCAAGGCGAGGGAGGCTCGTTGGTGCTCACCTCGAGCGGCACTGCGATCCAAGGAGCCGCCCGCGGCCAAGCCTACGCAGCCACCAAGGGCGCCATGCTGGCAATGATGATGGGCCTGTCGGTCGAGATGGCCCGCTACAAGATCAACGCCAATGCTGTCATCCCGGGCTGGATCGACACCGCCATGACCGAGCGGCTCTTCAACTGGGACAAGTTCGTTGACAACGTGATGCCGCGCGTTCCGATGCGCCGGTGGGGCGTGCCAGACGACTTCGGTGCCATCGCGGTATATCTCATGAGCGACGCCGCCCGCTGGCACACCGGCGACGTCATCAAGATCGACGGCGGTTTCAGCATCTTCTGACGCCTCGTGCAATGCGCCGTGCGTCATCGATTTACGAAGCTGTGTTAGGTTTTTTGGCGCGGGGATTCCGGCTCGCCCCATCCGAGCGGGCGAAGCCTCGGCACCGAGCCCCTAACGCCTCACCCTCGACAGCGAAGTCGCTGAGACGAGAGGGCGAGTCGGGTTACTCGAAGGTGCGCCTGGCCGTTTCCCAAGCGTTGATCTTGTCCCAGTCATACTCCACTCCCAGCCCCGGGCCGGTGGGCACCGCGACGCATCCGTCGGCACCCACGTCGTCGAGGCCATCGCCATAGCCGTCGGCGTAGATCGGCGGTTGCAGGCAGTTCTGCGATGTGTCGGGATTGACCAGGCCGAGTTCGTAGAACAGCGTGTTGGGAATGGCCGACATGCAGTGCCGGTGCATCGGGCCGGCGGTGTGGAGCTGCACCTCCATGCCGATGGCGTCGCAGAAGTGCGCCAGCTTCATCGTGCCGGTGATGCCGCCGTCCAGCTCGGGATCGACGTGCATGATGTCGGTGCCACGAGCCAGCACGAAGTCGGCCTTCTGCTCGAATCCCCGGATGTGCTCGGCGATGAGCATCGGCGTGCGGATGAACTCTCGCAGGCGCTGGTGCGCGGCGGCGCTCGAGGAGGCATCGCGGTATGGGTCCTCGTACCAGAAGAATCCCAAGTCGTCGCACGCCCGACCGACTTCCACGGCATCCATGAACGACACCAAGGACGACGCGGGGTCGGTCATCAGCTTCATCGAGGACCCGACACATTCGCGAACCGCTGACATGATGCCGATCTCGTTGGCAACGCTGCCGTCGAAGAAGCCGTGAATCTTGTACGCCGGCAATCCGCGCTCCTGGCATTCCTCCGCGAAGTCTGCGTATTTCTCGATGCTGTCGAGGCCGCCGGGCGTCTGTTGGCCCGGCGTCGTGCTCGCATATGCAGGCAGCCGTTCGCGGTACCCGCCCAGCAACTGGCTGATGGAGGCGCCGTACTTCTTGCCCGCGAGGTCCCACAGGGCGGTGTCGAGTGCGGCGATGCCGACCTTGTCGAAGTGCCGGAACTGGATTTTGAGGAGTTCGAAGGTCCGCTCGCGCTGGGATGGGTCCCTGCCGATCAGCAGCGGCGCCATATCGCAGACCTGCGCCATTGCATGTTCGGTTGCGCCGTAGTGGGGTGCGTAGCTGCCCGTGAGCCCGTCGTCGGACTCGATCGACACCACGAACTTCGAGACACTTGTCTCCGACCCGGGCGAGTAGGTCCAGATCGTCGGACCGACATCGCGGAGCTGGTACGTGTAGGCCTGAACGACGATTCGGCTGATCTTGCTCATGGTTCACCTCGGTGAGATTCCTGTTGCAGCAGGCGGCGGGCAGCCTCGACGACCACGCCGACTGCCCGCTCCTCTGTGGCGGCGATGCGGGCCTCGTCGACGACGGCTTCGGACTCGGTGCGCTGGGCGATCACCCCGGCGACGCACCCGGCCCGCCAGCCGTTGGCCGCACACATCGTGAACAGCGTCGCCGATTCCATCTCGTAGTTGAGCACGCCGATCCGGCGCCACTCGGCCAGGCTGCCCCGCAGCCACCCGACGACGTCGCCGGCCACGGTGTCATAGCGCTCCTGGCCGGGGTAGAAGGTGTCGCTCGATGCCGTGATCCCCACCTGGTGGGGAGCGTCGAGGGCGATTGCAGCATCGACCAGCGCCCGGGTGCACTCGAACGAGGAAGCCGCCGGGTACTCCAGCGGGGCGAAGTGCCGGCTCGCACCGTCGAGGCGGACCGCCGCTTGGGTGATGACCAGGTCACCGATCAGCAGATCAGGCTGGATCGACCCGGTGGTGCCCACCCGCAGGAAGGTCCGCACCCCGAGCTGGGCCAGCTCCTCGACCGCGACCGAGGTCGACGGCCCGCCGACACCGGTCGAGCAGACCACCACCGGCTGGCCGTCGATCGACGCTCGGTAGGTCGTGAATTCCCGCACGGACGCCAAGTGCGCCGGCTCGGCCATCGTCTCGGCGATCCGAGCCACCCGTGCAGGGTCGCCTGGCACGATCGCAAGCGTGGCCCCGCCCAGATCCGCAGCGGTCACACCCAGGTGCATCACCCGCTCGTCACTCATCGCCCGACCCTATGTCTCGGCCGCACGCGATACCGCCGCTGCTCGATCTCCCGCACCCGATCCGTGCCACGCTTGCGGCGCACGCATAGGTTCATCGAACGAACAGCACAGGAGCGTTCCGTCCCATGTCACTGACCCAGTACCGGATTGACCGCGACGGCGCAGACCGTCTCCTTTTTCTCATGCACGGTTACACCGCCGAGCAGCATCACCTCGCGTCCTATGTGCCGCTCGTCGACCCGGACGAGCGCTTCACCGCCATCGCGCCGCGCGGACCGATCGACATGCCCGACGGCGACGGCGCGGGCTGGTGGTCGATCGACCTCGACACGTTCGAACAAGACATCTCGCAGTTCATGCCCTCGCTCGAGACGCTGGAGTCGTTCATCGCTGACGAGGCCGGCAAGGCAGGCGTGTCGCCCGAGCGCTGCATCGTGGGCGGGTTCAGCCAAGGCGGCTACCTGTCCCTGGCGCTCGCCGGCAGGGCTGGTGCACCCCGCTACGCCGGCGTGTGGGCCATCTGCTGCGGCCTGCCGAGCGCACCCGGGCTCGAACTCGACCTGTCTAACGGCGACGGCCGGCCGACGCTCTTCCAGTGGGGAACCCGTGACATCTTCATCGGCCAGGAGCAGCCCAAAGAGGTGATCGCAGCCCTCGGCGACGGCGGGTGGAACCTACGGCACCACGCCTACGACATGGCTCACAGCCAGACCATCGAAATGATGGTCGACGCCCGCGAGTGGCTCGCCGGCGTCCTCTGACCCCACCGGCGCAGAACCTAAGAGCGTTAGCGGATTGATAAAACGACTGTATGCAATCGCATCGTCTGTCGTGTCGATGCTGCAGGTCAGAGACCCATCCAGAGGCGATTCCACGGCTCGAAATCGTTCAGAGCCGATCTATCCGCGCGGCCTCTAA
>JAJDVQ010000001.1 GCA_022826045.1 Acidimicrobiia bacterium | reverse complement strand
CGCCTGATATTCCGCCAAGGTGATCTCCTCGTCCCGGTAACGGCGGGCTGCCTCGTTCAGCTCGTCGTCATTCTGCTTGATCTCCGCGGCGGTCGGCTTCGGATCGGCCTCCGGCTCAGGGTCCGCATCCTCGCCGGAGCCGTCGCCGTCAGTGCCGGTGCTGTCGTCGCTGTCGTCGCTGTCGTCGCCCGAGTCGTCGTCTTGGCTATTGACGAAGACGAAGGATTGGTAGTCGGCTGCGGCCCATGCAGCAATCCCCGCAGCTTCGATGCGGCGCTCAGCCTCAGCGTCGTTGTCGGCTTCGTAAGATGCCACAAGCCGCAGTGTGCCAGCAGACAGCGCCAGCGGCGCTGTAGCTGGGCAGCCGTCGACGTCAGCCGTTGTCGATGG
Organism: Acidimicrobiia bacterium; assembly: GCA_022826045.1. Lineage (GTDB taxonomy): Bacteria > Actinomycetota > Acidimicrobiia > Acidimicrobiales > Poriferisodalaceae > Poriferisodalis. The sequence goes on along the minus strand of JAJDVQ010000001.1, from coordinate 78,447 downwards.
AGCGCGATCGGTCCGGCGCTGAGATTCGCGCGCGAGCAGCACGCCTGCGGGCAGCCAGCACCGGCACCACACAAGCGCCCGAAGCGCCGAAAAGGCCGGAACTACGGGCGCAACCGCAGCCGCTGAGCCGACGAACGAGACGCCGTGCCGCGCCGCTCTTGCACGCGCCCGCGAGACGCGCGAGTGTCGCGCCCGAGCTATCAACCGCGTGCCCTCCACGGGCCGCGCCAACCGATCTGCGGGAGCCGGAAACATGGTTGCCCTCCTATCGGTTGGCGCGGTTGATAGCTCAAATCAAACCGGACTCCCGATAGGAGGGAACCACCAATGAAACGGAAACTGACAGCGGCTTTGTGCTGTCTGCTGATGGCGTTCGGCGGCCTAGCCGTCATGGCATTGCCAGCGTCAGCCGGAGGCCCTGACGGGCAGAGTTGCTACCACAAGTACGAGTCTCGGCAGGTGCAGACTGGCACCCGCCCCGAGACGTACACATACTGGACCTACGAAGTGCATTGGGGTATAGCTTCGTATGTCAAGAAGACTGGCACGCGCAACGTACCGGTCTACACGACGGTTTGGGGACTAGTCAGAGTCTGTGACCCCATCTACAACCACTCTCACAGTTTCTGTGAGCAATGGCGAACTCAAGCCACGAACCCGGACACGATGGGCGTTGACGGCAACGTCGAAGTTGGCGCTGTTGGCACGCTCATTTGTGCCTTGTGGGTACAGCGCGGGCATTAGCCCGCATCCTGCTGGCAGCTTGTCAGCAAGCCCAGTGCGCTGCTGAACAAGCGTGCGCCATGTCACTGCGGGCGCGGGCAATGCGCTCGATCTCCGATGAGACGGCTTCAACCGTGCTCGCAGGACATACCCCGATGGCCCGGCGCATCACGTCACTTTGCATGTCATAGATGGCGATGATGCGTCGGGCCATCTCTTCGTCTCCGGGCGGGTAGCTGTCAACGAAGCCAGACATGAGCGCTTGCGCTTCGTGCTGTAGCTCAGCGTTGGCTGACTCGATTTCCGCCATTGCTTCGGCGCAGGTGCCCGGCGGGCGGTTGTCGCCGTCGAGTACGACCAATAACAGCACAGCAACGAACACAGACACGACCGCGGCGGTGATGGCAAGGCTTGTGCGGAAGCTCAGCAGCCTCGGCATTTCAGTAGTCTCGGGAAGCATGGCGGGGAGTGTAGCAGGTGCTACACTCTGCCGCGGCGGCTAGCGTGTCAGTTGATGTCTCCCGACAGCAACGACATGGCTTCTGTCGGCAGCCTTGGTGCTCGGCGTTCCGAGCTACGAGCCGAGCTAGAGGAAGTCGAAGCTCGCCTAGTGAAGCTGGCCCGCAAGCTGCACCAAGGCGGCACGAGTGTCGTAGCCATCGCGCAAGCCAGCGGAGTGCATCGCGTGACTGTTCATCGTTGGTTGCGCGACTGACACTTTGACTTCACAACAAAGACGCCAGCAAGGCAGACTCTCACGGGTTTGTCTTGCTGGCGTTTTGTCGCGGGTAGCTGACTGCCTGCTTGCTCAAATTCCCGGCAGGCACAGTTGCCCCGAGCCGACGGTTTCGACGAGGTGGGCTACGTCTCGGCAGTCTGCGCAGTGCCGCACGATGTCGGCGTGCAGCGTTGCTATGTCGGTTGTGAAGTGATGCCAGAAGCGGTCACGTCCGCAGCCACGCTCACCGGCAGTGTCAGTTCCGCAGCCCCACCACAGCCGCAGGCCGCACCGCTCGCAGCATCGCAACGAAGGATGCTGGCTGTGGTCGCACCGCGGGCATTTCACCGTCGGCATCCGAGATACTTCGTCGTTGCGAACCTTGCGGGCAGCCAAGCTCCAGCGCATCTTCGCAGCCGGGTCGCCATGAGTCGTCGTGTTGCGGGCCATGTCGACGATCACCGCATACGGTTTGCCTTCCGAAGCTCGCAACGCCCGCCCGTTGATCTGCCGATACAGCGCAACGCTTTTGGTCGGCCGCAGATGCACCACCACAGCGCAATCGGGGACGTCGAATCCTTCGGTGGCCACCGCGACGTTCAAAAGGTGCATCAGCCGGCCGTGCTTGAAGTCGTCGACCATCCGGCGGCGATCCGAACGAGGCGTCTTCGCGGTCAGCACCGCGGCTTGCTCGTCGGCCTCGTGCAGCACTTCCGCCAGGCGTGATGCTGCGGTGACGGTCGGCAGATACCAGATCGTGCGCCGGTCCACCAGCGGCGCTACAGCGGCACGCCATTCGTTCACCACCACGTCGGTGCGCAACAGCTCTATGACCGATGCGCCGGCTGCTCGGCTGTCGATCTCGCCCATGTCGTCAGTAGGCAGATTCGCGGGCAGGCGCACCGTCGGCTCGACCACCCGGAAGTCGGCCAGGTAGCCGAGGCTGCGAAGCTCGCCATAATCGGGACCCTGAATCAGCGTGTCCCACACATCTTCGAAGCCTTCATAGTCACTCATACGCCACGGCGTCCCCGTCAGCCCCAGCCGAGACCGCCAGCCCAACGCCAACAGCTTGCGATAGCTGCTCGAAATCGAATGGTGCGCCTCGTCGACCACGCACAAGCTCATGCGGCCAGCAGCCAGCTTCTCAGCCGGCCACGACCTTGCCGACGACGACAGCAGCACCCGACCGGCGAAGTCGTCCCACCATCGCCGCTGATCATCAGGTCGATGGTGTCCCCCGCCACGCCGCTGTGCGGCCAGCAGTAACCCGCGATCATGCGGCGACCGTAGTTGGCCCGTGGTAGCGGCGGCGCAGGTGGAGGTGCGCTCAGTTGGCGTCGATGAAGTCGATCAACACCTGGGCCAGCTCGGGCCCCTTGTCTTCCTGCAGGAAGTGCGCAGCGCCCTCAATCGTGAAGTGCGCTTGGCCTTGCGCGCCGGGCACGAGCTTGCGGAAGGGCTTGTCTGCCCCGGCAGTCACCGGGTCCTGGTCGCTGAAGCAGCACAGGAACGGCTTGTCGAACTGCTGCAGCACCCCCCAGGCCTCGCGGTTCGGCTGCGCCTCAGGATCGTCGGGCGAAGTGCAGACGTGTGATGGCCATGCGCGTGCCCCTGCCTTGTAGGAATCGTCGGGATAGGGCGCGTCGTACGCGGCGATGACCTCGGGAGCGAATTCGGTGAGGCTGCCGCCGTTCACGATGTCGCCGATCGGGAAGACGGGCGACTCCCGGGCGAACGTCTGCCAGTTCATGAAGGCGTCGCTGGGCGAACGATCTCCGGTGGGCAGACCGGTGTTGGCGACAGCCACCCGGGCGAACCGGTCGGGCTGCGCGGTCACGAGCCGCAGGCCGATCAGGCCGCCCCAGTCCTGGCCGAAGAAAGTGATGCCGCTCAGGTTGAGCACGTCGAACACGAGGCTCGACATCCACGCAACGTGGCGGGCGTAGCTGTAGTCGGACTGCTCGGCGGGCTTGTCGCTGCGCCCGAAGCCGACCTGGTCGGGCACGATCACCCGGTGCCCGGCATCGGCGATGGGCCGGATCATGTGGCGGTACAGGTAGGCCCACGACGGCTCGCCGTGCAGCAGCAGCACCGGGTCGGCGTCGGGCGGTCCCTCGTCGAGGTAGTGGACCCGCAGCGAGCCGCCCACGCCGTCGGGAATCTCGACGTAGTGCGGCTCGAAGTCGTACCCGTCCAGATCGGCAAAGCGCTCGTCGGGCGTGCGAAGGGTCTTCATGGTGTTTGCTCCTGTGATTCGATTTGGGCCAAGACGAGTTCTGGGTCGGCGTCGGGCGCTGCAAGCCGGCGCAGGCGGGCCGTGAAGCCGATGTAGTCCCACACCAGGTGCTGGCCGTCGCGCCAGCGGCGAACCTCGATCGGGCCGGTGCCCACATTGAGACCGTGCGGCCGCAGCACGTGCACGCCGTCCTCGAAGCTAGCGACGACGTGGATCTCGGTCGACTTGTCGAATTCGGCGACGTCATGCACGCCGTTGCGCAGCGTCCCGTCGCAGCGCATGTCGTGGATGATGCCCGCACCGGTCACCACCACCCGGTCGTCGGCCTGCTCGATGCGCTGCACCCCGCCCAGCGCGGGATGGCCAGGCTGGGCGACACCGTCCTGGGTCACCTCGACGGTCTGCCAGAAGCCGCGCATCTCCGGCGCGCCGTCGCACAGCGGCTGGGTGCAGCCGGCCAGAACCGGCGGCGGCCACCGCGTCCAGCCGCCCGCCGGCGTGCACGCGACAGGAATCGAATCGGCGGTCAGGGTCATCGGTGCTCCCCTATTGACGTGCCATCTCGGTACGTGCCGCTGTCTCGGCTTCGGCCCGAGACGCACCGCTCCGGTCGATCTCGACGGCGTGCAAGGTGCCGCTGAATTCGAATGGCGCCTCGTAGCGGGGCGACACGGCCTGCCCGTGATCGAAGCCGACGCTGGAGCCGATCGAGGAGATCATGCGCATCACATAAGGAAGCTCGGCGCTCCCGCATGGCTCGCCGTCAATCGCCAGCTCGATAACGCCCGTGGTGCGGCTGGTGCGGCGCAGTCGCGCCGTCAAGACGCAGTCCCCCGCGGGCACCTCGATGGCGGACTCGACGACGGTGTGCTCGCCGAACGAGTTGTAGTCCACGACGAGACGGCCGCTCTGCACGAACACCGTCATGCCCGAGTTGGCATTGCCGGTCGCCCACAGCACGCCCGCGTCTGCGGCACTGCGGCTCACATGCGCGGTGAGCTCCCACGATCGACCCGACGGCGCCGCCGAGGCTGCCGAGGGGATCGGCGACAGCGGCGGGCGGTAGCGGTAGCGCCGGCTTGTCGGGTGCGGCGAATGATCGTCGGGGCGGGCGACGAACAGCTCGATCATCCGTTCGTCCAGCGGCAGGACGCCGTGGCGCTCGGCCTCGGACCACCACAGGCCGATCAGCTCCTCCAGCTTGCCGGGATCGGTCGCCGCGAGGTCATTGCATTCGGACCGGTCCGATGACAGCCCATACAGCTCCCACCGGTCGTCGTCGAAGGCTTCCCCCTTGATGTGTCGCGCCACCGCCTTCCAGGTGACACCGTCTTGCTCGGTGACCAGTGCGCGGGAGCCCGCTTGCTCGAAGTACTGGAGCGTGTTGGCGGCCGGGGCATCCGCATCGGCGAGCACCGAGGCGAACGAGCTGCCAGTCACCGGAAGCTGCGCATAGCCGCCGAAGACCTCCGGCGGCGTGATGTCGAGCAGCTCGTAGATCGTCGGCACCACGTCGGACACGTTCACGAACTGGTCTCGCCGGGTGCCCTGCTGGTCGGCGGCGAGGCCGACGGGCCAGTGCACCACGAGGGGCACGTGCACGCCTCCCTCGTGGGTGTTCTGCTTGTACCACTTGAAGGGGCTGTTGCCGCACTGGGCCCAGCCCCACGGGTAGTTGGTGTGCGAGTTGGGGCCGCCGATGTCGTCGAGCCTGTCCATCACGTCGTCGGGGTCGTCGAGGATGCCGTTGAAGTACTTCATCTCGTGCATGACGCCGAACGGCCCGCCCTCCTGCGAGGCCCCGTTGTCGGCCAGCACGAACAGGATCGTGTTGTCGAGCTGACCCATCTGGCGCAGCCCGTCGACAAGGCGGCCGATCTGGTCGTCGGTGTGGTCGAGGAACGCAGCGAATGCCTCCTGCAGGCGGCAGGCGAAGCGGCGATGGCTGTCTGGCAGCTCATCCCACGGCTCCACGCCGGGATTGCGGGGCGCCAGCTCGGTGCCTTCGGGGATGACGCCCAGCGCGAGCTGCCGCTCGTACCAGCGCTGGCGCACCGCGTCCCAGCCGTCGTCGAACCGTCCCCGGTACTTGTCGAGGTAGGCCTGCGGCGCCTGGTGCGGCGCATGGGTCGCGCCGAAGGGCAGGTAGGCGAAGAACGGCCGGTCCGGGCGCACGCCCTTGCTGTCGTTGATCATGCGCAGGAGCTGATCGACGAGGTCTTCGCTGAGGTGGTAGCCCTCGCCGGGCCCCGCAGGCGGGTCGATGTGGTGGTTGTCCACCACGAGTTCGGGATGGAACTGGTCGGTCTCGCCTTCGAGGAAGCCGTAGAAGCGGTCGAACCCCCGTGCCAGCGGCCACTGGTCGAACGGCCCGGCGGCGGAGATGTCGTCGGTCGGCGCCAGGTGCCATTTCCCGGCGCAGAACGTGGCGTAGCCCTGCGCGCCGAGCACTTCGGCCACGGTCGCGGCGTGGTTGGTGATGTGGCCGAGCTGGTGCGGGAAGCCGGTGCGGTGGTTCGACACCGAGCGCATGCCCACGGCGTGCTGGGATCGGCCGGTCAGCAGCGACGCCCGCGTCGGCGAGCACAGCGGGGTGACATGGAAGTTGGTGAACTGCAGCCCTGCGGCTGCGAGCGCGTCGACGTGGGGGGTGTCGATGTCGGAGCCGAAGCAGCCGAATTGGGCGAATCCCGTGTCGTCGAGCAGCACGATCACGACGTTGGGCGCATCGGGTGCGGGGTGCGGCCGGGATGCGAAGTGCGGTTCAGACTCGGCGAGCGTGCGGCCGATGCGGCCTTCGAACGGCGGCGGCTGGATCGGGTGTGTCATCAAGTCTCCTGGAACGATGCCGGGTACGGGTTGGCGTGGCTTCGCCGGCTCACAGCGCGACCGTGGTGAGGTCGTCGCCGATGACGATCTCGCCGTCGAAGTGAGCTGCTGCCAGCTCGACCCAGTCGGGGTACTGCTCCGGGGTGGGCGCGGGAACCATGTGGGTCAGCACCAGCCGCTTGACGCCGACCCGGGCGGCAGTCTGCGCCGCTTCGACGACGCCGGAGTGGTAGCCGAGGATGTCCTGGGCCATGGGGTTGGGCATCAGCTCGACGAGGTCCTTGCGGAGGACAGTCTGAACGTACGCATCGGCCCCGGCGGCGAGTTGGTCGACGCCATCGCAGGGGATGGTGTCGCCGACGATGGCGGCGGCCGCGCCGCCGTGTTCAAGGCGGTAGCCGAGCGTGGGCTTGACCGGTGCATGCTCGGTGGCAGCTGCGCGGATGCTCACATCGTTCACGTCGAACGTCGCGCCGGGCTCGAGCTCGGTCACGTCGACCTGCGGTGCGTTGACCAGCTCATCGTGGTGGGCGATGCGGTAGCCAATGTCGGCTTCGAGTGCGCCCATCTGACGTTCGACGAACTGCGCTGTGCCCGGCGGACCGTAGACCCGCAACGTGGAGTTGCCCTGGCCCAGGATCCAGTGGGTCGTGATCACGTCGTTCAGCGCGCACACATGGTCGCTGTGCAGGTGGGTGATCAGCACGGCGCTCAGGAAGACCGGCAGCGAGCCGCCTCCCGCCATGCGCATCACGACGCCGCGGCCGGCGTCGATGAGGATGTGGGTGTCGCCGGCCTTGACCAGCGTGGACGGTCCGGCCCGGTTGGCGTCAGGCAGCGGCGAGCCGGTCCCGGTCAGCACGATGTCCATGACGCTCCCCTGACGGCCCTGCCGACCCGACTGAGCCTTGGCGAATCGGCGGGCACCCTAGCATTCTTTTGCCAGTTTTTCTGACAATACCTTTGGGGTGCCTACGCCGGTGTGTGCTCGAAGGGCAAATCGGCGTAGCGGCTCTGGGTCACCGTCACCCGCAGCACTACCCGATTCTCGAGGTTGTCCCGCATCGGGAACGGCTTGGACGTGTACTTGTGGCTGATCGCGTCCATGACGGCCATGTCCGGATCGGGCTCGACTTCGGCCACACCACGCAGCTGCATTTCTTCGTAGGGATTGTCCATGTCGACGATCGAGATCGCGACGCGAGGGTCGCGCAGGATGTTCTGCGTCTTCAGCGATGTCCGCCCGGTGGCCATGATTACCGTCGTGGCGTCGACGAGATCGATCCAGATCGGGTCGAGCTTGGGCGAACCGTCAGCCCGCACGGTTGCGAGGTGCGCGAAGTTCGGCCGGCGCACGAGTTCTTGCACCTCGGCGGTCATGGCCTTCGGAGTCGGTGTCGTCATGAGTTCCCTCGCTTCGTGATTGTTGCGGCGTGAAGACGCTCACCGTAAACGCCCAGGCGGGCCTGAAGCAGCCGCATAGCGAGTCACATCGTCACTGGTCCGATCGGCTACTCGATGCGGAGCGCTGACTCGACGCGTGCATTGCCAAGTTGGCGGCGGCCGTCGAGAAACGCGAGCTCGACTATGAACGAGAAGCCGACAACCTCGCCCCCGCCGTGAATGACGAGCTGCGCCGATGCAGCGGCAGTCCCGCCGGTGGCGAGCACGTCGTCCACGATCAGCACGCGTGCCCCAGCCGCAACGGCATCGGCGTGCATTTCCAGGCGCTCTGCGCCGTACTCCAGCTCGTAGTCGGCACCCAGCGTCGGCCGCGGCAGCTTCCCCGGCTTGCGCAGCGGCACAAACCCGGCACCCAGCCGATCTGCCGCCATCCCGCCAATGACGAAGCCCCGGGCCTCCGGTGCCGCTACAAGCTCAACACCCTGGTCTTCGAACGGCTCCACCAGCTCAGCCACGCACGCCGCCAAACCGTCCGGATCCCCCAGCAAAGGCGTGATGTCCTTGAACACCACCCCCGCCCGAGGAAACCCCGGCACATCCCGTATCAACGACCGCCACTCGATCGGATAGTGCTGGTCAGTCATTGCCGGGCTCGGTCGAGCCACCAGATGAACGACTCGGCGTCGCCGAACACAGCTGCTTGTTCGGACAAGAACTCCGCAAGTGCGTTGACGAGGGTTTGCACGTGGTCGCCGGCCCCACGAGGAAACCGGCGCGGGTGAGTGAAGAGCAAGCCCGCATGGGGTCGTCCCGAAGCGGTGCCGGTCTGGTGGAGGGCGGCGAAGTCCTTGACATTCTCGGTGACAATCGCTCGTCGATCTGCGGTTGCAGCGCGCAGCAGATCGGCATCAGCAAGCCCGACGAGTTCTGGTCGTTCCTTGACAGCGACCACGTCATGCCCGAGCCGGCGCAGTTCAACGGCAACTGCGGGCGCGTGCATCTCGTCCAGCAGCAGCTTCACCCTGACAGCAAGCGCCGTTCGTTTTCCCAGACCGCCAGCTCGAGATCTGCCATCTCGTGATTCTGAGCGATCTCGGCGTCGATCTCATCAGCGAATTCGGCGTAGTACCGGCTGGCTATACGGACTTGGAAAGCCGCCAATCCGAGTTGGGCAGCCAGGCGATCGGCACGCTCCTCGACGCTGCCGGCCATGTCGCGCATCGGCCCGACGATCTCCCACACGTCAGGCCCTGCTGCCAGTCCGGCCCGGCGACCGCTCGGTCCACTACGAAAGACGATTCCTGGATGAGCCTCCATCCGCAAACCTTCGTCGATCAGACGCTCGCCCACGGCTGAAATCGACTCAGCGCCCTGAGCGGCACGATGCTTCAGACGGTCATAAGAACCAGGTCGCCGGAAGCGAATCGACAGCACAGTCACGGTGACATTGTAGCCAAATGTCACCAACCTAGAGGCGGCGGGGCCAGGCGCGTGGGAAACGGTCAGCGTCGTCGAGGTCGTCGCCGTCCTCCAGCCCGACCGTGTTGCGGAACGGCTCGGGCGACGACGGTCGCTTGTAGAAGGTCACGTCGTCACCGGCGAATCGCACTGAGGCCGCTCGCCTCAGCCGCTCGGCGCTGACGTTGCCCAACGATCCGTGCAGCGTCATCCAATGATGCACGATGACGTCGCCGGGGCTGGCTTCGTACCTGCGAATGTCGAAGTCATCAGGTCGATCATCGATGTCAGGCAGGTCATCGAGACCGTCGAAGTCCAAGCCCGGGATGTTCAACGTGCCCTTCATCGTCACGAAATCGTTCGGCTTGAACACCTTGCCCCAGCGATGGCTGCCCGCGACGTAACCCATAGCGCCTGAGGCCACGGTGACCTCATCGACGGGAATCCAGCAAACGGCCACCTTGGAGCCCTGCAGCAACCAGTACGGCTTGTCCTGGTGCCACGGTGTACGCACGCTCGAGCCTGGTTCCTTCATGAACAGCTGGTCGCTGTAGAGGTTGACGCGCTCGCTGCGAGTCAGTGCGGCCACGATCTCCGGCAGCGGGCCGCTCACATGCAGCTCGCGCAGCCCTTCGTGCCAGCTGCACGCATCTGTCTCCACGATGTTGCGGCCCTCGGGCACCCGATCGGGCTCGACGGCGAGGGTGGACCCGTCGTGCTCGGCGAGCAGGCCGCTCATGCGCTCAGCGATGTCCACCCGGCTTCCGGCCCGGCTCTCACCGGTCATGAGCCCTTCTCGACCGGTGGCCGTGTCGCGATTGAACACTTCGTCGAGTGCAACTCGGAACTCGTCGACCCAGTCCAGCGGGCAGATATTGCCCAATGCCACGACGCCATCTCGCTCGTACATCGCCTTCTCGGCGTCAGTCACCGAGCGAGTCGTGTCGAACATCGGGAGTCCCCCGAATACGGGTCAGTTGCGGACGAGGCGGAAGACGGGGATCTCGCGGCCGTGTTCGGTGGCGCTCTTCTCGTAGTCGGCGAACTGCGGCATCAGCGCGGCCTGGGCGTCGAACAGCCGCTTGCGCTCGTCGCCCGCGGTGAGGTGCGCCGTGGCCTCCCACGTGTCAGTGCCCACTTCGACAGTGACCGTCGGGTTCGCGACCAGGTTGTAGTACCAGTTCGGGTTCGTCGGGGCGCCGCCCTTGGAGGCGATGATCACGATGTCATCGCCATCGGTGGAGTACACGAGCGGCGAGCACAGCTCGCGACCGGTCTTGGCCCCGGTCATGGTCACGAGGATCATCGGAGCGCCCTTGAGCCAGCCGCTGCAGTTGCCCTCGTTCTCTCGGAACTCCTTGATCACGGGTTCGTTCATCTTCAGAAAGTCCATGGGATTCTCCTGTCCGGTGGGCTCAGGCAGTATGGCCGCTGGAGGCGATCACGTCCTGCATCTCGCGTGCATGGCGCAGCCACAACCCGCCCCCGTTATATGGGCGGGGATCGTAGGAACTGTGGCCGAGCAGCCGTTGTACTCGCTCGCTCTGGCCGGAGAGCTCTCCAAGGCTGAAGTCCATCGGGCTGGCTTCTTCGGGCGTCAGCCAGCCAGCGACGAAGCTGAGGTGGAACGCACGCCGCCACCGGTCTGCGGTCTGGTTGGCGCCGCCGCCGTGCAGCATGTAGCCCGAATACACGAGTGCGTCGCCCGGCCCCAGCTCGGCCGGCACCGATTCCCGCTCTTCGTAACGGGCCAGCTCGCTCTGGCGGTGACTGCCCGGCACCACGCGGGTCGCACCCAACTCCTCGGTGACCTCTTCCAAGCCGATCATGGCGCTGACGGTGACCTCAGGCGAATCGGGCCAGGTGGCCTTGACGAACGCCCACCAGTTGTTCGCGTCTCGGTGCAGCATCTGAGCCGTTTCGCCCGGACCGATGTACATCACCTGAGCCGTGTTCAGCCAGTACGACCCGCAGATCGGCAGCAGCACGGCATCGGCGATCTGGGCGTACAGCTCGTTGTCGAGGATGTCGAAGAACGCCGGACTCAGCCGGGCCAGGCTCGAGAACCGGATCGTGTTGGCGCCCACGAAGCGCTTGCCGTCATCGCCGAGGCCCTGGGTGGCGCCGCCCGGCTGGATGCCCTGGGCGAATTCGTCCGCAGCGGCACGCATCTGGGCGATGGTGTCGGCGCCGAACATCCCCTCGACGATGACACCGCCGTCCTCCCGCATCGCCTCAAGAATCGGCTCAAGCCCCGCTGAGGCCGGAGTTCTTCGCAGCGAACGAACAGCGGTCTTGCTCATGGCAATGCATCTTCTCCGTGAGGCCCCGCACCCTGTGCGGTCCTCCAGAAGCTACTCCTCAACTTCCGTATCCGATTCGGTCCCCAACAACCGCCACTCAGGCGTCCCCGGGCGGCGGGCCGACCGGCGGTGGCGATGCTCCTGCCAACGCCTGCAAGTCGGTACACGCCTTGTACAGCACCCTTTCGATCTGGAGGCTCGGCGGGATGTCAGTCCGCCTGCGGTAGGTGGTGAACTGCTCGTCCCCAACTGGCTCGAAGCAGAACATGCCCACAGCGTCGACGACCTGTTCGGCCGTCGTGGCCCATCTCAACGCACGCTCAAAATCCGAGTCGCTCACCACACGCACACCGATGAAGAAGTAGATCTTCGGCTCGATGCCCCGGAGCCATGTCGTGATGTCACCACCTCCGGCACCACCGGTGCGCTGCCCCGCACCCTCGGCCGTACGCCTGCGGCTGTACTCGCCCTTGAGGTCGATGCTCTTGAAAGCGAGTTCCTTGACGCGCTTGTCGATGTCGGCTGAGCCAGGTCGCCCGATCTGGTTCTGCCGCGGATTGTTGGCGTGTTTCGGCGTCCCGAACATCTTCGCTTCGAGCAGGAAACGAATCGGGCCCTCGCTCGGATAGGCGCCATCGAGATTGTGGACGGGGACGATCAGCCCCGGCACCCGAGAACGAGTCGCCAGGGCGTCGATCCCAGCACAGTTCCGGAGCAGCACCGCAAGCAGGTCATTGAAGAAGTCGCCCTTGCCGTTCTGCAGGTCAGCTGTCAGTTCCGATTTCGCCTCGTCGTCGAGGTCGGTACCCGCGGTCGCTGCGACAGAGCTGTCGAACTCTTCCATCGCGCGGAGGAAGGCGTCTTCGATTCGTTCCCAGCTGCCGTCTGCCCGCTCCACTGCATGTTCGCAGACGGGCATGAACGGGCCGCACCGCGGACTCGACATCCAACGCGGCGTCGACATTGCAATCGTGCCTCTTGTGCCCTATGCCGCCGCGGCGTTCGCTGGCGCGAGGACAGTCAGCGCTGCGTCGTCGAGTTGGTACGCCCTCGCCGCCGCGTGCGTTGCTGCCTCGATGTCTCGGCGGTGGAAGGCCCTCCGCAAGGCGTCCTCATCATCTGCGGAGATGTCGGAAGGATGCGGCACATGGATCTTGCGGAGGTACTGCGCTTGGAAGCGAAACGTCCCGCCTCGCATCTTGACGCAGTAGGCACCGACGAACAGGTTCGCAATGTCCGACAGCAGGATGCCGCCGAGCACTTCGAGATCCCATGCGTCGGAGACGATGAAGTACAGGTTGTGGTGCGGGTAGTAGTGCCCGGCGTCGAGCACAGGATGCGCCGTCGACTTGATGTCAGGCAACAGCAGCTTGGGCCGCTCGAGCAGGCCGGGCGCGACGCGGTCGATGGTCCGGTACCAGGTGCTCGGACGGCGTCGGGCAACGTGCCGGCGCCGTATGCGTGCCTCGTGGGTCCTGAAGTGCTGAGCCAAGCCGGGATACTCCGCGAGATCCACGAGCTGCCCGTTCTCCCACGGATTGAGCAGGTACCGGCCCGACCAGTTGGGCTTCCCGCCGGAGAGGTCTCGTGCGGCCACCAGCGGCAGCAGTCGGCTCGCCTCTATGTCCTGAGGGGCCTTGGAGATGTAGACCTCATCGCAACCCGTAGCGACGCCGATGCCGACGCGCGTCTCTGTCTCCTCGTCCTCAAGCGGACGAAAGCGGGCCTCGAGCGAGGCCAGCAGTTCGAGGACCGATGGAGATCCGGCCGGCCAGTGGCCACCACCAGTTCTCCATCGATGCAGTTCGGCGGCTTCGAAGGCTCCGCATGTTGGCGCATCATTGACCTCGCCGCGAAGCCAAGGCGCCAAGCGCCGGCTTGCGGACGCGTCGAATGCGGCTCCAGCCTCGACCACGCGGACCCGGCCCTGTGGAGCGTTGCGCAGCACCGTGATGGCCGGGTAGGCGGACACAGCCGTCTCGAAAGCGTCGGCATCGTGCATCTCGATGAGCGCCTCCAACGCATAGCGCTCACCGACGAGCTCCCGCAAGCGGGTGCCGTACTGGTTGCGCATCCACCTGTCCGCGCAGATGAATCCCAGACGTCCGCCCGGCCGCAGCAGCGCCAGGCCCCGCTCGAAGAACCCGACGAACAGGTCTGCCCGGCCCCGCATGGTCGGGCAGGCGGCCCTGTAGGCATCGCTGACTTCGTTCGGGATGTGCTCCAGCCGGACGTACGGCGGATTGCCGACCACGAAGTCCGCTTCGGCTCTTCCGTGATCGGTGAGCAAGAAGTCGCCCGTCGTCACCCACTGATCAGCCAAGTGCTCGGCGGTGCTGATGGGTTCGCCGAGATCACCGAGCTTGGCTACGACTGCCTTGCGCGTGTGCTCCGCGTTGTGCGGCAACAGGTCGAAGCCCCGAACTGCGGCGCCAAGGTCGGCGAGCGTTCGGCCATGCCGACGACAGGATTCCGACAGCCGTTCAACGACGGGCAGCAGGAAGGCGCCACAGCCATACGAGGGCTCCACAATGACAGCAGCACCGAGGTCAGCCTCGGGGCGGTACCCGACCAAGTCCAAGATGAGCTCCACCACCCAGCGACGAGTGAACACCTCACCGTGCTCGCCCCGGGGATCCGGCACCCACGCCGAAGGCGGCGGCGCCACGCTCGTCAACGTCAACTGAGCACCCCTCATCGCCGCACACCCGTTGCGACAGCCAAACTACAGCCGTGTAGCCCCATGCGCCGTGACGCTACGCACCCCCTGTGACACCGAGGCGGCAGCGCTTCCCGCTGACCAGAATCTGCGGCACAGCTAGCGTCCACTGTTGACGCAGTGGCGACGACGCCCGACGTTGGAAGCACAGATGGAGATCGTGACCGTCGACGGCGAGCGGGCGGCACAGTTCACCGCCGGCGCGAATGCCCCGGAGCGGATCAGCTCGGGGACCGGGTGCGCCTCGATGAGCGCTTCTGAACGGATGACCTTGCCTGCCATGGCCGGAGACTAATCCTGCGTCCCGGGCGGGACAGATGCGCCGAGGCCGATATCGAGACGCCCGAAGGTGACAAGATCACCACCGTGAGTGAGATCCCGCCGGTGTTCCAGGATTTCAAGCGGGCGATGTTCCGCTGCGACGCCGACGCGCTGGCCGCCACCGTCACCGCCGACTTCGTGTGGGAACTACACGCCGGGGCATCGTCAGATGAGCCTGCCGGGCGGGTGCTGCAAGGTCCCGAAGAGATGGCGGCGGAGTTCCGCCGACGCAAGCTCGAATGGTCCGATGTCCGCTACGACGATGTGGACGAGCGCATGGCCGGCGACGACCTCATCGTGCAGACGTTCGTGGTGTCCGGCACTGACTCACGGGGCGAGAGATTCTGCTCCCACGCCGTGGACCTCTACCCGCTGCGAGACGGCCGGGTCGCAGCCAAACGCACCTACTGGAAGATCGACGGCCCCGGTCCCGCCCACTGATCCGGGCGCCATCGCTGCGCGGCGCGGCCGGCACCCGGCAGCTCCCGGGGCCCGCTCCCCCACCGATCCTGCATCAGATCGGCCGGCCGAGGCCGTTGGGAATCACTCCGGCGGCGGGCCGTCGGCGACGACGGACGCAGCGACGAGGCGCTCGACGCTGTCTGCATCGAGGCCGAGCTCGGCCAACATCTCGCGGGTGTGCTCGCCGTACTGCGGGGACGCACCCAGCACCGGGTTGCCGACCTCGCTGAAACGCAACGGCATCCCCGATGTCGTGTAGCGCCCGAACGCCGGGTGCTTGAGGTCGACGACGTAGTCGTTGGCCCGGATCTGATCGTCTTCCAGTGCCTCATAGGGCAGGTTGTACGGACCGCAGGGGAACTCGACTTCCCGAAACGCCTCTAGCCATTCGGCGGTCGTACGGGTCCGGAACAACCGCTCCGCCTCCGCCACGAACTCGTCGAACTCGTCAGTGTGCGGCGCACGCAAGTCCACGTCGGGCAGGCCGGTGACCTCGTGGAACTTCTGGCGCAGCGCCGGGCTCAGGCCCGCCACGCTGATCATGCCGTCGGCGGTCATGTACGTCCGGAAGTAGATCCGGAACGCGCCCGCGCCGGGGATGATCCGCTCCTCGTACATGCGCCGCTGATCCACGAAGCCCATGCCGGCGGAACGGGCCGCAGCAACATCCTGCTTCAGCTCGGCGAGCACCTCCTCGTCGCTCTCGAAGCCGCCGATCATCGGCGTGGCCAGTGACATCGCCGTGCCCAGCAGGGAGCTGTCGACACGCTGGCCCGTGCCGGTCAGGTCACGGTGACGCAGCGCAGCGACCACGCCCAGGGCCGAGATCATGCCGGTGCCGAAGTCGTTCACCGCCGGTCTCGTGCTCGTCGGCACACCCTGCTCGGCCCGGTTCATGATGAAGCCGGCGCCGCTGCGGGCCTGCACCAGAACGTCGTAGCCGCCGAGGCGGGAATCGGCGCCCTCGGGCCCGAACGCGGTGTGCGCGAGATACACGAGACGCGGATTGACCTCGAGCGCATGATCGGGGTCGATGCCGTAGCGCTCGAGATCGCCCTGCTTGAAAGCCACGAGCGCCACGTCGGCCCACTCGAAGAGCCCGTCGACGACCTCGGCTGCATCCCGATGGCTCAGGTCCAGCACCATCGCCCGCTTGCCGGGATTGATCAGCGCGTAGGCCTTTGCCTCCATCGGCGCCAGCGAGGCCAGCGATCGCATCGCATCGCCGCCGGGCGGCTCGACCTTGACGACGTCGGCGCCCATGCCGGCCAGCAGGCGGCCGCAGTGCGGGATCGCTGCGTTCTGCGCGAACTCCACCACCCTGATGCCGGCCAGGATGCCCTGGGCCGATCCGTGGCCCGCCGCCTCGTCGGCTGTGTTCGACTGCTTGCTCATCTTGTGTCCTTCACACAGCAGGAGGCACGTACGGATCCTCCGCTCCTACCGGGATCAGCGGGTGCGCGGCCACGCTGTCCCAGAACTTCGCCATCGCAGCCATCACCGGCCGCTGGACCCAGGTGTTGGACGGCAGGAACACGTCGTGGCGCTCCCGGGGATCGTCGTAGAGATTGAAAGCACGCGGGATGCTGAGCTCG
Source organism: Acidimicrobiia bacterium (assembly GCA_022826045.1). GTDB lineage: Bacteria > Actinomycetota > Acidimicrobiia > Acidimicrobiales > Poriferisodalaceae > Poriferisodalis. The sequence goes on along the minus strand of JAJDVQ010000001.1, from coordinate 61,676 downwards.
ACCGGCGGATCGCCCATGTACTCCTGCCAGATGAAGTGGAGCTTCCAGTGGCGCCACTTGACAGCGTGCAGCCGATCTGCCACGAAGCACAGCACCGATTCACGCCCGGAACTGTCCGACGGGCCCTCCAGCCATGGCATCAGGTCGACGCCGTCGATGGGCCGGTCATCGGGGACCTCGGCCCCGGCCACCCTCGCCAGCGTGGTGAAGATGTCGGTGGCGTGCGCCAGCTCGTTGCTCGACCGTCCTGCGGGAATGCGGCCCGGCCAGCGGGCAATGAACGGCACCCGCAGGCTGCCCTCCATGGCGGTGAAGTACGAGCCGCCCCACGGGCCGGTCCAGCCTCTCCACGGCAGGACGTCCTCCGCGCCGTTGTCGCTCGTGAAGATCACCAAGGTGTCGCCGCCGATGTCCAGCTCGTCGAGCACCCCGACCAGACGGCCGATCCGGTCGTCGGTCTCGCGGAAGGCATCGGCAAAATCGCCGAGGCCGGTGACGCCGGCGTAGTCGGGGTGCGGCAGCGTCGGGAAGTGCGGGAACGCCAGCGGCAGGTACAAGAAGAACGGCTGCCCCTCCGAGACGCAGCGACGCATGAAGTCCTCGCCGCGCCCGAACGCCTCGGCGTCGAACAACGCTCGCTGGGTGAGGTCGTAGGCGCCCACTGGTGTGCTCGGCTCGCCTCGGCGACCTTCCAACAGCTGCTCGGGAGGCACGACTTCGGGGTCGTAGCCCGCCTCGGAGGACCACAACGAGGAGTCGTGAGTCTCGGTCAGGCCCCACCACTCGTCGAAGCCCCGCTCGTGCGGCTGGCGTCCCGGACTGTCGCCCAGATGCCACTTCCCGTAGTGACCGCAGCGGTAGCCCTGCGAGGACAGCAGCTCCGCCAGGGTGATCTCCCAGCGGGTCAAGCCGCTGGGCTGGCCTGGCAACGGGATGCGGACGGTTCCGGAGCGGATCGGGAGCCGGCCCGTCATCACCGCCGAACGCGACGGCGTGCACTGCGCCTCCATGTTCATGTTGGTGAGGCGCATGCCTTCGGCTGCCAGACGGTCGATGTTCGGCGTCGGCACGCCCCGCACTTCGCCGCCGCCGTAGCAGCCCAGCTCGCCGTAGCCGAGGTTGTCGACGAACACGAACAGAATGTTCGGACGGCCGGCGTCGGGACTGCCCGGCTCGGATCCTGGTTCCTCAGCCATCAGCCGCTGGTGGCGAGACCTGGGCCGTCGAGGTACCCGCTGCGAGTTCGCTCACCGGTTGGCCGCCGAGCATCGGCCCACTGGTGTGCAGGTGGCACCACACCGTCCCGCCTGTGGCAGTGGGAACCGGCTCGGGGAACGACTCCCGGCACACGTCCATCACATGGGGGCATCGCTCGGCGAACGGGCAGCTGTCGGTCGGGGCTCGACCGCTGGCCCCCGCCACGCCCTGGGCCAGCTCGCGTCGGCGCTGTGACTTGACGTGCTGCACCGCCGGGTCGGGATCGGGAATCGACGCCAGCAGGAGCTCTGTGTAGGGATGCGCCGGGCGTTCACAGATGTCGTCAGAGTCTCCGAGCTCGACGATGCGGCTGTGGTACATGACCGCGATGCGGTGACAGGTATGACGCACCACGGCCAGGTCGTGGGCAATCAGCAGGTAGGCCGCACCGGTCTCGCGCTGGAGGCGTTCGAGCAGGTTGATGACCTGGCTCTGGGTGGAGACATCCAACGCCGAGACGGGCTCGTCGAGCACCAGCAGATCGGGCTCGGTTGCCAACGCTCGTGCCACAGCGATGCGCTGCCGCTGGCCGCCCGAGAACTCATGGGGGTACCGATCGAGGTGATGGCGCTGCAGCCCGACCTGCTCGAGCAGCTCGCCGGCCCGCTCTCGCGCCGTTCCCGAGTCCATGCCGAAGTGGATGCGCAAGGGCTCGGCGATGATGGCGCCGACCACCATCGAGGGGTTCAACGAGCCGACCGGGTCCTGGAACACCACCTGCACGGTCTTGCGGTACTCGGTGGGCACCTGGCGACCGAACCCGGTGACGTCGAAGTCGCCGAGCCGTATCGATCCGCTCTCGGGTCGCAGGAAGCGCAGCACGGCGCGGCCGAGCGTGGTCTTGCCCGACCCCGACTCCCCGACGAGCCCCAGCGTGTCGCCGGCGTCGATCTGCAACGACACATGCTGCACCGCCCGGACGTCGGGCAGCTTCTGCCACGGCAGCGCTCCTCTCCCGCCAGGGAAGACGATCGTCACGTCGTCTATGTGGAGCAGCGGCTCGCTCACGCCGGCCCTCCTTCGCCGGGCGGGAGGCCGGGCATCACACCGCCGGGCGGGAGGCCGGGCATCACACCGCCGGACCCGGGCTCGCCGGACGGCTGTTCCCATCCTGCGATGGCCACCACAGATGCGTGCTGCACTCCGCGCAATTCAAGTTCGTGACTGCGCTCGCAGCGTGTGAGCGATGCTCCCATGGGCCTCAGCTCCACGGGGCCGCGCCGGCACTCGATTGCCTCATACAGGCAGCGGTCTGCAAAGTGGCACCGGTCGGGCCACGCCCACGGCGGCGGCACGACGCCCGGAATCGTGGGCAGATCGCCCGAGCGTGGCTCGTTGCGCGGGATCGCCGCGATGAGACCCTCGGTGTAGGGATGGCGCGGTGTGGCGAAGACATCGGCGAGGCGGCCCGTCTCGACGATCTCGCCCGCATACATGACCGCAACCCGATCGGCCAGGTCGGCCACGACGCCCAGGTCATGGGTGATCAGCAGCACCGACACGCCACGCGAGCGGGCCAACTCGCTCACCAGATCGAGCATCTGGCCCTGCACGGTCACGTCCAGCGCCGTCGTGGGCTCATCCGCGATCAGCAGCTTCGGTTCGCACGACAGCGCCATCGCGATCATGACCCGCTGAGCCATGCCGCCGGAAAACTGGTGCGGGAACGCATCGATGCGCTTGTGGGGGTCGGGTATGCCGACCTCGGTGAACAGCTCGATCACACGCTCACGGGCTTCGCGCTTCGACATGCCCAAGTGGACCCGCAGCGGTTCGGCAACCTGGCGGCCGACCGTGTAGGCAGGGTTCAGCGCCGCTGAAGGTTCCTGGAAGATGATGCCGATCTCCCGGCCGCGGATCCATCGGAGATCGTTGAAGTCCATCCCGACCAGTTCCCGGCCGTCCAGCACGATCGACTCGGCGCTGGCCTGGCCCGGGTCGGGCACCAAGCCCATCAACGACAGTCCCGTGATGGTCTTGCCCGAACCCGACTCGCCGACGAGCGCCATCACCTCGCCCCGGCCGATATCGAGGTTGACATCGCGCACGACGGTCATGTCGGTGCCTTCACCGGGCTTAGGGAACACGATGTCGAGCCCTCGCAGGCTCAGCAGGGGGTCGTCGCTGCCGGGCGGCCATGGAGGCGCCGATGCAGCGTTGCGCTCCTTGGGCATGACATCGCCGACGCCGACGCGCCCGCCGCGGGCCTCACGGGCGAACGCATCGCGCAACCCGTCGCCGAAGACGTTGAACGCCACCACCGTGAGGAAAATGGCAATCCCCGGCGGGATGGCCGGCCAGATCGTGCGATCGATGCTGAGCTCTGCATCGCGCAGCATCCGGCCCCAGCTCGCTTGGCTGGCATCGGCGCCGATGCCCAGGAAGCTGAGCGCGGCCTCGGCCAGCACCGCCTGGGCGAACAGCAACGTGGTCTGCACGATCAGCGGGGGCGCCACATTGGGCAGGATGTGCCGCCACATGACGCGCCGGTCCGACGCGCCCGCAGCCCGGGCGCCGTCCACGTAGAACTCCTCGCGGGCCGCGAACACCTCCGCCCGCACCAAGCGGGTGATGATCATCGAGAACACCAAGCCGATCGCCAGCATGGCGTTGGTGAGTCCCGTGCCGAGGCCGGTGATGATGGCCATCGCCATCACGACGGCAGGCACGGCCACGACGATCTCGACGAACCGCATGCCGATCCGGTCGGCCCAGCCGCGGAAGTAGCCGATGGCCAGCCCGAACGGCACGCCGATGACAAGCGCCACCAGCACGGCCTCGGCCCCTGCGATCAGGGCGTACCGCGCCCCGAAGAAGATGCGCGTCAGGATGTCCCGCCCGACGTGGTCGGTGCCGAGCACGTAGCCCGCCTCGCCCGGGCTGAACAGGATGTCCTGGAATCGGGTGGCGAACGTCTCGTCATGCGAGGTGAGCAGAGGGGCGAAGATCGCCGCTATCACCACGAGGACCAGGTAGACCGCTCCCGCCATCGCCACCTTGTTTCGCCGCAGGCGCGCCCAGAAGCGGCTCCGGGTGGCTCCCGCGGCTGACTCCTGGGGCATGGGCGCGGGGCTCGCGAGCTCGCCTGCGTCGGCGGAACCGCCCAGTCCGGCGAGTGCGTCGCTCACTCCGGCCTCACCTTCGGGTTCAGCCAGGCGTAGCTGAGATCCAGCACGATGTTGACGACGACCACCACCGCTGCGGTGACCATGACGAATCCGAGCAGGGCCGGCATGTTCTGGCGCAGGATGGCGTCGACCCCGAAGCGGCCGAGCCCCGGCACGTTGAACACGAATTCGACGAAGATCGACCCGCCGATCAGCGCCGAGGTCTGAAAGCCCGCCAGCGTCACCACCGGGATCGCTGCGTTGCGAATGGCGTGACGCGACACCACGCGGCGCACCGGCAGTCCCTTGGCTAGCGCCGTGCGCACGTAGTCACGCTGGAGCACGCCGATCATCGACGAGCGCGCCTGCCGGGCGATGGCCGCCGATGCCGAGATCCCCAGCGCCACGCACGGCAAGATCAGGGCTTCGATCCATCTGGCGAGCGAGTCGGGCCGGGTCGTGGGCCAGATGGCCGGAAGCCACTGCAGCTTGACGCCGACGTAGTAGGCGAGCACCAAGCCGATCCAGAAGTTGGGCACCGCGAGCCCCAGCGACGAGGCGACGGTGATGGTGCGATCGGGCCATCTGCCGGCCTTGAGCGCCGCCAGCACGCCGAACGCACTGCCGATGCCCAGCGCCACGATCAGCGACCCGAACACCATCGACAGCGTGACCGGGATGCGGTCACGCAGCTCGGTGGTGATCTCCTCGCCGTTGAACCAGTTGGTGCCGAGATCTCCGACGACTGCGCTGTTCAGCCAATCCCAGTACTGCACCACGAGCGGGCGATCGATGCCCAACTCGGCGCGCTTCTCAGCCAGCGACTCCAAGTCGGCGTCGTCGCCCATGATGGTGGCTGCCGGGTCGACCGGGTTGAGCTGGGCCAAAAAGAACACCAGCGTGGCCACCATGAGCATCAGCGGGATTGCCGCGAGCACTCGACTGACCAGCAGTCGAAGCACCTAGCACCCCCCTGTTCGGCAACGGCACCCGCGGCGGCCGGGCCGCGGCGGCCCGGCCACCACGTCGGTGTGCCGTCTGCGCTGGGCCGCCAAGTCCGCGAAAGTTACTTGACGGCCCAAGGTGGTGTGACGGGCAGGCCTAGCCGTCGATTCGGACGCCGTAGGGCATCGGTGCCTGCATGTTCAACCCCAGCGACACGCCAGTCACGTACGGGGCGTACAGAGCGTTCTGACCGCCGTGAGCCAGCGGCATCACCGCGCCGCGATCGATGAGACCCTCCATGACCGCTGCGTACAGCTCGTAGCCCTCCTCGGGCGACGGTGCATTCAGCGCTTCGACCAGCGTGGCTTCGAGGTCGTCGAGGTCGTCAAGGCCGAATGCGTTGAATCGACCGGCCTCGCCCATGAACTTGCCCAGGTCGCGCGCCGGGTGCACCAGCAGGTCGCGGAACCACGAGATGCCCCACTGTGCAGTGGCCGTGCCGGGACCCAGCTCGCCGTTGTTGATCTGGATCAGCTCGATGCTGATGCCCGACGCTCCCAGCATCTGCACCACGAACTCCACGATCGGGTTGATGGCCGGCATGATCGGCATGCGGATGGTCACCCCGTCGGGGTAGCCCGCTTCGGCCAGCAGGCGCCGGGCCTCTTCGGGGTCGTAGGTGTACTTGGTGTCCAACTCGGGGACGTTGAACTGGCTGAACGCCGGCGGGTAGATGCCGCCGAGGCTGTCCGCCTTTCCGAAGTGCATCGCATTCGCATACGCGTCACGGTCCAGCGAGAGCAGGATCGCCCTCCGCACCCGTTGGTCGGCGAGCGGGGAGTCGAACTCGCCGGCACGGTCGGTGACGATGAGATAGGCGAAGAAGTTCGGCACCGAGATCAGCACGTTCCCGGCCTCCACGCCTGCGTCAATCTGCGCGTCCCGCGTGGTGGACATGATGTCGGCCTCGCCGGTCAGCAGCGCGTTCAGGCGTGCGTTGTTGTCGGGCACGGCCGTCACCGTCACGGTCTCGACGCCCTGGTCGGCCGGGTTCCAGTAGTTCGGGTTGAGGTGGTACACCTCGGTCACGCCGGCCTGGCTGTCGGCGTCAGACCAGATCCACGGCCCCGAACCCTGCGGGTCGCGGGTGAGGTCGCTGCCGTCGAGCGCGTTCGGGCTGATCATCATGCCCATCACCATCGACATCTCCAGCGGGAACTGCGGTGCGGGCACCGAGAACTCGACCTCGAAGGTGGTGTCGTCGATCACACGAGCGTCGAGGAAGGCCGCCCACGTCGCCGCGTTCGGATTGCCCGGGAAGTTGGCGTGGTACAGCATGTTGTCCGCGGCCACTTGGGCGTTGAATGCAGCGCCGTCGTGGAACACCACGTCGTCACGCACGGTGAAGCGCCACACGTTCGGCGACGGCTGTGTCCACGAGGTCGCCAGCGACGGCGCCAAGCTGAAGTCGTTGCGCTGGCGGGTGAGCGTGTCATACGCCGGGTAGTGGTACGCGCTCTGCGCCGACTGCGATGCGGCCGGGTTGAAGCTGGTCACCGGGGAGAACTCGACCATGCGCAGGGTGCCCACAGGCGGTGGCAGGGGGGCTTGAGTCGTGGTCACCGCACCTTGTGTGGTGGTGGTCTGCTCGACCGCCGCAATAGTCACCTGTGTCTGTGCCTGCGTGGTGGCAGGCGCAGGTGCCGCCGCAGCAGTCGTCGCAGGCGCTGCGGTCGTCGCCGACGCCGTTCCCGACCCGGAATCCGAATCGCCGCCGCCGCAGGCGCTTGCTGCAAGCACGAACGCCAGCAGCACGGTCATGAGGCGCATCACACGCCGCGTAGGCCCTCTCACGAGATTGCCCTCCCAGATTTCTCCGCGCCGACCCCTGAGGTTCACGGCGCTAGCCAATTGGCTGCACGTTAGTGAGACTGCAAGGTGCCGCGCGCCGCGACGCGCAACGATTGCGTAACAGTTGTCAATCGACGACGATGGGGATCGACCGCGGTCCTCGAATCTGACCGGTGGACCAGGTGGCCTCAGCCCCGGGGGCGATCGAGTACTCCGGCATGTACCGCAGCCAGGTCCCGAGCGCGATCTCCATCTCGAGGCGGGCCAGATTCGAGCCGATGCAGCGGTGAATGCCGGCCCCGAAAGCGATGTGACGGTTCTCGCCCCGGTCGATCACGACCTCGTCGGCCCGCTCGAACCGTTCGGGATCGCGGCACCCGATGGGGAACGTCATCATGACGTGATCCCCGGCTTTCATCTCGACGCCGTTCACCTCGGTGTCAGTGGTGACCCGCCGGGCGACGTTCACCGGCGCGTACGCCCGGAGGAACTCCTCCATGGCCGTAGGCAGCAGCTCGGGTTCGGCGACGAGCCTGCGGCGGTCGTCGTCGTGGACGGCCAGGTGCCACAGCGCTGCACCGATCGAACTCCACGTGGTGTCGATGCCCGCGATGAGCTGCAGCACCAGCATCCGCTCGATGAGGTGATCGGGCAACGGCTCGCCGCCCATCTCGGTCGTGACCAAGTGGCTGATCAGATCGTCGCCGGGCACCGCTCGGCGCTCCGCCATGACCTTGGCCATGTACTCGCGCACCTCGATGATCGCCTGCTGCATCACGGCGCCGTCGCTGGGCCCGACTGAGAGGATGTCGAAGATCCAGGCCCGGAACTTGTCGCCGTCGGCAGGGTCGATGCCCAAGATGGCTGCGATCGCGCCGACCGGGATGTGCTGGCTGTAGTCGACGGCTGCGTCGCCGTGGCCCTGCTCGGCGATGGCGGCGGCCCGTGCCTCGCAGTCGGCGGCAATGTGGCTGCGCCAGCCCTCGATGCGCCTAGGAGCGAAGAACGGCAGCAGTGTGCGGCGGATCTCCATGTGATCGGGCGGATCGCTGTTGATCGGCGGGAAGAAGCCGCGATCGACGGTGCCACCGCGGCGGATGCCGTGATGGACGTTGGAGAACGTGGCGGTGTCGTTGGCGATCTCGACGATGTCGTCGTACTGCAACGGCAGCCACACCCCCTCGTTGAACCGCTCCGAGTGGCCCATCGGGCAGCGTCCGCGCAGGTCCTCCCAGATGGGGAACGGGTCGTTCACCCACGCGGGGTCGTTGAAGTCCCAGTCGGTGGCGAAATCGTCGACCGGCGGGATGGCCGATGCCGTATCGCCGGTGATCGAGTCGTCGGTGTAGGTCATCTCGGTGCCCGGATCCTGGGGTTCGCCGATCAGACGGGGCGGTCGCCGGCCAGCGTGACCCGCTCCATTCGGCGATGCAGACCGCCGTGATCGGGCACCGCATAGTGCTGGGTGCAGCGGTTGTCCCACTGGGCGATCGACCCCGGACGCCAGCGGAACCGGCATTGGAACTCCGGCGTGCTGGCCTGGTCGTAGAGGAGATACCGGAGGTCACGACTCTCGTCGGGCGACATCCCGTCGATGGTGAGGGTGAACGTCCGGTTCACATAGAGGCTCTTGCGTCCGGTCACCGGGTGCGTGCGCACAATCGGGTGCTTCTGGTCAGGGAACCGCTCTGCTGTCTCGGCCCGCTCGGCCTCGCTCATGGACCTGCCGAATGCCTTCACGTAGGAATGGATGGCGTAGCGCCCGTCGATCTGCTCCTTGACATCGTCCGGCAGCTGCTCGTAGGCGAGCTCCATGTTGGCCCAGCAGGTGTCGCCGCCGTGCGGCGGGATGAGGCGGCCCAGCAGCACCGAGCCCAGCGGGGGGCACTCGCGGAACGTGACGTCGGAGTGCCAGGTCTCGGCGGCCTGGAACTTCTCGGCTGTGGACTCGAGCACGATGATCTCGGGGTGCTCGTCGACATTGCGCGTGAAGGGATGGACCTCCAGCTCGCCGTATGCCCTCCCGTACGCCACATGCTGGGCCTGGGTCAGGTCCTGATCGCGGAAGAACAGCACCTTGTGGTCCATCCAGGCATCGTGCAGTTCGGCGATCAGCTCGTCGTCGAGATCACGCAGGTCGACATCGGGGATCTCGGCGCCGATCGTGCCGGTCAGCGGCTCGACCCGGATGCGGTTGTAATCCTTCGGCTGCACGGCGTTGATACGCATGCTCGTTCCCCTTCGCGGCTCGCTGGGCGCGGCACCGTCGCCCTGCTCGCCTAGATTAGCCATGTGGCTGCACTCGACGCGGCGCCGGTCGACACGGCGGCACCGCACCCCGCAACAGCACTGCTCGATGCAACCACCGAGCTGCTCACCCAGGAGCCTCCTTCGGCGGTCTCTGGCCGTCGCATCGCAGCAGCCGCGGGCGTCAACTACGCGCAGATCCACCGCCACTTCGGCTCCAAGCGCGAACTCTGCCGCCAGGTGCTCGACCGGCTGGGAGACGCCTACCTCGACGATGCCTTCCCGCCCGGCGCCCTGGTGCCCACACCGGGCGTGGCCGTGCGCCACGAGTCGTTCGTGCGTGTCCTGGCCAACATCCAGCTCGACGAGGCCGCGCTGACGCTGCGACCCCAGAACCCCGTCGTCCGGCGATACTCCGGCGGCCTGCAGATCCTCCGTCCTGAACTGGATGCCACCGCCCGGGCGACGCTGGTGGCGCTGTCGTGCTCGATGCAGCTCGGCGTATGCATCCACCGCACGCCGCTGACGCGTTCCGCGACGCTGGACGATCACGCAGACCTCGTCGATCGCGAGCTGGTGACGACGATCGAACGTCTGCACGCAGGCAGGGGTCCCTTCGCCGGAAGCGCCATCGCGCCGCGGCCGGTGCGGCCTCGAGGATCACGCCCAGCCTCGCTCAGCGCAGAGCGGGGCCGCGCCGAGGTCGAAACGCGCCTGGTGGCCGCAGGCGTGGAACTGCTGGCCGATCGGACCCCAGCGGCCATCTCCGGGCGTCAGCTGGCCGCTCGGGCGGGGGTGAATTACGGGCTGATCCACCACTACTTCGGCTCGGCCGCCGAAGTGCTCGAGCATGCATCACGCCAGATTCGCGACGAGTTCTATGCGGCCGAGTCAGGTCCGGATTCGATGCCGGATTTCTTCTCGATGCGAGCTCACCCTGGTTACGTTCGTGCGCTGACCCGGGTTGCTCTTGATGCCAAATTGGCGCTCGCGGATGACCATTTCCCCGTGGTGAGCGCCCTGCTCGCCCGCCATCGCATGCGTCACGGCGAGCCCGGGCCGTCCGAGCGCTGTCGCTATCTCATCGTCGCGGCCACGCAGCTCGCCTGGTCCCTGTTCGAGCCGCTGCTCGGGGCCGCGCTGGGCCGCAGACTGGAGGAGCTCGAGCAATACGCTGCGAGCGTGCTGGCGAAGCTGCTGAACTTCGAGAAATACGCAAGCTCGTGACGCCCCAGGCCCCCGTCAGAACCCTTCCGAAGAACTGGAACCGCACCCGACACAGGAGCCCCCGATGACCGACACCGCACCCGTCGACGACTGGGATACCGACTACGACATCTTCGACCCCGGCTACGTGCGCGATCCCGCGCCGGTGTGGGAGGAACTACGGGGCCGCTGCCCTATCGCCCGCACCGAGCGCTGGGGCGGCTCCTTCCTGCCGACTCGCTACGAGGACGTGCAGGCGATGTCCAAGATGGTGCCCGAGCTGTCAAGCAGCGACCCCTTGGTGACTTCGCCCCCGCCGGAAGTGATCGAAGATCTCCTGTCGGACCCGACGTTCGAGAAGTACGGCACCAACGCCGCACCGATCTCCGAAGACCCGCCCATCCACGGCTGGACCCGTCGGCTGCTGCTGCCGCACTTCTCGCCGAAGGCCGTAGAGGCGCACCGCGACTACACCCAAGAACTGGCGGATCGCCTGATCGACGACTTCATCGATGCCGGCAAGGCCGATGGCGCCGGTCAGTACGCCCAGCAGATCCCGCCCCGGGTCATCGCGCACCTGCTGGGAATCGACGAGGGCAGGGTGGAAGAGTTCACGCACTGGGTGCGCTGCCTGCTGGAGCTGGGGCTGACCGATCCCCAGCTCCGCATCAAGTACCGCAAGGTGATCCGGCAGTTCTTCTACGAGGTCGTCGAGGAGAAGCAGGCCGACCCCGACGACGGGTTCGTCTCAGCGCTGCTTGCCGGAACTGACGATCAGGGCAGCCTGATCGATCCGGTCATGGTGGTGGGCATGCTCAACCTGCAGCTCATCGCGGGCATCGACACCACCTGGAGCTCGATCGGCTCGGCGCTGTGGCACTTCGGCACGCACCCCGCGGACCGCGAGCGCATGGTGGCCGAGCCGGAACTGTGGCCGACGGCCATCGAGGAGCTGCTGCGCTTCTACGCCCCGGTCACCATGGGGCGCCGAGCCACCGAGGACGTGTCCTACGGCGGCGTCACGATCCCGGCGGGCAGCAAGGTGCTGATGAACTTCCCCGGCGCGAACCGTGACCCTGAAGTGTTCGACCGTCCCGACGAAGTGATCCTGGACCGGCCTCACAACCGTCACGTCGCTTTCGGTGCGGGCATCCACCGCTGCGCCGGCTCCAACTTGGCGCGGCTCGAGATGGACATCGCGCTGCGGACCTGGTTCCGGCGGATTCCCGACTTCGAAGTGAGCGAGCCCGACGAAGTCACCTGGGCCGGCGGGCAGGTGCGCGGTCCTCGCTACCTGCCGATCCGCTTCCCCGCCGTCGGCTGAGGCGCCGATCTCCGGCAGTGGGTCACGGGAAGCGGGCATCGGCGTGACTGCCGACGAGGCCGATATGGCGGGACCGAGGGAGCCGTCGGAGGTCACGGCCGCGGCCAACAGCGCAGCGGTGGTCTCCTTCGATGACCCGGGCGACTTCGAGCGGGCTTCCCGTGGACTCATCGCCCAGATCGACGACGGTCGCGTCTTGATGGGCGACCACGTCGTGTTCGATGTGGCCCGTCACGCCTTCGTCAACGAATCAGCCGAGGCGCCCCCGTCGGTGCATCCGAGCCTGTGGCGGCAGGCGCGGCTCAACGTCCATCACGGGCTGTTCGAGGTGGCCGACGGCGTCTGGCAGGTGCGCGGCTATGACATCGCCAACATCACGTTCCTGGCAGGTTCCGACGGCTGGCTGATCATCGATCCGCTCACCACCCGGCCCTCGGCGGCGGCGGCACTGGAGCTCGCCAACAGCACGCTGGGTGCCCGACCGGTGCGGGCAATCATCTACACCCATTCCCACGCCGACCACTTCGGCGGCGTGCTGGGCGTGACCGACGCCGAGGCGGTGGCCAGCGGCGACGTGGAGATCGTTGCGCCGGACGGGTTCCTCGAAGAGGTGGTCAGCGAGTTCGTCATCGCCGGCCCGATCATGGGCAGGCGGGCTGCGTACCAGTTCGGGCCGCTGCTGCCCCCCGGGCCATTGAGCCACGTCGACTGCGGCTTGGGCTCGGCGATGGGTCTCGCCCGCTCGGACTTGCTGGCGCCCACCGACGTCATCACCCGCACTGGGGAGGAGCGCGAGCTCAGCGGCATCCGGATCGTGTTCCAGAACACGCCCGACGCCGAAGCGCCCGCGGAGATGAACTTCTTCTTTCCCGACAAGAACCTGCTGTGCATGGCCGAGAACTGCACGCACACGATGCACAACCTCTACCCGATCCGGGGCGCGCAGACCCGCGACGCGCTGGCGTGGAGCAAGTACATCGGCGAGGCGCTCGAAATGTGGGGCGACGACTCCGACGTCATGTTCGCCAGCCACCACTGGCCCCGGTTCGGCAACGCCGACGTGCGGGGCTTCCTGTCGATGCAACGCGACCTGTACCGCTGGATGCACGACCAGACGATGCGCTTGGCCAACCAGGGGCTGCGGCCGACCGAGATCGCCGCCCGGCTGCGGCTGCCGGCCGAGTTCAGCGAATCGCACGTGCAGGGCTACTACGGCACGGTGTCGCACAACTGCCGCTCCGTCTACAACCGCTACCTCGGCTGGTACGACGGCAACCCGGCCAATCTCAATCCGCTGCCGCCGGCCGAGGCGGCCGCCAACTACGTCGAGTTCATGGGCGGCGCTGATGCCGTGCTGGCCAGAGCCCGCGAGTGCTACGAGCGGGGCGAGTACCGCTGGGTGGCCCAGGTGGTCAACCACGTGGTGTTCGCCGACCCGGCGAACCGCGAGGCCCGCACCCTGCAAGCCGATGCGCTCGAACAGCTCGGTTACCAGTCCGAGTCGGCGACGTGGCGCAACGCCTACCTGATGGGCGCCAAGGAGCTGCGGGAAGGCACACCTGATTGGGGTCGGGTGCCCACTCGCGACATGTCCCAAGCCATGGGCGCCGAGCACCTGTTCGACGTGATCGGCGTGCGGTTCGACCCTGACGCGTTCGATGCGGGGCCGGTCACGTTCAACTTCCGCTTCACCGACCTCGGCGAGGATCACGTGCTCGGCGTCGGCCGTTCCGCTGTGCACCACCGGGCCAATGCGGTCGATCCTGCTGCCGTCGCCTCGGTCCGCACCGACCGGGCCACGCTCTTCGCTGCGCTCAACGACGCCAGTGCGCTCGACCGCGCCGAGGTCACCGGCGATCGAGCCCTGCTGCAGTCGCTGCTGGCCAGCCTCACCGTGTTCACCACGGCACCACTGATCGAGCCCTGAGCGGGCCTACTGGTCGACCAGCGCGTTCTCGGCTTCGACCACGGCTGCGGCGCGCAGATCGTCGCGGTCGTTCTCCAAGCGGAACTCCACGTGCAGCAGGGTGCCCTGGAACTCGTTCGGCCCGACGTAGGCGGCGCTCACCGTGGGCCCGAGGTCGCGCCCTATGTCCATTCCGTACAGCAACTGCCGGTACGGCATCGTCTCGAGGTCGACAGTTCCAAGTACCTGCACGGACCCGTCGCCGACGCGCTGCCACAAGGTGGCCGTGCCGGCATGCTCGACCGTCTTCGTGTAGCGGACGCCCAACTCGACGTCGCCCAGCGGCAGTGGGCTTCCCCCCCCCAAATTTGGGAGGGTTTGGTCAGTGGTTGTTGGCTTGTTCGTAGTCGACTGGTGCGAGTCGATCGATTGGCTGGGCTTCGTACCGGACCCCGACACGAGATGCGGCTCGACCTCGCGGCGCGCGCCGAGCGCGTCATCGAAGAGCCCACCGAGGTCAGCCGGAACCAGATTGCCGAAGCAGTCTGCTGGGCACGAGATGAAGGCACCTCGTGGGAGCGCATCGGCGAACTGCTCGGCAACTCGGCCGCTGAAGCTCAGCGACGATACGAAAGCCTGGCCGCACGGCCAAGCGCATAGACAATGGCAGCAGCCGAGGGCGCCCGCGACGAGCCGAGTCAGATTGCGGGTTCAGGGCGCGGCTAGAGGATGATCGAGACCTTGGCGTCGCCGACTCTCTCTCTCCACTCGAAGGCTGCCTTCTCGGCCTCGCCGAGGGTGGCGTGCTGCGAGTCAGGGTTGTGAGCGCCAGGCGCACGCACATCCCAGCCACCCTCCCGGTTCTTGACGATCAGCCGCTTATCGCCCATGTCAGGTCCCTTCTGGCTACTGGAGATTTCAGTCTATCTCAATGTAAACTGTGCTAGTGCGTGTCGGTGCGTATGTCGATGGCCTCAATGTCTACTACGGCGGCAGACGACTCTGTGGCCGGAGCAGCCCGGGCTGGCGCTGGCTCGACTTGCACGCTCTCGTCGAACGCCTGACCAGCGGAAATCGCCGCTGGACTGCCGCGGGAGCGCATGTCTCGCGCATCGTGTACTGCACCGCCTTGGTGAGTGGTCAGGGCGACCCCGGTGCCCGACATCGCCAGCAGGCCTACCTCAATGCGCTCCGGGCCAGCGGCACGGTCGACATCGAACTCGGCACCTTCATCACGCGAACAGCGCGAGGGGTGGACACGACAGAGGGACGCGTTGCTGAAATCGAAGTTCAGGAGGAGAAAGGGTCGGACGTCAACGTCGCTTCGCGTCTGCTCATCGACCTGCACACGGATCAGATCGATGCTGCGATCCTGATGACCAACGACAGCGATCTCCGACTGCCCGCTGTGCATGCACGGTCGCTCGTGCCGGTGGGCACCGTGAACCCGCGCGGCACGCCGACCGCCGGGCACCTGAGAGGTGACCGGGACGAGGGCCCCGGCGGTCACTGGTGGTACTGGCTCGCAGCAAGTGACTTCCGTTCGTGTCAGCTGCCCGAGTCAGTGACCGGCATCCGGTGCCCCGCTGGCTGGTGACTCGCTTCGCGGTCTTCGCAGTCGTGGTGATTGGAACATAGCGTTCCACCGCCTATAGTGGGTGGCACCCACCCGGTGCCAACCGCTTCTGCGGCGGTGCCGGGTCTTCCTTTATCTGGGGACGCGCCGACCAGCGCTGCCGACTCGGTGCCAAGTCCACTGGCCGGGCACCCACCGAGGTCAGCTGACGGCTCCGCAGTTGGCTCTGCTCGTCAGCTGCGGCGGTATGCATCGCGACGGTGTGCGACGCGCACAACGAGGATGACGAGAACGTCGTGCTGCACCTCGTACAGCACTCGGTAGTCGCCTACCCGAGTTCTGCGCAGGCCCCGCATGCCACCCTTCAGCGGTGCCCCCACCAGCGGATGTTCACGGAGCCGATCGATTGCGTCGATGAGGCGCTCGCGGTCGGCGCGTTCGATGCGCGACAGCTCCTTCGCCGCGCTCGCCTTAATCCGCAGCGAGTAGCTCACGCTTGACGTCATCCCAGTCGAGCACGGGATCGGTCGGGTCGCGCAGGCGTTCGAGCGCGATGCCGACGTCGAGATAGTCCTCCACGTAGCGCTCGAGTGCCTGCCGGATGACATCGGCGCGGCTGCGCTTGAGCTCGGCCGCTGCTGCATCCAGCGTCTCGATGACGCTGTCGGGCACCCTGGCAGTGACTTGCATCATGGCAAACTCCTATGATGTCAGTTGCCTCACTCTAATGCACATCATATTGCTGTCGGCCGTCTCGGCTGCGCGCCCGGTTTGGACTCGCATGCAGCAGCACATCGAGTGCGGAGCGGCTGATTCAGGCTGAGCGCGGGAGCCACAGATCGGGCAGGGCGATCTGAGCCTCGCCGTGCTCGAGGGCTGCGGCTCGCCAGTACGCGAACCCTTCAGCGGCTGCTGCCAAGTTCTCGTCCAAGCGGTCGTTGCTCTGCCCGGAGCATTCGGCCGCGAAACGCAGCCATCTCGGGAACGCCGACTCGACGGTGGACATGTAGGCCTCGTCGAACGGGTCAGGATGCGGCTCGCCGCATGCGAGGCACCCTGGGCCATCGGTCGGGCTCTGATCGGGAATGAAGTCCTCTACGAAAGCGTCCACCCGGCACGGCGTCCAGTGCAGAGCATCGCCGTCTCGGCACATCAGCCCGAACAAGCGCAGCCCCGAGACCATGGCCGAGAACTCGGCATCGCCCTCGCCCGCCGGACGGGGTGCGCGCTCGAACTCGTCCAGCTCGGCGCTGCGATCCGGAGGCGCCACGGGAAACAGCGCAGCGTCGCTGCCCCCTGCGGGCAGCAGACCGAGCCGCTGCTCGGCCAGAAAGCCCAAGTCCATGCCATCAAAATCGGGGATCTCGTCAGCTGCGACTGCCTCGTCGGCCACCACCGTGGCCGTGAAGAGATCGAGGGAACGCACGCACAGGGCGCGGGCATCGGCCAAGCTCAGCGGTTCGACTCCCGGGCTGTCCGCCCCGGGCGCTCTCCAGCTGTCGCGCTCGGACAACAGATCGAAACCGCGCGCCGCTCCCAGCACGAACCAGCCGATCTCGACCGTCAAGCCATGGCGGCTGCCGTCGGGACGCTCGTAGCGGATCGTGATTGCGCAGTCCTCACACCACTCGTCTCTCCACATGAAGGCATCGACTGGGGCCGCCTGCCCTATGGCTGTCGCCCACGGCGGGGCGTCACCCGAGGCCGCAAGCTGATCGAGTTGCCGTCGGGCCGTGCGGCGGCCACGCGTGGGACCGTACGCAGCAAGCGCGGCTGTCATGGCAGCACCCGCAGCGCCGCCGAGCTCTTGGGCGCGGGCGAGCACCTGCGTCGGCTGGATGCCGCCGGGCGCGTTGGGAAACGCGACGAGATCCTGCACGACGGAGGCCCAGCGGTCGGCTTCGTCGGCATCGGGACACCCGTCCGCCAGACTGGCGGCGCTGGCCTCGAGCAGCTCGAGCCAGTGGCGAGTCTGCGGGTCAAGCTGGGGCTTGCCGCCGCGTGCGCTCGGACGGGTGCCTTTGGGCGTGACACGCCCGCCGTGCTTGGATTTAGGTCGAGCCATCGGCGCAGCGTAAGCCCGCCACGGCAGACAGTCGCGAATGCCTCCGCGGCTGACAGACCTCTCGGCCGTCGAAGCCGTCCGTTCGCGCTGCATGGATCGTCGACATCAGTTCGGCGTCGTCGAGGACCCGGTACTCGGGTTCCCGTCCTGCGAGCGCGGCGCTGTTGTCGAGGATGACCGGCACGCCCTCGCCGCGCTTCTCCATGAAGTGAGCGCGGCCTTCGGTGAGCCAGGGTTCACCCGGCGCCGGGCATCGCGTCAGCAAGCTGCAAACCGTTTCGTTGCGAGCTGTTTGGCGGTACCGCAAGGAGTCGACAGTCAAGGAGTTCGCGAGAGCACCCGGCGAGAACAGCTCCAACCGGTCCGTGAAGAGGCGCAAGCGGATCTTCGCCCCGTGCATGGCGTAGTCCCGGTGCGCGACGGCGTTCACCAGCGCTTCGAACACAGCCGACATGTCGAACTGCGGCTCATCGACGCGCCCAACGTCCTTGGATGCACCCCGGCGCATGTTCTTGAGCACGAACCGGCTTGTCTCGATGATCTGGTGGTCCAAGGACCCCGTGATGTCAGCCGCGTCCAACTGATAGTTCGCTGCGACAGCATCACTGGTGACCGAGCTGCCCCGATACGCCACCGCTTGCACATACGCATTCGGCAGCCAGCGCTCGGGTGCCTCGCTGCCCATCAGCACGCCGACGACTGTCGGCCGGACCTTCCCATCGCCGGCTCGGGCAGCCATGCCTAGCTTGACCAGAAACGTCTCACGCTCGTCGTACGAACGCGATGTCCGGAACCTCGTCCACAGATGCTCGGAGAGGTCATCAAAGCGTGCGCTGACCACGGGCTGCTCGTCGAACCGGATCAGGCGTGTCTGGCTGCGCTGCTGGAAGAGGCGAGCGAGGAACTCCGGCGTCATGACCTGCTTCGAGTCACCGACGCGATGCCAATAGCCGCCCGGGCCGCGATGAACGAACAGACTGCGGGGAACCTCGACCTTCACGATGCTCACTGTGCGCCCGCTGCCCGAAGGCACAGAGAGCCTGTCCAGCACCAGTTGCTCGATCGGAGGGGCGACCGAATCGTTGCAGACCTCCTTCACGAAGTCAGCGACGTCGTCAAGCCTGTCGTGAGGAATGCCGACGATGTCGCGAGACTTGTCCTCCACGCCCAGCACGAGCACCCCGCCTTGGCTATTCGCGAACGCCGCCAGCTCGTCCGCCAGTTCATGCAGTGTCGGCCCGGTCACTCTCGACCCCGAGAAGCGGACCTCCTTGAGCTCGAGGAAGCCTGTCTCTCGCCGCTTGACAGGGCCAAAACGGGCTGGAAGTGGTCGCTCGCGACCGACGCGGCGGGCATCCCGGTCGCCTGGGCCGCCGACGGCGCGAACCGTCACGACATCATGCTGTTCGAGCCCACCGTGGCCGAGCTCAAGCGGCAGGGGCTGCACCACGACATCGACACAGTGCACCTGGACCGCGGCTACTGGGGCGCCCGCGTCGACCGGGCCGCAGCCGCCGCCGGCATCGACGACCTCAGCAGGCCCCCCAAACGGCCGCCTGGCAGCCGCGGCGAGCGCGCCCGGGCGCCGCTGGGGCTGCGCTGGCGCGTCGAGCGCGCCAACTCGTGGCTGTCCAACTACGGCCAGCTACGCCGCAACACCGACCGCAAACCCCAGCACCGCCTCGCCCAGATCGCCCTCGCCGTCGCCTTGATCATCACCATCAAACTCATCGACCACCGCGACCGATGGCAACCCCGCTGACCCCACCTATCGGCGCATCCTCTAACAGCGCAACCCCGAACTCTTCGTTTCAACTCGTCGAAGCCAAACCTGCCGAACGGCGACTCGGTCACTGAGGTGACCACCTGAGTACGACTGAGATCCACCGAAATTTGTTTGGCGAGTCGGAGGCGTGTCGCTACGTTCACATGTCGATGCCCGATCCGTCTCATCGCCAGCAGAACCCTGAGGCAAGCACCCGCCGGGTGCATTCCGTCGCCGCTCATGACACCGCGCGGGACCCGGTTCGATGACCTCCCTGCTTCAAGGGGTCGTTGTCGTCGGCATCGTGCTGCTGCCCGGGGCCTGCGCGGCATGGGGGTACCGCAGACACACTCTGAGCTACGGCAACCGTCTGCGCGACTGGCTACTGCGTCTCGGAGGCCTCTCTGCCGCCATCTGGGCTGCTGGCAGTTGGCCCGTGTACTGGATCTACGCGAATTACTGGAAGTCCTTCGCCGCAGGCGATCCGATTCCGCGTGCCTTGGCGCTCCTCCCGGTTGCGTACCTGCTCGTGCCACTGGTCGTGGGCTGGACGATCGGGCGAGCCGTAAGCCACAACAAGCGCTGGGTGATGTTGCTGCTGGGCTCTCGGCGCGCACCGCGAGCGTGGGATCACCTCTTCGAGCGTCAGCGTTCCGGCCTCGTGCGATGCCGCATGAAGTCGGGTGCCTGGATCGGTGGGCTGTTCGACGACACCGGTTTGCCGCCTTCGTACGCTGCCGGGGAAGCGGAAGCGCTCGACCTCTACGTCGGGCAAGCGCTGCACCTCGACCAGCGCTCTGGCGCGATCAGGTATCGCGAGCACCAGCGGCAAGACGGCAATGCGTCCCACGGTTCTGCGGCACCTGACTTCACCGGCGGAGGGCTCCTCATCAAGTGGGACGAGGTCGAGTATCTTGAGTTCGTCAACTTGGATCGGGCTTCGAAGCCGAGTTCGGAGACTAGGCCCGCAGCAGAGAGTCCTGACGATGACCGATAAGGCACGAGACAGCAGGCAAACAGAGCGCGTCGAGCGCCACGGTGGGTACGCACCCAAGGGTTCTGTCGACGTGTCGAAGCTGCCCAAAGGCCCTGCTCCCGGCGGAGAACCATCTTCGCAAGGAGGCGGCGACGACAAGTCGTCAAGTTCCTGATACCGAGCCCGGCGCTGATCAAGCAGACGGGTTCGGGCTGTACTTGGCGGCCAAGCGAGTTTGGCCGCAGAGCTCGGACGCCGGCCGGCCTGGCTGAGCCCGGCTGGTGACCGCTCCTCGCGGTTGTGGTGCTTGGAACGTTGCGTTCCACTGCCTATAGTGGCCGCTACCGAACCCGGTGCTGGTTGCAGTTCGCTGCGACAGCGTCGGGCTTTTCTCTTGTCGGGCCAAGTATGGCCGTGCTGGTCAGCGAGGTGGTCCGGCGTCGGCCAGTAGCGCCGCCACCTTGAGCCCGACCTTCGTCATGGCAGTTGGCATCGTCGTGTCAGCGAAGGGCTTGACCAAGTAGCGAACCTGAGGCCGGGCGTTGGGGTCATCGGGCACCGACACCACTGCCAAGCGCCAGCGGTCCGGGCCGTTCTGGGCTTGGCGTACTTGGCGGGCGCTGACGTGAATCTCGTCGGTGCGAGGCAGGTGACCCTTCACCTCGATGAAGTAATGGTTGCCGGTGTCAGGGTCGACGGACATGATGTCGAAGCCGGGGTTCGCGTGCTCCTGTTCGGTCGGCTGACGACCCAAGGCGCGTTCGGCGGCCATGACCGCTGCCACGGCTCGCCGATCGGTTTCTGCCTTGTCGGCTGCTGCGGTCGGGTCGGGTGCGCCGCCGGCCAGCGCTTCCAGCAGACCTTGGGGCACGATCACCGCGGCGGCGACCACCGTCGGCAGGCTGCTGTGGAGATCGGCCTCGGAAGCAAGCTCAGCGCGGCGGCGCAGCAGTCGGGCGGCGAGCTCGTCGGCAGGTCGCCGAGCGAGACATGAGTTCAGCTTGGGCGTGCCGCCTGCTATCTCCTGCGTCTTGATCTCGTTCGTGCGTCGATCCCAGTAGCGGATCTCAGACTCCAGCCGAACCCGAACGGCGTCACTCACTCGCTCCACTCGGTCCTGCACCACCGCAGCAACTGATTCAAGGTGCGGCCCTGCCAGGTGCTCGATCGCCCAGTCGCGGGCAACCGACTCCGTCGCGGGTCCAGCCCATGCGGAGTCCAGATGTCCGGCCAGCAGCGCCTCCTGCTCGGCAGTCAGCGACGCATATTCGAGGTACGGCTCGGCGCCCGGGTCGCTGGCAGTGCCTTGCTGATCAACCTCCACGTACTGGAACCGGCGTGACACCATTTGACGAGCACCGTTCACCAATCGGCTATCAGTCACCACATGGTCCAGGTACACGAGCAGCCGTGGTTCCGTTGAAGGGTCACTGGTATCCACCAGCACAGCGCCGTTGTGCAACGTGTGGCCGTGATCATCGAGCACCTTGCCGGCCACCGCCGACAGCAGCACACTGCCGGGCGAGATCAGCTCTGCCCTGTCGTCGGCCGGACCCGGGGCGCGGGCTGCTCCGGCTCCGGGCTGCATGTGGCTCTTGTCGAATGTCACCCGTGCGTAGCGATCATGCACGGGGCCGAGGGCTGGATCAGCCGCGCTCAGCGGCGATACAGCCCGCGACGTAGTCGAGGGTGTCGCGGTGCTCGGAGAACACGATCAGTTTGCGGGCGCCGCCTCCGTCGTCAGGGTCGGCGCTCCACTGTGCTGAACCGAACTGCTCAGCACGCAGCAGGTCTCGCAATCGGGTCCACTTGGCGTCCACGCCGCTGCGGCGAACGCCGTCGGCCAGTTCCACCAAGCGATCCAGGATTCGCACTTCGGCGTCAAGCTCGTCGGCGGTGGCGGCCGCCGTGGCGGCATCGACCGTCAGGCTCTCGAGCTCGGCAAGCTCCGATTCGTCGAAGTCGTCGAAGTCGTCGAAGTCGAAGTCGTCCAGATCAGCGATGCGGACTCCCTTGGGCAGCTCGGGCACGGGAATAGGCGCCCCCGTGGCGGCGAGTTGCCGAAGCTCCGCTGCCTGGCCGGCCAGGCGATCGCGTCGACGTCGCAGCGAGTGATGGATGGCAGCCGGTGAAGAGCTGCCGTTCGTGGCTCGCAGGCGCCCCTCGAACCGCTCGGGGTCGATCAGCGTCATGAACGCCAGAAAATCCTCGTTCTTGCCGTTGTGCGGCGTGGCCGTGAGCAACAGGAAGTGGCGGGTGCACTCGCGGAGCACTTCGCCGACTTCGAAGCGCTTGGTGCGGCGCAACTCGTCGCCGTAGCGGTGAGCCGACATCTTGTGGGCCTCGTCGACAATCACGAGGTCCCAATCGGACGCAGCGAGGCGGTCGCGCGGATCGTCCGACCTGGCCACTTGGTCGATGCAGGCGACGAGCAGGTTCCGCTCGACGAACGGGTTGCCGGTGCGGGACGCTTCGACGCTCTCGCGCGACATCAGGTCGAAGCTGAGACCGAACTTGTCCCACAGCTCGTCCTGCCACTGCTCGACGAGGCTGCCTGGGGCGACGATGAGACACCGGGCCACGTCGCCGCGCAGCATCAGCTCGCGGATGAGCAAACCCGACATGATCGTCTTGCCAGCACCAGGATCGTCAGCCAGCAGGAACCGCAGCGGCTTGAGCGTCAGCAGGCGGTTGTAGACGGCGTCGATCTGGTGCGGGTAGGGGTCGATGTTCGATGTGTCAACCGCTGCGAACGGGTCCGCGAGGTGGGCCATCTGCATGCGCCGGGCCTCCGAGGCCAGCTTGAACATCGCCCCATCCGCATCGAACGACCAATGGCTTTCGGCTACCTCGCTCACATCGGCAAGATCGGCGACCGTGATGAGCCGCTCACCGAGCTGGCCACCCGTGGTGCGGTAGGTCAACGTGGCGGACGCCGTCCCGTGCATCTGAACAGCCACGACGGTGACGTCGCTGTTCGCCACGACGCCTGACAGTCGCATTCCGGCAGCCAAGTCGCTGAGTTCTGTCGCCATTCCGTCGCCAAACTGCCGTCTCATCGGCTATGCCACCTGTCACAATCTGCGCGGCGGCACGCCAGCCGCAGAGTACGCCGCGGTAGCGTGCGGCTCTATGGCGAGCAGTGCGGGTGAGGACGGGGGGACGCTGGCGGTCACGGGCGATCCGGAGGCCGATCAGCTTGTGCGGGACGACCCGTTTGCACTGCTGCTGGGGATGATGCTCGACCAGCAGATCCCGATGGAATGGGCGTTCAAGGGGCCGATCCGGCTGGCCGAACGTCTGGGTGACCGCTTCTCGCCAGCCGCCATCGCCGAGATGGATCCCGACGAGCTCGAGACTGCCTTCAAGACCAAGCCGGCATTGCATCGCTTCCCCGGATCGATGGCGAAACGCTGCGGCGAGCTGGCCCGCCACATCGTCGAGCACTACGACGGCGACGCTGGCGCCGTCTGGGCTGATGTGCGCAGCGGCAAGGCGCTGTATGACCGGCTGCGGACGCTGCCCGGCTACGGCGACGAGAAGGCCAAGATCTTCGTGGCGATTCTGGCGAAGCGCTTCGGCGTGGCACCCCGCGGCTGGAAGGCCGTGGCCGGCCCCTTCGCCGACCGCCAGCCGCGTTCGGTGGCCGACATCGACGGGCCTGATGCGCTCGCCGAAGTCCGGCTCTGGAAGAAGAACCAGAAAGCTGTCGGCAAGTCCAAGCAGGACTAAGCGCGACACGCTCTATCGAGGCACCACGGTGATCGTCTGCTGCGGCGAGGCACTGGTGGATGTCTTGGGCGGCGACGCGCCCGTTTCGGTGCCCGGCGGCGGGCCGATGAACGCGGCGATCGCCGCGGCCCGGCTGGATGCGCCGAGCGCGTTCGTCGGCCGGGTGTCGACCGATGCCGACGGCGAGCTCATCTGGCAGCACCTCGAGCGAAACCGGGTCGACTTGCGAGCCGCCGAACGAGGTCCCGAGCCCACCGCGCGCGCCATCGTCACCCTGACACCGAGTCCATCGTTCCGATTCGAGGGAACCGACACCGCCGACACAGCGCTCGGATCCGCCGACCTGTCCCCCTTCGGGCGCGGGCCGCACATCGTGCACGGCGGGACGCTCGGCATGTTCCGCGGGCGCACGGCCGAGGTATTGGCCCGGCTCGCGGAACATCACGACGGCATCGTCTCGCTGGATCCCAACGTCCGACCTGCTGTCATCTCGGACCGGCAGCGCTGGGACCACCTCCACCAGCGGTGGCTGCATGCCACCGACCTCTATCGGGCCTCCGACGAGGACATCGACTGGATCTGGCCAGGACGCTCCGCCGAGAGCTGTGCCGCTCAACTGCTCGACGGGCGAGCCGTCGCCGTGCTCATCACCCGTGGCGCCGAGGGAGCTGCGGTGTACACCGCCGTCGGCGCAACCGATGTGGCTGCGCCCGCCGTCGACGTCGTCGACTCGGTCGGCGCGGGAGACGCCTTCGTCGGATCCGTGCTGGCGTCTGCGTGGGATCTGCTGGGCGGCAACCGGGACGCCCTCGGTGGGATCAGCCTCGCCGACTGGCATTCAATTGCCGAGCGTGCGGCCGCTGCCGCAGCGATCACCTGCACACGCGCCGGTGCCGATCCACCCACTGCCGCCGAACTGGATTCCGCCTTCGGCACGCCGCGGGGCAGCCATGAGCGTGGAGATGCCGGCTAGGCGACTTGGGCGAGGGCTTGACCGTGGACGTAGTGGAAGTAGGCGTCGGGGTTGTCAGCCCAGGCGCGCCAGCCAGCGGCAATCCACTCGAGCTCGTCTCGATCGGCATATCCGTACTCGACTGCCTGGCGCGCGAACGCGGTGCTCAGGCAGCGGTCAGCCCACGAACGGCCCCAGTTGCGACGGGTCTCGTCGGTCCAGAACTGCTGCACGACGCCGGACATCTGCACTTGGGGCAGGCCGGCCTGCCGGAACCATGCGTACAGGTGCCTCCCGGCGTCAGGCTCGGCGCCGTTGTGACGGCACACCGCGCGGTACACCTCCCGCCAGCGGGTGATCTCGTCGCTGGATGGGTATGGCCGCATGGTGGAGTAGTCGGAGTCGCGCACGGCCACCCAGCCGCTGGGGCGCACCACACGGGCCATCTCGCGAATCGCCGCGACGGGGTCGGACAGGTGCTGGCAGACCTGATGCGCATAGGCCAAGTCGAACGTGCCGTCGTCATAGGGCAGCTCGTAGACCGACTCGTTGGCCAGTGTCAAGTTGCCGACGCCGGCTTCGGCGACCGTGGCTGCGGCAGTGGCCAAGATCTCATCGGTGACCTCGATGCCCGTGACGTGGCCGCGTTCCGCCCAGCGGGCGAGGCCGACCGTGATCGAGGCCGGGCCGCAGCCGACATCGAGAATCTGCGAGTCGGTGCCGATCACGTGACGTGCGAACGCCGCACAGTCCTCCGCCGTGCGCTTGGCATGCTGCGTAACGGCCGCCGGCTGGTGACCGTGGGTGTACACGTCGGATCTCGGCACTTGGGCATCAGCGCTGGTCACGGGCGGCAGCGTAACGATCTCGTGCCGTCGGTCGCCGGGCAGGAGCGCAGTTCAGCCCCGCTGCTCGCAGGCGTGAGTGTCGCGAGCACGCTCCCGCGGTCACGTGGGCCGATCGGCGGTGTGCGGCCGTACATGCATGTTTGGTGCGCTCGCGATGGACCAGCTTCAGCGCAGGCTGTGAGACAATATGGCCGGTGACCGAGGGGTCAGTGACCGAGCATGGCCGGGCCCATCCGCCTGCTCGCGAGCTTCCGACACCCGACTACTACAGCTACCCGTGGTCGGCGCTCTCTTCGGCGTCGCTCACCGCGCACGGCAGTGCCCAGCTCGCCTGGCCCGACGGTACGACGCTCGAATGTCACCCCGTGTGGTTGCGTGAGAACGCGCTCGGTCCCGGAGGCATCGACCCGGTCACCCGTGAATGCGAGCTCGATCCGGCTCACCTGGTCGGGAACCTGTCCATCGGTCGATTGGACGTGGTCGGCGGTGCGCTCGAGGTGACGTTTGAGCCCGAGCAGCGCGACGCCTCGTATCACCCCGGGTGGCTGCGCCATGTCGCCGAGCAGCGCCATGCACCATTCGCGGACATTCCCGAGCCGGTGGCATGGACGGCGGCGGACCGCTCCGAACCGGCAACGCACGACGGTCTCGCCTCGCTGGACGACGACAACGCGCTGGCCGCCGTGCTCTGCGATCTCGCCCGTCACGGCCTCGTGCGCCTCGCGGGCTGCGGCACCGACCCCGGCACCGTTGCGAAGGTGGCATGCCGCATCGGTGCGATACGCGACTCCAACTTCGGTCTGACGTGGCACGTCGATGTCGACATCACGCCGACCTCGCTGGCGAACACCGGGCAGCGTCTCGCGCCGCACACCGATCTGCCGACCCGGGAAGTCCCCCCGGGCCTGCAGCTGCTGCACTGCGTGGAGAACAGCGTGGAGGGCGGATGGTCGACCATGGCCGACGGGCTGGCCATCGCCGAGCACCTGCACGCGCACGAGCCCGACGCCTTCGAGGCGCTCACCACGCTGGAGTGGGTGTTCTTCAATCGATCGCCCGACCACGACCACCGCTGGCAGGGCCCCGTCATCGACACCGGCGACGGCCGGATTCCCTACACCTACCGGGCGTTCCACCCTGTGCGGGCGTTCGGGGCCATGGCCATCGACGACATGGACCGGGCCTATGCGGCGATGCGCGTCCTCAGCGCCGCCGCTGGGTCAGATCAGTTTCAGATGCGCTACCCGTTCCGTCCCGGCGACATCGTCGTGTTCGACAACCGTCGGGTGCTCCACGGGCGGGACGGCTTCGAGCCGCTTGCGGGCACCCGCCGACGGCTCATCGGCGCCTACATGGACACCGACGAGTTCTATTCCCGGCTGCGCGTGCTGCTGCGCCGCGCCGCCGCACTGCGCACCGGCCAAGCCGGTGCCGATGCATCGCACACCGGGCAAGCCGGTGCCGAAGAGAGGATTCCCGCTGATGCCTGATGTCTTCATCACCTGTGCTGTCACCGGGGCTGGCGACACGGTGGGCAAATCCGACAAGGTGCCCTACACGCCCGCCGACATCGCCCAGAATGTGATCGACGCCGCCGACGCAGGCGCCGCCATCTGCCATGTGCATGTGCGCGACCCGATCACCGGCGACGCCGGGCGGGATGTCGACTGCTACCGCGAGGTCGTCGAGCGGGTGCGGGCATCGAGCACCGACGTCGTGCTGAACCTCACTGCCGGCATGGGCGGCGACTTCGTGATCGGCTCAGTCGAGCAGCCGCTGCCGCCCGACCCAGTGCGATCAGACATGGCCGGCGCCACCGAGCGCCTCGCCCACGTGCGCGAGCTGCTGCCGGAGATCTGCACGCTCGACTGCGGCACGATGAACTTCGGCGAGGGCAACTACGTCGCCGCCAACACCCACGACACGCTCATGGAGATGGCCCGCCAGATCCAGTCGCTGGGCGTGCGGCCCGAGATCGAGGCGTTCGACACCGGCCAGCTCTGGGAGGCCAGATCGCTGGTGGAAGCCGGGGTCATCGAAGCGCCGGTGATGGTGCAGCTGTGCATGGGCATCCGCTGGGGCGCCCCGCCGGACCTGAACACGTTCATGGCGATGGTCAACAACGTGCCCGACGACTGGACGTTCTCGGCGTTCGCTCTGGGGCGCGATCAGCTGCCCTATGTGGCGCTCGCAGCCGTCGCCGGCGGCAACGCCCGGGTGGGCCTCGAAGACAACCTGTATCTCGAACGAGGGCGGCTGGCGACCAATGCCGATCTGACGGCACGGGCCAAGCAGATCCTCGAAGCGATGAACTACCGGGTCATCGGCCCCGACGAAGTCCGCGACAAGCTCGAACTGAAGCGGCCTTGACCGACCGGTCCTCCATCGGCCAAGAGGGCGCTGCCGAAAGCAGGCTGCCCGCTC
The DNA here is from genome assembly GCA_022826045.1 of Acidimicrobiia bacterium. GTDB lineage: Bacteria > Actinomycetota > Acidimicrobiia > Acidimicrobiales > Poriferisodalaceae > Poriferisodalis. The sequence goes on along the minus strand of JAJDVQ010000001.1, from coordinate 33,495 downwards.
GCGTGTGCGTGGTCGGCGCCGGGGTAATCGGCGCAGCGTGGGCTGCGCGCTGGGCGCTGTGCGGCGTTGACGTCAACGTGGCCGACCCGTCGCCGAGCGCCCGCGCCGGCGTCGAGCGAACACTCGAAGCTGCATGCGCTGCGTGGCGGCGGCTGGGCCTGCTCAGTGACGGGCGGCCCGCTGTGCGTCCAGACAGCGGCACGGCCGAGACCGCGAACGAGCCGGACACGGCGGAAGCTGCCGACGGGCCAAACGACGGACCCGACGACGCGGGGGGCACAGTGGCGCTGGCCGATCCGGCGGCAGGTTGTTCGCTAGCGGTGGACGGTGCCGAACTGATCCACGAGTGCGTGCCCGAGCGAGCGGAGATCAAGCATGCCGTCTATGCCGAGATCGAGGCCGCTGCTGCGCCCGATGCGGTGATCGCGTCGTCCACATCGGGCATCCGCCCCAGCGAGCTTCAGGCGCATATGAAGCACCCGGAACGGCTCGTCGTGGCGCACCCGTTCAATCCCGTGTACCTGCTGCCGCTCGTCGAGGTCTTAGCCGGCAGCGACACCTCCGAGCATGCAGTCCAGAAGGTGATGGGCTGGCTGTCGGCTGCTGGCATGTCGCCGCTGCGGGTGCGATCCGAGATCGACGGATTCGTGGCGGACCGACTGCTGGAGGCGCTGTGGCGCGAAGCGCTGTGGCTGGTCCACGACGGCGTCGCCACCGTCGCCGAGATCGACGACGTCATGCGGCTGGGGTTCGGGCTGCGCTGGGCGCAGATGGGTGTCTTCCAGACCTACGCCACGGCTGGCGGCGAGGGCGGTTTCCGGCACTTCATCGAGCACTTCGGCCCGGCTTTGCAGCAGCCGTGGACCAAGCTCACCGACGTGCCGGAACTGACCCCGGAGTTCATCGCCACGCTGATCGCCCAATCAGACGAGCAGTCCGGCGGTCAACCGATCGAAGAACTCTGCGCAGCGCGAGACCGCAATATCGTCGATGTGCTGCTGGCGTTGGAGGCCAACGACTGGGGCGCCGGCCGCAGCCTGGCTGTCTTGCGCCGTCGACTCTCGGCACGCAACTAGACGACGGTGCGGTGCGTTCCGGCGTTGGCCGCGCTCTGCGCTGCAGCTTGATCCCAGGACGCGCGCCAAGTCGGCGCAGCCCGCCCCAGCTCGCTTCAGGCGGAGATGCGGCGACCGCTATTCCTCGATCAGCACCGCGTATTCGGGGCAGTTCGCCGCAGCAAGACGAGCCTTGTCTTCCATGCCTGCGGGCACCTCGCCGTCGCCGGCCGCGGTGGCGTAGCCGTAGTCGTCCACATCGAACAATTCAGGCGCCAGCGAGTAGCAGCGGTTGTGCCCTTGGCACTTGTCGGCATCCACACTGATCCGCACGGACACTCCTTCCTGCAGGCCGCTGGGGCCGAACACTTGCGGGGCACGGCGGTGCCCCAGATGGCCTGAAGCTAGCGCGGTAGAGCGCCGCACCGACCTCCCGGACCGCGACTGCGCCGCTGACGTCCCGCTCTTGTGCGCTCCGATCACGGGCCGCTCGAGCCACGGCTTCGCCTCCGGTCCCGGCAGCAAACTTGACTGGGCCGTAGCCTTGCGGTGTCCACGCCGCCTGCCGCCAAGGAACCAGCATGTCCGATGCCAACGCCCGACTCGCAGCACTTCGAGCCAAGCGCACAGACGCTCCGGCCGCCGCTGCGGCGACCAACGGCGCCGAAGAGGACCCCACCAAGGTCTGGCACAAGACCGCCTGCGTGCTCTGCTCCAACAACTGCGGCATCGAGGTACGGCTCGACGGCCGCAAGATCACCCGTGTGCGGGGCGACAAGGAGCACCCCGCCTCGAAGGGCTACACCTGCGAGAAAGCCCTGCGGATCGACTACTACCAGAACGGGCGCGACCGCCTCACCACCCCGCTGCGCCGCAACGACGACGGCACCTTCGAAGAGGTGTCGTGGGACGTTGCCATCGCCGAAGTCGCCGAACGCCTGACCGGCATCCGTGATTCGGTCGGCGGCGACAAGATCCTGTACTACGGCGGCGGCGGGCAGGGCAACCACTTCCCCGGCGCGTATGCCCGCGGCGTGCTGCAGACGCTGGGCGTCAAGTACCGGTCGAATGCGCTCGCCCAAGAGAAGACCGGCATGTTCTGGGCGCAGGGCAAGATGTTCGGCAGGCAGAACCTCGGCGCCATGGGCGATTTCGAGCACACCGACTGTGCGGTGTTCATCGGCAAGAACCCCTGGCAGAGCCATGGTTTCCCCGAGTCCCGCAACGAGCTCAACAAGATCCGCAACGACGACGAGCGCAAGCTCGTGGTGATGGACCCGCGGGTGTCCGAGACCGCAGCGATGGCCGACCATCACCTGCGGGTGCGCCCCGGCACCGATGCGTGGGCGTTGGCGGCGCTGCTGGCGATCATGGTCGAGGAGGGGCTGACCGACGAGCAGTTCCTCGCGGAGCAGTGCACCGGCTGGGATGAGCTGCACGACCTGATCTCGGGCACCGACATCGCCGACTGCGCTCGCAAGTGCGGCATCGACGAGACTGATCTGCGAGCCGCCGCACGCACGATGGGCACCGCCAAGTCGCTGTCCACCGAGGAAGACCTCGGCATCGAGATGGCGCCCCATTCCACGCTGAACAGCTGGCTGCAGCGGCTGCTGTACCTGGTGACCGGCAACTTCGCCAAGCCGGGCGGCATGAACCTGCCGCTGCGCCTTGCTCCGATCTGCGGCCACTCTGGCGAGGGCGAGGTCGATCCCGTCACCGGCAACGCCATGCTGTCGGGCCTCGTCGCCTGCGCCGCGATTCCCGACTGCATCGACACCGATCACCCGAACCGTTTCCGGGGGATGATCGTGGAGTCGGCGAACCCGCTGCACACGCTGCCGGATTCGAAGCGGTTCCGTGAGGCCTTCGCCAAGCTGGAGTGCCTGGTGGTGATCGACGTGGCGATGACCGAGACGGCTCGGGCGGCCGACTACGTACTGCCGGCCTGCTCGCAGTACGAGAAGCCCGAGGCCACGTTCTTCGCCGGCGAGATGCCTGCGAACTACTTCCAGGTGCGCCACCCGATCCTCGAGCCGCTGGGCGAGTCGCTGCCCGAGGCCGAGATCCACAGCCGGCTGGTGGCTGCGATGGGCGGACGCCCCGCGGGCACCGATGGGCTGGCCGATGCGGCCCAGCAGGGCCGTGAGGCGTTCATCGAGGCGCTCGGACAGGCGTCAACGTCCGATCCTGATGTGGGGGCCAAGCTGCCGGTCGTCCTGTACGACTCGCTCGGGCCGACGCTGGGCAACATGGCGCCGGCGGCGATCATGTTCGGCTCTGCGATGCAGGCTTCGATGCGCTACCCGGACGAGGTGCGGGCTGCGGGCGTCGAGGGTGAGGGGCTGGAGCTGGCCAGCAACCTGTTCGACAAGCTCGTCGACTCGCCGTCGGGAATGATCTACAGCGTCAGCGAGTACTCCCAGACGTGGGACCGCATCGCGCACCCCGACGGCAAGATCCACCTGTTCATCGAGGAGCTCACCGACGAGTTCCGGTCGCTGGCCGACGAGGAACCCGCCATCGGGCAGGACCGCTTCCCGTTCGTGCTCTCAGCGGGCGAGCGCCGATCGTCCAACGCCAACGACGTGATCCGTGATCCCGAGTGGCGCAAGAAAGACAAAGCCGGCTCGCTGCGGATCAATCCTGACGACGCCACCACGCTCGGCGTCGTGGACGGCGACCGGGTGCGGATCGTCTCCAAGCGCGGCGAGGCCGAAGCACCGGCGGAGGTCACCGACACAGTCATGGCCGGCCATGTGACACTCCCCCACGGATTCGGCACCGAGTATCCCGACGAAGACGGCGAGCACAAGATCCACGGCGTGGCCGTCAACGAGCTCACCGACATCGAAGACCGCGACTGGCTCTCACTCACCCCCCACCACAAGCACGTCCGAGTAGCCCTAGAACCCGCCCCCGGCTAGACCACCGCTTTCGCGGCACCTGTCGCACACGGCTGATTCCATGAGGTCAAATTGCATCGCGGCGGTCCTCGGGCCATGGCCACTTCGCTGGATGTCGCTGACCAAGGCGGCACGCCCGACGCCAAGTGCTCCGCGGATTGGTCAGTTTCAACCTTCGGAGTCGGCACAAACGCGGATCAACACTGGACCCTCGGCTGCCTGCTCCGCTCAGGCCCTCAGTGGAGTCCCGGCGAAGCGATTCAACCGGCGACGCCGTACATGAGCCGTACGCCTTCATCGGTTCCCCAAGACAAACCAGCGACCTTGGCCATCATGCGCATCCGCTCGGCCTGCGCATTTGTCTTGAGGTTGACGTAGATCCACCATTCGGAAGACCCGTCGACTTGTCGGTATCTCTTCTCTCGAATCTGGTCTTTCAGGCGGTCATTCAACGCGTCATCTCGCACCGCCGGCGGTCGCTTGTGAGCGCCGGGGGCGGCTTCGTCGCGGTATCGCTCCAAGAATTCCGGATTCTGTCGTTGCAATACGCCCGCCAACAGGGCCATCGTCGCCCGTCCGCTCCCGACCTGGTGTCGATTTCCTCTGACTACGACACCGACAATCCGGCCCGCGGCCACCGCTGAATCCTGACCCGCGGTGGGCCATGGTGGCACTTGGTCCGGTGATGAGACGGCGGCAATCGGATGGGTGACAGATGTGTGAACTCCGACGGTGGCCGCGACTGGTCCAACTTGTCGTCGCAGAAACTCCTCTGCGTCTCTTGGCTCGGGTCGAGCCCCGACGTCTTCTTCGACCTTCTCGATCAGCATGTCCCGGAGCAGTCCGTCCGGTTCTGTCAGCAGTGCTGCCCATGCCGACGCAAGCCCGCTCTTGCCGGTCTCTCGGTCCTTGACCTGCTTCAAGCGCTCACTGGCCGCATCGTGGGCGTCTCCAGCTGCCACGGCGCTTCGGCCCAGGAATTCCGCCAAGTCACCTGCAACGACGCCGAGGTTGTTCGACTCCGTCAAAGTGTGGTGAGCAAATCGCCGCTCAGTCGGTTCACCCGCCGCCATGCTCAGGTACAAGTCCCAGGTGTCTCCGTCTGTGAGCACGAGGATCGGGACACCCTTGTGCGCCGCGTAGCCGAATAACTGGTCTTCGGCCCTGACGCTGAGATTGCCTTGTTTCTTCGCCTCAATGAAGACAAGCGGGCCGCCGAGTGGTCCGAAGAGCGCCTCGTCCACACGGCCACTGCCGACTTGGTACTCCACCTGCCACTGCTGAGGGTCGGTGTCGTCCCAGCCCAGTGAGCGCAGTATGGGACGAATGACCGCCGTCTGTACCCCAGCCTCGGTGGTCAGTCTTCCCGAGGCCAGCGTCGCCGACGCCTTGACGAGTTCATCTGCCAAGCTCATTGACCCTCCCTGCATCTCGATGGCTGCGCCGCCGTCGGAGGCATCATAGATCACGACCTCGATTGGGCCGCCGTGCCGTTCAGGCGCTGTCGCATTCGGGGCCGTGAGCGAACCTGGAGCTGCTGGAGAGACTCGGAGCAGATGGCCTGTGCCGTCGTGCGGCCATTGCTGCCGACATCAAGCACTGCCTGGCTCGCGGGTCATCCGTCGCTGACCGGCGATGCCGCGACGCGCATGGGTTCAGCGGCGACTGCCTCGCATCTGTCGAGGCGACGTCGCAGGAGCATCACAATGCCGTCGTCGAGACCGACGCCCCCGGCCTGTTCGGCGGCGAAACGAACGATTCGGATCGACGCTTGGACATGCAGGCGCAGATAGTGCTCGTCGAATGCGGGAAGCGGCCGATCCGCGGTATAGGCACCGCCTTGGCGCCAGAAGTGCAGGTCGGCGAGGTCGACACCTGTGCCGGCCAAGCGCTCGAACTCGTCAACTACAGGGGCAAGAACCCGCTCGTGTGCCAGCAGGCCCGAAATCACGTGGGTGTGGGGCGGGGCGGTATCCGCATGAACAACGTGAATCAGCTTCGCCGCGCACTCCACAGCCATGTGGACTTCGGCACAAGCTGCCGCGAATCGAACCGCTTCGTCGGCCCTGAGCGTCTCTGCATCGGCGTCTCGCGCCGCATCCTGTTCTTCAAGCGTCGGCGGCAGCCATCGGGTCAGGCGGTGCAACGCGTTGGACATGTCGGTGTAGCGGGCCTCGAGTTCCGCCGTTGGGGTGTCAGGCAAACCGACCTCCTTGCTCCAGTCGATGCTGCCGTGCCGGTCGCTGTCGGCGAGGCAGATGGACTCTGCAGCGATTCGCGCCTCCACTGACGCAGGAACCTGCTCCGTGCGCACTGTCCATTCCGGCAGGTCGGTGACCATGACATCTACGTCGAAACCTGTTGCTGAGCGTGCTCGCCGCTCGAGTGCGCATCGCCGTCGAGCACGCTCCGCATAGTCGAGGTCATCGTAGACAGCGACAAGGTCAATGTCGCTGGCCCCGCGCTGCTCGCCGCGCGCGAGCGAGCCAAACAGCAAGACTCGCCCCGCGCCAGCGGCAATCAATTCCTCTGCAGCGCGACGGGCATCAACCATGGTCGGTGCCGCAGTCACCATAGACCGATGATAGCGAGACCGGTTTCGCTCGGTCGATATGACCAGCATTCTGTACATCTCGCGTGTCGGTGCGAGATGCCAATCCCGCTTGCGTTCAAACTCCTGCACATAGACGTAACCGCCGGTCATGCTCGCCGACGCGGTCAGAGCCCGTGATCTCACGCCGTCAGGGTTCTGTACAAGCTTCCCGATACGAATCTGCGCAGAGGGTGCACTTGACACGATGGGGAGGACGGCCAGAACTCGCTACCATACATCAGTGTATGGTAGCGAGCTTGTTTGTTCTGCATTCGACGACATTGGAGCCAGGAAGTGAAATTCAGGAGAAGTACGGCTGGGCAATAAACTGATGCCGCATCAGCAAGTTCTTTGAGCCTGGCCACTACCGCAATGAGGCAGGCGTCAGATGCAGATGAATCGGTTCTTGTGATACTCGCTTATCTGGTTGCCGCGACAGCGGCTGTCGGCCTAGCCGTCTACGTGGCGCAGTTCGTGTTGCGATGCTGGAGGAACGCCACGCGTGTCAGTCGGACTGTCGGCGTGGCTGCCGGGGCTGTCGGAGTGTGCACTGTCGTGTTCGGTACTGCTGTCAGGGACAATCCTTGGGAAGCGGTCTTGGCGCCTCTGGGGATACTGATGTCGAGCGGGACCGCTATGTGGCTCGCGTCCTGGATCGAGCGCCGACGACACCCGGACGAGGTTCGCTAGTTGTCGGTTCGCGTGAGGTTGCGCGCGTGATGCAGGTGAGCCGTCGCCGCGGTGCCACCATCAGGGGAGTGCTCGAAACTGCGCTAGGGGATCGGCCACTGCCGGCGACCGTACCCGCCGACGGTCTCTGGTGCGCAGTCATTTTCGAAGCCGCCACCGGCGGTCGTCGCATGAGACTCTCACGCCGCGCCGCCACTGAACTCCGACGCAACGCCCAAGCGTTGCGCGACCAAGGCTGCTGTGGTTTCGGCAACGGGGACCACTCCGGCTCGAATCGAGCGCTGGGCGATTGTGTGTATATTGGGCGTATGCCGCGGATGCAGGTGTATCTCTCCGATGAGCTCTACAACATTGTCAAGTCGCAAGGGCTCTCGCCATCGGGCCTGCTGCAGGATGCCGTGCGAGCACACTGCGAGCGTCGAGAGAAAACTCGTCTGACGCAAGAGTGGGCTCAAGAGATCTTCGCCGAGCTAGGACCTCCTTCCGCAGAGGAAGTCGAGTGGGCCGAGAACAAAGCTCGCGAGATCATCGAGTCGCTGCGTGCCGGTGCGGAGACTGTTGCGGCCCGGCAGGCGCGCCATCCTGAAGACTGACGGCTTCGGCGAGCATCGTGACGTCGTTGGTCTTGGACTCAGGCGGGCTGAGCCGTCTGGCCGAGTCTGGGCGCAATAGAGCACAACTCGCGGCGACTCTCGCGCTCGCAGCGACTTGGCCGCCGGTCGTTCCGACCGTCGTGCTCGCCGAGTCGCTGAGCGGCAGGCCGCGAACCGATGCGGCGGTCAACCGGGTGCTGAAGTGGTGCGCCGTGGTAGAGGAGGTCTCTGAGCCGCTCGCGCGACGGGCCGGAGTGCTGCGAGCGCTCGCCGGGCGCGGCTCAGCAGTGGACGCGCTGGTGGTGGCGACAGCCGAACCCGGCGGCACCGTGCTCACCGGGGACATCGACGACCTCAGCGCTCTCGCCAACCACGCCGACAACGTCACGATCACGCGGGTCTGACAACGACCTTTCACGCTGTGGTGGTGAGGGCTGCGTGGTGTTCGCTGACTTGGGCGGGGCGGTGGGCTCGTACGTAGTCGGGCTCTTGGGAGAGCGCCAGGTCGAGCAGTTCGAGGCGGTCGGGGGTCTGCAGCCAGGGCACGGGCACGTACAGGGGCAGGTCGAAACGGCGCAGCTCGCCGAGGCCGCTGTAGATGGCCCGCTGGTATGCCGCCCGTTCGGGCCAGTCCATGTCGTGCGGGCCGAAGCCCACGCCGCAGTCGAGCAGCAGCCGCTGGGTGACGCCGGCTTGGTGCAGGCGTTCGATCCGCGAGGCGAACCACTCCACCATGACCGTCACCGGATCGCCGCGCACGTCGCGGACGCTGCGAAAGTCGCGTCCCAGCATGAAGGGGAGCACCACGGTGACCCCGCGCTCGGCGGCGAGCTCGACCATCTCGGGTGACTGCAGTGCATCGCCCGCGTTCAGCACCTTCGCGCCGGCGTCGAGGGCTCGGCGCGCAACCTCGGGCTTGCGGGTGTCGATCGCCACCTCTGCGCCCAGCGACAGCAGCCCGCGCAGCGGCCCTTCCACTCGCTGCCACTCGTCGTCGGCGCTCACCTCGTCGCTGCCGGCTGTGGAACCCTCGCCCCCGAGATCGAAGTGGTCGGCGCCCTCTGCCAGCAGCTCGGCCCCCCGGGCGGCAGCTTCGGCGCAGCCCTCGACGACAGAGAAGTCGGCCTTCGAGTCCGGAGAGGCATTGACCACGCCGAAGATCTCCACGGCCGCAACATAGTCACGGCACCGCGATCTCGACCGGCGTCAGCCGTCGCCGAGTCTGTGAGGCCGAACGGCGCTGCCGCGTACACGCCGCCGAACGGCGAGCGGCGCCGGCGGCTTGGCCGTGCACAGGCCCTAGGCGAGGTCTTGGTGCAGTGAGGCCTCGTCTGAGGGCCGGATGTTGATCACATGACCGACCTGGGGCGGCAGCGGCAGATGCTGGTGTGCCTCCCAGATCTCGGCGAGCCGCCGGTAGGGCTCGTCGGCCATCAACCCCACACGCCGGGTCGGGCCGTCGATGTGCAGCGACATGACCTCGCATGTCGCCACGAGGTAGCCATCGCGGGTCTGGGTCATCGTCTGGAAGGCGTGCACTCGCTTGCGGTCGAAGCCCAGCAGCTGCACCGAGATCACATACGGCTCATCGGGCCCGATCTCTCGCACGTAGGTGATGTGGTTCTCCGCGGAGAATGTCGTGATGTCACGTACCTCACGATGGGCGGTGCCCATGCCGATGAAATCCATCCACGGCGCGATGGCGTCGTCGAAGGCGACGAGGTAGTAGCCGGCGTTGAGGTGGCCGTTGTAGTCGATCCACCCTTCCTGCACAGTGCCAGCCAGCACCGGGACAGGAGCTCGGGACACAGCGTCGGTCGGCTGCGGTTCCAGCGGCTCAGCGCTCATGGCTGTCCCTGCTCATTGCTGTCGGCTCTCATGACTGTCCGTTCGAAGAGACAGCCTCATCGGCTACAGGCCAGAACACCTCGGGTGGCGCATCTTGCAGGGCGGCGGAGCGCGGCTGTGACATTGCCGCCACGAGGCCATCGTCAAGCGGCCGCACCCTCGGGACGGCCGGGATCGCAGTGGGAGCCGGTGAAGGCGCGGTCGCACCGGCTGCCACCGGCAGTCGCTGCACGGTTCTGGCCGCAGCGCTGGCCGCGACACCGGCCGCAGCCGGGGCGGGCGCTGTGCCCGGCAGCCGCACCGGTGGAAGCGGCCGGGGCGCCCCAGCGGCCGGGGCAGCAAGCGTTGGCGGCGGCCCGCCAGGCCCGATGTAGGTCGGCAGTGCCAGTGGATGGCGAGTCATCGGCAGGAGTACCAAGACACCCGCCAACGCAATGACACCAACCATCAAGATCGGCACTCCGACGCCGCCGCTCGCGTCGTGCGTGAAGCCCAGCAAGGGCGGGCCGATCAAGGCGCCCGTGCCAGAAAAGAAGAAGAAGATGCCGACCACCGCGCCGATGCTCGCCAAGCCGAACAGATGGGCGGTGACATCGCCCAGCAGCGCCACGAATCCGCCATAGGAAACGCCGAGCACCGAGGCGAACACCACCAGCAGCACGTACTTGGTGCCGGGCGCATCGACGCGTGTCGTGATGAACCAGATGGTGTACGCCACCGGCAGGCCGCTGAATGCGATCTTCAGCAGGCGAACCGAACCCAAGGGTCTCGCCAAGCTCGTCAGAGCGAGCCGGCCGACAATGCTCGAGAGCCCGACGGCGAACACCAGCCAACCCGCCGCCAACTCCTCCACACCGTCGTCGATGGAGAACGGGATGATGAGCCCGATCGTGCCGATGACGGCGATCGTGAAGAAGATGCCGGAGGTTCCCATCTGCCAGAACGCCGGCGTCCGCAGCACCAGCGAGAGGTGCCGGCGGGGGCTGCCCATCTGCACTCTTGGCGGCTGCCTGATGACTGCAAGCCCGAAGAGGAGGATCACCACTGCGATGACCGCGAGCCAACGCATGCCGAGGCGCCAGCCGTGCTCGGCGAGCAGCCGCTGAGCGAACGGGACGTAGATCATCGTGCCGAGACCCGAGCCGGTCGCCACGATGCCCTGAGCCATCGCTCGATGCTTGGCGAACCACAGGGCGACCAGCGCGAACAGCGGCGCGTTGAACAGACCGCCGCCGAATCCGAGCCCGACGCCGTACAGGACGTATCCGTGCCACAGCACTGACACGTAGGACGTGGCCACCAGCCCACCGACAAACAGGACACCGCCGACGATCAGCAGCGGCACGATGCCGAACCGGTCGTACAGGCGGCCCGACAACAGGGCGCTGCCGAAGTACAGGAACACGGTGATGCCGAACACGATCGAGATCGGGCCGAGGCCGGTGTCGAACTCTTCGGCCATGTCGTTGGCGAAGGCGGTGAAGCTGTAGATGGTGCCGAAGCCGGCCATGACGACGATCGCTGCGCCACAGGCGGTCACCCAGCCGCGCGCCGAGTCCAGATGGACCGGAGATTCCTCGGCTGCGTCCACGGTGGTCACCGGCGCGAGACTACGGCGCAGCCACCGATCAAGGCTCGTGAAGGGCTGTCAGCGTGAGCTGCTCAGCCCAGCAGAGACAGGTCGCGCACTGCGCCCCGGTCGGCGCTGGTGGCCATTGCCGCGTAGGCCCGCAGTGCGGTGCTGACCTGGCGTGGGCGCGGCTCGGCCGGCTGCCAGCCCGCCTCGTCCTGCTCGGCGCGACGCCGTTCCAGCTCGGCATCGTCAACTGCGAGATTGATGGTGCGATTCGGGATGTCGATCTCGATGATGTCGCCACTGCGCACGAGCCCGATGAGCCCGCCTGCGGCAGCTTCGGGCGAGACGTGGCCGATCGACAGGCCAGACGTGCCGCCCGAGAAGCGCCCGTCGGTGACCAGGGCACACGCCTTGCCGAGACCTTTGGACTTCAGGTACGACGTCGGGTACAGCATCTCCTGCATGCCAGGGCCGCCCCGCGGACCCTCATAGCGAACAAGCACCACATCGCCGGCGACGACCTCGCCCTCGAGGATGTGCTCCACCGCTTCGTCCTGGCTCTCGACCACATGGGCCGGGCCGGAGAACACCCAGATGGATTCGTCCACCCCGGCGGTCTTGACCACGCAGCCGTCGGGCGCGAGGTTGCCGTACAGGATCGCCAGTCCGCCGTCTGTGGAGTACGCGCAGTCGACCGAGCGGATGCAGCCCCGCTCGCGGTCGAGGTCCAGCGTGCGGTAGCGCTCGGACTGGCTGAACGCCACCTGCGTCGGGATGCCCGCCGGGCCGGCCCGGAAGAACTCGGCCAGCGACGCATCGTCGTTGGTGGCCACGTCCCAGCGCGAGATGGCGTCGAACATGGTCGGCGAGTGCACCGTCGGCACCTGGTTGGCGATGAGGCCTGCCCGGTTCAGCTCGGCCATGATCCCCATGACTCCGCCGGCGCGGTGCACGTCCTCGACGTGGAAGAACTCCGACGCGGGCGCCACCTTGCAGATGTTGGGCACCTTGCGGGACAGCCGGTCAATGTCGGCCATCGTGAAGTCGAGCTCGGCCTCCTGGGCCGCGGCCAGCAGGTGCAGGATCGTGTTGGTGGACCCTCCCATGGCAATGTCGAGCGTCATGGCGTTCTCGAACGCCTCGAAGCTGCCGATCGAGCGCGGCAGCACCGATGCGTCGTCTTCCTGGTAGTAGCGGCGGCACAGCTCGACCACCAGGCGACCGGCCTCGAGGAACAGCTCACGGCGGTCTGCGTGGGTAGCCACCACCGTCCCGTTGCCGGGCAGCGACAGGCCCAATGCCTCGGTGAGGCAGTTCATGGAGTTGGCCGTGAACATGCCCGAGCACGAACCGCACGTGGGGCAGCCCGACCGCTCCATCTCGGCGACGTCCTCGTCGCTGACCGAGTCGTCGGCGGCCACCACCATCACATTGATGAGGTCGACCTTCTGCGTGGCCAGCTTCGTCTTGCCGGCCTCCATCGGGCCGCCCGAGACGAACACCGTCGGAATATTCAGCCGCATCGCGGCGTTGAGCATCCCCGGGGTGATCTTGTCGCAGTTGGAGATGCACACCAGCGCATCGGCGCAGTGCGCATTCACCATGTACTCGACCGCGTCAGCAATGAGATCTCGCGACGGCAGGCTGTAGAGCATCCCGTCGTGGCCCATGGCGATGCCGTCGTCGACGGCGATGGTGTTGAACTCTTTCGCCACACCGCCGGCGGCCTCGATCTCGCGGGCGACGAGCTGGCCGAGGTCTTTCAGGTGGACATGGCCGGGCACGAACTGGGTGAACGAATTGGAGATGGCGATGATCGGCTTGCCGAAGTCCTCGTCGGTCATGCCGGTGGCACGCCACAAGGCTCGAGCCCCGGCCTGATTTCGGCCCGCTGTGGAGGTGACAGATCGGTAGCTCGGCATACGTTCAGCCTACGCCTCTGCCCCGAATTCTCATAGCCCGTCTGGGCAGTAGCCTGCGCGACCCGTGGCGCCCGACGACGATGCGGCCGATGAAGCTGCGGACGATGCATCCGACAATGCAGCCAGCGATGTCGCGCCCAGGGACACGATCCTCATCCGGGTGACCGGCCCCGACGGCCCGGGCATCACCACCGACCTGCTGGCCCTGCTCTCGGGTGCAGGCGCGGAGGTGCAGGACATGGAGCAGGTCGTCGTGCGCCGACAGCTCACGCTCGGACTCGCGATCACGGTCCCCGCAGGCCGAGACTTGGTCAAAGAGGTGCTGCTGTTCGGCTACGAGCGGGGCCTGGAGATGAACTTCGAAGTCGTCGACGCCACGCCGACCAAGCATGCGGAGCGCCTCGTGGTCACCGCCCTGGCGCCCGAGCTCAAGCCCGCCGACCTGTCGGTCGTGACCGGGGCGATCGCCACCAGCGGCGGGAACATCGACCGCATCCACCGCCTCTCCCGCTTCCCGGTGTGGAGCTACGAGTTCTTGGTCGAGGGCGCCGAGAGCGACAAGCTCCGCACCGACCTGATCGAGGTGGCCGCTGAGCGCCGGATCGACATCGCCGTGCAGCCCCACGGCCTGTCACGGCGTTCGACCCGCATGATCGTGATGGACGTCGACTCCACCCTCATCCGCAACGAGGTGATCGACCTGCTGGCCGCCGAGGCCGGCCACGAGGCTCGCTCGGCGGAGCTGACCGCAGCCGCCATGGCCGGCGAGATCGACTTCGAGACATCGCTGCGCAAGCGGGTACGGCTGCTGACCGGCCAGCCCGTCTCGATCATCGACACAGCCATCGTGCACATGAACCTCACGCGGGGCGCCCGCACCTTCGCCCGCACCCTGAAGCGGCTGGGCTACAAGGTGGCGATCATCTCCGGCGGATTCACGCACTTCGCCGATCACCTGGCGACGCGGTTCAAGTTCGATCACGCCTACGCCAACGAGCTCGAGATCCGCGACGGTCGGCTGACCGGCGAGCTGGTCGGCGAAGTGATCGACGCCGAAGCCAAGGCGCGGCTGCTGCGCCAGCTCGCGTACATCGAGGGCGTGCCGCTGGAGCAGATCGTGGCCGTGGGCGACGGCGCCAACGACCTGCCCATGCTGACAGCGGCGGGTCTCGGCATCGCCTTCAACGCCAAGCCGGTGGTCGCCGATGCGGCGGACACCACCGTGAACGTCCCATACCTGGACGCGATCCTGTTCATGCTGGGCGTCACACGCGAGGAAGTCGAAGCCGCGGACGCCTCGACGCCGCCGCTGCATGCCGAGCGGCCGCTCTCGTCGTTGCTGCCATGACTGTCGTGGCTGCATGACCAGACTTGGGTGTCATGCGCAGGTAACTTCGGCCCCATGGCCGAGGTGACTATCTACCACAACCCGCATTGAAACTCGTCCCGGAATGCCTTGGCGGTCGCCGAGGAAGCTGGAGTCGATACCGATGTCGTCCTGTATATGAAGACGCCGCCCGACCGGGAGACGCTCGAACACTTGGTGTCGATACTCGAGGGCCCCGTCGAAGACCTGGTGCGCAAGGACTCGCAGTTCCGCAAGCTGGGGCTCGACGCCGACGACTACGTCGGCAATCCCGCCGCAGTGGTGGATCTGCTGAGCCGACGCAAGGCGCTCATGCAGCGTCCCGTCGTGGTGCGCGGCAACCGAGCCATCGTCGGACGTCCGAAGGGCCGCATCGCCGAGCTGCTGGCCGACTGAGGCTGAGCCGGACCGGTTGATGACTGACGCCAACGGCGGCGCACGCACCCCGCTGTTCGACCTGCACACCGAACTCGGCGGCCGGATGGTCGACTTCGGCGGCCACGCGCTGCCCATGCGCTACGGCAACGGCACCGTGGCCGAGCACCGCGCCACCCGCACGGCGGCAGGGCTGTTCGACGTCAGCCACATGGGCATCGTCGAGCTGCATCCGGGGGGCAACGATGACACAGGCGACGTGGCAGCCTGGCTGGAGGGCTGCGTGCCGGGTGCCGTCACCAGCCTCGTGCCGGGACGCATGCGCTACACGCTGTTCACTACTGCGGCGGGCGGTGTGCTTGACGACCTGATCGTGTCGCGTCATGCCGATCGGCTGCGCATCGTGGTCAATGCTGTGCGCACCGAAGCCGACCTGTCGATGCTGCGGGCAGTCAACGGCGGCGACAACGGCGATGTGTGCCTTGAGGTGCGCACCGATCTGGCGCTGGTGGCGCTGCAGGGTCCAGCGGCGGCCGGCGTGCTGGCTCGCTGGGCGCCGGAAGCCGCAGAGCTGGCGTTCATGTCCACCGCCACGCTGCCGATCGACGGTGTCGAGTGCGAGGTGTCGCGCTGCGGGTACACGGGCGAGGACGGGTTCGAAGTTGCCATTCCGGCAGGCGAGGCGACCCATATCGCACGGCTGCTGCTGAGCGCTGACGAGGTTTCCCCCGCAGGACTCGGCGCCCGCGACACGCTGCGCCTCGAGGCGGGCCTGCCGCTGGTGGGCCACGAGCTCACCGAGGCGACAACGCCAGCCGAGGCCGGACTGGGCTGGTCGATCCCGAAGCGGCGGCGCGCTGGCGGCGGATTCCCCGGTGCGGAGATCATCACGGCGCAGCTTGCTGGCGGGCCGCCGCGCCAGCGGGTGGGCATCGCGGCCGAGGGCCGCCGTCCGATTCGCGACGGTGCCGCGCTGAGCACCTCCGACGGCACCAGCGTCGGCATGGTGACGAGCGGCGGCTTCGGCCCCACGGTGGAAGCGCCGATCGCCATGGCCTATGTGGCGACCGAGCATTCGGCTGACGGCACGGAGCTGTTTGCCGAGGGCCGCAAGGGCGCCGAGCCATGCCGGGTCGCCCCGCTGCCGTTCGTGGAGCACCGCTACTGGAGGCCGTCATGATGGACTGCTGTGAGCGATCGCTGCGAATATGAACAAAACCGCACAACGCCTATTTGCGGAGGCATGACGCATGAGTGAACCCCCCGTAGGCACGAACGCAGTAGGAGCATTTGCAGCACGTCACATCGGCCTGGGTCCCGACGACGTTGCCGTCATGCTCAAGCGGCTCGGATTCAGCTCGCTCACCGAACTCGTCGATACCGCCGTGCCCGCCGAGATCCGGATCGACGAGCCGATCGTGCTCGACGGCATCGACCGTCCGCTGACCGAGAAGGAAGCCACCGCGGCGATGCGACGGCTGGCCAATGCCAACACCCAGGTGCACTCGCTGATCGGGCTGGGCTACTACGGCACCCTCACGCCCGCAGTCATCCGGCGCGGTGTGCTGGAGGACCCATCGTGGTACACGGCCTACACGCCGTACCAGCCCGAGATCTCCCAAGGGCGGCTCGAGGCGCTGCTCAACTACCAGACGATGGTGTGCGACCTCGTGGGCATGGAGATCGCCAACTCGTCGCTGCTGTGCGAGGGCACCGCCGCTGCTGAGGCGATGGCCATGGCGCGGCGCATCACCCGCAGCGGGCCGGACTGCTTCTTCGTCGATGCCGACTGCCATCCTCAGGTCATCGATGTGGTGTGCACACGTGCCCAGCCGCTCGGCATCAACATCGTGGTGGGCGACCCGGCGACCGATCTGGCACCCGCCAACGTGTACGGCGCATTGCTGGCGTACCCCGGCAGCAGCGGTGCCGTCCGCAACCTTCAACCGGTGATCGAGGCCTTGCACGGCACGGGTGCGATTGCGGCCGTCACGGCCGACCTGCTGGCGTGCTGCGTGCTGCAGCCGCCGGGCGAGCAGGGCGCCGACATCGTGGTGGGCAGCTCGCAGCGCTTCGGCGTGCCGCTCGGCTTCGGCGGCCCGCATGCGGCATTCCTCGCGACCAGCGAGAAGCATCGCCGCTCGATGCCGGGGCGCCTCGTGGGTGTTTCAGTGGACGCGGTTGGCAGATCCGCGTACCGCCTGGCATTGCAGACCCGCGAGCAGCACATACGGCGAGAGAAGGCCACCAGCAACATCTGCACCGCGCAGGTGCTGCTGGCGGTGGTGGCCTCGATGTATGCGGTCTGGCACGGTCCCGATGGCCTGGCCGAGATCGCTGGGCGGGTGCACCGGCTGACAGCGGCGCTCGCCGCGGGCTTGGGCAACTTGGGCTTGCGAGTGCGCAACGACACCTACTTCGACACCCTGACAGTGGGGGTCCCCGGTGCCGCCGACCTCGTAGCGGACGCTGCGCTCGCAGCGGGTTTCAACCTGCGGCGCGTCGACGCCGGCACGGTCGGCGTCTCGCTGGACGAGACCTGCGACGAAGCGACGGTCGCGCACCTCCTGGATGCGTTCGGCACGCCCGCAGGCGGCAGCTCGGCCGATGTGGGCACGGTGGCAGGGTTGGCAGCCTCGGCGCCGTCGGGCATCGCCGCCGAGCTGCGGCGCACCAGCAAGTACCTCACGCACCCCACCTTTCACTCGCACCGCTCCGAGACTGAGATGATGCGCTACCTGCGCCGGCTGGCCTCGGCCGACGTGGCGCTGGACCGCTCGATGATCCCGCTGGGCAGCTGCACGATGAAGCTCAACGCTGCAGCGGAGATGACGCCGGTGACCTGGCCGCAGTTGGCCGACATCCACCCGTTCGCGCCGCCTGACCAGTGGGAGGGCTACCGCCAGATCATCGCCGACCTCGAACGGTGGCTGGCGGCGATCACCGGCTACGACGCCGTGTCGTTGCAGCCCAATGCGGGCTCCCAGGGCGAGCTGGCCGGGCTGCTCGCCATCCGCGGCTACCACGACGACCGAGGCGACGCCCACCGCACCGTGTGCCTCATCCCCTCTTCCGCGCACGGCACCAACGCCGCATCGGCCGTGATGGCCGGCATGCGGGTGGTGGTGGTGGGCTGCACCGACGACGGCGACGTCGACCTCGACGACCTCGACGCCAAGATCGCCGAGCACGGCGATCAGCTCGCCGCATTCATGGCCACCTACCCCTCCACGCACGGTGTCTACGAGGACGGCATCCGGCAGGTCTGTCTCAAGGTGCACGAAGCGGGCGGGCAGGTCTATGTGGACGGCGCCAACCTCAACGCCCTCGTCGGCCTCGCCGCGCCGGGCACGTTCGGCGCCGATGTCAGCCATCTCAACCTGCACAAGACGTTCTGCATTCCCCACGGCGGCGGCGGGCCGGGCATCGGGCCGGTGGCGTGCCGCCTGCACTTGGCCAAGTACCTGCCCAACCACCCGCTGGCGCCCACTGCCGGCCCCGAGACCGGTCCGGGAGCGATCTCGTCAGCGCCGTGGGGCTCGGCGGGCATCCTGCCGATCCCGTGGATGTACATCGCCATGATGGGAGTGGACGGCCTCACCCAGGCCACCCAGACGGCGATCCTGTCGGCCAACTACCTGGCCTCGCGCCTCGGCGAGCACTATCCGATCCTGTACCAAGGCCGCTACGGGCTAGTCGCGCACGAGTGCATCGTGGATCTGCGGCCGTTCTCGGAGTGGGCCAGCGTGGACGACGTGGCCAAGCGGCTCATCGACTTCGGATTCCATGCCCCGACGATGTCGTTCCCGGTCGCGGGGACGCTGATGATCGAGCCCACCGAGAGCGAGTCGCTGGCGGAGATCGACCGGTTCTGCGATGCGATGGCGACGATCCGTTCCGAGATCGACAGGGTGGCGGGGGGCGAGTGGCCCGCCGACAACAACCCGCTCGCCAACGCACCCCACACGGCGATCGACGTGCTGGCCGACGAGTGGGAGCACCCCTACTCGCGCACCGAGGCCGCCTACCCGGCCGGCACCGGCGTGGCGACGCAGGTGGCAGACAAGTACTGGCCGCCGGTCAGCCGCATCGACGGTGCCTACGGCGACCGCAACCTCATGTGCGCCTGCCCAGACCCCCGCGCCTTCGAGACTGATTAGCTGAACGCGCCTAGCGTCTGGGCATGGCGCGGGTCGATCCTTCGGTGCTGGAGATGCCGGCTGACGACACAGCCGGC
Organism: Acidimicrobiia bacterium; assembly: GCA_022826045.1. Taxonomy (GTDB): domain Bacteria; phylum Actinomycetota; class Acidimicrobiia; order Acidimicrobiales; family Poriferisodalaceae; genus Poriferisodalis. The sequence continues at coordinate 14,334 of JAJDVQ010000001.1, read as the reverse complement.
ACGATGCCGTACTTCTCCCACATCGATCTGTGGCTGCGCGCCGAGGTCGACGGGCTGAGCGATGCCCAGCTCGACCTCGACGACCAGTCTCCCGACCGGGAGCTGATGTGGTGGTCGATCCGGCGCCAGATCAGCCACATCGCCTGGGTGTCGCTGATCTTCGCGAAGCGGCGCTGCGGGATGCTGCTGTGGCCCGACGGCGACATTCCCGACCCCATCGTGTGGTCCCAGCATCACCAGGGACCCAACAGCAAGCACGATCTGCGGCTGGATCCTGAGCTGTTCTGGGACGTGCCCGATCTGCTCGACAAGCTGGACCTGGGCCTGAGCTGGATGCGCTACGCGGTCGCGTCCCATCCGATCGAGACCTTCCGAGAGATGGTGGAGTCACGTCACAGCACGCTCTTCTGGGACGACGCCATCACGGTGCTGCCCCGGGGTGCTTGGCATGATCCCGACGACGAGCGCATGATCGTGAACACGCTCGAGTGCGCGATCTGGATGCTGTTCTACGAGATGGCCTCGCACATCCGCTCCATTCAGCGGATCAAGGAGATCCAGGGGCTGGCTTCGGCGGTCGAGCTGACGCGCTTCGGCTATCTGCGTCTCCCCCACTACTGGGGCGAGACCGACGCCCCCGCGCCCAGCATCACCAAGCTGTAGCCCGCGCAGACCCCGAATCAGTCGACATTCAGCCAGGTGCATGCCTCGGTACCGTTGCCGCTGTGCCAATCGACAGCACTGCGAACAGCCCGGCGTTCCGGCTGAGCCAGTACAGCCACGGTGCGGGCTGAGCGTGCAAGCTCGGGCCTTCCGAGCTGGCGCAGGTTCTGCGCCATCTGACTCCCCCGTCGCACCCGGACCTGGTGGTCGGCACCGACACCAGCGACGATGCCGCCGTGTGGCGGCTCGACGGCGACCGGCTGCTGGTGAACTCGACCGACTTCTTCGCGCCGATCGTGGACGATGCGCGCACGTGGGGACGCATCGCGGCGGCGAATGCCGCCAGCGACATCTACGCGATGGGTGCCAGTCCGCTGTTCGCCCTCAACCTGGCGGCCTGGCCGCGCGATGTGCTCCCGCTGGACTTGCTGGGCGAGGTGCTCGCCGGCGGTGCGGATGCCGCGGCGGACGGCGGCTGGGTGGTGGCCGGCGGTCACACCATCGACGCGCCCGAGCCGCTCTATGGCATGTCGGTGACTGGCACTTGCCGGCCGGCCAGCGACGGCACGGGCCTGCTCACCAACGCCGGCGGCCAGCCGGGCCAGGCGCTCGTGATCACCAAGCCGCTCGGCACCGGCCTGCTCGCGACCGCGCTGAAGCGTTCCGGTCCCGAGGCCACCGAGCCGGGCGGCGATCTGCACGCGGCGTCTGCGGCCGGCATAGCCGAGATGTGCAGGCTCAACGATGCGGCAGCCGCCGCTGCAATCAGCGCACGAGCGACTGCGGCCACCGATGTCACCGGATTCGGCCTGCTCGGACACCTGGCAGAACTTGCTGCAGCCAGCGAGGCGAGTGCCGTGGTCGATGCCAGCGAAGTGCCGCTATTGCCCGATGTCACTGGGCTTGCGACCGGCGGCTTCGTGCCCGGAGGCACCGGGCGCAACCTCGATCACCTCGTCGAGCGCCTCGACGGCGGCGACGAGCTCACCCGCATTGTGCTCGGCGACCCGCAGACCTCCGGCGGCCTGCTGTTCAGCTGCGATCCCGCACGCGCCCACGATGCCGTGCGCGAGCTGCGCGGCAACGGCCACGACGCCGCGGTGATCGGCGAACTCGTCGACGGCAACGTCGGCACGATCACCATCGCCGGTGCCGTCGCCGGAAACGCCGGACCCTCATCAAACTGAGGTTCGCAGTGGCCGCTTCGCAAGGCACGGCAAGCGCCTCCGCAACGACCGCTGCGGCAGCAACCTCCTCATTGCACGCGAGCACGATGCGGCGGGGGGTGTTTCCCGGCTCGTTCAACCCGCCGACAACGGCTCATCTGGCCATCAGCGAAGCCGTGCGCACCCAGCACCGCCTCGACATGCTCATGTGGACGGTGAGCCGGGTGGCACTGGCCAAGGAGGATGTGCAGCGTCCGCGCCTCGCCGACCGGATCGCCGTGCTCGAGCAGGTCGCCGCTCCGCTCGACTGGCTCGAGATTGACGTCACCGATGCGCAGCTGCTGTCGGACATCGCAGCCGGCTTCGACGTGATCGTCATGGGCGCCGACAAGTGGCAGCAGATTCACGACCCGGTCTTCTACGGCAACGATCCAGCGCACCGGGATGCGTCCATCGCTGCGCTGCCGACCGTCGCCATCGCCGCCCGCCCCCCGCACGATTGCCCCACTGAACTCGTGCTCGACCTGCCCGACTGGGTGGGCACCGTGTCGAGCACCCAGGCCCGCTCCACCGACTCGGCCCTGATGGCACCCGAAGCGGCTCGCTTCGACGCAGAGACCGGTGCCTGGACCGACCAAGCTCGCTACGAGGCCTGGTTGGCGCGCCAGCGGGAAGACTGAAGGGCACTATGGACGAGATCCTGGACGTGGACCTGCTGGCGTTCGAGCACGGCTCGGCGGCACAGCGCAAGGCGGTCACCGACGGCGTGATGTCGAGCCTCCGGACGGGCTTCGTCTATACGGCCCACGATCTCTCCGGCGGGTTGCTCGACGATGCGTACGACGTGCTGGGCCGGTTCTTCGCGCTGGGGGCCGACGCCAAGAAGCGCTACCTCGACGCGGCGTCGTTCGGCGCCCGCGGCTACACCGGCCGACTCACCGAGACCGCCGCCATCTCCGACCTTCCCGATTGGAAGGAGATGTTCAACTGGAGCGATCAACCGCCCGTCGGCCACCCGCTCACCGTGCAGTACGGCCGCTGGTACCGGCCGTCGATCTTCCCCGACGACGACATCGACGGCGCCGGCGCGACGCTCACTGAGTTCCATCGGCGACTGGTGGAGCTGCAGCGACGCTTCCTGCGCGTGATCGCCGAGGGCATCGGCGCCCACGAGACCTACTTCGACCGGATGACCACCTACGGCACGCACCTGTCCCGGGCCATCCACTACCCGCCCATGTCACACGCCCCGGGCGGCGGCAGCGAGGGCCACGTCTGGGCCGACGAGCACGCCGACATCAACCTCATCACCGCCCTGCCCAGGGCCACCGGCCGCGGGCTGCAGGTGCGCATCGACGATGAGTGGGTCGATGCCGCGCCGCCGGACGATCACGTCATCGTCAACTCGGGGATCATGCTGGAGCACGTCACCAACGGCCTGATCGGCGCCGGCTGGCACCGCGTCAAGGCCGACCCAGGCCAGCACACGAGCCGACTCAGCGTGGTGCAGTTCTGCCATCCCCGCCCGTCCACGATTCTGGTGCCGGCGCCGTCGACGGTCACGCCTGAGCGACCGTGCCGCTACGAGGCGGTCTCGGCCGAGGATCGGCTCGAAGAGGTGATCTGGGAGATCAATCTCATCCCCGACGCCCGCCGCATCGACTGAACCCGACTGGCCGCGGCTGATCCGCCCACAGCTCGGCCGGCTACAGCTCGAGCAGGGCGTTCTCGATGACCTCGGTCAGCGCCGGGTGGATATAGAACTGGTCGTGGGCCATCTGGTCGACCGTCTGGCCGAAGGACATCCCTTGGATGAGCTGCTGGATCAGGGTGGACGCCTGGGGGCCGATGATGTGGGCGCCGAGCAGCTCGCGGGTCTCGGCGTGTGCGATGAGCTTGGCGAAGCTGGCGGTGTCCTCCATCGCCCAGCCGTACGCCGTGTGGCCGAAGGGCTTGTTGGCCACCGAGATCGGCAGACCCGCCGCCCGTGCATCGCGCTCGGTGAGGCCGACCGAGGCGACCTGCGGGTGCGAGAACACCGCATGAGGGACCAGATCCTCCCGGACGGTGCGCATGGGGCCGTCGGCTTGCCCCTCGGCCACCAGCAGGTTGTGCCTCAGCGCCCGCACTTGCGCGTTGGCGAGATGCTTGAGCTGGGTCTCGCTCGACAGGTCGCCGAAGGCCCAGACGCCAGGCGCCGAGGTGCGGTAGTACTCATCGGTCAGCACGCGGCCGTCGTCGTCATCCACTCCTGCAAGGTCGAGGGCGAGCTGATCGCCGTTGGGCACCCGGCCTGTGGTCACCAGCAGCACATCGGCGCTCACCGCCTCGGCACGCCCGCCACGGTCGAATTCGACCGTGTAGGAGTTGCCTTGGGCACTGGGCGAGCCGTCGGCGGCGTACACAAACTCCGCGGCTCCACCACGTACTGCATCGCTGATCGCGGCTCCGCCGCGCACTGTGCTGCCGGTCGCGGCTCCGCCGCGCACGGAGGTCACCGTCGCGCCGAGGCGCAGGTCGAAGTGGCGCTGCGCCGCCGTCGTGAATGCCGCAGACACGTCGTCGTCCTCGGTCCGCAGCAGCCGCTCACCCCGGTTGACCACCGTGACGTTGGTTCCCAGCGCCGAGAACACGTAGCCCAGCTCGCAGGCGATATACCCGCCGCCAAGCACGATCATCGACTCTGGCAACGAATCCAGCCGCATCACGGTGTCAGAGGTGTGGAACGGCACCGTGCCCAAGCCGCGGTACGGAGGCACGAACGCACGAGCGCCGGCGCCGAGCACCACATGGCGCCCCGACACCGATTCGGTGCTGCCGTCGCCCATGCGCACCGCCAGGCGCCGGTCGCTCACGAAACGGGCATCCCCCTCGAACACGGTGATGTTGGGGCATTCGGCGCCGAAGCGGTAGTCGCGCCCTCCGCTGGCGATGGGATCGATGCGACCGAAGACGCGATCTCGAATGGCAGGCCAGTCGGCGCTGTCAAAGCTGGCGGCGATGCCGTAGTCGCCCGCCGTCGCGATAGTGTCGGCCACATCGGCCGCGTACACCAACATCTTGGAGGGAATGCAGCCCACGTTCAGGCACGTGCCACCGAACGTTTCGCGTTCGACGATCGCGATCGACCAGTCGTCGAACTCGGGACCGGGAATGGAATTGGCCGAGCCGGTGCCGACGATGACCAAGTCGAAATCTGCCATGTGCGCAGTCAATCAGCGCTGTGCGCCGGAGGCTGAGCCGCTAGGCGAGTCCGTGGCCCGAGCGGCCCGTGAGCGCAGCGAACAAGAGCGGAAAAACTGCAAGAACAACAGCAGGCGACTTTCGGTGCCGCCGAGGCACAGCGACCGGCCTCACACCAGTGCTTGATAGACGAGCGCCTTGAGCTCTGGGCGGATCGGGTGGACGCTGGAGGGCAGCAGCTGCGTCAGGAAGACGAGCGTGATGTCTTCGACCGGATCCACCCAGAATGCTGTCGACGCAGCCCCGCCCCAGGCGAACTCGCCCTTGCTGGACACGACCTTGGCCTTGGCAGGATCGAGCACCACCGAGAAGCCCAGGCCAAAACCGACACCGTCGAAGGCCGCCTCGGAGAACAGCGCTCGGCCGCACTCGGTGAGATCGGTGCCGCCAGGCAGGTGATTGCTGGCCATGAACTCGAGGGTTCGCCGGCCGATGACGCGGGCACCGTCGAGCTCGCCCCCGTTGCGCAGCATCTGGGTGAAGCGGTGGTAGTCCCCCATGGTCGACACCAGGCCACCGCCGCCGGAAAGGATCTTGGGCGGTCCCAGATAGGCCGACGTGCGCGGGTCATCCATCAGCGTGCGAGCCAGGCCCGCGTCGTCGGGCCGGTATGCCGGGGGCGTCGGCCCCGTGTTGCCCGCTGCCTCGCGTGCCGCCAGCGTGGCTGTCGTGTAGTTGGCCGCAAAGCGCTCGACGTCGGCGGGTGGCACCTGAAAGCCCGTGTCGGTCATGCCGAGCGGCCCAATCACGTGGTCGACGAGGTACTCGTCGAGCGACTGACCCGAGACGACCTCGACGACACGGCCCAGAACATCGGTGGAGTAGCTGTAGTTCCACTCGGTGCCCGGATCGAACAGCAGCGGGAGCGATGCGAGCGCTTCGCAGGTTTCCTCGAGGTTGCCGGGGGCACCCCAGTTGAAGCCGTTGGCCCGGTACAGCGCGTCGACCTCGTTGGCGAAGTGGAAGTCGTAGGTGAGGCCGGAGGTATGGGTCAGCAGGCTGTGGACGGTCACTTCGCTCGCCGGTTCTCGCGTCTGGTACTGCATCACGTTGCCGCCGGCGAAGACGCGTGCGTTCGCAAACTCCGGGATCCAACGCGAGACCGGATCCTTCAACTGGAAGCACCCTTGCTCGTACAGCTGCATCGCGGCGATCGACACGATCGGCTTGGTCATCGAGTAGATGCGATAGATGGTGTCTGCGGTGACCGGCAGCGACCGCTCGCAGTCTCGCTGGCCGTAGCGGTGTGTGTAGGCGGTCTGGCCGCCGCGCGTCAGCAGCACCGACACGCCCGGCAGGCGCCCGTCGTCGACATATCGATCCAGGTGAGCGGCAATGCGCTCCAGCCGACCGGCGTCGAAGCCCACCTCGGCCGGATCGACGGTTGGCTCGATGTCTGAGGTGATCGATCCCATCACAACCTCCGGTGTTCGCTACTCGCCGTCCTGCAGGCTACGGCTCAGGAATCGGCCGAAGGCTCTGTCAGCGGCGCTCGGAAAGGTTCAGGACGCAGCAGCTGACGGTGGCCGCGGCCGGAAGCTGTTCAGTGGTCGCGATGCCACGCTCGACGACCGCCTCGGCGAGATCGGGGTCGGACCAGCTTGCGACAGTCTGGAAGCCTCGCTCCTCGTAGACCTCGACGGGCTGACCGCCCATGAAGCCCATCACCGGCCTCAACGACGGCGACGCCTTCGCGACCACGGCCGCCGCGCCGGTGGCGGCCGCCCACTCCAGCATGCGGTCGAGCAGTCCGGCCCCGATGCCCCGACCGAAGTAGCGGCTGTCGCGGTCGTCGGTGTCGTCAAGCTGGCCGACGTGATAGCAGAAGACGCTGATCGTGCGGGGGGGAAGGGTCGGCGCCCGGCCGTCGAAGTCCATCCAGTACACCGGATCCCAGATGTTGTTGGGGCTTCGCTGTCCGGGGATGTACCTCCGGAACTGCAGCTGCCCGACGTGGCGGTCTCCCTCGAATGCCAGGATCGCAGCGGATCCAAGGCTGGCGATCCGCTCTGCCAGCTCGTCAGGTTCGCCCATGCACCCCACAGGAACCGAGCCGACGTCGGAGGCCACCATCGCTCGATAGGCGATGTGCTGCGGCGTGGACATCCCCGTGTCACCTGTCATCGGGCCGCATGCTACGGCCCAGGCACTTTCCGGTCGCGTCGGCGCGGCGCTCCGGACTGTCCCGCTGGCGAATGCACGCCCGCTGCGGCGTGCGGGCCGGCGGCCGCCCCGAACAGATTGCCAGAGACAGATTCCTAAACTACACGGAAAATATGGAAATTAGTTGAAACTAAAGCTCTTGACAGTAGATAAGCAATCGCTACTAGAGTGCCGCAGACCGGCCGGACGCTTGGCCATGCGACCACGGCTTCCGGCATCAAGCGATGCAACGAGAGGTAAGGCGCCTGTGATGACCACGCATGAGTTCTGTTTGTTTGTCGACGGCGCCGACCTAACCGTTGCTTCGACGGTCGAGCAGCTGGAAGGCGCCGGCTACTCCCGCCCGGCTGCAGCGGCCCACCACGGCGTCCAGGCGCTTGTGTTCTCGCGTCAGTCGGAGCATCTCGTCGACGCGGTGGGCGCTGTCGTCACAGCGGCCGAGGGCATTCCCGGGCTCTGCGTGGCCAGGGAGGCACGGAGTGGAGCCGTGCCGGTGTTCGACCCGGCTTCACTGAGACTCACCACGGCCTGCACCGTCGCTGAGCCAACCTCTCCGGCTGGCGCCGCGCCGAACGGCAGCCGTTGCGCACACCTAGAGTCTTGCGGTGTGGATGTCGGCAGCAGGCGATATGGCTGACGAGCAACTGCTCTCGCGGCTGCTGATCGTCCGGCACGGCGAATCCGTCGCCATGGCCGAAGGAATCGTCGGCGGACCCCAGGGGTGTCGGGGCCTCACCGACCGGGGCCGCGCCCAAGCGGCGGCGCTGCGCGACCGGTTCGCTGCCGGCCGCGAACCCGAGGTGCACGTCGTCTGCTCCTCGCCGCTGCCCAGGGCCCGCGAGACCACCGACATCGTGCTGCCAGCACTCGGCAGCGGGCCCGAGCGCGGGAATCTCGATGTCCATCTCCACGACGATCTCGAAGAAATGCGGCTCGGACCTGCCGACGGCATGACCTGGGAGGCGGCGCGCGAGCGCTTCGGGTTCATCCAGCCGATGGACCAGCCATACGCGCCCGTGGTGGACGGCGGTGAGAGCCGCGCAGGCTTCCGCCACCGGGTTGCACAGGCGCTCAACGACATCGCCGCAGCCCATGCGGGAAAGACGATCTTTGTGGGGTGCCACGGCGGCATCGCCTCTGCGGCCATGGCGATGGCCTTCGGCATCCCGCCCAGTCATCGGGGCGTCGGCGTGGTCACCTCGGTGACCGCCATCACCGAGCTGGAGCTGCTCGATTTCAACGGGCGGTGCCTGTGGCAAGTACGACGGTTCAACGACGCCGCCCACCTCGCCGCCGTAGAAGCAGCCTGACACCCAGCGGCCGCGGCGCTCCGCACAGCCTCTAACTTGGCGCATAGTCAGCAGGCTGCGGGAATCTGGAGGACCAGATGCTGGTCGAGCGAATCGAAGCGAAGTGGATCGATGCCTTCTCGTCGGTCTTCGAGATGTGCGGCGTCGAACCGCCCCAGACGGCAGCGATCCTGTCCGAGAGCCAAAGCAGGGCCGTGAACGTGAACCTGGCCGAGTTGGCCCTGGATCGGCTCGGCACGCCGCCGGTCCACGTCGTGGTGCCCACGCCTCGCCAGTCGGCGCCGGTGCCGGTGAGGTCGACGGGCGCGTCCGACGCCATCGCCGGCTCGGCGGCAGTGCTCGCTGCGCTCGGCGCGGTGGATTTCGTGGTCGACTGCACGGTGGAAGGGCTCCTGCACGCTCCGGAACTCCCGAAGATCCTCGGCGAGGGCACCCGGATCCTGATGGTGTCCAATGAGCACCCCGAAGCCCTCGAGCGTCTCTCGCCAGAGCCAGACCTCGAGCCGAAAGTCAAGGTCGGCATCAAGAAGCTGATCGCTGCCTCGCAGATGCACGTCACCTCGGCAGCGGGCACCGATCTGGTCGTCGACGTCGACGGGGCGCCGTGCGGCGGCGGATGGGGCTACACCGCTCGGCCGGGCACGATCAGCCACTGGCCCGGCGGGCTCTGCCTGGCGTTTCCCAAAGCCGACACCGTGAACGGCACCATCGTGATGGACCGCGGCGACATGAACCTCACCTTCAAGCGATACATCGAGTCGCCGGTCACGCTGCGAATCCAAGAAGACTACGTCGTCGACGTGGAGGGCGTCGGCACCGACGCGGCGCTGTTCCGCAGCTACACCGATGCGTGGGGCGACCGCGAGGCGTATGCGACCAGCCACGTGGGTTGGGGCATGAACCCGGGAGCGCGGTGGGACACCCTGTCGATGTACGACCGGAGCCAGACCAACGGCACCGAGCAGCGAGCGTTCGCCGGCAACTTTCTCTACTCGACGGGCGCCAACGAGCACGCCGGGCGCCACACGCTGGGGCACTTCGACCTGCCCATGCGCAACCACAGCGTGTTCCTCGACGGCGAAGCCGTGGTGATCGACGGCGCCCTGCAGGGCGACCTGGCCTGAAGCGATCTGCTCGCAACCGGCACCCATCGACATCCTGCAGGCACCGTGAGCGATCCCGGACCACTGTCCGCTGGGGCCGATCTTGCCGCGCGCGTCGAGCGGTGGGCCGACCGGCAGCCGTCTGCGACCGCCGTCGCGTTCGAAGGCGTCGAGCACACATACCGCGCATTCGCAGACCAGATCGCCGCGACGGCCGGCTGGCTGGCCGGTGCCGGCGTGGGCGAGGGCGACCGTGTGGCGTGGCTCGGCCCGAACCGGCCGGCGGCGCTGCGGCTCATGCTCGGATGCTCCTGGCTGGGCGCCATCTACCTGCCGCTGAACTCGCGCCTGGCGCCGCCCGAGCACCGGTGGATCCTCGAACACGCACAGCCCAGCCTGCTGGTAGTCGATTCGACCTTCGAGCGGCATGCCGCATCGATCGGTGCGGGGTGCGAGATCCGGGCGCTGCCTGACGAGCCGGAGTGCCCCAGTACCCCGAGTGCTCCCCCGCCGCGTCGGGGCACCCCCGCCCATCCGGTGCTGCTGGCTTACACCTCGGGCACCACGGGACATCCCAAGGGCGCAGTGCTGGACCAGGCGGCGATGGCCGCGAACGCCGTCAACTCCACCCACGCTCATGACCTCACGAGCCGCGACCGGGTGCTCACCACGATCCCGTTGTTCCACGTCGGCGGGCTGAACATCCAGACCCTCCCTGCTCTGCTGGGTGGGGCGGCCGCGCTCATCGAGCGGGCTTTCGACCCCGGGCAGTTCCTCGACGACGTCGAGCAGTGGCAGCCGACCTGGACCGTGCTGGTGCCTGCCGCCCTGACCGCCGTCGCCGCCCATCCGCGCTTCGCCACCGCCGACCTCGGATCGCTGCGCGGGATCATGACCGGATCGTCTCCCGTGCCGACGGCTGCCACCGCACCCTTCTTCGACCGGGGTGTGCCGGTCGGGCAGATCTACGGATCCACGGAGACCGCCCCGATCGCGGTGCACCTGCGCTGCGACGAAGCAGCAATCCACCCAGGCTCGTGCGGCAAGCCCTCGACCATGTGCGAAGTGCGCATCGTGACCGATGGCGGCGAGGACGCGGCGCCGGGCGAGCGCGGTGAGCTGTGGGTGCGTGGGCCGAGCGTGCTGCTGGAGTACTGGCGTGACGCCGAGGCCACTGCCGAGGCGCTCAGCGACGGGTGGTTCCGCACCGGCGATGTCGGCCACGCCGACGACGAAGGCTGGATCTTCATCGACGACCGGCGCAAGGACATGATCATCTCTGGGGGCGAGAACATCTACCCCGCCGAGCTCGAGGAGATCCTCGCTCGCAGCGATCTCGTCGCAGAGTCAACCGTCGTGGGCGTGCCCGACGAGCGATGGGGCGAGGTGCCCGCCATCGTCGCAGTGCCCAGGACTGAGACCGAGGCCGCAGAGCTCCTGCGCCTGTTCGACGGGCAGCTTGCACGCTTCAAGCATCCCAAGGCGGTGTTCTGGACCGATCAGCTTCCCCGTACAGCACTCGGCAAGGTACGCAAACACGAGGTACGGGCAATGCTCGACGAGAACCATGGAGTCCACCGTGCCGGTTGATGTCGCATTCGTCGGGCTCGGCGTCATGGGCTTCCCCATGGCAGGCCACCTCGCTGCAGCGGGCCACCGCGTGGCTGTCTTCAATCGGACCGCGAGCGTCGCGCAGCGCTGGTCGGGCGAGCACCAGGGTCGGGTGGCTGCAACGCCCGCGGATGCCGCCCGCGGCGCAGCCATCGTGTTCATGTGCGTCGGCGCCGACGACGACGTGCGCGCCGTGGCCTACGGCGACGATGGGGCGCTCGCCGCGATGGACGAGGGCTCGATCCTCGTGGATCACACCACCGCTTCGGCCGACCTGGCGCGTGAGCTGGCCGCTGCCTGCGCCGAGCGCGGGATCGGCTTCGTGGACGCACCGGTGTCCGGCGGCGAGGCCGGCGCGCAGAACGGCGTGCTCACCGTGATGTGCGGCGGTGCTGCCGAGCACTTCGAACGGGCACGGCCGGTCATCGGCTGCTACGCGCGGGCGGTCACGCTGATCGGTCCTGCCGGCTCAGGGCAGCTCACCAAGATGGTCAACCAGATCTGCATTGCCGGCCTTGTCCAGGCACTGTCGGAGGGGCTCGAGTTCGGTCGCCGAGCCGGCCTCGATCTCGACGCCGTGCTCGACACCATCTCGCAGGGTGCTGCCGGGTCGTGGCAGATGTCCAACCGCGGCGCAACGATGGCCGCCGACGAATTCGAATTCGGCTTTGCCGTGGACTGGATGCGCAAGGACCTCGGCATAGTGCTGTCAGAGGCGCAGCGCAACGGCGCTCCCCTGCCGGTCACCTCCCTCGTGGACCAGTTCTACAAGCGAATTCAAGAACTCGGCGGCGGCCGCTGGGACACCTCCAGCCTCATCGCCCTGCTGCGCCCCCGAAGCGCTCTGCGTGGCGCTGAGCGCTTCTGAGCGCCGTTGTGCGCCCGCGGTTAGCTTAGAGGCCGCGCGGATAGGCGACCATCCACCAGTCGTCGGGTTGGGCCCGTTGTGATGCGGGTTGGCGTTCCAATCGACGACATGGTGGAGGTGCCTGCTCATCATGCGCGCTCTGACCAAGGCAGTGGTGGATGTGATCTGGGCGGCGGTGGGGCCGCTGCTGCCGCGGGTGCCCGACACGCACCCGTTGGGCTGCCATCGGCCCCGGGCATCGGACCGGCTGTGCCTGCAGGGGATGATCTGGCGGCTGGCGCTGGGCTGCTCGTGGCGGTCGGTGGAGATCCTGCTGGGCTATGAGGTGTCCGACACCACTTTGCGGTCCCGACGCGACGAGTGGGTCGCTGCGGGGGTGTTCGACCAGATAGCCGGGGAGGCGGTCGCCGCCTGGGACCGCATCATGGGCCTGCAATTGCCCGAGGTGTGCATCGACGGATCGACCCACAAAGCGCCATGCGGCGGAGCGGGGACCGGCAAAAGCCCTGTTGACAGGCGCAAACTGGGATGGAAGTGGTCGCTGGCGACCGACGGGGCGGGCATCCCGGTCGCATGGGCCGCCGACGGCGCGAACCGCAACGACATCATGCTGTTCGAGCCCACCGTGGCCGAGCTAGAACGCCAAGGCCTGCACCACGACATCGACACGCTGCACCTGGACCGCGGCTACTGGGGCGCCCGCGTCGACCAGGCCGCAGCCAACGCGGGCATCGACGACATCAGCCGGCCCGCCAAACGCAAACCCGGCGCCGGCGCCAATCCCGCCGCGGCGCCGCTGGGGCCGCGCTGGACCGTCGAGCGCGCCAACTCGTGGCTGTCCAACTACGGACAGCTCCGACGCAACACCGACCGGCACCCCCAACACCGCCGAGCCCAGCTCGCCCTCGCCGTCGCACTGATCATCACCATCAAGCTCATCGACCACCGCGACCGCTGGCAACCCCACTGACCCCGCCTATCCGCTCATCCTCTTACGCTAGCCCACGCGCACCAGCAGCACGCTGACGCAGCGAACAGGAAGCACAAGATGACCATGAGAAAACTGCTGGCTGTCGTGCAGGCGGCAGCGCTGGCCGTCGGGTTGGCGGCTTCGAGCGCTTCGGCGCACCCCACGCCGGAACCCGATTGCCGCGGCGAGACGCACGCTGTGGTGTCGGCTGCGGGTGATGTGGCTATGGCGGAACTGATCGCGTCGTGGCAGGTTCTCGACACGAAATGCGTCGTAGCGCCCGACGAAGCCAAAGCGCTCATTGACGGCCAGCAAGTCGTGGTTCTTGGTGGCACCAAAGCGGTGCCTGAGAGTGCTGTAGCCGGTCTGAACGTGATAGTGCGCCTTGCCGGAACAGACCGGCTCGACACAGCGCGCAAAGTGCTCGCTTGGATCGACAACCGCGGCGAGGCAACCAGCGACACAACGCCAGCCGCCGTGTCGCCAGCCGCCGTGTCAGCAGGCACCTTCCATTCGTGCGGGCTGCGCGCCGACGGCACCGCGGTCTGCTGGGGCTTCAACCGCGACGGGCGGGCGGACGCGCCGTCGGGCAAGTTCGTCGACGTGTCAGCAGGCGTGAACTATTCGTGCGGGGTGCGCGCCGACAGCACCGCGGTCTGCTGGGGCGACAACGCCAGCGGGGAGGCGGATGCGCCGTCGGGCAAGTTCGTCGACGTGTCAGCAGGCTACGACCATTCGTGCGGGGTGCGCGCCGACGGCACCGCGGTCTGCTGGGGCAGCAACGACAACGGGCATGGCTATTACCTTGGGCAGGCGGACGCGCCGTCGGGCAAGTTCGTCGACGTGTCAGCAGGCACCTTCCATTCGTGCGGGCTGCGCGCCGACGGCACCGCGGTCTGCTGGGGCTTCAACCGCGACGGGGAGGCGGATGCGCCGTCGGGCAAGTTCGTCGCCGTGTCAGCAGGCAGCCACCATTCGTGCGGGGTGCGCGCCGACGGCACCGCGGTCTGCTGGGGCTGGAACCTCTTCGGGCAGGCGGACGCGCCGTCGGGCAAGTTCGCTGTGTCGTGACGCGGACCGCCAGCAAGGCGGACTCTCACGGGGGGTCTGTCCGACGATCCCTTGTCAAGTGGGGTCGTCAGGCGGCCTGAATTTGGGTCTTCGTGCGGTGTTTTTCGTCTCGCCACATGCGTCGGATGACGCGGTTGGCGAGGTGGCGTTTGTGGGCTCGGCGGGC
>JAJDVQ010000081.1 GCA_022826045.1 Acidimicrobiia bacterium | reverse complement strand
CCGCCAGCAGATGCCCGCACACCGCAGCCGCGTCCAACAACACCCGATCCCGCCCAGCGGTTCCCTGCATGCCAGCATCATCCCGCGCACACCCAGCCGACACGCGGAAATCCCACCGAATAAATCAGCAGACTCCTAGTGGCGCGCGCGATGATCTGCGGGTCTTCCTGGACCCTGTCGAGAGCCCCCAAGCACCTGTGCAACTTGCCGACGATGCGTTTCGCGGCAGCACGCTCGGCAGTGCTGAGATGGCTACTTGTGACGTCTTGTTCTGCCAGCCGCAGCGCGTTGAGGCATTGCTGGCGGGTGAGTGCACGAGAGTGTCGATCGCCCCGGCTCGTCCAGATGATCTCACCGATGTCGTCGCCAGCATGCAGGTCAACCCAGATGTTGCCCACGTGTAGGGCGACGCGGCCATCGGAGAGCAACTCGCCTGTCTGCGGCCATGGAACCCGGTCAGTCATGACCGCAGGACGCTACTGGGCCTCAGCAGACGCCCCAGCCACCACCACTTTGCCCAGATGGCCCGGGTTCGCGGCCAGCCACGGCGTGAAGTGCTTGGCAAGGGATCCCGGTCGCGGTGCAAGACACCGCGACGGCTCCTGCCATGACATCCGACCAGCACAGATTGTGCAGTCAGGTCCTTTGCGCCAGTTCTCGGAGCAATGAGATCACTCGGTCACGGTGGGCTTCTTTGCCCCCGGCATGTGTTGCTGCCGTTTGCTTTTTCTGCACCTTGTGGGCAGGACCGTCCGGTCCCCAGAAGAACTCCGGTTGGAAGTGCGGGTCGAGGCCCAGGTGGCACGGTCTGCAGAGGGTGATGAGGTTGTCGTCGAGGGTCAGCCCGCCTTGGCTGAACGGCTTGATGTGGTGGATCTGGAGGTCCAAGTCCCTCTCGTCAGACCACTTCCATCCGCACATCTGGCATTGGTGTCCATCGCGATCAAGGATGCGTTGCCGCTGCTTGCGGGTGGGCCGGCGCATCCTGACCTCGCGAGAATTGGCGTTGTAGCTCCAATAGCCAGCACCACCGCTCTGAACCACCGGGTGAGGCTCGACGTCTTGCTTGAAGTGCCGTCGAGCGATGTCGTCGGAAATGAAGGCGTTGCCGCCGATCGCCATAAACACCAGAAGCCCGTCGAGATCGTTGACGACGATCCAACCCTGATCTTGGAGTTCCCACAATTGTGAGTACTTCTCCGGTTCCACGGGCACCGCCCGGCGCAGCTGGATTCCCTTGTCCCGCGAGCGATCATCCGGAAAGCCAGCCCAACGGGAAAAGAACTCCAAGATCCACCCGTTGCGCGACCTATGGAGTGTCGCGGCGTAGTACTCCGTTCCGGGGCGGTACTGCTGCAGGCTGCGGGCCAGCGCTTCAAACCGTGTCGCGCAGTCACCGGGCATGTCAACGTCGTCGAGGCTGACCTCGGCGGGCTTCAGCGGTTTCATACTCGGTCTCCAATCGCTTGATCTCGTTGCGTAGCACAAGCGCTTCATCCCGACATCGAACGCAAGATCGGTGTTTTCGGATATCGACTGGCCCGCAACCACCCTTCCCAGACGGCAACAAGTGCGTCGCCTTCCTTGCCATGGTCGAGATGGCGAAGCGGAACGCTAAGGCACGGGGAGAGCCGAGGAACGCGGATACCGAGGAATCGGATCGAGCACTAATGGTTCCGAGCCACGCGTGCTGGCGTCGCTATGGTGCAGTTCAGCGCAGCAACCTCGGAGGCCACCATGGAACGCGCCGATGTGCTGAAGAACTACGCAGCCTTCGAAGCCATGCGCGCAGAGCTCGAAGCAAGCCATCTCGGGCAGTTCGCCGTGCTGCACGACGGTCAGCTCATCGGCACCTACGCGAGCATTCGCGAAGCACGAACCGCCGGCAACGCACGCTGCGGAGTCGGAAACTTCACCACCCAAGAGATCCGTTCCGAGCCGATCGAACTGGGCACCATGGCCGCCGCCCTGGCCTGACACGGGTGACAACGTTCAGCACCGACATCGAACACGGACGCTATGTGCGGTTCTATGTCGAAGTCAGCGCTCCGACGAGCGATCGGGATCCCGTCCGGTACAGAGCGCTCGTCGATACGGGCGCAACGACAACGGCGGCGACCCGTGAAGTGATTGAACGACTCGGGGTCACGGCCAGCGGTATCGAGATCGTCAACACGCCCATCGGTCGGGTGCAGACGGACACCTTCGACCTCGACATCGCACTGCCTGTCGACACGCCGAGTGCGGCCAGCGCATGGGGCGACGGCTACACATACGGCAGAGCGCACGCCGTCATCGCAATCGGGCTGGGTCGCCGTATCAGCGACTGCGACATCGTGCTCGGCATGGACGTGCTGTCGAGGCTGTGCTTCACCATGTGCGACGGCCGCTTCGAGATGCGCTCCTGATCGGTCGAGCCCCGGACTGCGCCCACGGAGCTCCCATGGTTATCGCAGGCGGCGCTCATTGACCGCGGCAGGCGGGCAGACCGATGGTTCCGCTGGAGGCGTCACGAAACTCGTCACACCCCCTGCCTAGGTTGCACGCAGGTTTGGTTGCGCGCTACGCGGCAACAGAGAAGGGACTGTCAATGTCAGGTTGGATCGATCACCCAGAATTCGGCCGGGTGTGGGACAACGGATGCGTCGCGATCATGGACGACCGTTCGATGCTCGACGACCGCATCATGCGCGAGTGGATGGCCGAAGAAGAACATGTGGCGGTGTACAGCCCGGATCAATGGCTGCAGCACATTGCCGAGGAATTCGACAAGGACCGGCTCGGCACCGCAATTCGAGAAGCCGAACTCGAAGAGTGGGACGAGCAGGCCGAGAGGCTCCGCTACCTGCTGAACTGAGACAGCCGTCGAAGGTACCCAACCGCGGCGTCACCACCGCATCGCCAACCAGGGAGCGCAATGGCCAAGTCACCTGCGGCGCCGTCTGGCGCAACTGGGCGCAGTGGATCCACCGAGCCGATTGCAGCCGGCGTGTTCGCATTCGAAGGTGATTGGGACTCCGATCTCCGCAAGCAGTGGAGTATCGACACGATGCTCGACGCGGTTCGAGGCTTCGGCGAGATCAAGTACATCCATCGCGACATCGGCACCGTGCCCGAGCTCGAGTACTACATCAACAAGTGGCTGCAGCGGCGCTACGACGCATACCGAGTCGGCTACTTCGGCTTCCACGGCGACCCGGGCAACCTCTGGCTGGATGGCAAACGCCGTGTCTCGCTCGAAGATCTCGAGACGATGATCAACGGGAGAGCGGAGGGACGGGTCATTCACTTCGGTTCCTGCTCAGTCATGCGCGCCCGTGACGACCGGCTGCGCACATTCCGCCGGAACACCCGAGCGCGCGCCGTCATCGGCTACCGCAAGACCGTCTACAGCGACCTCGAGCTGGCGGCGTTCGAGCTCCTCCTGCTCGAAGCGCTCAGCAGGTACAGCCAGACTGGTGCCCCAGCCCGGCACCTCCGAAACAACTACGAGTCTCTCTGCGACAAGCTCGGCTTCGAGTACATCTACTGACCGGTGAGCTGGCAGCAACTGGTGCACCATCGCTGCGGGCGCAAGACATGCCAGACATGCAGTGATCAGGGCTTGCGTAGGCTGGCGCCATGAGGCCTTCAGGTCGGCGGCCTGTGCCTGGTCGCCCTCCGCGCGACGCCGTATCGACACTGCGTTCTGAAGCGGCTGAGGGCTCGGACCACACGCCCCGAGGGCCGAAGTGCACCGAGGTGACGCTCGGGAGCGGTGAGACCGTTGCCTTGGCGACGTTCGACAACCGCCGCGGCGGCAGGCTCGCCGAGGCTCTTTATGTGATGGTCATACTCGTTGGCCCGGCCCTCCCCCTCGGATTCCTGTTGGGATTGATGTCGTACGCACCTGCGGCCGACCCGGGCATGGTCGACACGGCACTGTGGCTCTACCTCACCGCCGTGGTGGCGGCGCTGGTGGCCGTCGCGGTGTACGAGGCACGGTCGACGTCCAAGGACCGACCGAGATGGAGAGATGCCAGAGCCGGAACCCGCGTTGTCCGCTTGCGGGATGGTCGACCGCCTGGCTACATCGCATCGTTCGGGCGGGCGATCCTCCCCGTCATCGCGGGGATCGTCGGCTTCATGCTCGGAGCTTCGATTCCGTCGGCCGCTCCGCTGGGGTTGGTGGCAGGACTCGCTTTGTGGGCACTCGTCTTTGCGACGTCGTTCTGGGACGATCACGGGCGCGGCTGGCACGACAGGCTCGCCGGCACAGTCGTCATCAAGGGCGCTTCTCCCCGAAGGGACTGGTGGACGAAGCGGGCTGCTGAGGGGTCTAGTAACGCCGCCGGCTAGACCGCCGATCGGTCAAACTGTGCCTCTCCACTGCTCGGCCCGACGCTCGTCTCTCGCCTGCTTGCGGATCTCGCGTGCCTTGATGCGCTCGACCGCTTCGGGACTCAGCGGGAAGCGCTCGCGTCCAGCATGCAGCCACCAGCCTCCGGCCAACGACGCCATCACCCAATACACACCCAGCAGGGCGAATGCACCGAGCAGACCTATAGAGGTCCAGTACCTGGACCACGGCACGATCATTCAGGGCACCGCCGTAGCCGCCGAGTGCCATGCCCACCATTCGGCGCGGCTGCGGAACTCCGGGAATCTCCCCCATGCCCGACGCACTGATCGCCAATACGACGGCTCGACCCGCTGAATCGTGCCGTTCGTCATCCGAGCAACCCACGCTTCGCCATCGACGCTGAGGCTATGCGCAGTCCGCATGCGACGACTGTGCGAACCTGATCCTCGTGGCACCCCGGTACTACCCAGGCCCCGGCATCACAACTGACGCATCGTGAACTCTCTGCCCGACATTTCCAGCACCAAGGCGAGACTCCATCAGCATCTGGCGGAGATTGAGTCGCGCAAGGACGAGGACGGATCCGCACCCGCAGGGTGCAGCGAAGACCTGCTGATTCCGCTTCGAGCAGCACGCGCCGAGGCGAACCGCATCCTGCTAGGAGACTGCTGAATTATTGGTGTGCGGGGGTGGTTTTGCGGCGAGTTCGACGCTGATGGTTCGTTGCCTGTGCGCGTTTTGTTGTTTTGTGGGCGGTGTCGGGCGGGCGCAGTGGGTGTCAGGCGGGGGCGAGGCGC
>JAJDVQ010000030.1 GCA_022826045.1 Acidimicrobiia bacterium | reverse complement strand
CCAGCACCGCCCAAAATCACCACACGCTCAACCTTCTCACCAGAAATGAACGCAGACGACGCCTCAGACAACTCATCAACACCCGACAACAACAACGGCAACTCCAACGCATACGCAACCGGACCAGCCGAAATCGCGTCGTACGCCGCATCAGTAGCACCACGGACCAGCAAAGCCGACTTGTCGTCGGTGCCGCACCACGAGCCGTGCGCCCCGACAGCCTCCGCTATTGCCACCGCAGTGCCGGCACGATCGGCGCCGGCGAGACGCATCACCTTCGGCTCAGACTCGAGTGCTTCGAGCTCGGCGACAATGCTGGCCGGCAGCGCCGCCTCGCCGCCGGTGACAATCACCTCAGAGACGCCATGGTCTTCTATGAACCTGGCGACTCGTGCGTCGAGCGCCTCGGGGCGGGTCAGCAGCACCGGCGCCTGCTTGTACTGGGACAGGCCCGACGAGGTGACGGCGTCGATGAGCGTGACCCCCGATGCCACGATCACCGCGTCGATCGACCCGAGACCGCCCCGTTCCTGCGCGTAGCGCTTGGCGAGCATGAGGGCAGTTTCGTAGCGGTCGGCACCGCCGAACTCACGGCTGTCGACCTTGCCGTCGTCGTTCGTGTCGACCATGTGCTCGCTGGCCGTGTTCGCGGCCTGCGCCGACGACCCCGCCACGACCGCGAGCACCGATGCCACGAGCATCGCCGCCAAGATCGCAGCAAGCTTTCGCCCGCGGGCATCCTGCTTGGGTTGAGCCGTTATCACAAGGCCCTCCATTTCCCAGCTTCTTCACTCAGAATCCGTCGAACTCACATGATCCGGAGCGCGACCTCACGTCAAGTGTACCGCTGGCGGTTTTCTGGGCGAGCTATCTCAGATATATCCCGCTGCCTTCACCTGAAGTCGCAGGACACCTGCAGAGTCAACCGCGAGTGAAGGTTCGCACCAGCCGGGCAGCGATAGCGTTGCCTGCCCGGTCTACCGCCGCCCCCGGGTGAACCACAAGCCTCGAACGCAGCGACGGCAACGACGAGGCATCCCCCGAACTCAGCCGCGCTGCCAAAGCTCCTGCCTGCTCGCCAGCGGCGCCAGCGCACAGCAAGCCCCCGATGCCGCCGGCTTGCACGGGTGAGCCGACAGCGGCCACTTCGACATTCCAGCCCGAAGCCGACGCACCGTCCAGTGCATATTCGGCGTCGCCATCACCGTCGACGTCGATTTCGATGTCGCGCGCAGACACAGCCTCGGCGCCGGCGTCGCATCCGGCAATCGGCTCAGACCAGCGCACCATGACCATGACGGAGCTCACGCCCCCCTCAAACGGCACTGGGCCGACATCACGCTCGATGGCAGCGCTGGCCGAACCGGCATCAGTGTCGAGCCGGGCAGAGAAATGCCGGCTGAAAGTCGGGTCGGTCAGCAGATCGGCGACAACGCTGCGCAGCGGGCGTGCGTCCGATGCTTGGACGCGCAGGCGTTTCGCGCTGAATGAGATGTCGATCTGCGAGGCGCGGCTTGCTTTCCACGAACGCTCGACCTCGAATTTCAGCTCCCAGCCGTTGCCTTCGGCACCCGACGCAGCGCCGCTGTCCACTGCCGTCACCACCAGCGCCGCCGCGCCGGGCGGCGCCCCGCTGCGAGCGTCGAGCCGGGCAGTCGCAGCCGCGACGGCGCTGGGCACTGTCACGGTGGAGGCGGAGACACGCGGAGGCGACGTGTCGGTTCGAACCGAGGTCGACACCGGTCGGCTGCGGTTGCCGGCCATGTCGCGGACCGCTGCTGCCAACACGGTCACGCGGTCGCCGCTTTCGAGCAGGCCCCATTCGGCCGGCACCGCCACCTCAAACCCCAGTGAACCCTCGGCAACCTCTGCCTGCACCACTTGGTGCTCCGGCGTGGCGTCGCGGCGGAAGAACTCGACCTCGCCGAACACGTTGCGGACAGGTTCACGCGCATCGACCCACACCGTGCTGGCCCCGATAGGCGCCGTGACGGACAGCCGTGGCGGGGAACGGTCGCTCGCCACGGAAATGGTCACGCTCGAAACCGTACGAGCACCTTGCGAAGTGCCGATGACCCCGCCGGCGATGCGCACTTCGTCGTTGGCTTGCAGCGGCCGGTCGCAGCGACTGGGCACAGCTGCGCCTTCGACGACATCGCTGCCTGCCAGCACCACCGTGGCCCGACGGGTCATCGGCGTGTCGGCGCTGTCGAGCCGCACTGTCTCTGCCTCGACGCTGCTGCCTTTGATGCGATAGTTCGAGGCGTCGGCAGCCGCGATGGCGTCGACCGGCTCGTCGAAGTCGACGACAAAATGGCAATGGCCCTCAACAGCAGAGACGCGTGCGCGAATGGGCAGGAGCGTCACCGCCGAAACGATGGAATCGGCAGCGCTGTCGGTGACGGCTGCCGTCCCGCCGAACACAGTGACGGAAACACGACCGGCTTCGCCGCCGGTGAGGTAGTGCGGGCTGGACAGCAATCGACGCGTGACAGCAGGCACCCGATGCGACTCGGTGAGAATGAGCGGGGCGCAGCGCTCGCCCAGCACGGGGGCGCTGGCGACTGCGTCTGCAGCGCGCTCGCCCACGGCGACGCCTGCGGCGGTGCCGTCGAAACACTCGACGGGCGAGCCGTTGCCGAGCAGCTCGGCGGCAATGCGAGATGCGGTGGCGTAGCGGTCTTCGCCATGCCAGCGCTCGGTGGTGATGCCGAGCCTGCCCACAGCCGTCTCCACCCCGGAGGCCACCGCGGCGTCGCCGCCCACGATGACGGCGTGACGAACGCCGCTGTCGCGCAGGTAACGGGCAGCCGAAGGGTGCAAGCTGCTGCGAGGCGTCAGGAGCAACGGATGCCGGCCGCGGTAGGCGAACGGGCCGATGGCCAGAGCGTCGGCAGTGGCCTCACCGGTGGCGATGACCACGGTGCGTCCGTGAAGGCCGAACTCGCCGGGGGCACCGAAATGCCGATCGAGATGGCCGGCAACTTCGACTGCCGTCTCGTATGCATCGCTGCCGACGACGTAGTCGACACTCTGGACACCGAGGCCGTCGAGAGCCCGAGCGGCGCCGGAAGCAACCATGCGCTGGTCGCCGATCACAATGACGCGTTCGATCCGATGAACGCTCAGGAAGCTGATCACCGACGGCGGCAGACGCTCTGCTCCGGTGAGCAGGACGGGTGCTTGGTAGGCACGGGCCAGTGCCGGCGTCACCAAGGCAACGGCGGCGTCGCCGTCGGCGCCAGACACCAGCAGCGCCGTCGTGACCGGCGACGCGCCCGAGGGACGGGCCGAGATCCAAGCTTCGGCTGCGAGCGTGGCCGTGTCGTACCGGGTGGGACCGGCAATGCGGTCCGCAGAGACGGTCGGCGCAGCTGCGCCTGCCGACGACGCTGACCATTGGCGAGGGATGACGGGCAGCAGAGAAGCTGCGGCAGCGGCCGCGGCGAAACACACCGCCGCAGCGACACGCACCGCGCCGCCGCGCCGCCGTTCTGCGGCTGCGATCACGGTGCAGCGCCGAGTATCTCGACCTCGAGGCGGGAGTGACGGGAGGGGCCTCGCTGGCATCGGCTAAGGCCGGGTGAAGCCATCGAACCTGCGCCGCACCGACTCATTGCCGCGCAGGTCGGTGGCTGCACCGCCGTGATCGAACAGCGACGAGCGCAGCGACGGCAGCGAGCCGACATCCGCGGCTTCGAGGCGGGCCACGATGGTGCCTTCGGGAACGCCGGCGGACGTGTCGCACACTGCCGTATCGGGTTCCCCTACGCCTGAGCCTGTCGGCGCGGGCACAAATTCGACCAGATGCACTTCTGCACGCGAGCCGTTGAGATAGAAGTCGTACCGCCGGCCGCCCTCGATGTCAATCTCGAGCTTGCTGAGGTCGATGCCCGACGGTGCCGTGCAGCTCCACACCGGCTCAGACCAGTAGACCGCAAGATCGACGTAGCTGACGCCGCCGCCGAAACGCTGCAACGCCACGCTCGCGTTCAGTGTGGTTGTGACGCCCGAGGCCGAGCTGAGCACTTCGGCTTCGAACAGCCGACTGAAAGCCGATGTGCCGTTGAGGTCGATCTCGATGTCGGCCAACGAACGCTCGGCAGATGCGCTGATGTCGATGTGGCCGAACTCAACCGCGACTTCGGTGGGCCGTTCAGCAGCCCAGTCGTCGCGGACCCGCACCGACATCGCCCAATCATTGCCAGCCGCGCCGGATACCTCAGTGCCCGCTTTGGCTGTGACCATGAGCGCGTCGCGTACACGCACGCCCGATCGACGGCCGTCGATCGACGCAGCGGCGTTCTCGACGCCCTGCGGGGCGCTGACCGTGACACGGGAGACGCGAGGCGCCGTGCTGTCCTGGCGCGCACGCACGGTCTTCTCGACATTGGTGTTGCCGGCAAGGTCTTGCACCTGCTTCTTGGCGATGGTGACAACGTCGCCAGCGCGCAGCTCGCCGAATGACACCGGCACCCGCACTTCGAGACGGACCACGCCGTCGCCGAGACCAGCGAGTGGGACCGTCTCGACAGCGACTCCTTGGCGGCGGATGGTCAGCTCGGGGCTGGGAGCGTCCTCGGGATCGGCCGCGAGGAACGGCTCCGCGGACTCGACGAAGATGCTCCCCGTGCCGACGAAAGCCAGAATCTCGAGGCTCGGCGGGGAGCGATCGGGAATGACCCGTGCACCGGAGGCCTCCACGGTGCGTTTGTCGCCTGCTGCACCGATCGCACCTGCGCTCAGGTCGATGTCGTCCCGGGCGACCAGCGGCGTGGTGCAACCCACCGGGGGCGCATTGTCGGATGTGGCTGACGCTCCCGGCAGGGTGACCGTGATCATTGTGGTGGTATCACCCAACCGGCCGTCGGTGCTGTCGGCCGAACCGCTGAGGCGGCGGCCCTCCCACGTGTAATTGTCGAGATCGACGGCCTGCTCGGTGAGCACCGGTTCATCGAACTCGACAGTGAAATGGCAGCGGCCTTCGAAGGCCCGAATGCGCGCGGTGATGGGCGGCAGCGTGGCGCCGGACGATGCTGCGGCTGCAGCTGCGGTCGATACCGCGGCCGTGCCTCCGAAGGTGGCAATGCGAAGGTCGCCGTCGATGTCTCCGGTGAGATGCTCTGAGGACGTCAGGAACCGCTGGGAAGCGGGACTGAGCGTCTGCTGATCGGTCAGCAGCAGCGGTGCGCAGCGATGACCGAGAAGCGGTCCGCTGGTGATGGCATCGGGCGGGCGCCAGGCATTCGCCAAGCCGATCTCTCCCCCGTCGAAGCAGGGCTGGGGCGATTCTGCCCCCAGCAGCACCGCGGCGACGGCAACAGCGGTGCCGAACCGATCGGTGCCCCACAGCCGCTCGGTGGACAGGCCGATGCCGCGCAGCTCGCGCTCTACTTCTGCACTGACCGCACTGGTGCCCCCCAGGATGACGGCGTGCGAGGTGCCGCTGGTGCGCAGGAACTGGCTGACAGAGGGGTGCAGGGCATGGGCAGGCGTCAGCAAGACGGGATGCTCGCCGCGATACGCGAGCGGACCGGCAGCCAAGGCGTCAGCGAAGGCGTCGCCGGTTGCGATGAGCACCGTGCGGCCCTCGCTGCGGTACGCGCCCGGCTCGCCACGGCTGGGGCCCGACTGTCGCGCCACTGCGACGGCGGTGGTGTAATGGTCTGTATCGGCGATGCGGATCGTGGTGACACCGGGGAGCAGGTCTGCTGTGCGCTCGGCCGAGGCCGACACGACATCGGTGCCCCCCAGTATGTAGACCGTCCGGATGCCGTAGCGCTGGATGAACCGCTGTGTGACAGGCGTGAGACGGTGCGTCTCGGTGAGCAACAGCGGCGCGCTGTGACGGCGGGCAAGCGCCGGCGCAGCCAGCGCATAGCCGAAGTGGCGGTCGGCACCCGAGGTGAGGATGATGGTGCTGACCCGTGAGCGGTTGCCGCCTTGATCGTCGACGTAGGCCTCGGCGATATCGACGGCGGTCTCATAGCGCGTTGCGCCCCACAGACGCTCCGAGCTGACATCGACGGCTGCCGCGCCGACGACGCCCGCTGGCAGAGCGACGGCGAGCATGGTCAGCACCAAGGACGCGGCAACCGCAGCCAGATGTCGGCTGCTCGCCTCAGCAGGCTTGCGGCGGCGCCGGCGAAATGCCAGAGCCCGTGAGGCAAGCTGTTGCATGGGAGCCTCCCGTGGAGTTGGTCAGGCAAGACCTCGTAGCAGCCACGGTACCAAGCGGGGATGCACCGCTAGGAGACTGCTGAATTATTGGTGTGCGGGGGTGGTTTTGCGGCGAGTTCGACGCTGATGGTTCGTTGCCTGTGCGCGTTTTGTTGTTTTGTGGGCGGTGTCGGGCGGGCGCAGTGGGTGTCAGGCGGGGGCGAGGCGC
>JAJDVQ010000080.1 GCA_022826045.1 Acidimicrobiia bacterium | reverse complement strand
CCAACGAATCCGCGCATCATGGCTGGCCTCTGCCGCAGACAGTGCTGCTGTGAATGCCGTCAACGCAGCCGACAGCAGTTCGACAGTGACTTCACCCCCGACTCGCAGGCGAACCTCGTCCTCGCGCATGACGCGGATCGTACTCCCGACTCCTGGCAGCGTTGCCATGATATTCGGCACTCAATGACGCTCTTCGCGAAGCATCGCAAACGGAGTCACCCGCGGCTGAGGATGTCGTTGTCGTCGAGTCTTTGGCTGTAGCGGATGGACAGGTATTGCGATCCGCGGTCGCTGTGGTGGGTCACTGCTTCGATGCGGCGGCCGTCGCGTCGGCGGGCGGCGATGGCCATGTCGAGGGCGTCGAGGGCGAGGTCGGTGCGCGACGAGCGCGACGCCCGCCAGCCCAGCACGCGCCGCGAGCAGGCGTCGATCGCGAACGCCATGTACACGAACCCGCTGCGGGTGCGCACCCAGGTGAGGTCCGCGAGCCGCAGCCGGTCGGGTGCGTCGACGCTGAAGTCCCTGTTCACCAGATCGGAGGGCAGGCCCTCGCCGGCAGGGGTGGTCGTGCGGGGCTTTGCGCCGCGCACCACGCCTCGAAGACCCATCTGTGCCATCAGCCGCTCCACGGCGAGCGAGCCACCCGCACGCCCTTGACGCGGTTGAGGCGGCCGGCGCCTTCGCCGCCCCATAGGCGTCGCAGTTCGCCGCATGCACCTCGGCGATCAACGGGCGAAGCTCCCCGTCGCGCACCGCTCTCGCCGACGGCGCACGCTTCTTGGCTGCGCAATAGGCGGACGGGGCGATCCCGACGCCGCGCCCGGCGAGCACAGCGCAGACCGGCTCGACCCCGAACCGGCCCCGATGAGCGTCGACGAACGCCACTATCTCTGGGACTGGCGGTCGAGCCCCTTACCCGAACAAAGCCGACGCCGCCTTCAATATCTCGTTCGCCCGCCGCAGCTCACGGACCTCGCGCTCGAGATCTGTGATCCGGGCACGCTCAGCCGTGGTCACCCCCGGCCGCACCCCGCCGTCGATCTCAGCGCGGCGCACCCACAGCCGCACCGTCCCCGGCGTCGGACCCAGCCTGCCGGCGACCGAACAGATCGCCTCCCACCGAGACCCGTACAAGCGCTCGCTGTCGAGCACCATCCGCACCGCCCGCTCACGCAACTCGGCGGGACATCTCCCATTTCCTGGCATCGCTCCATCCTCTCAAGGAACAGAGCCTCCACCAAGACCGGGGCGATTCAAGGAGACCAAGCTCATCGATGGGAAGTTCTTCGATTGCTTGTGGGTCGAGTTTGAGCCCTGGACCAGTCTGCCGACTGCGCCTTCTGTCGCTCTTGGGGCATGAGGCGAGGTGATCGCCCTCGGGAGGTGTAGCGATTGAGCAGCGAGATGGCGGTATCGCAGTTTCACGCGGGGTGCCCGGACCGGCGAGAATGGGCGGTCATGGTCACAGGTGAGCTGAAGCGGCAGATCGATGCGGTGTGGAACGACTTCTGGTCGGGGGGCATCTCGAACCCGCTGGAGGTGATGGAGCAGCTCACGTACCTGCTGTTCGTCAAGGCGCTCGACGAGCAGCAGACGCTGGCGGAGAACAAGGCGAACCGCACGCACGAGCCGATCCCTGCCGAAGACGACATCTTTCCGGAGCAGCAGGAGTTCCGGCCCGAGGGTCGAGCCGAGGGTCGGCCGTACGGCGACCTGCGCTGGTCGCGATTCAAGAACCGCCCGGCCGCAGAGATGTTCGATGTCGTCGAGAGCTACGTGTTCCCGTTCCTGCAGCAGCGGGCCGGCGAGAGCAGCCACGCCAAGCACATGCGTGATGCCCGCCTCACGATCCCCACACCGGCCCTGCTGGAGAAGGCGGTGGACGGTCTCGATGCGGTCGAGATGGTGGACCGGGACACCAAGGGCGACGTCTACGAGTACATGCTCTCGAAGATCGCCACTGCTGGCCAGAACGGCCAGTTTCGCACGCCGCGGCACATCATCGAGCTGATGGTCGAGATGACGGCGCCTCAGCCCGACGACGTGATCTGCGACCCCGCCAGCGATACTTGCGGGTTCTTGGTCGGTGCCGGTGAGTACATCCGCCGTGAGCACCCGGGTGCCCTCACCGACGACCGCCAGCAGCAGCACTTCCACGACGGGATGTTCTCGGGCTACGACTTCGACAACACGATGCTCCGCATCGGCTCGATGAACATGCAGCTCCATGGAGTGCAGAACCCGAACATCAGCTACCGGGACTCGCTCGCCGAGGATCACTCCGGCGACGCCGAGGCCTACAGCCTGATCCTTGCGAATCCGCCCTTCGCGGGATCGTTGGACTACGAGGGCACGGCCAAGGACCTCCTGCAGGTGGCCAGGACGAAGAAGACTGAGCTGCTGTTCCTCTCGCTGTTCTTGCGGCTCCTCAAGCCGGGTGGCCGGGCAGCGGTCATCGTCCCCGATGGAGTGCTGTTCGGCTCGACCAAGGCGCACAAGGAACTTCGCCGAATCCTCGTCGAGGACCAGAAGCTGGATGGCATCGTGTCGCTGCCTGGTGGCGTGTTCAAGCCATATTCCGGAGTGTCCACAGCAATCCTGCTGTTCACCAAGACAAACTCCGGCGGCACCGACTTCGTCTGGTTCTACGACCTCCAAGCTGATGGCTACGGCCTTGACGACAAACGCATGCCACTGCTACCTGAAGCGCAGCTGGGTGCGCTCGCCGGGGCTCTACTGTCTGAAGATGAGCACCCGCAGAACAACTTGCCCGATGTGCTAGCGCGCTGGGTTGAGCGCGCTGGGAGCGAGTTGGAGCGGGCGGCGACCGAGCAATCGTTCTGTGTGCCGAAGACAGACATCGCAGCAAGCGATTATGACCTCAGTGTCAAAAGGTACAAGCAGATCGTCTACGACGAGATCGAGTATGCGGTGCCGACCGAAATCCTCGACGACTTGGCGAGACTTGAGAGAGAGATCTTGATTGGCGTCGAGGACCTGAAGGCGCTGCTGAAGTGACTCCGCGCGTCCCAGTACGTGAACTAGCGATTCAAGTTCGAGGCGTAACCTACAAAGCGGCGGAAGCGTCGAAGACCCCAGAGACCGGCACTGTGGCCGTGGTCCGCGCTGGGAACATTGTCGACGGCGAGTTGACGAATGACGATCTCGTTTACGTGCCCGCTTCGAGGGTGGCTGAGAAACAGTGGCTCAAGAAGGGTGACGTGCTCATCGCCACGTCGAGCGGAAGCCTTGATGTCATTGGAAAGGCTGCGCGAGTCCGCTGCGACGAGAACCTTGCATTTGGAGCTTTCTGCAAGGTTCTCCGACCCACTCCGTATGTCGATGTTGGCTACTTCGCTCACTACTTCCAAACGACTCCTTATCGACGCTATGTGGCCCGCGTAGCGGAGGGTGCCAACATCAACAACCTCAGGAACGACGATCTTGCCAACATTCAGATTCCTCTGCCGCCGATGGAGGAGCAACGTCGGATCGCGGCGGTGTTGGACGCAGCCGATGCGCTGCGGGCCAAGCGGCGGGAGGCGCTTGCCAAACTCGACGATCTGACTCGTTCTGTTTTCTTTGACATGTTCGGCGATCCGATGTCGCGAGCGAAACAACTGGATTATGCTCCTCTCGGCAAACTGCTCAAACTCAAGAGTGGTGCGGGACTGCCCGCTAAGGCAATGCAGCCTGGACCTCATTTGGTTTACGGGGCAAATGGAGTCACCGGAGCACACAGCGAGTACATGTTTGAGGAGTCGAAGATAATCATCGGCCGCGTTGGCTCCTGCGGCTGCGTCCACGTTTCCGAACCTCGGAGCTGGATCACGGACAACGCTCTTTACGTAAGCCAGATCAGTCCCCGCCTTCGCTCAACCTATCTCGCAGCGGCACTCGAGTTCGTGAATCTGAGTCGATTCGCGAGCCAGGCGGCCCAACCGCTGATCTCAGGTGGACGCGTCTATCCGGTTGAGATTCCCGTACCGCCTCTTGACACTCAGCAACTATTCGAGCAGAGGGTTTCAGCTATCGCAGCCCATCGGAGTCGAATAGAACAAGCCTCGGCCAAATTGGATGACCTGTTTGCTTCGCTGCAGCAGCGGGCGTTTCGGGGGGAGCTGTGAGCGAGTCGCAGTTCTCGTTCCTCGTGGCTGAGTTTGAGCCCGAGTTCGCGTCGGCGGCGCGGTCCGAGGGGTATGCGCTGTCGGATCCGGGTGCCGCGGTCATCTATGCGCGCAAGTGCCTCGAATCTGCCGTCAAATGGGCGTACCAGCACGACCGGGCGCTTCCCGAGCCGTACGACGACACGCTCGGCGCGCGGCTGAACGAGGCGGCGTTCAAAGCGTTGGAAGGCGGCCGGGTCTTCAACGTGGCGCGCAAGATTCAGCTGGCCGGGAACCGTGCCGTGCACGAATCCAAGGCGCCGTCGAAGCTGGAGGCAGTCGAGATCGTCTCGGCGCTGTTTCAGTTCTGCTTCTGGTTCGCCTTGAACTACGGGCGTTCGGCGAAGCCTGACCCGGCGCTGCGCTTCAACCCGCACAAGCTGCTCGACCCAGGCAAGGCCGAGCAGGCGTCGCTGCGTGAGCGCCAAGAGCTTGAGGAGCGCCTAGAGCGGGAGACAGCGGAGCTCGCCGCCACTCAGCTGCAGTTGACCGAATCGGCCCGAACCGCTGATGAGCTGAGCGCCGAGTTGGCGAAGCTGCGAGCAGAGGTCGCCGCGGCGAAGCAGCAGGCGGCGGCGATCGTCCCGGCGGAGGCATACGACTGGACCGAAGCCGAGACACGCAAGTACAAGATCGATGCGCTGCTGGCCGAGGCTGGCTGGACCGACCTGACTGAAGGCCGCGACACCGAGTACGAGGTATCCGGGATGCCCTCGGAGTCGGGCATCGGCTACGTGGATTACGTGCTGTGGGGCCCCGACGGGCTGCCGCTCGCTGTGGTGGAGGCCAAGAAGGCTCTCGCGGATCCGAAGGTCGGCGAGCAGCAGGCCAAGCTCTACGCCGACTGTTTGGAGGCCGAGACAGGTCAGCGGCCCCTCATCTACGTCAGCAACGGTTACGAGCACTGGCTGTGGGACGACACCCAGTACCCGCGCCGACCGGTGCAGGGGTTCTGCACCAGCGACGAACTGGCATTGCTCATCCAGCGGCGCACGTCGCGCAAGGCGCTGGCATCGCTGGATGTCAGCGAGAAGATCGTGGACCGCCACTACCAGCAGCGGGCCATCCGGGCCATCGCCGAGCACTTCGACAACGACAAGCAGCGCAAGGCACTGCTGGTGATGGCCACCGGCGCTGGCAAGACCCGTACCGTGATCGCGCTGGTGGACCTGCTGATGCGCGCCCAGTGGGTCAAGCGGGTGCTGTTCCTCGCCGACCGCACCGCTCTGGTGAACCAGGCGGTGAACGCATTCAAGACCCATCTGCCCGATTCGGCGCCGGTGAACCTGGTGACCGAAGGCAGCGAGGATGGCCGGGTGTACGTGTCGACCTATCAGACGATGGTCGGCAAGATCGACGAATACCGGGCCGACGGGACCCGCCGGTTCGGTGTGGGGCACTTCGATCTGGTGGTGATCGACGAGGCGCACCGGTCGGTGTACCGCAAGTACCGGGGCATCTTCGACTACTTCGACTCGCTGCTGGTGGGCCTGACGGCGACCCCCACCGATGAGGTGGACAAGAACACTTACGACCTGTTCGACCTCGAAACGGGTGTGCCCACTGATGCGTACTCGCTGGATGACGCCATCAAGGACGGCTATCTGGTGCCGCCGCGGGGTGTGTCGGTGCCGTTGAAGTTCGTGCGCGAGGGCGTCAAGTACGACGACCTGAGCGAGGACGAGAAGGACGACTGGGACGGGCTCGACTGGGGCGAGGACGACGAGGGCAACCCGCTCGACCCGCCCGAGGAGGTCGACGCCGCCGAGCTCAACAAGTGGCTGTTCAACGAGGACACCGTCGACCGGGTGCTGGAGTACCTGATGACCGACGGCGTCAAGGTGGCTGGCGGCGATCGGCTGGGCAAGACGATCGTCTTCGCCAAGAACCAGCGCCATGCCGACTTCGTCAAGGAGCGCTTCGACGCCAACTACCCGTCGCTGGATGCCGGCGGGTTCGCCCGGGTCATCACTCATCAGGTCTCCTACGGCCAGAGCCTGATCGGCGACTTCTCCAACAAGGCCAAGCCGCCGCACATCGCGATCAGCGTGGACATGCTCGACACCGGCATCGACGTGCCCGAGGTGGTCAACCTCGTGTACTTCAAGCTGGTGCGGTCGAAGACCAAGTTCTGGCAGATGCTCGGGCGGGGCACTCGGCTGTGCGCGGACCTGTTCGGGCCCGGCGACGACAAGACCGAGTTCAAGGTGTTCGACTTCTGCCAGAACCTGGAGTACTTCAGCCAGGAGCTGGTGCCGGCGGACAAGACGGGCGTGAAGTCGCTGGGCGAGATGCTGTTCAGCACGCGGCTGGAACTGTTGCAGGCGCTCGGCTCCATCGAGGCGCTCGGCGATGAGCGGGCCGAGGTTGCCGCGACGCTGCATGAGGCGGTCGCGTCGATGAACCCGAACAACTTCTTGGTGCGGCCTCACCTGGAGCTCGTCGAGCGGTTCAGCTCGCTGGCTGCATGGGAGACGGTGTCGCTTGAGGACCTCGCGGCGCTGAACGACCGGGTCGCCAAGCTGCCCGATCAGCTAGACGCCGACGATGAGGACGCCAAGCGATTCGACGTCGTGATGCTGAACGCGGAGTTGAGCCTGCTGCGGCGGCAACAGTTCGAGCGGCAGCGCAAGCGCATCATCGGCGTTGCGTCGGCCCTGGAGGACTTGGGCACGACGATTCCTGATGTGGTCAAGCAGCAGGAGTTGATCACTGCCATCCAGACCGATGAGTGGTGGGCGGATGCCACCTACCCCATGCTCGAAGACGCTCGCAAGAAGCTCCGCGGCCTCGTCCACCTGATCGAGCGCACGAAGAAGAACGTGCTCTACAGCGACTTCACCGATGAGCTCGGCGATGCGGAAGAGGTTTTGCTGCCGGGTGCCGGGGGAGCGGTCGGCAGCAATGAGTTCGCCCAGTTCCGAAAGAAGGCCGAGCACTTCCTGAAGGAGAACCTGGCCGACGACGTGGTGGCCAAGGTGCGCAGCGGCGAGACGCTGACGCTGGTCGACATGGAGGCCTTGCAGCGGGTGCTGGTCAGCGCCGGCATCGGCGACACCGACACCTTCGCCGAGGCGTCGAAGCGCGCCGGCAGCTTCGGGCTGTTCATCCGCTCGCTGGTCGGGCTGGACCGTACCGCGGCCATGCGAGCGTTCGACAAGTTCCTCGACGACAAGCGCTACAGCGCCAACCAGATCCGCTTCGTCGAAATGGTGATCGAGTACCTCGCCGACAACGGCACCATCGACCCCGGCCGCATCTACGACTCACCCTTCACCAGCGTCGCACCCCAAGGCCCCGAACTGCTCTACAGCTCAAACGACACCGACCAGTTCTTCAACATCATCGGGCACTTCCGCAACACCGCCGCCGTGTAGACAGAGGGGCAGCAGACAATGACTGACAGACGTAAGGCAACGCTCTGGCGCCAACTGCAAGCCAAGAAAAGCCACATGCCGCACTTTCTGACGGCGATCGAGGTAGACGGCTTGCGGGGCCTGCGAAACCTGCGCGTTGTCTTCGATTACCCCGTCAGCGTCATTGCCGGCGGCAACGCCACAGGCAAGACCACCGTCCTCTTCGCGGCAGCTTGTGCCTACGACGTGCCAAGTGCCGCCAGCCGGGACTTTGTGCCGTCAACCTTGTTCCCCAGCTATAGCCCGTCCGCTGGAAGACGCGCCGACGACCTCGGCAACATCTCGCTCGCCTACAGCTACGCGACGCCGGGCGGCGACTACCGGATGCAGTGGCGCAAACAGAAGAGCTGGAACCGAAGCTATTTCGGGAGGAAGGCGGCGTCGCAACCCGAACGCGATGTCTACCTGCGTACCTTGAGCAACCTGACCAACCCTTCGGAGGTGCGCGGCGTGCTGAGCATGTCACGCGCATCGGTCGCTCCGACGGAAGCGGTGCTCACCGCGGCCGAGGTCAGCTTCGCGCAGCGTGTGCTGCCGTTCGCGTATGACGAAGTGGTTGACCTGCAGAGCGGCAAGAAGCAGTTGCTCTTCGCTGCGCGGCACAACGGGCCGAGCTATTCCGAATTGCACATGGCATCGGGCGAGCGCTCCGTTATGCGTCTCGCCCGGCAGATCACCAACCTCTCCGACGCTCTTGTGCTTGTCGACGAAGTTGAAGCAGGCCTCCACCCATGGGTCCAGCAACTGCTCATGCTGGAGATGCAGCAGCTTGCGCTGCGGAACAATCTCCAAGTGATTGTCACGACGCACAGCCCGGTAGTGCTCGACGCTGTGCCGGAGAACGGACGGATCTTTCTCCAGCGAGACGATGCGCTGAACGTGTCCGTCGTGCCTGCCTACCGCGATCTGATTCAGAACGCGCTCTACGGGCGCTCCCACGACGCCCTCAACATTCTCTGCGAAGACGATGTGGCCGAAGGGCTCCTGCGAGGAATCCTTGATCACCTGCTGCCGACCCTGAACCTGCCGCCCGAAGCGATACGCATCGGACGTGACACAGGCATGGCACAATTTCCGGAGCACGCGCGAGCACTGCAGAAGTTCGGCCAAGCCGACAACATGATCTACGTGCTCGACGGCGACGCCCGCGACACCGAGCACGAACGGAAGCTGCGCGAAGCAGCAGTCGATGCGGCTGGGACCTTCCTCCTGCCGGGAACCGGATCACCCGAGGAATGGATATGGGATCAGCTTCAAACCGACAACGCCATCGCCGCTGAACTTGGACTCTCGCCGCCATTGCTCAGTGAGCGCATGTCGCATCTGGATGCGCTCTACGACGGTGCCAGCGATACGCCGAGCAACATCGCCAAGTCCAAGCTGACGGACCTAGCCGACGACGCGAACCGCACCGTCGCCGACATCGGTCGAGTCATGGCTCGCCTCCAGGCCGCAGACTCAACCAGCGCGCTGAGACCTCTCGCTGACGACATCACTGATGCCGTCACACGCTGGCGGGAACCCACCTGAGACTGGACGCGGAAGCATCTTGTGCGGCTGAGTCGGATTGCCGACACCGCATCCGCCGATCGAGGGGCTCACACGAAGGTGGCGGCGACTTCGTCGTTGAGCTCGTTGATCATGTCGTCCCAGAGGCAGGGCAGCCCTCTCAGCGAATCCCAGAAGGCGTGGTCGCGGCGTGCCTCGAAGTCGTCCAAGGGGACGCCCTGCTGCTCGACCCAAGTGTAATAGCCGAGATTGAAGATCCGGTCGCGACCCCGGTCGGACAGCACTTCGATGTGGGGGGCATCGTCGCTGTGAGCATGAGGTGCCAGGTGGCGCTCGATGATGGCGCGGGCGGCGCCGGCGTCGAAACTGCCCCCATGGCGTTCTGCAAGGTGACGTTCCCGCTCCGAGAAGTACATCTCGAAGCCGTCGGTCGCCACGGTCATGACTACGTCGTCGGGCCCGAGACCCAGCTCGTTGGCCGCGCGGGCGGCGGCGAGGGAGTTGCAGATCGACGAGTAGCCGAAATGCCCGAGTTCGTCGAGCACCCACGATGCTGCACCCAGGTGCTCGCGCAGGGCGTCCCGGCCCGCTTCGGTGTTGAACACCAGCCCGAGGCCGTCGGTTGCATGGTCGCTGACGCCGACGATCACGTCGGTGTTCATGACGTTGTGGATGAGCGGGATGTGCTTGTCGCCGATGCCCTGGATGTTGTGCTCGCCGTAGCCGTTGTAGAGCATGGTCGGGCATTCGAGTGCCTCGACCGCCACGATCTGGGCGCCGTGGGCATCCTTGAGCCGGTCGCCGGCGCCAAGCGTGCCAGCTGAACCGCTGGCAGCCACGAACGCGGCCAGGTTCAGCTCGCTGCCTCCGGCCGCTTGCTGTTGCAGGTGCTCGAACACCGCCAGAAGCGCGGCGCCGGTGACCTCGTAGTGCCCGATGTGGTTCGAGAACTCGCTGAACTGGTTCAGGATGAAGTTGCCGGGATCCCTTTCGAGCTCTGCGCAGGCGTCGTAGATCTCCTTGACGTTGCTCTCCGAGCCGGGGGTACGGATCACATCGGCAGGGTCGGCGATCCAGCGCTCGAGCCACTCGAAGCGCTCACGGCTCATGTTCTCGGGCAGCACGGCCACCCCGCGGCACGCCATGATCCGACTGATCGCCACGCCGCCACGGGCGTAGTTGCCAGTGGACGGCCACACCGCCCGGTGCCGGGTGGGGTCGAACTGGCCCGAGACCACCCGCGGCGCGAGGCAGGAATACGCAGCCAGCACCTTGTGCGCGCCGATCATGGGGAACCGGTTGCCGAACAGCACCACGACCTTCGCCGGCGTGCCGGTCAGCTCGCTCGGCAGCACCACATGCTCGGGCACATCGGTGCGCCCGCCGGCGCCGTCGTTGAACCAGTGCACCCGGAACAGGTTCAGCGGATCGGCAGAATCGGGATCGACGTCAGCGAGCGCGGTGTCAACGTCGGGGTCGATGAGCGTCGGGTCGGCCAGCTCGGCGAAGGTCGGCAGCCGGATGCCCTGGGTCCGGAATCGCTCCACGACATGTGCCCGGCCTTGCGGATCGGTGACCTCTGTGGCGAGCTGGGCCGTGTAGCTGGCGGGAAATGCCTCAGCAACAGCGGGAGCCCGATTGGACGCAGTGTGGTTGGCCATACCGAACCGAGGCTATGTTCCGCGAGCGGCGCACTGATGCGCGCGGGGGCGACGCCGGCAAAGCGCACGGGAGGACGTGAACCGATGACAACAGCACGAAATGCGCTGTACCTGCAAGACGCTCACACCATCACCGAGGCGATGGGCTTCACGCAGTACGCGGAGGAACGCGGCTTCGAGGCCGTCTGGCAAGCCGACTCACGGCTCGTGCGCGAGGCCAGCGTGCCCATGGCCGCCTTCGCCGCGACGACGTCGCGCATCAAGGTGGGCGCAGGCGTCATCGACATCTGGTCCCGCAACCCGGCTCGCCTGGCATCGATGTTCTCCACGCTCGACGACCTCGCGTCGGGCCGCATCATCTGCGGGCTGGGCGCTTGGTGGGACCCGCTGGCGGCCAAGGTGGGCATCAGCCGGGCCCGGCCGCTGGGCGCGATGCGCGAAGTCACCACGGTGGTGCGGGCATTGCTGGCCAACGAGAACGTGACGTTCCACGGCGACCACGTCCACCTCGACGACGTCGAGCTCGACTACGTGTACCAGGAGCGGCGGCCGAAGGACGTGCCGATCTACATCGGTGCCACAGGCATGAAGATGATGGAGCTGACCGGCGAGATCGCCGACGGCGTCGTGCTCAACTACCTGGTCTCGCCCGACTACAACAGCCGGGCCATGGACGCACTGGAGCGCGGCGCAGCCTCGGCGGGACGAAGCGTCGACGACCTGGACCGGCCCCAGCTGGTGGTGTGCTCAGTGCATGAGGACCGGGCCACGGCACTCGACATGGCCCGCAACATGGTCACCCAGTACCTGGGCCAGCAGCCGCACATCATGAAGGCGTCCGGCGTGCCGGATTCGCTGCTGGAAGAGGTCGGCAAGGTGCTCACCTGGCCGGCGACCGCCGAGCAAGTCGAAGCTGCGTCACGCCTGGTGCCCGACGACATCGTGCAGATGCTCACTGCCTCAGGCACGCCTGCAGAGGCACGCGAGGCCGTCGGCGGCTACCTCGCCACCGGCGCCACCTGCCCGATCCTGTACCCGTTGGGCGACGTGCACGC
This sequence comes from Acidimicrobiia bacterium, assembly GCA_022826045.1. Taxonomy (GTDB): domain Bacteria; phylum Actinomycetota; class Acidimicrobiia; order Acidimicrobiales; family Poriferisodalaceae; genus Poriferisodalis. The sequence goes on along the minus strand of JAJDVQ010000080.1, from coordinate 24,238 downwards.
CATGATCGACGCATTCGCCGCCTGAGCTGGCTGTGCACCCGCTTGCGACAAGATCGGCCCGCTCGCCAACGACGGGGTCGGGCTAGTAACCGAGTTCGGTTGCGGCGCGTTCGAGTGCCACGGTGACCGACCAGTGCGTGCGGGCCAGTCGCAGGTCGTTGTTGGAGCCGTCGGCGTACAGCCCCGCGGCGCTCATCCAGAATGCTGCCGAGCGCATGGCATAGAGCAGCTGGTAGTACGCGCAGCGCTCCTCGTCGATGTCAATGCCGGTGGCCTGCTGGTACCGCTCGAAGAACAGGTGCCGCGGCACCACGTTCGAGAGCAGTTCGGTGCCTTCCCGGTTGAGCTCGGTGAGCACGTACGCCACGTCGTACATCGGGTCGCCGATGACCTGCAGCTCCCAGTCGAGGACCGCCGACACTCTGTCTTCGTGGATCAGCACATTCCCGGTGCGGTATGCACCGTGTACGAGCGTGAGCTGCCCGGTGACCGGCGCGTGATGGCGCAGCCAGCCGATCAGGTCGGCGAGGATCGGATGGCCCGGATGGCCTGACTCGTCGATGAGCGCCTCCCACTTGGCGATCTCGCGCAACGCGAAATCGCTGCCTCCCGACGGCACGCCCAGAAAGTCGAGACCCGCTGCCCGCCAGTCCACGTTGTGCACAGCAGCGAGCGCATCGGTGAAGCTGGCAGGCAGCACACCGCGCTCGGCCGCCGCGGCGTAGTACTCGCGGCCGGCGCTGCGCCACGGACTCGGGCATTCGCCGGGCACCCGTTCCATCACGATGGCGGGGGCGCCGAGGACCGCAGGGTCAGGCTCGTACCAGAACGCACGCGGGGCGGGAACATTCGTCGCTTCGAGACACTTCAGCACCTGGAACTGCTCGCCGAGATCTGATTCGTGCCGCAGCAGCGCGTTGCCCGGGTCGCGTCTCAGGCACAACGCCTGGCGATGCTCGCCGACGTCGTCCGACCACGCCGCGTCGAACAACCAGGTTTCATGTGACCAGCCGACGGCGATGCGCTCCATGCCGCTGATGGCAACAGGTCCAGCGGCGTCCAGCCGCTCGGCGAGGTAGTCGCTGAGGACACCCGCCAGGCCGGCGTCATCACGTGCAGCGGCCCCCGCCGCGCTCATTGCGCGATCTCCATGCGACGGTCGATGTCCCGGCGCAGCACGCCACGGACTGCCGCCAAGGCCGCGCTGGCGACGGGATGGGAGGGTCCCCACCCGTAGAGAGCCGTTATGACCTCCGACGCTGCCGCGATCGACGACCGTTGCCTCATGCGAGTGACCGCGTCACGGAGATCTGCGGGAACGGCTGCCTCGGTCTCCGCAGCGGCGTCGGCTTGCGCGAACGCAGCATCGAACTGATCGGCAAGAGCTGCGACGTCAGCGCTCTCGGCTGCGCGGTGCTCGTCGGCGAACTGGACCTGCTTCGCCAATCGCTGCAGGATCACCGAAGCCATGAAGGCCTGCGTGCGGGCGTACTCGTCATCGACCTCCGGTGCAATCTGATTGCGGACTGTGTCGGCAAGCCGTGACAGCATCTCGTGGTCGTCGGCAGTCATCGTCGAGAAGCCGGGATCGACCAGTCGCCGCTGCGCTTGGCTGCGGCGAAGCGATAGGTGGGCCACATGTCCTGGTCCTCGCCCCACCACTCGCCTGCCCCGTCGACCTCCCAGCGGATCAGGCTGTTGATGTCGATGAAGCTGTGGCGGTTGATGATGATCCGGCTCACCGGGCTGCCGGTCGCCACGAAGCGCTCGCCGACGGAATCGACGGCATCGATGCGAATCTCGGAAATCCAGCCATCGGGGCTCCGGCGGACTGTGCGCTCACCGTCGACGAGGCTCGCCTGCGCATCGCCGTGCTGCACGAACCCATACGCGACACGGTCGACCCCGTCGCGGGTGTTGGTGACCGCCAGGAACCCCGAACCGTCGTCTCCAGCGCCGGTGACGTAGGCCGCCTGGCGGGGACGGTCCTCGGGTCGTCGACCCCATGTGCGATCGCGCATCGACCAGCAGTCGATGTCGATGTCCTCGCCGTTGAGCTGGATCTGGCCGGTGACCCGTCCGATCTGGTCGAAGTGCGCCGAGCGGCCGAAGGTCGAGCCGCCCGCCGTCAGCGGCCGCGGCGCCAGCACGGCATCGAAACGCAGATCGGCGCTGAAGCGTCCCGGGTCGTCGTAGGCGATCCGGTACGCCATGGTCGGGATCTCGGTGCGGACGCTGACGCCGTTGGGCAAGGTCGCATCCCGCAGATCGAGCTCGGACGGCAGGCGCAGCGCCGTGAGATTGGAGCTGTACGGCACCTCCCAGGGCAGGTGTGCGGTGTCGTCCCACACCCAGGCGCCACCCGAGATCGTGCCGATGTTGTGGCGAACCAGCGTGTAGAGCCATCCTCCGAGCCGCCGCTCGCGGTGGTGGAACGAGAACCAAGCCGTCTCGGTGAACCACCAGTCGTCGCCTCGCAGATGGGCATGGAAACCGTCATCTTCGGGAGCGAAGACCGCGGCGCTGCCGGATGGCTGGCTCACAGGCCGCAGCGTAGAACGACCCGCCGGGGCGCGACCGGGCGTACATGCGAGCGCTCGCACAGCTGACACCGCGCTCGGACGCGGAACTCGACCTTCACGGTGCCACTAGGCCATTGCTCGTGTTGTCACAGTCAATTTCCATAAATTCAGTTGATTTCACATATTCGATCTGCTGGAGTGCCCGCATGAATCCACATGCATGCAAGCCTCTCGCACTCAGCACGGCCGGAGCCGGATCGTGACGGCGGACTACACGTCGCTGCTCGCGGCAGGAATCCCGACGCCGATCTTCGTCGCCTGGTCGGCGATCTTCGTGACGCTGTCCGCCCTGTGCCACCTGCGGAATGTGCGGCGCCTGCGCCGGCTGGACCGGGACACCGAGACCAAGTTGCAGCGCCTCGAACAGCGGATGGATGACTACGAGCGCAGGGTCAACGCAGAGATGGCGCAGATGCGCGCCGAACTCGACGCATACGGCGTGTGGAGCGATGCGAACGACCGCTTCTTTCACCACGGCCTCGTGGCGGTCTCTCACCTCATCGGCGCGAAAGCGGCGCCGGCACGCCGGGCGTGCGCCTCTGTGCGAGCAACCACGCAGGATCGGCGAGCGACCGAAACCGTCTGGCGTCCCAAACCGGTCCGCGCCGCGAACTCTGCTATAGCCCGCCCCACTGCGATGCGGGCGCAACCCCGCACCTGTATGTGATTGCGGCAGCGCGTACTGTTGGCGCATGAAGGAACTCGACCCCGAGCTGGCAGACCTGATGGGCTACTCGATGGGCAACTACGCGCTCGGCTACTACTCGGACCCCCAAAGCATGCCCGGACCGGTGGACCTGCTCACGCCCGAAATGGTGCTCGGCCGCAAGCCCAGCTCGAAGCATTCCAACTCTGCCTTGCTGGTCCCAGCGGAGTGAGCGAGTCGCTCAGAGCACGCCGCGATCAAGCGCTGGGCGCCGGCGCACAGCTCTTCTATTCCGAACCCTTGCACATCGTGCGGGGAGACGGCGTCGAGCTGTTCGACGCCGACGGCCGTCGCTACATCGACATGTACAACAACGTGCCCTGCGTGGGCCACGGCAACGCCCGGGTCGCCGAGGCGATGGCCGCCCAGCAGGCCACGCTCAACGTGCACAGCCGGTACCTGCACGAAGGCATCGTGAGCTTCGCCGAGCGCCTGGTGGCGCTGCATCACGACGGCATCGAGAGCGCCGTCATCAGCTGCACCGGCACCGAAGCCGTGGAAGTCGCCATGAACATGGCCCGCATCGCGACCGGGCGCCGGGGTGTCATCGCCACCAACGCCACCTACCACGGCAACACCGAGGCGGTCATCGCGTTGCGGCAGGCGGCATCGCAGCCCGACGAGCATCCCGAGGTGGCGACCTTCCCATTTCCCCAGCAGTTGAGGCCGATCCGGGACGGGCTCGACGGCCCAGCACTGGCTGACGCCTATCTCGACGAGCTCGCCGCCGCCATCGGGCGACTGGAGTCCTCCGGTGCGGGCGTGGCCGCCATCATCATGTGCTCGATCCAGGCCAACGAAGGCCTGCCTGACATCCCCGGCAGCTTCATGGCGCAGGCCGCGCAGCTCGTACGCGAGGCAGGAGGCCTCGTGATAGCCGACGAGGTGCAGGCCGGGTACTGCCGCACGGGCCGCTGGTGGGGATATGAGGTCACCGGCTTCGAGCCCGACATCGCCGTGATGGGCAAGCCCATGGGAAACGGGCTGCCGCTGGCGGCCACTGTCGCCAGCCGACAGCTGGTGGAACGCTTCCGGGACGCCACCCGGTACTTCAACACCTATGGCGCGAGCCCGCTCCAAGCCGCAGTCGGCCACGCCGTCATCGACGAGATCGAGGATCGGGGGCTGGCAGCCAACGTCACCGACCTCGGCTGCGGACTCAAGCAAGCGCTGGTCGAGAGAGCCGCGCGCTGCGAGTGGATGGCCGATGTCCGCGGCCACGGGCTGTTCCTCGGCGTGGAGATGGTGTCTGGAGAAGACCAGGCGCCCGATAGGGCACGAGCAGTCGACTTCACCGACCGGCTCACGCACCACGGCATCCTCGCTTCGCACGCCGGCGCATTCGCCAACGTGCTGGAAGTCCGCCCGCCGCTCGTGCTGCAGCAGTCCCACGCAGAGGAGTTCCTGTCAGCTTTCGACGCGGTGCTGCACGAGCTCGATGGCTGACGGGGCGGGTGCCCCGTACGGGACATCCGCTCGCGCGGCCATGCAGCAGTTCGGCATCGGATCTGCACGCTTGCGGCTCATCGGCATCAGCGAGAACGTCACATTCCGCGCAGACGACGACCGCTCGGGTCAGTCCTACGTGCTGCGACTGCACCGGCCCGATTACCACACCCTCGAAGAACTCGACTCTGAGCGCGTGTGGCTCGAGGCACTGCGCAGCAGCGGCATCTCGGTGCCAACACCGGTCGCGGCACCGGACGGCCGTTACTTCGTTGCGGTCGATGTCGCCGAAGGCGAGACCCGGCAGGTCGGCCTGAATCTCTGGGCGCCCGACGAGATCGCCGACGGCGATCTGCTGGTACCCGGTACAGCGGCAGATTGTGCCTGCGAGTGCTCGGCGGACATCGGCCAGCGACTCAGCTCATCGACCGCCTCGGCGACGCTGCAACCCTGCAGAACTGCACCGCTCCCGACCTTGTCAGATACCAAGCACGTTGTTGCCCTCAAGTCGGCCAACGTCGCTCACTCGTCGCCCCACGCTTCGGCATCATCCCAGAACTTGTCAGGATGCTCGGGAACTCGCCGAAACGCGGCTGGTTCACCGACAGCGAGGATGCGCTGGCGTGCTGCCTCGGGCGTTTCGGCCTCCTGCGACGCTGCAATGCCGGCTTCACGATCCAGCGGGAACGGTGCCATCCCGTCCGGGCCGGGCGGGGCCATCTCGGGCGGGAACATCGCGAAGCCCGATTCATCCCGCGGCTTGCGCTCGAGATTGAGACCCCGCGTGTTCGCACCCTTCGGCGGCTCGACCGGCGTGTCCTCGAGCACCTCGATGTCCACCCACCACTTCTTCGCCGGGTTGATCTCGCCGCGGCCCAGCTTGTCGTCGAGGCGGGCGATCCACGAGCGGGCGAAGGGCAGCTTCATCGCCGCCCACTGGAACGGGCGCTCGGCCAGCACTCCTTCGACGTTGTACGGGCACGTCTTCATGCAGCGCCCGCAGGCCGAGCCACGCATGTTGGTGATCCGGTAACGGGCGCAACGGTCGACGTCGGGCTTCCACATCTCGTACCCGTTGAACATCACCTTGTCGCCGAAGCGGATGGCGCCGACGGGGCACTCGCGGGCGCACTTGGTGCACTTGGTGCAGAAGTCCTGCAGCCCGAAGTCGATCGGCCGGTCCGGCGTGAGCGGCATGTCGGTGGTGATGGCGCCCGACTTGAACCGTGGTCCCACGAACGGGTTCAGCACCAGCTCGCCGATGCGTGACAGCTCCCCGATGCCCGCCGACAGCAGCAGCGGTATGTGGTTGATCTCGTCGGCGGCGGCGGTATGTGCCTGCGCGTCGTAGCCGAGCCGGCGGATCTGGGCGGCGATCGCATTGGCGATGATCGACGCCCGCAGGTAGGCCCGCATCGACTGCGCGCCGCTGATCCAGTCGTCGCCCGAAGCGCCTTCCATGGTCTCGAAGCCCTGATCGAGCACGAACACGATGGCGTTGCGGTGCAGCTTCTCGATAGGAGAGCCGTCGGGGCGGTGGGAATACCAAGCATATTCGGGCGCCTCGCACACACCGGTCATGTCTGCGCCGATGAAGTGGCCCAGCGCCTTGACCGCATCGGCGTTCGCTGCCGGGTCGTCCGCACCCGGGCCGACCTCGGGGGCAGCCTCGCCCCGCTGCAGCGGAACCAACCGCCGCAACATCTCTTGCGAGGCGATGCCATGCGGCGCCTTGCGGATGAAGCGAGCCACCTCCTTGCGCGGGCGAGGGCCCAGGTCGCCGGCGCCGGCCCGCACGAAGAAGTTGTGCCGCGCCGCAGGTCGCGTGACCTCTTCGGGTATGACCAGCGTCGTCGGCTCGTCGACCCGCTTCACCTTCTCCATCGGGTAGCGGCCGAGGTGCCACGGCCGGTGCCGCCCGTCCAGACGGCTCCACCCCGGCCGGGTGCCACCCCAGCCCAGCCAGTGCCGGAGGGAGATGCGCAGGTTCTGCAGCGCATTGCGTGGTGCGAGCGGGCCGTCGGGGGTGAGGTCCAGGTTCGTGGTCACCACCGCAATGGCGAACCCCCGCTTCAGGAAGGGATGTCCGAGCCCGCGACGCCCTGCCTCGAGCACGCCGGCCTCAACGCCGACCCGGCAGCGGTCCACGTCGGAGGATGCCGCGGTGTGGGCGGTGGCCGCATAGCCGAGCGTGCCCAGGTAGCGGGTGAGCACCGTGGCGATTTCGGTGGCGCGCAGGTCGGCGTTGTCCTGTTCGGAACCGGCGATCCAGTCATATCCCGGCTCGCCTGGCCGGATGGGTCGCCCCAGCCCCACGACGATCGCGATGGCACTGCGGTGCCCTTCGATCGGTTCAGCAGTCCAGCTCTGCCGCGACGGCTCGCAGATGCCAGCGAGGTCGGCATCGAGGAAGAAGCAATACCCGCGCATGTTGTCCACCGCAGCTTGTGCACTCGGCATCGGTGCCGGCGCCGCCAGCACATCCGCTGTCCGGCATGCTGTGAAGACGTCAACGATGTCGCCGAAAACGCCAGCCACGCCCCACTCTCCCGGTGAGGCTGGTGCGGGCGGCGGGTCGGGCATTTCCTTCCTCACATCGAACGCCCCGGGCGCGAGCCGGGGCAGCAGCTCGGTAGGCAGCGGACCGGCCGCCGCGGCTCGCTTGCGGTGCGAGAACAGGCGCATGCGGCAGCCTTCCCTCAGTCAGGCGCGCCCGCACTGGAGCACTCAACGGCTCCGGCGCTTGCGGCTCGGCTGCGTGTCAATCATGCCGCCGACACTCGCTCCGCGTCGTGCGGCGCTCAGTCGGCGGCGACCGGCGGCGTGGTCTCGCTCATCCGGTCCCACACCACCTGATCGGGCAGGCTCATCACCATGTCGTAGTGGTCTTCGGGCATCAGCCGCGGCATGCCGGTATCCCCCGACGGCTGGGGCACTGGCTCGACGGGACGGCGGTATTCCGCCGGGTACTTCAACTGCTCCAGTTCGGCCGCAGAGATCCCGCACAGGTCCTGGACTTCAGGGTCCACCCACTGCTCGACGGGGATGGCCGACCCGCAGGCCACCTCGAGCGCCAGTCCCTCTGGACCCGCGAAATAGATCGACTGGATGAATCCGTGGTCGATCGGGCCGAACACCTGCACGCCGCGATCGCGGATGCGGTCACGCAGTGCCATCAGGTCCTCGAAGGTGTCCACGTTGAACGCCACGTGCTGCATGGTGCCGGCAGTCACGGGCTCGCCCGGCCCTCCGGCGTGGGTGACACCGAGCTCGATGTCCTTGGCGTTGTCCGGGTGCTGGACGAAGGCCACGTAGCTGTCGGGCGCCAGCTCCACGAAGCCGTGGTAGGTGCCATCCACGCCGTGCATCCAGTAGAGCGCCTTGAGCGGAAGCCCCAGCACATCGCACCAGAACTCCAGCTGGCCCTTCATGTCGCGGGTGGACAGGGCGAGATGGTTCACACCGTTGGGATGCAGTGCAGTCACTTCGGCCAACCCCCTGATGCCGATCTGCACTGACTATATGTCTCGGAGTTGCCGGGCAAGCAACCTGAGCGTGCTCATGGAGATCCGGTCGCCAGCGGAGCAATCACCTGCTCGGCGAAGAGGTCGAACGAGCGGTCCACCTCGTATGCCGAGAGGTCGCCCCAGGCGAAGACGCCGACGAAATAGTCCGTGCCGGCTTCTTCGGCGAACTGCTCGCAGTGTTCACGCACGGTCTCGGGCGAGCCCACGACCACGGCTTGGAATTGTTTGGCCTTGTCGTAGTCGCCGCCGAGGGTCGGGTCGTTGGGCGGGGTCATCTCGTAGCGCCGGAACAACCGGGTCAGGTGCTCGGTGAACGCGGCCCAAGTACGGCGACCGATCTCGTCAGCCTCAGCATCGGTAGGTGCCACGATCAGCCGGCGCAGCCCGCCGATCATCGGCGAGTGATGCCTGCCGATGCCGCCCGCGCCGAGGAGTTCGTGATAGCGGGCCGTGCTGGCGGCCACGGCGGCCAGCGGTCCGGCGGCCATGGTGCGCACGCCCATCTCGGCGGCTGTCTCGAGCTGCCCGGGTCGCCATAGCGGCGGGTAGGGCCGCTGGTAGGGCTCGAATTCGATCGGCACATCACGGAATTCGTAGAACTGGCCCTCGAAGCTGAAGTTGCCCGTGGTCTGCATGGCGGCCAGGATCAGGTCCAGCGACTCGTCTGTCTGCGCGACGGCATCGTCCGGGTCCAGACCCCACAGCAGGTGCTCGGGCACGCTGATGCCCTTGCCGAAGCCGAACTCCAGCCGGCCCTCGGAGAGCTGGTCGAGCATGCACAGCTCTTCTGCCAGCCGGATCGGGTGGTAGAAGGGCAGCAGGTGCACCAGCGAGCAGATGCGGATGCTGCTTGTGCGCTCGATGGCGGCAGCCAGGAACATGTTGATGCTGGGGGCGGCGTCGAGCGGGATCAGGTGGTGCTCAGACTTGTGCCACCCCCACACACCGGCTTCCTCGGCTCTCGCGAGCAGATCTAGCCGGTGACGGTAGAGCTCATGCCAGGGCACATCGCCCGGTTGCTCAAGCTGATCGAAGATGCCGAACCGCACGGGGCGAGAGTAGTGCTGTGCCGCCAGCGCCATCGGGGACGCAACAACGGCGACTCAGATGATGGCGCTCTCCACGAAAGGCCGGTTCTCGACGATGCGCCGGTAGCCCAGCGGCGTGAGATCCAGCGTGCGGTACTCGCCGTAGGCGATCCACTCCGACACGGCCCGACCGATGGCTGGCGATTGCTGCATGCCGTGACCCGAGAACCCATTGGCGAAGATGAAGTTCTCTGTCTCGTGGTGAGGCCCCACCACCACGTTGTGGTCGAGCGTGTTGTAGGCGTAATGACCGGCCCATTGGCTGGTGACCTTGATGCGCTCGAAGGCAGGCACGCGATGGGCCAGCACCGGCCACACCTTGCCCTCGAAGATGTCGTGGTCCATGGCGAAGTCGTCGTAGTCGACGGCGGGGTCCGCGTCGGGCGTGCAGCCGCACATGTAGGCATCGCCGTCGCTGCGCATGTGGACACCGCTCGGATCGATGGTCAGCGGCAGGGCGCGATCGAGCGACTCTGCTGCGTCGAAGATGAACGTGTAGCGCTTGCGCGGCTCCACCGGCAAGGTCGCGCCTGCCATACGGGCCACCTCGACCGCGCGTGGCCCGGCGGCGTTCACCAGGGTTCCGCAGCCGACTTCGCGCCCCGACGCCAGGACTGCTGTGGTCACGCGTCCCGCGGCCGTCGTGAGACTCACGACCTCGTCGGTGATATAGGTGACGCCGTTCTGGCGTGCCTTGCGGCGCCACCAGTCGAACATCGTGCCCGAGTCGAAATAGCCCTCGTCGGTCAGGTTGTGGCTGCCGCAGATGATGTCGTCGACGTTGTAGAAGGGGTAATCGGCCGTGATCTCGGTCGGGCTCATGATGCGCGTGCCAGAGCCCAGCTCGGCTTGGATGGCCTGGTTGCGGCGCAGCGTGTCGGCGAAGCGCTCATCGGCGGCGAGGTACATGTAGCCGAAGTGGTGGACGAAGATGTCGGGGATCTCGGGATCGCCGCCGAGGCGTTCCCGGAAGTTGCGCACGAAATCGGCGCTGAAGCGCGAGATCTGCACGTTCAGCGGATTCGAGAACTGCTGACGCATGCAGCTGTTGGTGTGGGTGGTGGATGCGTTCGCGTAGGTCGGGTCCCGCTCCACCACCAGCACCGAGCCGTCGAAGCCGTCACAGGCCGACAGCGCCCAGGCGATCGACGACCCCATGACGGCCCCGCCCACGATCACCACGTCATATGCATCGCGCATCGATCACCGTCCTGCCGGCGTACCCCGCAAGAAGTCGGGCGGCTCTTGCCTCAGCCGAACGCCCAAGATGATGGCAGGCTCCGCTCCGGCTGCCCGGCGCTGTGAAGGCATGCGCACGAGCGGCCACGTGCTGTCGGGAACAATGGCTCGCGACAACGACGCCGGCTCACGGGGAGGACCGTCATGAGACTGCAAGGCAAGGTGGCCTTGATCACCGGAGCCGGCAGCGGCATCGGGCGTGCCACCGCTCTGCGCTTCGCCGCAGAGGGAGCGCAGAGCGTGGCAGTCGACATTGCCGACTCCGTCGCCGAGACGGTCGCCGAGGTACAGGCGGCAAGCGGCGACGCCATCGCCGTGCACGCCGATGTCTCAGCCGAATCCGATGTCGCTGCCGCATTCAGCCGTGCCGAACAGCACTACGGCGGGCTGGACGTGGCGTTCAACAACGCCGGCATCATGCTCGACGACGACACCGATGCTGTGGCCACCGCCGACGACACCATCGACCGCACCTTCGATGTCAACGTCAAGGGCGTGCTGTACGGCTGCAAGTACGCCGTGGAGGCGATGCGGCGCCGCGGAGGTGGTTCCATCATCAACACCGCCTCGTTCGTGGCGTCCGTGGGAGCGGCCACGCCGCAGATCGCCTACACCGCATCCAAGGGGGCGGTGCTCTCGCTGACCCGGGAACTGGCTGTGGTGCACGCCCGGGAGAGCATCCGCGTCAACGCGCTCTCGCCCGGCCCGTTGCGCACTGAGCTGTTGATGTCATTCCTGGACACGCCCGAGAAGCGCCAGCGACGCCTGGTGCATGTGCCGATGGGCCGCTTCGGCGAGGCGGAGGAGATGGCATCGGCCGCCCTGTTCCTGGCGTCGGACGATGCGTCATATATGACAGGTGCAAACCTGCAGGTCGACGGGGGCCTCACCGCCGCCTACGTCACGCCTGAGTAGCGCGGGATCGGGCAGCGCTCGGCGGACGAGCAAGTTCTCGCATCTCGGCACGCCTCGGACCACAGAGGCAACGAGACAGAGAACGTGGCGAAAGTAGTGTCCGGGCGAAGGAGCGGCAGATCCTTGGCTGCCGCACGATCGACGCCCCGGGGGACGGCATGCTTGGTCCGTATCGCGTACTGGATCTGACCGACGAGCGCTGCTGGTTCGCCGGCAACCTGTTGGCCCAGCTCGGCGCCGACGTGGTGATGGCGGAACCGCCCGGCGGGTGGCCGCGCGGCTTCGCCCATGACGCCTACAACCGGGGCAAGCGCTCCGTGGCGGCAGCCAGCGCCGATGAGGTGGCCGCGTTGGCGGCAACGGCCGACATCGTGCTCCACAACGACGCGACGCCCTTCGATGTCGATCTGGGCGCGCTGCGCGAGGCCAACGAGCGGCTCATCACGGTGCACATCACCCCATGGGGCGAGACCGGCCCGAAAGCCGGCTGGAACGCCACTGATCTCACCCTGTTCGCCTCCAGCGGCCAGCTGGCGGTGACCGGCGACAGCGACCGTCCTCCGGTGCGCATCAGCATCCCCCAGGCATGGCTGCATGCCAGCGCGCAGGCCGCCGTCGCAGCCACCGTGGCCCTTGAGCATCGGGCCCGCACCGGTCGCGGCCAGCATGTCGACCTGTCGACCCAGCAGGCCGTCTGCGAGACAGCGCTGTCGGCCATTCTCTACGCGCCGGCCGGGCTGGAAGAGGTGCAGCGGGAAGCGGGCGGGGTGCGCTTCGGCAGCCTGATGCTGCGCACGATCTACCCGTGCAAGGACGGTTACATGATCGTCACCGTCGCCTTCGGGCCGATGATCGGGCCGATGGTGCAGCGGTTCCTGGCCTGGATGCACGCCGAGGGCTTCTGCGACGACGACATGCTGAACAAGGACTGGGTGAACTTCGCCCTGCTCTTGCAGAGCGGCGAGGAGAGCATCGACGTCATCGAGCAGCTGATGGACAACATCGCCGCCTTCTGCCTGACCAAAACCAAGGCCGAGATGATCGAACGCGGCCTGCAGGACTCGCTGCTGGTGTGCCCGGTCAACACCCTGGGCGACGTGCTCGACAGCCCGCAGCTCGCAGCTCGTGACTTCTGGGACCAAGTCGACGGCCTCCGGCTTCCGGGGCGCTTCGTGCTCGCCAAGGGCACCCCGCTTGCGCCGCTCAGTTCGGCTCCCGAGATGGGTGCTCACACTGCTGACGTCACTGCGGAATGGAGCAACGCCGCTTCGGACCCGTCGCCGACCGAGATGCTGCCAGCCGATGCACCGTCGGACCGGCCGCTGGCCGGGCTCAAGGTCGCAGATCTCGCCTGGGTGGCGGCAGCCCCGCTCGCCACGAAGATCCTCGCCCACTGGGGCGCCACGGTGGTGCGGGTCGAGACCCAGAACCGGCCCTGCCTGCTGCGGGGCGCATTGGGCCATCGCGACGACGTGCCCGATCAGGAGAACGCCATCGCCTGGCATTCCACCAATGCCAACAAGAAGACGATCTCGCTCGACTTGTCCAAGCCCGAGGCCCGTGAGGTCGTGCGTGATCTGGCCGCCTGGGCAGACGTTGTCGTCGAGTCGTTCACCCCGGGCACGATGGCGGCCTGGGGCTTGGGCTACGACGACCTCCGGGAGCTCAATCCGGATCTGGTGATGGTTTCGAGCTGCGTGATGGGTCAGACAGGACCCTTCCGGGAGTTCGCGGGCTTCGGAAACATGGCGGCATCGATTGCCGGGTTCTTCGACATCACCGGCTGGGAAGACCGTGGACCAGCCGGTCCGTACTTGGCCTACACCGACTACTGCTCGCCGCGCTTCACCGTGTGCGCGCTGCTCGCTGCGCTCGACCACCGCCGCAGAACTGGTGAGGGCCAGCACCTGGATTTCTCCCAGATGGAAGCAGCCGTACACCTGCTGGCACCCGCGATCGCCGAGATGCAGGCCACCGGGGAAATGCGCAGCCGCCGCGGCAACGCCGACGACGAGATGGTGCCCCACGGCGTGTACCCGACTATGGGCGACGACGAGTGGATCGCCATCGCCGCCGATGGCGACGAATCATGGCGTTCGCTGGCCATAGAGATGCGTCGGGAAGATCTCGCCGAACTGGACAACGCTGCCCGGCGAGAGCGTCAAGCAGAGCTGGACGAGATCGTGACCGCTTTCACGTCCCGCCAGAACGGGCCCGGCCTCACGCACCGCCTGCAAGCGCATGGCATCGCCGCGCACCACGTGCAGAACTCCGGCGCCTGCCTCAACGACCCGCAGCTCGCCCATCGCGGCCACTTCCAGTGGGCGCCGCACGGCTACGCACGCCGGACTGTCGTCGACGCGATCCCGTACACGCTGTCTGCTGCGCACAACGGCTTTTCCTGGGCGGGTCCCACCTACGGCGAGCACGCCATGGAGATCCTGGAGGATCTGCTCGGCTACGACGCCGACCGCATCGCGGAACTGGCCGTGGCTGAGGCGCTCGAATGAGCAGCGATCGGCCGTCGCCGCGGCTGGAGCTGACGGTCGGCGACATCACGACTGAGCAGGTCGACGCGATCGTGAACGCTGCCAATGAGACGCTGCTGGGAGGGGGCGGCGTCGACGGTGCGATCCACCGCGCCGCCGGGCCCGAGCTGGTCGCGCACTGCCGGACGCTCGGCGGCTGCCCGACCGGTCAGGCCAAGGTCACGCCCGGCTTCAGGCTGGCTGCCCGCTGGGTCATACACACGGTCGGTCCGATCTGGCACGGCGGTGACCGGCAAGAACCTGCGCTGCTGGCGGCGTGCTACCGCGAATCGCTGGCCCGGGCCGGCGAGGTCGGCGCCCGCTCGGTCGCCTTCCCGGCAATCTCGACCGGCGTGTACGGCTACCCCATTGCGCCTGCCGCTCAGATCGCCGTCGAAACTGTCCGCAGCACACCGACCACCGTCGAATTGGTCCGATTCGTCTGCTTCAACGACGAGGCCTTTGACGCCTACCTTGGCATGCTCGGTCCCGCATGACGAAGAACCGGCTGCGCATGGCCGTAGCGCTCGCTGCTGCTGCAATGACGTTCGCTTGCGCTGCCGATGCCGACGATGCGGGCGACGCATCATCTGCCCCACCGGCACCCACGGTCACATCGGACGCACCTGCGCCTCCGACGACGGCTGCTGCTCTGGTTGTTCCCGACGGCGCTGCGGTGTACCAGCAGTACTGCGCTGAATGCCACGGCGCAGACCTGCGCGGCACCGACAAGGGTCCCTCTCAGCTCTCGATCATCTACGAGCCCAACCATCACGGTGACTTCGCGTATCGCGTGGCCATCCGTGACGGCACTCGGGAACACCACTGGTGGTTCGGCGACATGCCACCCGTGGAGGGCATCACCGATCTTGAAATCGAGAAGGTGATCAGCTTCATCCGCGCCGAGCAGGAGCGCCTCGGCTTCGAACAGTGAGCCGACATCACCGTTGTGGGGCCGGGATTCGACGGGCTTCGTGGGCCTAATCTCACGCCACTCGGCCGAGCCGGGTGCTCGCATGTGCGACAACGAACGGAGACGGCAACATGGCCAAGCGGATTCTGCTCACGGGCCAGGTGCTCGACCGTGGCATCCGGGTCAACTCGGTCAGTCCCGGCCCGGTGAACACTCCCCTGTTCCCGTACTTCGAACAGGACGCGGGAGTCGAGCAGATGGCGTGGCTGAACGAACAGGTCGGCAGGGTCGCCACGCCCGAAGACCAGGCCGAGGTGGTGACCTGGCTGCTGGTAGGCGACTCCGGCTGGGTCAACGGTGTGGACCTGCCGGTCGACGGCGGCCTCTCGGCCGGCATGACGGTGGGATGGGCCAATCCCAAGGACTCGCCTGCGTCACGTTCACGCAGTTCGTGAGCTCTGCAATGCTGTAGCTCGACTCGTGACTGCACCGCACATATGACCTCTGCAACCGGGCTCGTTTGCACTCCGACAGGTCAAACAGGGATCACCTTCACGCGGAGCCGAGCTGCATCGGCGAGCGAATCGATGTCGGCCGGGTCGGAGGTCACAATCTGATCACCGGGGCGGCACAGTGCGACGAGTGCCGCGTCGATGGCGTCAGTCAGGCCGGCCCTCGCCAACAGGACACCGGCCCTGCGACCGAGGTCATTGTCGAGCGGAACGACAAGGGTGCCGAGCATTGCCCTCGCCAACCGGACCTGCCGTCCCGATCCGCCTCGCCACACCTGCGCCACAATGCCCCCGTGGGTCAGCGGCGGGCTGCCCCGGAGGTGTGCATCGTCCACCCTTCGCCAGAGGGCCCGATCGTTACGCTCCAACGCGATGAACGCGCCTGCGTCAAGCACCAAGCTCACGCTGTGACCTTCGACGCACCCCGTCGGCGCGGACCTGCTCGGCGGCGATCTCGTCGAGCCGACGTTGCTCCGCCACTTCCTCCGGGGTGATCTTGCCGAACTCGGCCTCGTAGTCTGCGATCGCCTCTCCGAGCGCCTTGAGGCGACGCCGGTGCTCGGTCTTGTCGGCCATGGCCTGATTCACCCAGGCGCTCACTGACGAGGCGTCGCCGTCGCTCACCGCAGCACGGGCTTCATCAAGAAGATCTGCATCGATCGTCAAGGTAACCCGACGCTTGGTCATACCTTCATCGTATTACGGGCGCGCCAGCGCACACGCGCCCGGCGCGCTGCCGCCGCCCAGATGCTGCCCACGATCTTCGAGGCGGCGAGCAGTGCACGGTCAGGCGGCAGCGAGCTCGGACATACGAGCGAGCACCTCTACTTGGCAGCGAGCTCAGACATGCGAGCAAGCACATCGACACCGATCTGGTCGTAGACGTGCAGCAGGTCGATGAGCACCCAGTTCTCCCGGATCCTGCGCTCAACCGAGCCATCGGGCAACTCCCACCGCTCGACGCGCCAGAAGTCCAAGCTGCGCATTGTGATCTGCTGACCGGAAGCCGCGATTCCGATAGGGAAGGCTGATGCCCGATGCGGCACTGCATACGTAACCATCGTGAACGACGGTCGGCAACTTTGCACTCTGCGCTCAGGCAACGACTGCACCAGCGACAACACTCACGAACTCGTGCAATAGCGTGATGGCGGGCCGGCGGCACGCCGCGTGGCCCGCCGCACCACCCTTGGAGCCGCTGGCATGACCTCTGCAACTGGGCTCGTGCTCACCGAACCGCGATCGTTCGAGCAGCGCAGCTTCGAGCTGCCTGACGTCGGCGCAGACGACGGGCTGCTGCGGATCGAGGCGTGCGGGCTGTGCGGCACCGATCACGAGCAGTACACGGGGCACATCGCCAACCGGCATGCGTTCATCCCCGGGCACGAGGTGATCGGCGTGGTGGAGGAGCTGGGCGACGCTGCCGCAGAGCGGTGGGGCGTGAATGCCGGGCAACGGGTGGCGGTCGAGGTGTTCCTGTCGTGCCGGGACTGCGAGCAGTGCCGGTCTGGGCTCTACCGGCGGTGTGAACGCAACGGGCTGGCCACGATGGTCGGCTTCACTGACGCCGACACGCCGCCGGGTCTCGGCGGCGGGTACGCCTCGCACCTGTACCTCCGGCCCGACTCGATGCTGATGGCGGTGCCCGAGGAGCTGGATCCGGTCACGGCCACGCTGTTCAACCCGTTGGGCGCCGGGATCCGCTGGGCGGTGGAGATCCCCGATACCCAGCCCGGCGATGTGGTGGCCATCTTGGGCCCTGGCGTGCGTGGCTTGTGCTCGGCAGCGGCGGCGAAGGAGGCAGGCGCCGGATTCGTCATGGTGACCGGCTTGGGCGAACGTGACGCCGAGCGTCTCGCGCTGGGCCGCCCGGCAGGGGTTCTCGCAGCGGCAACAGAAACGGCGGCGCTGACAGCGGCGGGCGTCTCTGCGTGTCGACCGCGACAGCTCGGGGATGGCTGACCGGCTGCAGGGACGTGCGGCATACTGGGGGCTATGAGATTCCGTGTGTTCTTGTCTGTCCTGGCAGCGGCTTGCCTGACGGCGGCGACGTTCGCTGTGCCCGCTCAGCCTGCGTCCGCTCAAGCCCCCCCCCCCCCCCCGTCGGTGTCGGTGACGGGACTGGAGACGCCGTTGCGCGCCCACGGCGACGCGCGCACTGTGACGGTCGCTCTGACGGCCGACCCGGGCAGTGATGTGTACGTGAAGCTCGGCACAGCCGGGGGCCTGTACCGGTTCTGGCGCGGCAACGAGCCGACCCGCTGGAACCGGGACCCCAGCGTTGTGTGCACGGTCAGCTTCGGCGAGCACCGCATGAGGCCGTGCTGGTATCGGAAGCATCACGGCGAAGAAGTCGGCCCTGTCGTCTCCGGCAACAACGCAGCCCGCGACAGCTACCTGATGCTGATAGAGCGCCGCAACTGGGCGAGCGGGCACACCGTGACGCTGCGTCCCGCGTCGACCCGGTATCACTCCGACTCGCCGTGGCTGACGCCGGACACGCTCACCGCCGCGGTCGACAGCGACGACGACGGCGTGTACGACGACGCGACAGCCAGTATCGCCATCACCACGACACAGAAGCCGACGCCGGCGCCGAGAGCGGACAAGTGCATTGTCGACGACGCCTACCGCAAAGCGCGAGCTGCTTTCTTCTGGCACAAGGCCCACGGATCGAACGCTCCGATGTTCTGGCGGATCATCAACACGCTCCGCGACGGCCCGGGCGGCGTGCCGATACCGCCGGCCGGGGTGACAGAGGACACGATCTCCGCTGCCGAAGTGAGAGCGTTCGCCGACGGGAATTCGTGGCCGGGGTGGACTCCGATCGTCGAAGCGATGGACTGCGTCGACGGAAGCTGACCGCCGACGTCCCGGACCGGGCGTGCAGGTCGTGAGCGCATGCGGGTCATGACCGCCGCCGGGCACGGCCCCGACGTGCACTGGTGCCGCCGCTGCCAGCGGATCACACGCCCCCGACGCCGACACGGGCTGTGCGGCCCATGCACCGAGGAAGAGGCCGTGACCGCCGCCGCGCACGCCTCGGCACCGCCATCGCCGCTGCCGAACGGCGGCTGTTCCGCGACGAGGAGCGTGCTGAGCGGCGCACTCCCCCACAACGCACCGCAGACGCCATCAGCGAGCAGGCGGATCGACGCGTCAGTTTGCACACAGACCAGGCGGTCAGCCGAGCTGATGGCGCCAGCAGGCTTGCCTCGGCCACAACCGTCACGCCAACAGGATGTCGACGTCGAGTCGTGCTGCGTCGGCAAGCGCCGCGATGTCGTGAGGGTCCGAGGTCACAATCTGGTCGCCGCTGCTGCACATCGCGACGAGAGCCGCATCGATGGCGTCAAACCTGCCGGCCCGCGCTTGCAAGACACCGGCCCGGCGTCCGAGGCTCTCATCGAGAGGTACGACGATGGTGCCGAACAAGGCTCTCGCCAGCCGGAACTGGCGACCTGAGCCGCCTCGCCACACCTGCGCCACAACGCCACCGTGAGTCATGGGCGGGCAGCCGACCCGGTGAGCTTCCTCCATGCGCTCCCAGAGCGCCGACGCATCGCGTTCCAAGGCGATGAGCGCCCCAGCGTCAAGCACCAAGCTCACGCTCGGCCCTCTGTCGCTGCCATTCCTTGCGGAATTGGTCTGCTTCTTCGCGATCAAGCCTGCGACGCTCTTCCAGCTCTTCGTCGGTGATCTTGCCGAACTCTGCTTCGTAATCTGCAATTGCCTCGCCGAGCGCCTTGAGGCGACGCCGGTGCTCGGTCTTGTCGGCCATCGCCTGGTTCACCCACGCGCTCACCGAAGAGGCATCGCCATCGCTCACTGCTGCGCTGGCTTCATCGAGGAGGTCCGCATCGATCGTCAAGGTAATCCGACGCTTGGTCATACCTTCATCGTATTCGGGGAGCGCGGCCGCACACATGCAGCGCATCGGCGTTCTGGACCGACTATCGGGTCCTCCTCAGAGTTTGTAGCTACAATGAAGCTACACAGAGCACCGATTCGGAGGAATCATCATGGGCACTGACACCGTCGTACGAGCCCGCATCGACCCGGATACCAAGGCAAGAGCTGCAAAAGCTCTGCACGCTATGGGCTTGTCGATTTCGGATGCCATCCGCTTGCTCATGGTGCGCGTCGCTGACGAGCAGCGACTCCCGTTCGCTGTCCAAGTGCCCAACGCCGCCACCATCGAGGCCATGGCCGAATTGGACGAAGGCCGGGGCAGGCGCTTCGAGAGCACGGAGGATCTGCTGCGCGATCTCGAACTCTGAAGCACCTACGACATGCTGACCCCCGTCCGGTCGTCGCAGTTCAAACGCGACGTCAAAACCGCCAAGTCGCGCGGCAAGGATTCTGCCAAGTTGCGCGACGTGCTCCGACTGCTCGTCAGCCAGCAAGCGCTGCCATCGAGCTACCGCGACCACCCGCTGCGCGGCCCTTGGAAGGGCTACCGGGAATTGCATCTGGAGTCGGACTGGCTGCTGATCTATCGAATTCAGGGCACCGAGCTACGACTCGCGCGCACCGGCACGCACGCCGACCTCTTCGAATAGCACACAGCACGTTCCCAATGCCTACCCGGACGGCGTCGCGACCGATCGGACGTTCTAGGCGCTGGCACACGCCAGTGACAGCGGCAGTCAGGTTGTGCTTGGCGCCCGGCGCAGGAGGCGCTTGAGGCCGTTGATGGCTGGCGTCCAGAACCACTCGGGTTCGGTGAAGCGGCGATGGTTCTCGCCCGGCAGCTCCATCGGGTCGTAGTAGTTCTTGTCGGTGTTCTTACGCAGATACGCCGATTTCTTCAGTACCTGCAGGGCGGCGTACACGGTTCCCTTGTGGGTCCAGCCTTGGCGGTGGTAGTTCCAGTTGTCCGGCGCGAGGTGCTGGGCTGCGTCGAAGTGCCGGAGCGCACGCTCGCTGTCACCCGCCGATTCGAAGTGCAACGCCAGCTTGAATGTGGGTTCGGCCAGCAGCGCGTCATCGTCGACGGGCTTGAGATGCGCTGCCAGCTCCTCAGCCGACCAGACGAAGTCGCTCTCCGGTCCTCTCTCGATCCAGTCCCGAGTCGCATGGGCGAATGCGTCGTTGCCGAGACGGACCTTGCCAAGCCCGAACTTGATCGTTGTCTCGTCGGGGAACACGCCCTCGTTGCTGCGGACGATGCGCCCTTCCTCGTCGATCCACGCGCCCGACGGCACGTTGACCCAGCCGAACAACGAGCTGATCCTGTGCGTCCGGTCGACGATGCACCGAAACGTCGGCTTGGCCTTGTCAAACCACTTGCCCGCCGCAGCCTCGCCCTGGGAGTCCTCTGCCACGCTGATCAGCTCGAAGCGATCCGGTCCGATCGATTCGTACAGCTCCTGCCACACGGGCAGGTTCACCCGGCAGCCTCACCACGAGGCCCAAGTGAACAACACCACCTTGCGACCCCGCAGGTCGGACAGTCGCACCGTGTCGCCGTTGCGGTCGGTCATCTCGAAGTCGGGAGCCAGGCCCGATTCCAGCCCCATGCGGCGGACCTCGGGCACTGATCCGAGGCTCCACACATCTCCATCGCGCACATGCTGCTGGCCGATCTTGTCGGCAAAGGCCGAATAGCAGAACCACACCCAGTCGTCGGCGTCGGCGATCCACGCTTCTCGCTCGGGCTCGAACAGCGGCACACAGATCTCGCCGAGACACACGCCCTCGGGCTTCAGCTGCCAGCCGGTGGCCTGCTTGAGCTGATCGACCCGTACCCACAGGCGGTCGGTGTCGTCGCTTCGCTGGGCGATGTCGCTGGTGCTGTCACTTGTCAGGACGATCACGGATGGCCTCTGCTCTCGTGCTTTGCTTCAGCCGGCGGCACCCCTAGGGGAGCTTGCCGCCCTCTGTCGTACCGAGCACTATCTGACCGTACTGCTCGTACGTGACGGCCGACACCATCAGGTGCGACTGCACGGTGTAGATGTCGCGCAGGATGCGCTGCATCTCGTTGCCGTCCATCACAGCGCTCCCGCCGGTGAAGCGGAACAGCTCGCTCACCAGGTCGACGGCCTCGTCGGTGCACCAGACGGCCGCTGCCTGCGCCTCCGTGACCAGCGCTGGATCGGGCGGGCCCGCAGCTGCCGAGTCGAACATGCGCTCGAGCGATTCAGCCATCGCCAGCGCGCACGCGTTCATGCGGATGGTGCCCTGTCCGATAGCTCGCTGGAAAACCTGCCTGTCGGCGAGGCTGACACCGCCGAGGTAGCCCCGCTTCTTCTCGATGGCCGTCTCGGTCATCGTCTGCAACGCCGAGCGTCCGAGTGCGAACGCGAAACTGCCGTGCTCGTTCACGACGTAGGCGGGCAGCCCGAGCCGCATGAGCACGCCACCCCGTGGCGGCCCACCGCCGAGTGCATCGATGGCAAATCGATCGGGCACGAAGACATCGTCGAGCTCGTAGTCGCAGCTGCCGGTGCCTCGCATGCCGAGCGTGTGCCAGTTGTCGTGCAGGATGACATCATTGGTGGGCACAAGCGCCCTGATCACTGGCGGTCCGTCCGAAAAGACCGGCACCGCCACCCAGTCGGAGTGCTCGACGCCGCTGCCCCAAGCCCAACGGCCCGACACCCGGTAGCCGCCGTCGACGCGCCGTGCTTGGCCGCCGGCTCGCAGCGAGCCGGCCATGAACGGGAAGCCGTCCGCGAGCACTTCGTCAACTGAGTCGTCGGAGAGGCTTGCGAACACGCCGCCGGTCACGGCTGAGGTGATGAACATGCACCACGCGGCCGCTGGGTCGATCATCGTCACGGCCTCGATCAAGTCCATCTGGGTGACCGGATGCGCTTCGGCGCCGCCCACCTCGTGCGGCGACTTCATCTTGAACAGTCCCGAAGATCGCAGCGCCTCCACCGAGGTCGGCGACAGTCGTCGCAACTTCTCGGACTCGTCCCGACCGGCCGTCAGCGCATCGGCGGCCGAATCGACCGCCGCCAGCAAGTGGGCCCGGTTGGCTTCCCGGTCCCTCGGAAACTCGTTCTCGTGGGCGCTCACTGCCCGCTCAGATCGCGTCCACGACGTGCTGGAGCTCGCTGAGGTCCCGCGACAGCAACGACGCTCGGATCTCGTCAGGCCGGTCCGCGAACCTCGGGTCGCACTGTGGGCCATTGAGATTGTGAACCCCGGATTCCTCCACGGTCGGGCCCCATTGGTTTCCGCCATTGTCGCCGAGCTGCCCCGGATCGGTCATGTCGATCGTGTTCGGCCCATAGCTGGCATCCGCCCGGTCGCCGTCGCACATGTGCTCGTGAACGTGGCCGTAGGGATCATGCCAGTAGTCGTAGATCTGCGAGCCGTAGACGTGACGTCCGACGCCCCACGCCAGTGCGTACGGCGCGCCCTCCGCCGCCCGCTCCCGGAAGTGCATGTGACCCCGGAAGACATCGTCCACGCTGAACAGGCAGGATTCTGAAACCCGCTTAGTTACTGGGGTTTTTGGGCTCTACGTATCTGAGCTGTGATTCACCCTGGGTTTTGCGCAGGCTGTTTGTTGTGGATTCCTGTCGTGTCGTGGTCGGTGCTGGCCGCAGCGTAGGCGGTCTCGAATTGGTCAGGGCTGAGGTCGTTGAGGTAGCCGTGGATGCGCTGGGTGTTCCACCAGTGGACCCAGCCCAGGGTGGCGAGCTCGACGTCGTCGACGGTGCGCCACGGCCCTCGGCCCGGGTTGCGGATGAGCTCGGTCTTGAACAGCGCGTTGACCGCCTCGGCGAGGGCGTTGTCGTAGCTGTCGCCGACGGAGCCGACCGAGGGGGTGGCGCCGAGGTCGTCGAGGCGTTCGCTGTAGCGGATGCCGGCGGACTGGCTGCCGGCGTCGGCGTGCGCTACGAGGCCTTCGAGGCGGGCGCCGCGCGCCCAGCGGGCCATCTCGAGCGCGTCGTGGACCATCTGGGTGCGCATGTGCGAAGCGACCCGCCAGCCCACGATGCGGCGGGAGAACGCGTCGGTGATGAAGCACACGTAGGCGACTCCGGACCAGGTGGCGACCTGGGTCAGGTCCGCGACCCACAGCCGGTTGGGCGCGTCGGCGGCGAAGACGCGCTCCACGAGATCCGCGGGCCGGGCCGCTGTGGGGTCCGGGCGGGTGGTGCGGATCCGCTTTTGGCGCTTGGCGCCTCGGATCCCCAAGCGTTTCATGAGCCGGGCGGTCTGGTCGCGGCCGATGCCGAGCCCGGCGCGTCGGGCGGCGATCCACAGCTTGCGCGCCCCGTAGACCGAGTAGTTCGCCTTCCACAGCGCCAACAGCTCGGGCATCAGCTCGGCGTCGCGCACGGACCTGGCCGACGGCGGCCGGCGCTTGGCTGTCCAGTACGTGGACGGAGCCGCCTGCAACACAGCACAGACGGGCTCGACTCCGAACTCGGCACGATTGGCGTCGACGAAGGCCACGATCATCGCTGTCGGCGGTCGAGCCCCTTACCCGAAAAAAGCCGCCGCCCGCTGCAGGATCTCATTCGCCCGCCGCAGCTCGCGGTTCTCCTGACGCAGCCGCCGCATCTCAGCGCTCTCCGCTGTCGAGGTCCCAGCACGGGTCCCGGCGTCGATCTCGGCTTGGGCCACCCAGCGGCGCACCGACTCCTCCCCATAGCCCAGCTGCCGCGCCACACGCGGGGACTGTCAGAAAGTTTGTGTAACTGGCGTGGTCTGATGGGTCCGCGGCTGGGGGCTGTGGGCCGGGGAGGATCATGTCTGCGGCTGATCTTGACAGGCCGGCTGTGCCGGCGAGCGATGCTGCCGGCGAGGCGGCGAT